>NZ_JAGYHC010000001.1:2015678-2687571 GCF_019837165.1 Virgibacillus sp. NKC19-3
TACAAGCAGAAGCGAATCAATTAAAGCCGATTTTTCAAGTTGGCAAATCGGGTGTTAATGATAATATGGTTGAAACAATCAACGATGCCTTGGAAAAAAGGGAATTAATGAAGGTGAGTGTTCTGCAAAATAGTCTAGAGGATAAAGATACCGTAGCAGAGCAACTGGCTGAAGGAACTGGAGCAGAAATCGTGCAAATTATTGGTAATAATATTGTACTATATAAGGAATCAGAAGAGAACAAGCAAATAAAGCTCCCGTAAAATGGTTCAAGTAAGGAGACCTAAGATGAAACGTGTCGGCATATTAGGAGGAACATTCGATCCGCCACACTTGGGGCATTTGATAATAGCGGAAGAAACACGGATCGCCCTTGATTTAGAAGAGATATGGTTTATTCCATCCTATACACCTCCGCATAAAACATCAGCAAAGTCGAGTGTAGAAGATCGAATAAATATGGTGAAAAAAGCAATGAAGGGAAATTCCTCTTTTAGATTGAATACGATTGAAGTGGAACGTTTGGGCAAATCCTATACGTTTGATACCATGAAGGCATTACGTCAAGCGTATCCGACGATTGATTTTTATTTTATAATCGGAGCAGATATGGTTGAATTCCTTCCACATTGGGATCGAATTGATAAACTTATGAACCTAGTAACATTCGTTGGTGTAAAAAGGCCGGGCTACGAGCTAAAGACGTCTTATCCAATTGTGGAAGTAGGTATACCTTTGATGGACTTATCTTCAACATGTATAAGAAATCGATTAGAAAGTGGAAAGACAGTTCGTTATTTAATACCGGAAACCGTTTATTCTTACATTAAGGAGAAGCAGTTATATGAAAATAGATGAAGCAGTAACTCTTGTAAAACCTCATTTAACAAAGGAACGATTTGATCATACCCTACGTGTTGCTGAGACTGCGGTCATTCTTGCGGATTTATATCATGAATCAAGGGAAGAAGTAGAACTAGCAGCCATATTCCATGATTATGCGAAACAACGCCCGTTAGATGAACTTAAAAGATGGATTGAAAAGACCCGCTTGCCGAAAGATTTACTTCATTATCACCACGAATTATGGCATGGGCCTGTCGGGGCTATTCTTGTAGAGAGGGAATTTGGAATACAAAATTCAGGAATACAAAATGCTATTTATTACCATACGACTGGAAGAGCATATATGAGTAAAATAGAAATGATCATTTATTTGGCAGATTATATTGAACCAGGCAGAAGTTTCCCTGGGTTAGATGAGGTAAGAGAAATGGCCAGAGAAGACTTAAGACGTGCATGTTGGATGGCGACACGAAATTCGATTCATTATTTAATGCAAAAAAACGCAACGATTTATCCAGATACATTTCATGCATATAATGATTTAACCAGAGGTTTAGATGGAGGTAATTCGTAGATGGAAAATAAAGAAATTATTCAAGTTGCTGCAAAAGCTTGTGATGATGTCAGGGCAGAGGATATCATTGCTTTAGATATGAATCAGGTTTCTCTGATCACCGATTATTTCTTGATTTGTCATGGTAATACCGAACGACAGGTACAGGCTATTGCCAGATCGATTAAAGAGGCGATGGAAGAAAGAGACTATTCTATTAAGCGCATGGAAGGGATGGACCAAGGCAGGTGGGTACTTGTCGATATTGGTGATGTCGTGTGCCATATTTTTCATAAAGATGAGCGAAATTATTATAATTTGGAGCGTCTATGGGGCGATGCCGTTAGAGTAGAATTAAACATTGGACAGGAAGATTAATGAATGGCTTATAACCAAATGGCTTATGTATATGATAAACTTATGGCTCATGCTCCTTATGATCAATGGATCAACTTCACACAGAAAGCAATCAACCAATTCGAAAAAAATATTGAATATATAGCTGATTTGGGTTGTGGAACCGGAGAAATTACAACTCGGCTGGCGAGAGCAGGCTATCGGATGATAGGGGTAGATTACTCGACAGAAATGCTTGCTTATGCTGAACATAAAGCAAGTGAAGAAGGGCTGCATGTCCAATGGATGTGTCAGGATTTAAGGCAGATGCATGGTTTGAAACGTCTTGATGCGGCCATTAGCTATTGTGACGTCATCAATTATATTACGACGGAAGAAGAATTAAGAAATGTTATGAATGGGGTAGCGAATGCGTTGAATGATGGGGGATTGTTTATTTTTGATATTCATTCCATGTACCATGTAGAGCATGATTTGATCAATCAAACATTTGCCGATGTTACCGAAGATGCGTCCTATATTTGGTTTTGTTCAGAAGGGGAATCACCTGGAGAGATGTACCATGATTTAACATTTTTTGCCTTAAATGGAGAAAAATATGAAAGATTTGATGAATTTCATCATCAGCGTACATATTCTATTTTATTTTTTAAAGAAATATTATTGGATGCTGGATTTGAAAATATAAAAATATATGCTGATTTCTCCTTGAAAAATGAGGTTATTGATGAAAAAGCAGAGAGAATTTTCTTTTTAGCGGAAAAAAGATCGGGATAATACAAAATCACCGATCTTTTCTTTTTTAAAGGATTTATATTAAAACTTGTCGAATTAGTATATAATCGGATTGGTTCTTCGTTTGTTCACGCCATCCACCGCATTTTCCCACTCATTTTTTATCCTGAAGGAAGTGACATGATTTGGTTGATTTACTTAAAAAAGGGGCATTTTTTATTGCGATTGCAGGTATAGTCGGAATTTTTCTCTTTTTTACCAGCGATGATAGTGTTGAAGAAAGCGAGACAGAATTTGATGTTGTAACATCGTCGTTGGATGCTGCAGAAGAACAAGAAAACACCGGAGAACAAGAAACGATAACGATGGTTGATGTAAAAGGAGCTATAACGAAGCCAGGAGTATATGAAATGGAGCGTGAGTCTCGTGTCAATGATGTTATTCAAATGGCAGGGGGGTTTACGAAAGATGCAGATCAAACGCAAGTAAATCTAGCGCAAAAGGTTCAAGATGAAATGATTATTATCATTCCAAAAGAGGGGGAAGAGGCAAAAGATGGTGGGGGTAATGGAAATGATCATTCTGATTCCGAAAAGATAAAAATGAATCATGCAACACAGGAGGAAATAGAAAATCTGAATGGAATCGGTGCATCTAAAGCACAAGCTATTATCCAATATAGGGAAGAGCATGGATTATTCCAAACAGAAGAAGATTTACTTGAAATTTCCGGTATTGGAGAAAAAACGCTTGAGAACTTTCGTAATGATATTCAAATTCCTTAGTATATTGACGAGAAATAATTCTGCATCTAAACTAGAATGAAAGAGTTCGCATGACAAGCATCGGCGGCGCTTGATGCTAAGCAAAATGTAAAGGAGATTGTCTAAATGGGAAGAATTGCTTGGAATCAATATTTTATGGCTCAAAGCCATCTATTAGCACTACGGAGCACATGTCCAAGACGGATGGTAGGTGCTACGATTGTTAGAGAAAAGCGAATTATAGCTGGAGGATACAATGGAAGTGTTTCCGGAAGTGTTCACTGCATGGATGAAGGTTGTTATGTCATTGACGGTCATTGCGTTCGTACCGTGCATGCAGAGGCAAACGCCTTACTGCAATGTGCAAAATTTGGTGTGCCAACTGAAAATGCGGATCTCTATGTAACCCATTTTCCTTGCCTGCAATGCTGTAAACAGCTTATTCAAAGCGGGATAAACACCGTATATTATGCCGAAGATTATAATAATCACCCTTATGCGATTGAATTATTTCAAGAAGCAGGTGTGGAGATGAAAAAGGTAGAATTAGATTATTTGGCAGTAGACACAACCTATCAGGAAAAGGCTGAACTTGTTAAAGAGCTACTTGACAAAGTGGACGCAACAGCCGATAGCGGTGATCAGGAATTATCTATTTTAAAGCATAAAGCAGAAGAGCTATTTAAAATATAATATAAAGGTGATTAGATAAGTGAAAGGATATTGGCATTTTACTGCGATTTCAGTAGCAATAGGTATTCTTACCATTGTTTTTGATAATTATTGGTTTATAGCTGGTTTTCTCCTATGGTTATTTTATTTATACTATTATGAACGGTTAGGGAAAGTACCTATTTTCTTCTCCTTAACCTTCTTCCTCTTTTTTATTTTGTACATTCCTGCGATTGATGAAGCGAATGTAAAACCACCTCCAGAATCAACGCCACATACAGGAAAGATAATCGGCCCGGTAAATAGCACAACAGAGAAAATTGATTTTCTCTTTCAAGATAACGAATCTGAAAGTAAGGTATTAATCGTCTACTTTCCCGATAACAACGATAACCCTCCCCCCTTAGAAGAAAATCCAACAATAAAACATGGAGCAACATGTATGATAAAAGGGGATATGGAAATCCCTGAAGGAAGCACGAATCCAGGACAATTTGATTACCGTAACTATCTACTAACGAATGATATTTCCTATCAGCTAATCGTTCATACATTAGATGATGTACAATGTGAAGGATCGGGTTTTCTTCATCGTATATACATGATCCGCGATACATTATTGCACCAAATTGAGGCAAATTTAAGTAAAGAAACGGCGTCTTGGCTAAGTGCATTGGTTTTAGGGGATGACAGCCTAATAAGTGAAGATACTGTTGAATTGTTCCAAAGGTGGAGCTTATCTCATATATTAGCGATTTCGGGTCTCCATATAGGATTGGTTGTTGGTATCGTTTATTTTCTGTTGATTAAACTAAATATCGTTACGAAGGAAAAGGCACAGTGGATTATGATTTTTTTCCTGCCGATATACGCTTTGATTGCTGGAGGAGAGCCTTCTGTCTGGCGGGCGAGTACTATGGTTCTGATTTTCATTATTTTAAATAAAACGAAGTTACAAATTAGTATTACCGATGTATTAAGCATTGTCTTTCTTCTACTCGTTTTATTTGATCCGTTTGTCGTGTATCATATAGGATTTCAATTATCATTTATCGTTACATTTGGATTAATTTTATCTAGAAAATGGATTTCTGAGACAAACACCCGCTATATGCAGGTTTTTCAAATTGGTTTTATCGCACAAATGATGATTTTACCGCTTCTATTAGCCTACTTTTCAACTTTTCAACCATTATCCGTTCTTTTAAATTGGATTATTGTTCCATATTTCTCCCTATTTGTCATACCTTTGATGTTTATGTTATTACTACTGGCACCATTGCCATCTTTTTTCACTTTGATTTTTGATTTGTTGTTTGTTTCTATTCATAAAATGGTGATTGGGTTTATTGAATTAGTGGATGCGCATTTGAATTTCCCTTGGGTTATTGGGAAGTTACCAATTGGTATTACTGTACTATATTACATTTTATTATTTGTATTCATGAAAAATTTGCAACATAAAAGATTAAAACAAGCATTTACTTACGGGTGTGGGGTTGTGATTTTAATAACGTGTGTTGCTGTCAGGCCATATTTTTCTCCGGTGGGAACGGTTACGATGCTTGATATGGGACAAGGAGATGCGTTTGTTATTGAGTTGCCATATCGGCAGGGTGTCATTTTTAGTGATGCAGGTGCTCGTTTTTCATTTGAGGATATGGAACCATCAGACAGTGTTTATAAACAAATTATTAAGCCTTATCTGTATGCAAGAGGGATCAATAAAATAGATGCTATTTTTTTAAGTCATGAGGATATGGATCATATTGGAAGTGTTCCATTTATGATAGAGGAAATGAATGTTGAGAAAGTCATAATTAGTAATTTTTATGAGTTAAGTCAAGGGACGCCTGAACTTGTTGATGATAACGACGTTCAAATTCAACGAGTAGAACGTAATGAAATGGTAGAGATAAATGGGCAAGCATTTTATGTGCTTGCACCAATTAAAGATCAGCTTTCACCAAATGAAAATTCGCTTGTTTTATATACGGCATTAGGAGGTAAATACTGGCTTTTCACTGGCGACATTGGAAAAAGTGAAGAGAAGGAAATCATAGGAGCGTATCAGAACTTACCAGTGGATGTGTTAAAGGTGGCTCATCATGGAAGCGATACATCTACAGATGAGGCATTTTTGGACCATATTAATGCTGATTTTGCACTGATTTCTGTAGGAGAAAATAATTCCTATGGTCATCCATCATCAAAAGTACTCGAAACACTAAAAAGGAAAGAATTAAACATATTACGCACCGACTTAGATGGAGCTGTTCAGTATCGATTTAAAGATAAAGAAGGAACATTTTTCAAGTATCTACCATAGGTTATCTTATCATACATGTAAAAGAGACCGGGACAAAAGTGTTTTTGGCAAATAAATTTTGAACATACATCGCTTCTAAAAATATACGACGCGCACCTTAGAGCGGCCGGTGACCCCCCTTGTGCTCGTCATGTTACAACTGATTTCAAGAAGTTGCACACCTCACATATTTTCTACGCTAGTTTAACCATGTTCGTCTTTTTTATTAAACACGTTTGTTTTGTCCCAGTCTCTTCTTTCATGAACTATTTTTGTGTTATTTCATATCCTATTGTGTAACGACGCTTACAACAACGCCTATAGCAAAAATCAAGATAAAGAAAACAAATGAGAAGGCAAAGCCTTTAATGGAATCAGATACATCATGATTTTTGGACTGTGGATTTTGTTCAAATTCGTTCACATCGATCCCTCCTACCCTATATATTCATTAGTATAAAATAAATACGAGGAAAAATCCACTTTTGGATGAAATTTGTTTTTCAAGGTTGTTCAAAAAATTTGTTAAAACTGCTCGCACAGAGGACTATCTGCTAAAATAACTTAGCTGATGCGATCCCTTTTTTGAATATGCTCTTTTTTCTTTTGGCAATTCTAGAAAGACTTAACATCTATACTTTTACTTAGACAGGATATTATAAATAACACAAACATCGTTTAACATGTAGATCCTAGGGCTATATGTTAAGCGTTCATATAGATTGTAGAGGGAAATTGAAACAAAATTTCCCTCTAAACATCAAATTTCCTTGCTATCTTCAGGCTTTCGTTTTAATATGAATTATAGATATAAATGGAGGGGATAACGTGTCATATTTGGAAGTATTGCAACAAATAAAAAAGAAGAATATATCCCCGGTTTTTTTACTTTATGGATCTGAATCCTATTTTATACAGAATTTAAAAAAACAATTGACAAAGGAAGTATTAGCTGATGATCTGGATAATCTAACCACCTACGATTTGGAGGAAACTCCTATACAGGAAGTCATTGCAGATGCAGAAACATATCCTTTTTTCGGCGAACGAAAATTGATTATCGCGAATAACCCTGGCTTTTTAAAAGCAAAACCGGATAAATCTCCTTTTGAACATGATCTGGATGGGCTAAAGCGTTACTTGGAGTCTCCTGTTGATTACTCTATACTTGTCATCATTGCTCCATATGAAAAAATAGATGAACGGAAAAAAATAACTAAAATCCTTAAAAAAAATGCAACGGTTGCGATATGTGAACCTATAAAAGAGTATGATCTAGCAAAATGGCTTAAGAATCTTGCCAGCCAGCTACACGTAACAATTGCAGATGATGCATATGAAATTTTTGATACAGCGCTATCGGCTAACCTGCAGCTACTTGAAAATGAATTAACAAAAATGGCTAGCTTTGTCGGAGAGAATGGAACCATAACGAGAGGTATCGCCGAGAAATTAATTTCTCATACCACAAATGGATCTTCACTTAGACTTGCGGATGCCGTTATTGAACGTAATTTACATAAGGCAATTGCTGTATATAAGGATCTTGAAAAAATGAAAGAAGAACCAATAGCACTAATTGGTTTACTTGCTTACCAGTTTCGAATGATGCTGCGTGTAAAGCTCTTAAAATCAAAAGGCTATAGTCAACCCCAAATCCAAAAGCAACTTGGCGTACATCCCTATGTTGTTAAAATGGCCTTAAAAAGAGAAAAACAATTCACTGCTAAAAGATTACAGGATATTATGGATAGGCTGGCAAATACGGATGCCGAAATGAAAACAGGAGAAATGGAGAAAGGTTTAGCATTTGAATTATTATTATATGAATTGGTACAAGCATCGTAAAAATAAAAACGATCCAAATAACTGGATCGTTTTTATTTATGCGCTAATACTATTTACCATATTGGCTATACGGGATTTTTGGCGATCTCCATTATTTTGATGAATAACCCCTTTTTGAATAGCCTTGTCGATATGTTTGGTTGTTTCTTGCAAGGCAAGTTTAGCATTTTCTACATCATTCGCTGCAACTAATTTTTCTACACGTTTGATTTTTGTACGCATTTCTGACTTTTGTGCTTGATTATTCTCACGTTTTTTATTGTTTGTATCCACACGCTTAATTGCTGATTTTATATTAGCCATGATTTCACCTCCCAGATGAATGAAATACTTTCATAAGTTTATTATCTTCAATTACGAAAGAATAACTTCTGAACAAAAGTCATTTTACCAAAGGAAGGCTATGTTTTCAAGTAGCTTATGTTCGTATGTTTTTGCTTAAGATGTGAATTCTATTACTAAAGTGCAGAAGAAAGGATGTTTCATTAAAATGGAAAATAAGAATAAAGTACCTCAAATCAGAACGGACTTAGCAATAGAAGCACGGGATATGTATGTAGAAACAAATGAAAAGGAAGAACAGGAAAAACAAATGAAAGGCGTAACAGTAAAAGAGCGGAAAGAAGATAATATAAAGATCTCTTATGTTGAAATTGACGAGGAGGGTGGTGCATTAATAAATAAGAAAGCCGGATCGTATAGTACGATCTATGCGGATGGGGTTAAACGGCAGGATACGAGCAGACAGGAGTCAGCAGCCAAAATCCTTGCTAAAGAGCTAGAACAATTAATGCAAAAAAATAATATAACAAAAGATAATACCGGTTTAATAGTTGGTCTTGGGAATTGGAATGTAACACCAGATGCATTAGGGCCTATGGCTGCAGAAAAGATACTTGTAACAAGTCACTTATTTAAAATGGAGCATGAAACAGTTTCGGAAGGATATCGTTCTGTAGCAGCTGTAACACCTGGTGTCATGGGTGTTACAGGACTTGAGACCAGTGATATTATAGTCGGTATTGTGGAGAAATTCAACCCTGATTTTATTATTGCGGTTGATGCACTTGCATCGCGGTCCATTGAGCGCATTAATGAAACCATCCAACTGTCTGATTCGGGAATACATCCTGGTTCAGGTGTTGGAAATAAGCGAAAAGAACTTAGTAAGGAAACATTAGGGATTCCTGTTATGGCAATAGGCGTCCCAACCGTTGTTGATGCTGTAACGATTACCAGTGATACGATAGATCTTTTATTAAAACATTTTGGTAGGGAAATGAAAGAAAAGGATAAACCTTCTAAATCATTAGCTCCTGCGAGTTTATCATTTGGACATAAGGAATTCAGTGAAGAAGATCTTCCAGATGCGGAAAAACGGAAAACCTTCCTTGGGGTAGTTGGTGGTCTATCAGAGGAAGAAAAAAGGAAGTTAATAGACGAAGTATTGACCCCTGTTGGGCATAATTTAATGGTCACACCAAAAGAGGTGGATGGTTTTATGAAAGACATGGCGGATGTAATTGCAAACGGCATTAATGCAGCATTACATGAGAAGGTGGATGTTGATAATTTCTCTAACTACACGAGATAAATAATAGCTGTTCTCTATTGATTGATTCTATAGAAAAACATATTTGGTTCTAGTTCCTGAAATTATATCATAGAGTTTAGGAGAGGGAATAATTCATGATTTCAGGAAGGGTGGAACCATGCCTTTAGGAAGCAATTATCATCGTGATCGCAAGGGGAATCGAATCACGACTGTTTATAAAAAAAGTGCGATGTATCTAGTCAGTATTGTCATTTTGTTTGTATTTATTGGCATATTGACAACGATTCAGCCTGGTTATCGATTTTCGTCAAGTACGGTCACAGAGTGGACGAGTGATATAGATGGGTCTATATTTTTATCTTTATTGGGAATGGAAAATAGAGCGTTTAATCAAGTTTCCCCTAATAATGAGACGTTACCTGATATATCCGCTACCCTTTTTCAAATAGCTACAAGTATCAAACCGAATGATCCAAGGAGTTTACTTGGAAACGAAGTACCGGGCTTTTCGATTTTTGACAGTCAAATATTGATTGCAGGTGAAGGGACAGATTATACAAACCTCCCTGTAGAGTCTTCACCGCCGTTAGAAGAAGTGTTAAAGGATCGTGAGGCTGTTATAGCAGAAGGGTCAACTGACAACGCTAAAGAAGAGGAAGAAAAAGAAAGCACACCGAGCACCGGTGATAGTGATGTTGTATATCTTTATAACACACATAATCGTGAGTCTTTTTTACCGCATTTACCTGATGTAACCGATCCTGATCAGGCATTTCACGATGAAGTAAACGTAACAAAAGTAAGCGAGAGATTTGCTGATTCTTTAGAAGCTAAAGGGATTGGAACCATTGTCGATGATACTGATATTGCGAACGTACTTAGTGAAAAGGGCATGAGTTTTGGCCAATCATATGATGCCTCACGAGATGTAGTTGAAGAAGCCTTTGCCTCTAATGATGACATACAGTATATTTTTGATTTGCATCGGGATTCTGTAACTAGGGATGTAACAACCAAGGAAATAAACGGGGAGCCGTATGCCAGAATTATGATTGTTGTCGGTGCCGAACATGAAGCGCATGAGAAGAATTTGGAATTCGCTACTGAATTGCATTATTTGTTGGAAGAAGAATACCCCGGTCTAAGCAGGGGAGTTTTTCCGAAAGAAGGATCTGGAACAAATGGCGTATTTAATCAGGATGTATCTGAAAATGCATTAACGCTGGAGTTAGGAGGAATTGAAAATAATATGGAAGAATTAAACCGATCAGCAGACGCACTGGCAGATGTATTTAGTGAATTTTATTGGGATGCAGAAGAAGTGGATACTGACTCATAGGAGGTATGGGCTATGACTCGCTCATTTATTGTTATTTTATTACTCGCTGTGTTTTTTCTAACAGGTATGCTATATGGGATGGATAATAAAAATACTGCTGTGAACGATGAATCCGATCAAACAGTTGTGATTGAGGAAGAAGAGGTAGAGACAGTTGAACCTTCCTCCACCGATGTTATGGATAGGCAGGAACCAGTCCATTTCATACAAAAGGCAGCTTCGTTTCTGGAGGTAGGCGTGAAAGGTTTTTACGAGGTAGTTGTGCAACTATTATATCAGATCTCCCAATTGTTTTTTTAAACTATGCTAAGGCTCTGTCAAAGCATGTTGATAAGGGCGTGCTTTTGTTTTTTTATTGAATCTAAGTGATTGCATTGCTATAATCAAAGCTAGTATTGCCGCCAGATAAATTGACGCTTTTATCTAATGTGGTAAAAGGGATGTAGGAGTGAGAATCATTAATGGTGAAACAAAACAGAAACGTACGAAACTTTTCGATTATAGCTCATATTGATCATGGCAAATCAACATTAGCTGATCGGATCTTAGAAAATACCAAAGCGTTAACACAACGTGAAATGAAAGAGCAGTTTCTTGATGGAATGGATTTAGAACGTGAACGAGGAATTACGATAAAATTAAATGCAGTACAGTTGGAATATACAAGTAATAGTGGTGAGGAATTTATTTTCCATTTAATTGATACACCTGGACATGTTGATTTCACATATGAAGTCTCCAGAAGTCTCGCTGCCTGTGAAGGAGTTATATTAGTAGTAGACGCAGCACAGGGGATCGAAGCACAAACCCTAGCAAATGTGTATCTTGCACTTGAAAACGAATTGGAAATAATTCCTGTTATTAATAAAGTTGACCTTCCAAGTGCTGAACCGGAGCGCGTTAAAAAGGAATTAGAGGATATTATCGGCATTGATGGAGATGATGTCATCTTAGCTTCAGCAAAATCAAACATTGGGATTGAAGATATACTGGAGCGAATTACAGAGGTTGTTCCTGCTCCCAGTGGAAATGAAAATAATCCTTTAAAAGCACTTATTTTTGATTCATTATACGATTCTTATCGCGGGGTTATCGCATATATTTCGATAAAGGATGGTTCCGTTAAAGTTGGCGATAAGATTAAAATGATGGCTACAGGGAAAGAATTTGAGGTTAACGAAGTTGGTGTGTTTTCACCACAGCCACTTAAGAAGAAAGAATTACTTGTTGGTGATGTCGGGTATTTAACAGCATCCATAAAAGATGTGGGCGATTCGCGTGTCGGTGATACAATTACCCATGTAAATAGAGAAGCGGAAGAAGCTTTACCGGGTTATCGTAGGTTAAATCCGATGGTTTTCTGTGGCTTATACCCGGTTGATGCAAATAATTATAATGCTTTGAGGGAGGCACTGGAGAGATTGGAGTTAAACGACTCTTCCCTCCAATATGAACCGGAATCTTCACAAGCACTAGGATTTGGATATCGTTGTGGGTTTTTGGGGTTATTACACATGGAAATAATTCAGGAGCGAATTGAACGTGAATTCAATATTAATTTAATCACTACTGCTCCTAGTGTTATCTATGAAGTGAAACTAACGGACGAAGAGTTTATAGAGGTGGATAACCCGTCATTGATGCCGGATCCGCAACAAGTACAGGAAATAAGTGAGCCCTATGTTAAAGCAACAATTACAGTGCCAAATGAATATGTAGGCCCCGTAATGGAAATAGCACAGAAAAAACGAGGGCAATTCATGGATATGCAATATCTAGACGATATTCGGGTGAATATTATTTATGATATCCCATTATCCGAAATTGTTTACGATTTTTTTGATCAATTGAAGTCTCATACGAAAGGATATGCTTCATTTGATTATGAATTAACGGGTTATCGAATTTCAAACCTTGTAAAAATGGATATTTTATTGAATGGAGATACAATCGATGCATTATCGTTTATCGTACATCGGGATTTTGCACATGAACGTGGCAAGCAAATTGTTGAAAAGCTCAAGAATCTGATTCCAAGACAGCAATTTGAGGTTCCGGTTCAAGCAGCTATAGGAAATAAAATTGAGGCACGTTCCACGATTAAGGCTCTAAGAAAAGATGTAACGGCGAAGTTGTATGGTGGCGACGTTACACGGAAGCGTAAATTGCTGGAAAAACAAAAAGAAGGTAAAAGACGAATGAAAATAGTTGGATCTGTAGAAGTCCCACAAGAGGCATTTATGGCCGTATTAAAAATGGATGATGACTAATCATGACGAAGGGGAACCTAGAGGGCATTTTGTTGCCAAAGAGTTTCCCCTTCTTTTTTGCGAATCCTTTTTTAAAATAAGTAATACATGTTTATTGACAAAGAAATAATGATTTGATAATTTATTAATAGCATTAGCACTCGCTTATTAAGAGTGCTAACAGAGGTGATTATCATGTTGACAGAAAGGCAGTTATTGATTTTGCAAGTAATTATTGATGATTTCATTGAGTCAGCAACTCCGGTGGGCTCTCGTGCCATTTCTAAAAAAGATAATATACCTTACAGTGCTGCAACGATAAGAAATGAAATGGCCGACTTGGAGGAAATGGGTTTCTTGGAGAAGACACATTCCTCTTCAGGAAGGGTACCTTCTGAGCATGGTTATCGTTATTATGTGGATAATCTGATAGCACCAATTTCCAATCAGACCAATACAAACGTTATTAAGGATTTTATTGCGGATGGTTTTTTTGAATTTGAGCAAATGGTTCAAATGTCGGCAGAAGTGTTATCCGAACTAACGAATTATACATCCATCATTTTGGGGCCTGAATTATATGAAGCAAAATTAAAACAGCTGCAAATCGTTACACTCTCATCGCACACGGCTGTCGCTATTCTAGTAACAAATACAGGCCATGTAGAGCATCGATCGTTTTCGATCCCTGTTGAAATTAATCCACTCGATCTAGAAAAAATGGTCAATATCCTAAATGAGCGATTGTATGGAGTACCGGTTGTCCGTCTGCAGGAAAAGTTTAATACTGAACTCACCTCATTTATGAAATTGTATGTGGATGACTTTGACAAATCATACGATTATTTAAAGGCAGCTTTCTTTAACGAATCTCCGATTAAACTGTATATTGGTGGAAAATCCAATATGTTAATGCAGCCCGAATTCGATGATGTAGATAAGATTCGCTCTTTCTATTCCATGATTGAAAAGGAAGATGAAATAGCACATCTATTGAAGCGAACAAACGAGGGAATAAGGGTGACAATTGGAAATGAGAATAAGATAGATGCTATAAAAGACTTCAGTTTAATTACAGCGGCCTATCAGTCAGGTGATGGTCAAATGGGAACCATTGCATTACTTGGACCAACAAGAATGGAGTATAGAAAGGTAATTACATTGCTGAATATTTTATCAAATGAGATGACAGACGCATTACACATGTGGTATAAAAACAATGAATAATAAAAGTCTTGTTCAAACAATGAGCAATAGGGTTATCTGGTTTCATTCAAATGTTATTCATGGTATAGTCTTATTTGGTTATTTTAAATTGGAGGTGTTACGGTGGAAGAGCATGATAAAGATACAACACTAGAAGATGATGTTGATCAAAAAGATGAATCTGAACAAATAGAAGTGATTGATTCAGAAGAAACAGAAGCAGGAACCTCGGAAGAAACAACGAAGGATCCTACGCAAAAGGAAATGGAAGCATTAAAAACAGAAAAAGATGAATTAAATGATCGATTGCTTCGATTGCAGGCGGAATTTGATAATTTCAAGAAGCGGTCACAAAAAGAAAAAGAAGTGGATCGCAAGTATAAATCACAGGATCTGGTAAATGAATTACTACCGGTAATAGACAATTTTGAAAGAGCTTTGCAAGTAGAAGTAACAGATGCAACTTCCAGCCTTATTGAAGGTATCACAATGGTATATCAGCAATTTAAAGATGCACTCAAATCTCAAGGTGTGACAGAGATTGAAGCAGAAGGTAACGTATTTGACCCAAATCTGCACCATGCAGTGATGCAAGTGGAGGAAGAAGAATGGGAATCAAATACAGTTGTAGAAGAATTACAAAAAGGGTATATGCTGAATGATCGCGTTATTAGACCAGCAATGGTAAAAGTAAATAAATAATTTGTATGTAGCAGTGAAGGAGGAAAACAGTTATGAGTAAAATAATTGGAATTGATTTAGGAACAACAAACTCAGTTGTAGCAGTAATGGAGGGCGGTGAATCTGTCGTTATCCCTACTCCTGAAGGGAATCGAACAACACCATCTGTAGTTGCTTTTAAAAATGGCGAGAGACAGGTCGGAGAAGTAGCAAAACGCCAAGCAATTACAAATCCAAATACCATTCAATCTATCAAACGTCATATGGGTACAGATTACAAGGTAACAATTGAAGATAAAGATTATACACCACAAGAGGTGTCTGCGATCATCCTGCAGCATATTAAATCATATGCTGAAGAATATCTCGGGGAAACAGTTGAGAAAGCTGTCATTACAGTACCAGCTTATTTCAATGATGCAGAGCGTCAAGCTACGAAAGATGCAGGTAAAATTGCTGGACTAGAAGTAGAACGTATTATTAATGAGCCGACAGCTGCAGCATTGGCCTATGGTATAGACAAAGAGGATCAAGATCAAACCATTCTTGTATATGACCTTGGTGGAGGTACATTTGACGTATCTATCCTAGACATCGGTGACGGTACATTCGAAGTTATTTCCACAGCCGGGGACAATCGTTTGGGTGGTGACGATTTTGACGAACTGATCATCGATTATATGGTACAAGAATTCAAAAAAGAAAATGGCATTGACTTATCTAAAGATAAAATGGCGACACAGCGTTTGAAAGATGCTGCTGAAAAAGCGAAGAAAGAGTTATCCGGTGTTTCCCAAACTCAAATATCACTGCCATTTATTACAGCAGGAGAAGCTGGACCGTTGCATATGGAAATGAATTTAACGCGTGCTAAGTTTGAAGAACTTACTTCTGATTTGGTAGAACGTACAATGATCCCTGCACGAAAAGCATTATCCGATGCTAACTTAAGCGCAAATGAAGTAAATAGAGTTATTTTAGTTGGTGGTTCAACACGTATCCCTGCTGTTCAGGAAGCAATTAAACGTGAAATCGGAAAGGATCCATCTAAAGGAGTTAATCCGGATGAAGTTGTAGCACTAGGCGCAGCTATCCAAGGTGGTGTGCTCCAAGGTGACGTGAAAGATGTTGTTCTGTTGGATGTTACGCCGCTTTCCCTAGGTATTGAAACAATGGGTTCTGTTACTACAAAATTAATTGAACGTAACACAACAATACCAACAAGTGAATCCCAAGTGTTCTCAACAGCTGCGGATAACCAGACTGCTGTGGATATTCATGTGCTTCAAGGTGAACGTGAAATGGCGGCAGATAATAAAACATTGGGTCGTTTCCAATTAACAGATATTCCACCAGCACCAAGAGGCGTTCCTCAAATCGAAGTGAAATTTGACATTGACTCCAATGGTATTGTAAATGTTAGTGCGAAAGATATGGGTACAAACAAAGAACAATCCATTACGATCAAATCATCTTCAGGACTTTCGGATGAGGAAGTTGAAAAAATGGTCCATGAAGCGGAAGAAAATGCAGAAGCAGATAAAAAACGCCGTGAAGAAGTAGATTTACGCAATGAAGCAGATCAGCTTATTTTCACCACAGATAAAACAATTAAAGATCTCGGTGACAAAGTAACAGATGAAGAAAAACAAAAAGCAGAAGATGCAAAAGAAGAATTGAAAAAAGCAATCGAAGCTGATGATATCGAACAGATTAGAGAAAAGAAAGATGCATTGCAAGAAGAAGTACAACAGCTTACGGTTAAACTGTATGAGCAAGCGCAGCAAGACGCACAAGCTGCACAAGAATCACAAGATGGACAAGGCAGCGATGATGTAACTGATGCGGATTACAAGGAAGTAGATGACGAAGCAGATAAAAAAGAATAGAATGTAATGGGAAAAGGTCAAAGTCAGGATCCTCTTGACTTTGACCTTTTTTAGAAGGATCCTCTCTAAGCAGATTTGCCACGAGGGATCAAGTGATGATAAGATAATATTTATGCTAGTCTCGGGAGAGTGATCAACAAGTGAGTAAGCGCGATTATTATGATGTGCTTGGAGTCAGCAAAGATTCCTCGAAAGAAGATATAAAAAAAGCGTATCGGAAATTAGCCAGAAAATATCATCCGGATGTTAGTGACGAAGAAGATGCAGCGGAAAAATTCAAAGAAGCAAAAGAAGCGTATGAAGTGCTAAGTGATGAACAAAAACGCACCCAATATGATCAATTTGGGCATGCAGGTGCGCAAAACCAAGGATTTGGTGGCTTCGGTGGTGGAGCACAGGACTTTGGCGGTTTTGGTGATATCTTTGATATGTTCTTTGGTGGCGGAGGAGGCCGTAGAAGGGATCCAAATGCACCACAGCAAGGAGCAGATCTACAATATACAATGACACTGGAATTTGAAGAGGCTATTTTCGGGAAAGAAACAGATATCCGTATTCCAAAAGAGGAAAATTGCGAGACATGTAATGGTTCTGGTGCCAAACCTGGAACGAAAGTTAATACATGTTCTCATTGTAATGGTTCTGGTCAATTAAATACGGAACAGAACACACCCTTTGGCAGAGTTGTTAACCGCCGGGTATGCCATTATTGTAACGGAACCGGAAAAATTATTCCGGAAAAATGTACGACATGTGGTGGATCCGGTAAAGTGAAAAAGCATACGAAGATTCATATTTCTATTCCTGCAGGTATTGATGAAGGGCAACAAGTCCGTGTATCCGGAAAAGGAGAAGCAGGTGTGAACGGAGGCCCTCCCGGTGATTTATATGTGCTTGTTCAAGTAAAACCCCATGATTTCTTTGAACGAGAAGGGGATCATATTTACTGTGAATTACCATTAAACTATGCTCAGGCGGCTCTAGGTGATGAAGTGGAAGTGCCTACTGTTCATGGCAAAGTGATGTTAAAAATACCAGCAGGAACGCAAACGGGTAAAACCTTCCGCATGAAAGGAAAAGGTGCGCCAAATGTTCGGGGATATGGTCATGGAGATCAAAATATTATTGTAAAGATAGTTACACCTACGAAGTTGTCTGAGCGTCAAAAAGAATTATTGCGTGAATTCAATGAAATTGGTGGAAATGAGTCAACGAATGAGCAGGACAGTTCTCTTTTTCAACGTTTTAAAAATGCTTTTAAAAGTGAATAATGATGTGAGCCTCACATCGCTATGTACAAATGGCTTATATAAATGAAATGAGTGAATCGAAATGAAATGGTCAGAAATATGTATTCATACAACAAATGAAGCAATGGAACCAATTTCCAACATATTAAATGAAGCTGGTGCCAATGGGCTCGTTATTGAAGATCCATTGGATTTGGTCAAAGAGCGGGAAACATTTTTCGGCGAAGTCTATGAGTTGAATCCGAATGAGTACCCGAAAGATGGTGTGTATATTAAGGCATACCTTCCAGAAGATGAACATTTAGATAAAGTAGTAGAGCAGATAAAACATGCTATTGCAGATCTAGAGAACTATGGCATCGATATTGGAAAAAACCATATAACATTACGCGAAATAAATGAGGAAGATTGGTCAAACGCATGGAAAAAATATTATAAACCAATTCATATTTCTGACAAAGTAACGATAATACCTACTTGGGAAGAATATACACCAGTTTCCAACAATGAAACGATCATTGAACTTGATCCGGGAATGGCTTTTGGAACAGGAACTCATCCAACGACAATTCTCAGTATCCGAGCACTGGAAAAGCATGTAAAGAATGAAGATGTCGTCATTGATGTTGGTTCTGGTTCCGGTGTGTTAAGTATCGCCTCAGCTTTGCTAGGTGCTAGTAATGTACACGCATATGACCTGGATGATGTGGCGGTAAAAAGCACGAAAACAAATGCCGAACTAAATCAATTGGATAATCAAATCATAGCGAAACAGAATAATTTACTTGATCACGTTGATATAAAAGCAAATATTATCGTGTCCAATATTTTAGCTGAAATTATTATACAGTTTGTTCAGGATGCATGGAAAAACCTCGATTTTGGTGGTTTATTCATTATGTCTGGTATTATTCAAGCGAAGCAAAAGGTAGTAAAAGATAAATTAGAGCAACATGGATTTGAAATTGTGGAAGTTGATGCGCTGGAAGATTGGATTTCTATTACAGCCAGGAAAGTTTAAATAAAAGTAGGTGTCTAACTTGCAACGATACTTTATTCCTTCTGCAGATTGGCATATGACTGAAGTTACCATAAGAGGTGATGATGCCCATCATATAAGCCGTGTGATGCGCTGTAGGGAGGGAGACAAAATCATTTGTAATCACCCGGATGGAATGGCTGCGATTTGTAAGATTATCTCTATCGAACAAAATATTCAAGCAATTGTTCAAGAATGGTTGAATGAAACAGTTGAACTTCCCATTACTGTAACTATTGCTCAAGGATTGCCCAAAGGTGATAAATTTGATCTTATACTACAAAAGGGAACAGAACTTGGCGCGCATTCATTTATTCCTTTTCAAGCGAATCGTTCCATTGTTATATGGGATGAGAAAAAGGCAATTAAGAAGATGAATCGTTTCAGAAAAATTGTGAAAGAGGCAAGTGAACAAAGCCACCGAAATCAGATCCCTGAGGTTCATTCACCCGTGACGCTTCCTGCTTTAATCGAGGAAAGTGCTGCTTATGATGTAAAGATTTTCCCATATGAAGAAGAAGCAAAAGTAGGCAACCATCAAAAATTTGGGAGCATCATGAAAAGAATAGAACCCAATCAGCGTTTATTTATCTGTATTGGCCCTGAAGGTGGTTTTTCTAAAGAAGAAGCGGAACATCTAAAAGAAAACGGATTCCACTCGGTTCGATTGGGTCCACGAATACTACGAACAGAAACGGCAGCTTTATATATGCTGTCATGTATTTCCTATCAATTGGAAGAATTATAGCGTACTTTACTCCTATTCAGAGAGGAAGTTAATAATGAATAAAGAATTAGCTAAGTATATTGATCACACTGCATTGAAGCCGGATACGACAAAAGAAGCAATCCAACAAATTGTCGACGAAGCAATATCCTACGAATTTGCTTCGGTTTGCGTGAATCCATATTGGGTGCCCTATTGTTATGACCGTTTAAAGGATACATCCGTAAATGTTTGTACGGTTATCGGGTTCCCATTAGGTGCAACCTCTACAGCGGCAAAAGTTTTTGAAACAGAGCAAGCTATTAAAGATGGAGCAGCAGAAGTGGATATGGTTATCAATGTTGGAGAATTAAAATCTGAAAATGACGAAGCAGTAAAGAATGATATAAAAGCAATTGTTAACGCAGCTAAAGGTAGAGCATTGACAAAGGTTATAATTGAAACATCATTACTGACCAACGAGGAAAAAGTCCGAGCATGTCAATTAGCAAAAGAGGCAGGGGCTGATTTTGTAAAAACATCAACCGGATTTTCTGGTGGAGGCGCAACAGTGGAAGATGTTACGCTAATGCGTCAAACAGTAGGTAATGAAATGGGGGTAAAAGCGTCCGGAGGTGTCCGTGACAATAAATCGGCAGTTGAAATGGTTGATGCCGGAGCAACCAGAATAGGAGCAAGTTCCAGTGTTGATGTAATCCAAGAAAATTAAAATTATGGCAGGTTGACGAAAGGAAATATTTCCTAAATTGTAATGAAGAATCTATTTTTTGGTTAAAGAGAATAATAACTAGTTGACCTATAATCCGGAATATATTATACTTTATAAAGACATATGGAAATTATACATATGTCTTTATAATCCTGTTTTGTGCTTTGGAGGGAGGGAAATTAGCATGTCAAATACAACTCGCGTCCGTAAAAACGAGTCTCTTGAGGATGCTCTTCGTCGCTTCAAGCGTAGCGTATCAAAAAGTGGTACACTGCAAGAATATCGTAAACGTGAACATTATGAAAAGCCTAGTGTTCGTCGTAAAAAGAAATCTGAAGCTGCAAGAAAGCGCAAATATTAAAAGAGGTTGGGGAGCATGAGACTACTTGAACAGCTGAATCAAGATATGAAGCAAGCAATGAAGGACAAAGACAAAGAAAAACTAGGTGTTATTCGCATGATAAAAGCTTCATTACAAAATGAATTGATAAATCTTGGTAAAGAAAATCTTTCGGAAGATGAAGAGTTAACCATCCTATCCAGAGAGTTGAAACAAAGAAAAGATTCCCTCCAAGAATTTAAATCAGCTGGACGCCATGATCTTGTTGAAAAACTTGACGATGAAGTCAATATTTTGCAGGAATATATGCCCAAGCAGCTAACAGATGATGAGCTGAAGGTAATTGTACAACAGGCAATTCAAGAAGTTAATGCAACATCCAAAAAAGATATGGGTAAAGTGATGAGTGCAATAATGCCTAAGGTTAAAGGCAGGGCAGACGGTGCTCAAATAAATAAACTTGTACAGAGACAATTAAGTTGATTAAATAGAGGTTCTTGTCATATATATTTGACAAGAACCTTTTTAGTCAGTTAAAAACTATAACTACTTTTTTAACTTCCTAGCGCTACTAGGTTATTGCCAAGTTTTTACTAACAGTATCACCTTTGGGGTTGTTTATGATATTATTTAATTAGATTGTATATAAAATGAAACCAATTTCCATGATTTTCGTATATGAGGTAGGCACCAAAAGAGGGAGGTGAAAATATTGCCAGGCAAGAAACGTTCCATATACATAATTTTATTGTTTTCACTCTTTTTGACAGTAGTAGCGAATGTAGGTCAACCTGTTAAAGCGGAAGAGAATGGTGCTGGAAAATTGGTTCATATTATACCAATCGAAAATGAAGTAGAACGTGGTCTGGAAGCTTTTTTAACCCGAGCAACCCAAGAAGCTATTGATGAGGGTGCCGATCATATCGTTTTTGAAATTAATACACCAGGCGGACGGGTGGATGCTGCAGGAGAAATTGCCGGGTTACTTCAAAATTTAGATATTCCAACAACTTCTTTTATTGTTAACCAAGCATTATCAGCAGGATCATATATCGCACTAAACACGGATAATATTTATATGGAGTCACAAGCAACAATGGGAGCTAGTGGTATTATTACGCAAGACGGAAATGCTGCTGATCAGAAAGCGCAATCTGCATGGCTTGCTTCCATGAGAAGTGCTGCGGAATCTAAAGGAAGAGATCCGCTCTATGCGCAAGCGATGGCAGACCCTAGTATAGATCTTGCTGAATATGGTGCTCCTGAAGGACAATATTTAACGCTTGATCCTCATTCAGCAGTAGAGGTCGAGTACGCACAGGGTATTGTAAATAATCGAGCCGAAGTGTTGCATGAGCTTGGTTTATCGAATGCAACTGTTGTTGAAGCAGAAACAGCGCTTGCAGAGGATGTTGCCAGATTTTTAACAAATCCTGTTGTAATCCCAATTTTGCTGTCTGTAGCCAGTCTTGGTTTAATTCTGGAATTATTTTCACCGGGTTTCGGTATACCTGGTGTGGTGGGAATTGTGTCATTATTGTTATTCTTCTATGGTCATTTTATAGCTGGGTTAGCGGGGACAGAAGCTATAGCTCTACTTATTATAGGAATCGTTTTAATCATTGCTGAGTTCTTTGTGCCTGGTGGAATTGTCGGTGTTCTCGGCGCTTTAGCAGTGGTAGGGTCATTGTTGATGTCCGGTTACGATTTAGGGCATATGTCGATGAGTATAGGAATTGCTTTTTTGGTAGCAGTCTTAGCTGCTGTTATTCTATTTAGAAGGATTGGCATGGATAAAGGCCTCTTTCGCCATATTATATTAAAGGACCAAACAACAACGGAACAAGGTTATGTTTCATCCCGTAATCGTTTGGAATTAATCGGTTTGGAAGGTATTGCAGTAACTCCCTTGCGGCCCTCTGGGGCAGGAGTGTTTAATGATGAGCGATTGGATGTGTTATCAGAGGGATCATTCATCGACAAAGGTAAGCGGATAAAAATTGTGAAAGTAGAAGGAGTTCGAATTGTCGTTCGAGAATTATAACAAAGTGAAGAAATTTATATAAAACAGGGAGGAATTTTAGCATGGAAATATCACAACTGATGCCGATTATTATAATCGCGCTAATCTTGATTGCTATAGCCATTTTGTTTACGTTTATTCCGGTAATGCTATGGATAAGTGCACTAGCAGCTGGAGTTAAGGTAGGAATCTTTACATTAATTGGAATGCGCTTACGTCGAGTTGTGCCCAATAGAGTAATTAATCCTTTAATTAAGGCGCATAAAGCAGGATTAAACGTGCAAACCAACCAGCTTGAGAGTCACTACTTGGCTGGTGGTAATGTAGATAGAGTGGTAAATGCACTTATCGCAGCACATAGGGCCAATATTGAATTACCTTTTGAGCGTGGCGCCGCTATTGATTTAGCAGGTCGTGATGTACTTGAAGCGGTGCAAATGAGTGTTAACCCAGAAGTAATTGAAACTCCATTTATTGCAGGTATTGCAATGGATGGAATCGAAGTAAAAGCAAAAGCAAGAATTACGGTTCGTGCTAACATTGATCGTTTAGTTGGTGGTGCAGGAGAAGAAACCATTATTGCACGTGTTGGTGAAGGTGTTGTAAGTACAATTGGTAGTTCAGATGCACATACGAAAGTATTAGAAAATCCAGATTCAATTTCACAGACCGTATTAGCGAAAGGACTCGACTCAGGTACTGCTTTTGAAATTCTATCGATTGATATTGCTGATGTTGACATTGGTAAAAACATTGGTGCTATCTTACAAACAGATCAAGCTGAGGCAGATAAAAACATCGCACAAGCGAAAGCCGAAGAGCGTCGCGCAATGGCCGTTGCACAAGAACAAGAAATGGTTGCACGAGTTCAAGAAATGCGTGCGAAAGTTGTGGAAGCTGAAGCAGATGTTCCACTTGCACTTGCAGAAGCCCTGCGTTCAGGTAATTTAGGAGTAATGGATTATATGAGTTATAAAAATATTGATGCCGATACAGATATGCGTGACTCTATCGGTAAATTGACAGAAGAAGATAATGATGATAATAACCCGAAATAAGCTAATCCGAGTCAGTGAAGGAGGGTTATTGTGGGATCGCTTATAGAATTGATTATGGATAACCTGTTTATTGTTGTTATTATTATTGCTGGAATAATCGGTTTTTTTAGAAATAGTTCTGCGGAACAAGAACAGGATAGAAGGCAAACGAATAGACCCAGACCAACGTCAACTTCGGCTCCTTCTGGTGGAGATAATCAGCCACAACAAAGAAGGGCTCATGAGGCCCCATCCAATCAGCCAGCTCCTGCTTCTATTGAAGAACAGCAAAGTGAACAATTGGGACGTTTGGCCAACCAACTGCAAACTGAAACAAAGGATGCCATGGAAAAACTCCCACATGACGCGATTATTGGAAACACGTTACGCGAGCCTAACAAGAACAGTTCCGTGGAGAAAGAAGCTTTAAAAAAGCAGATTAAAGGTAATTTAGGAAAAACCGGATTGGTAAATGGCATTATTATGTCTGAAGTTTTAGGTTCGCCTAGAGCTAGGAAACCATACCAAGTGAATCATGTAAAACGAAATAAATAAAGACTATTCAAGAGTCATTAACAAGCTAGGTTGTATGTACCTGTCCTTGTTGATGGCTCTTTTTGCTTTATTGTTCTTATCTTTTCATCTCCGTCATAAATATGGTTATGAGAGGGGGATGCACTAGTGAAAAAATGGCAGCAGCATATCCGTCCTTGGTTAGTGAAATATCTTGCACTTCCTTCTGATGTGATGCTTGAATTACCCCGAATAACGATAATCGGACAAATTCATGTCTATATTGAAAACCACCAGGGATTAGAAACATATTCTGATACGGAACTTAAATTAAAAACAAATAAAGGATTTATTCGAATTACAGGATCTGCCTTTGTATTAAAAATGATGCTACCCGAGGAAATTTTATTGGAAGGTACAATTTCAGACGTAACATTTATTCCTGATTAATATTTGTTGATTGAAGGAGGACGAAATGAGGTATAAACAAGGGGCACTTATGACAGGATATGTAACGATTTTAATTAAAGGGGACAGGCCGGAGTTATTTTTTCAAAAATGTATGCGACAAGGTATTCTTGTATGGAATATAAAAAAAACAGCGGATGATGCATGTATCGGGAGTGTTAGACTACATGATGTAAAAGAGCTAAAAACAATAAAAAGGAAAACAAATCATAAATTAACCTTTATAGATAAAAAAGGATGCCCTTTTCTTATAAAACGGTTTACGAAAAAAAGACAACTTATGCTTGGGTTGGTGATAAGCGTAATGCTCATCATATTCTTATCGAATATCATCTGGGAGGTTCAGATCACTGGTGTTCCAACGGAAGTTGAAGAAAAAATCAGTAAACAGTTAGATGAGTATGGCGTTCATTCCGGGGCATGGATTTTTACATTGGATGAGCCTACTGCTATTCAAGATCAATTAATAAAAGATGTGCCTGAACTGTTATGGGTTGGTGTAGAACAAAAGGGGACAACCTTTTACCTTGAAGGTGTTGAAAAGTCAGTTGTCGAGGAAAAAGAGTCTACGGGCCCGCAACATTTGGTTGCAACCAAAAAGGGTGTCATTAAAAATATGTATGTCTCAGAAGGACTCCCCCGGGTTGCAGTTAATGACTACGTTGAGCCGGGGGATGTGCTAGTCTCTGGTATCATTAATGAAGAAAACGAGGACAGTGAAGAAGGAGAAGAAGACAAGGAGAGACAATTGGACCTCGTAGCTGCTGATGGTGATATAACAGCAACTACTTGGTATGAGGTTTCCGTCAATGTTCCATTAGGGGGTGATTATGAAATGCTTAGTGGGAATCAAGAAAAGAAGTATTATATAAGCCTAGGAAACCTGCGATTCCCAATATGGGGACTTGGAAATCCAGACTATGAGGATATTCATAGAGAAACGAATGAGACTCCTATCCATTTTTTGAAATGGCAATTACCTGTCACATTTATAGATACCACTTTAAGCGAAAAGCTGTATCATAGTGTTGAAAGGACAAAAGAAGAAGCAATCAATACAGGTATAATGCAGGCGAAAAATGAGTTGCAATTACAGTTAGGGCCAGAGTCACAAATCATCTCCGAGAAAGTTTTGCATGAAACAACCGAGCGTGGTAAAGTTAAATTAAACTTATATATTAGTGTAGAAGAAAATATTGCCAAAGCTGAACCAATTGAACCTTTAAGTCAAGGAGATTGATTATGTCGGAAAACCTTACAGTTATAGACTTACAATTAACAAGTTCAAGCGAAGCGTTAGCTTTGTTTGGAACCAATGATAAATATTTAAAACAATTGGAAGAAAAATTAAATGTTTCTATTGTAACGCGAGGGGAAAAAATTAGTGTTTCTGGATTAGATGAAGACATCTCACTTGTGCAGGACGTTCTTTTAGCCTTATTATCCGTTATTAGGAAGGGGCTATCGATTTCGGAGCGGGATGTTATTTATGCAGTTGATTTGGCAAAATCTGGAAAAATAAAGCAATTTGAAACACTCTATGAAGATGAGATAACAAAGAATGTAAAAGGAAAGCCGATCCGGGTTAAAACATTAGGGCAAAAAGAATATGTTGCTAATATCAGAGCAAATGATCTTGTTTTTGGTATTGGGCCTGCAGGTACTGGTAAAACTTATTTAGCTGTTGTAATGGCCGTTCATGCGTTAAAAAATGGTCTGGTAAAAAAAATTATATTAACACGACCTGCGGTTGAAGCAGGAGAAAGTCTAGGGTTTTTACCTGGTGATCTAAAGGAGAAGGTAGATCCATATCTAAGACCATTATATGATGCATTACATGATGTACTTGGTGTGGAACATACCTTGCGTTTACTTGAAAGAGAGGTAATAGAAATCGCTCCACTAGCATATATGCGTGGACGAACCCTTGATGATGCTTTTGTTATATTGGATGAAGCACAGAATACAACACCAGAGCAAATTAAGATGTTCTTAACTCGTTTAGGGTTTGGATCTAAAATGATTGTTACCGGTGACGTTACACAAATAGATTTACCACAAGGAGCGACATCAGGCCTTAAAGTTGCAAGTAATCTTTTGTCTTCTGTTAAAGGGATAGCCTTTATACACCTTGATCAGACAGATGTAGTTAGACATCCATTGGTACAACGAATTATCGATGCTTATGAAAAAAATAGTTCGCATTCTTAGGTAAGCTAATAAGATTAAATTATTTATTTCTAAACAATTCGTAATACGGGGTGAACAAATGAAAAAGAGAATGAAGGTTCCTATAAAAAAGGCATTGTTCCATACGAAAAATCAATGGTTTTTAATCGTATTACCTGTATTTGTATTGGGTATTTTTTTCTTTTTTATAACATTAAATAATGTTCACACCCAAACGTATGATTTAGAACGCTTTACTAGTGCGAAAGAAACAATACGATCTCCTGTAACGGTTGAGAAGGAACAGGAAACAGAGCAAAGGACGAGAGAAGCTGTCCAATCTGTTGAAGATCGATTTAACATATCAAACGAAGTAACCGAGGAACGCGTTGCATATATTGAAGAAATTTTCGATGCCATCGCAACATTAGAAGAGGAAAATCTTGATACGGAAGAAGAGGATACAACTAGTCCACTAACAGACTTGGAGAAAGTTCAGCAATTAAAACAGATATTATCTCCTGAAATAGCGAATGCTATAAGTGATGATGTATTCATACAACTTATCGATTTACCTACTAGCGCTCGGGAAGAAGGAAAATCGCTATTTATTTCTGCTTTAAAGGAATCAATGGAAAGTGGTGTTCGCACGGAAAATAGAGAATCTGCAGTTGCAAATGTAAAGCAACGTATTAAATATTCAGCACTTCATGCAGATACAAAAGATCCTTTAACACAGATAAGTGAATTTGCAGTTGTTGAAAATGCTTTTTTCGATGTAGAAGAAACAATGGAAGCACGAAAAGAGGCAGCAAGTAATGTGGAGCCTGCATTAATACGAGCAGGTGATGTTATTGTCCAAGAAGGGCAAATCATAACAAACGGAATTCATGAAGAACTTGGGTTGACCGGACTTTTAAATAATGAACGAAATATCTATCCAGCTATCGGGTTAGCTGTGTTAATCACCCTTATATGCAGTGTGATTGCATATGAAATGTTCAACCTTTCCAGACAGAATCGGTTAGATAAAAGCAAAATCATTTCTGTCTTCTTTATTAGTATTATCGTTATTGCTCTTATGAAAGTAGTAAGTTTATATACAACAGAAGGAAGTGAATTATTTTATATTGTGCCGGTTGCTACAGGAGTTTTGTTAATTAAACAACTAATTAGTGAACGACTTTCCATTATTCTTAGTACACTTTATGCTATCTTGGGAAGTATCATTTTTAGTGACATACCCGGCTCATTTAATGTTGAAGCTGGAATTTATTTCTTTTTCTCCCAACTTGCTGGAATTCTTTGTTTAATACATGTAAAAGATCGTTTAGCAATCCTAAAAGCGGGTATTGGAATGACGATAGTACATGTTACAGTTGTATTATTATTTATATTTCTTTCATTTGAAAATTATGCGTTAAGTGATCTATTTACGCAATTCAGTTTCGCCATTGCTTCTGCTTTTCTTTCAGCAGTGTTGACACTTGGATTACTGCCTTTTTTTGAAACAGGTTTAGGAATCCTATCCGATTCAAAATTATTACAGCTCTCGAATCCGAATCAGCCATTGCTTAAAAAAATATTAACGGAGGCTCCAGGTACATACCATCATTCTGTAATGGTAGCAAACTTGAGTGAAACAGCATGCGTAGCAATAGGTGCCAACGGATTACTAGCAAGAGTTGGCGCTTATTACCATGATATAGGTAAAACATTGCGTCCTCATTATTTTATTGAGAACCAATTATCCCTAAAGAATCCGCATGATCAAATGTCGCCGGGAGAAAGTGCAGAAATAATTATCAGCCACCCATATGATGGAGCTGAAATGTTAAAAAAACACCGACTTCCGAAAGAAATTATTGATATTGCTAAACAGCATCATGGTACAACTTTATTGAAATACTTTTATTATAAAGAAAAAGAAATTAATAAACAGGTAAGCGAAAAAAACTATCGTTATCCAGGCCCCAAGCCACAAACAAAAGAAGCAGCCATTATTTGTATATGTGATTCGGTCGAAGCGGCAGTACGTTCATTACAAGAACCAACGGAGGAAAAAATTGAAGAAATTGTCGCATCGATTGTGAATGATCGTATGCTGGATGGCCAATTTGATGATACCCCAATCATGTTAAAAGAACTTTACACAACTCAACGAACGATTTGTGAAACACTTAAAGGTATTTTTCATTCGAGAATTCAGTATCCTATGAAGGAGGCAAAATAATGTATATTGACTTTCATGATTCAACCAATTCTGTTCCTACCGATTATATTGATTTATTACATCGTCTACTTTTATTTTCAGCTGAGCAAGAGGGAGTTTCCAAGGAAGCTGAAATATCAGTGAATTTCGTGGATGATAAAGAGATCCAAGAGTTGAATCGTAATTATAGGCAGCAGGACCGGCCAACAGATGTTATTTCCTTTGCTTTGGAGGATACGGTCGAAGGGGAATTAGATATTATCGGTGAAGATATTCCATTAGTTTTAGGAGATATTGTTATCTCTGTTGATAAAGCGAAGGAACAGGCCATAGAATATAACCACTCCTTGGAGCGGGAAGTGGGTTTTTTAACCGTACATGGATTTCTTCACTTATTGGGATATGATCATCAAGAACAGCAAGAGGAAACAATTATGTTTCAAAAACAGGAAGATATATTGAGGAAGTTTGGCATTGAAAGGTAGAAAAAAGCCGCTTGGATTTTCCTTCGCTTGGAATGGGATACGTGAAGTTATCAGAACAGAACGGAATTTTCAAATTCATCTCACTGTTACGCTCTTTGTTGTAATAGCAGGTTTTTTCTTTCGATTGTCAAATATTGAATGGGGAATTCTTGTTCTGGTTATCGGTTTGGTGTTAGTTACGGAAATGACAAATAGTGTTATTGAAAAAATGATGGATTATATAAAACCAGATATGCATCCAACTGCACGTGTGATTAAAGATGTAGCTGCAGGGGCCGTTTTAATGGCAGCACTGATTGCAGTTATTATAGGACTATTGCTATTTCTTCCAAAACTTTATATGCTATTTTAGAATTGCCCTGTTAGTCAGGGTTTTTCTTTTTACATAAGGTTGTTTCTACTTCTGGCACAAAAGATAGAAACTGCGGCGTAGTGAAAGTAACTTTATGAGAAGGCTCTCGTTCTAATGATAGTTGAGCGTAGGATACCGCTACGGAAACACATTTCGCTTTTCGCGGGGGCTGATGAGCCTCCTCGTGCTAACCGCACTTCGGTGTCTCATCTAGGCCTTTGCTCCCGCAGGAGTCTTCATGTGTTTCCTCCGCTGGTGGTCCCATTCCTACCGTTAAACTGCATTTGTAAGCATATCAAACATATCGAAGCTCTCTTACCAGTTCGGTGTTGAATACGAATGAAATTTAGCGACAGAAACTGTGACATTAGCGGAGGAAATACACGGAGACTCCGGCGGGAAGAAAGGCATCGGTGAGACCCAGTAGTGCGCACGTCAGGAAGGGGCTCACCAGCCGCCCTAAGGTGCGCGAAGTTGTATTTCCGTAGCGGTATGCCTACTCTCAACCAAAGTTTGCAAAATGAAATATCACTTTGTCGCAGTTTACATCAACTGTGATGATTAAAACGAAAAGTACGTTATGAATAGGTTCTTACAACCAATCATGTGAAAATACCAGGGGTTGTGTCTTATTTTATAGAAGAAGAGAAACTTTTTAAAGGTTTTGTCGAATGGATGAAAGCTGGGTATATTTGTAGTATTATAAAACATAAGAAGTGCATGGAGGATTACAAGATGGAACAAATTTTTAAATCTGGATTTATTGCAATCATTGGCAGACCGAATGTTGGAAAATCAACATTTATGAACAAAGTTATTGGCCAGAAGATCGCTATCATGAGTGATAAGCCACAAACTACAAGAAATAAAATCCAAGGTGTATTAACCCAGGAAGATGCACAAATGGTCTTTATTGATACACCAGGTATTCATAAACCAAAGCATCGATTGGGTGATTTTATGATGCGGATTGCTGAAAACACATTAAATGAAGTTGATGCTATCTTATTTATGATTGATGCAAAAGAAGGATACGGTAAAGGAGATCAATATATTTTAGATCGTCTGCAGCAGGTTAAACGTCCTGTATATTTAATTATCAACAAAATAGATTTGATTCATCCAGACGACCTATTTTCCTTAATCGAGCAATACAGGGTAAAACTTACATTTGAAGAAATTATTCCTATTTCTGCCCTGCAAGGAAATAATGTAGGACATCTACTTGATGTGTTGAAGACACATTTGCCAGAAGGTCCGAAGTACTATCCGGAAGATCAAGTGACCGATCATCCAGAGCGTTTTATTATCAGCGAGTTAATAAGGGAAAAGGTTCTAGCGTTAACAAAAGAAGAAATACCGCATTCCGTAACCGTGGTTATCGAGAATATGGAAACAAGGGAATCAAATGCTATATTTATTCAAGCTACCATAATAACCGAGAGAAAAACACAAAAGGGAATACTAATTGGTAGGCAGGGAAGCATGCTGAAAAATATTGGGAAAAGTGCCCGAAAAGATATTGAAGCTCTACTTGGCACAAAAGTTTATGTAGAACTATGGGTGAAAGTAAAGGAAAATTGGAGAAACAGGCAAAGTCAACTTACACAATACGGTTATCGTGATGACGAATATTAAACATGGTAAATTTTTATACTAATTGTTTCTGCAGCTGTGGAAATTCTAAGTAGTGAGTTACATTTTCAAACATGTTAAAAGAAAGGTGGGGTTTCTTGTGATCGATATTACTTGGAAGCTGTTCAGTCAAACGGGAAACATTGAAACCTATTTATTAATGAAAGAGTTGGAAAATGATTCAAAGTCACATGAGGTCACACAGACTGCAAATGTGGATAGTAGACCACTAAATACAAACGTATAAGTAATAAGCACTGTCGCTTTAATGGACGCGGACCCGATTAACTTTAGAATGTTGATTAATCGGAGAAGATTAGAGGTGTGAGGCGTGCTCGAAAAAATGGATGGAATTATTATTAAGACACAAGATTATGGTGAAACACATAAAATTATAACCATTTTTAGTAAAAAGCTTGGGAAGTTCTCTGCTATTGCCAGAGGAGCAAAAAAACCGAAAAGCAGAATGGCTGCAGTCACGCAGCCATTCATATATGCTCAATTTTTTGTTTATGTCAATAGTGGACTGAGTACAATTCAACAAGGAGAAGTGATATATTCATTCAGATCCATTCGTGAAGATATTATAAAAACTGCCTATACAGCTTATATTACAGAATTGACAGATAAACTTACCGATTTTCAAACGCCGGATATTTATATATATGATCAATTATATCAAACGATGAATTGGATTTCCGAAAATGAGGATGTAGATATCCCGATCATGATGTATGAGTTAAAACTGTTTAAAAAGGGTGGATTTGCACCAATCGTTGATAGATGTGTTCATTGTGGAAATAAAGATACGATTGCAGCCTTTTCTATTGCAGAAGGGGGATTGTTATGCAATCGCTGCAGGCATTTGGATCAAGAAGCGATTTCCATACCTTCATCAGTAGCTAAACTCCTGTATATGTTTTCAAGCGTTGATCTTGAAAGAGTCGGTTCTATTTCTGTCAAAACAAAAAATAAACATTTACTAAGGCGAATTTTGGATGCTTATTATGATCAGTATGGGGGCTACTTTTTAAAATCACGTAACGTATTAAATCAATTGGAACTTTTTAGATATGAGAATTCTTATTGACATATATGAATAGATACAGTATTATTTATACATAAATTCAATAAAAATGATATGTATTGCTAAGAAGGAGAATAGTACTTATTTGACTATTGGTAGCGAGTCCAGATCAGTGTAAGCTGGATAATAGAAGAATAAGGAATGGCACTCTGGAGCAAATATAATAAGTGGCTCTAATTTTATGAGCAAATAGGGTGGAACCACGGCTAAAAACCCGTCCCTATGTCTATATTTAGACATAGGGACGGGTTTTTAATGATGTGTCTAAAGAAAGTAGGGAGGAATTGTGATGATGAGTATCCAAGAAATCATTTTAAAACTTCAGAAACACTGGTCTGAGCAGAATTGTATTATTATGCAAGCTTATGATGTAGAAAAAGGGGCAGGAACAATGTCACCAATGACATTACTGCGCAGTCTTGGGCCGGAACCATGGAATGCGGCATACGTAGAACCATCACGAAGACCAGCGGATGGTCGCTATGGAGAAAACCCGAATCGATTGTATCAGCATCATCAATTTCAAGTTGTTATGAAGCCATCTCCGGATAATATTCAAGATTTATACTTGGAGTCATTGGAACAGCTTGGGATTGATCCACTGCAACATGACATCCGCTTTGTGGAGGACAATTGGGAAAATCCAACCCTTGGTGCTGCTGGATTAGGCTGGGAAGTATGGCTAGATGGGATGGAAATTACACAATTCACATATTTCCAGCAAATTGGTGGACTAGAAGCGAGTCCCGTAACAGTAGAATTAACCTATGGTATTGAACGTCTGGCATCTTATATTCAAGATAAAGAAAATGTATTTGATTTAGAATGGACAAATGGGGTTACGATAGGAGATATATTTTTTCAACCGGAATACGAACATTCAACCTATACATTTGAAGAATCAAATACCGATATGTTGTTTCAGTTATTTTCCATGTATGAACAGGAAGCAAAAGTAACCATGGAAAAAGGGCTGGTTTTCCCGTCTTATGATTATGTACTAAAATGTTCGCATACATTTAATTTGCTTGATGCAAAAGGAGTTATATCTGTAACAGAGAGAACCGGTTATATTACAAGAATCAGGAAGTTAGCCAGAAGTATTGCAAAGACTTATGTTGCCGAAAGAAAACGGCTTGGATTTCCTATGTTAAAAAAGGAGGCGAAATAAATGGGGAAAGATGCCTTATTTGAAATTGGACTCGAAGAATTACCTGCACGATTTATCGATGATGCAGAAGATCAACTTGCTGAGCGGACAAAAAATTGGTTGGAAGAAGAACGAGTATCTTACGGAAGTATAACAACGTTTTCTACACCAAGAAGACTCGCCGTAAACATTCAAGACATGGCAGAAGAGCAAACAACGATAGAAGAGGAAGCAAAAGGACCAGCGCTAAACATAGCTAAAGATGAAGAAGGCAAGTGGTCAAAAGCAGCATTAGGCTTCACAAAAGGGCAAGGAAAAACAGTAGAGGATATCTATACAAAAGAGGTAAATGGAACCTCCTATATTTTTGTTAAAAAACATATCGAGGGAAAGAAAACCACGGATTTATTACCCGAGTTTAAAGCAATCATTACGTCCATCCAATTCGGAAAAAATATGCGTTGGGCTGAGGAAACGCTAAGATATGCTCGACCGATCCGTTGGCTTGTAGCTTTGTTCGGTGAAACTGTGATTCCTTTTGAAATTGCTCAAGTAAAAACAGGTAATAAAACATTCGGTCATCGGTTTTTAGGAGGAACAATCACACTCAAAAAGCCATCAGAATATCAATCCGCTTTGCGTAAAAATTTTGTTTTGGTTGATACCAATGAGCGTGAGCAGTTGATTTTAGACGGAATAAAGAGGCTGGAAGAAAAGGAAAACGTCCAAATTCCCGTTGACCAGGAACTACTGGATGAAGTACGTAATTTAGTGGAATATCCAACTGTATTTATTGGTTCATATGATCAAAAGTTCCTGCAGTTGCCTTCAGAAGTATTAATCACATCTATGAAAGAGCATCAACGTTATTTTCCTGTGAAGTCTAAGGATAATGATCTCCTTCCTTATTTCGTTGGTGTTAGAAATGGCGATGACCACGAGCTTGAGACTGTTATAAGGGGAAACGAAAAGGTACTTCGTGCACGGCTGTCGGATGCGCAGTTTTTCTATGAAGAGGATCAAAAACATTCCATTGATTCCTATTTAGAAAAACTAAAGCGTGTTGTTTTCCAGGAAAAGTTAGGAACGATCAGTGATAAAGTAAAGCGTGTGGTTCATCTTACCACCAAGCTGGCAGATTTATTGAATATTGATGAAAAGGCAAGAGATATAGCTGTAAGGGCTGCAGAAATAAGTAAGTTCGATTTAATGACAAATATGGTAAATGAATTTACCGGTTTACAGGGAGTAATCGGAGAAAAATACGCTCTTCATTATGGTGAGGATAAAAATGTATCGAAAGCAATAAGGGAGCATTATTTACCTAAGCAGGCAAATGGGGAGCTACCTGAGTCACTTGCAGGTTCGATTGTAAGTGTTGCTGACAAACTGGATACCATTGTAGGCTGTATTGCCGTAGGGTTAATACCAACAGGTTCAGCAGACCCGTATGGTTTGCGTAGACAGGCGACAGGGGTACTTCGTATCTTGAAAGACAATAAGTGGAATGTTTCATTCGAGCGTCTGTTAGACATCACCCAAAATCTATACCAACTTATGGATATTGACCAAGAGGATAGTGAAAAAGTGAAAGACAACCTGCATGAATTTTTCCAGCTTCGTACTGCGTATTTGCTCAACGAAGTACACATTGAACAAGACATTGTGCATGCAGTGCTAAATAGGGAAATTGGTGTTGTACATTATACATTTTCAAAAGCGAATGTCTTAACAGCAAAACGTAATGACGATCAGTTTAAGCATATTCAGGAAGCGTTGGTTCGTGTCTTAAAGTTATCAACCAACTCCAATCAATCAGACATATATCCGGCATTTTTTGAGACAACAACAGAGCGGACATTATTTGAAATGTATCAATCTGTATGCGGTAACTACCATGAAGCTAAGCAGGAAATGAAAGCAGATTGCGCTTTGGCCAAACTTGGGGAACTAGCTGATCCTATTCATCATTTCTTTGAATATAATATGGTAATGGCTGAAGATAAGCAGCTCCGGGAAAACCGTCTTGCCCTTATAAATAAGATTGCTTATTTAATAACCGACTATGCTGATTTGTCAGCTGTAGAGTGGAAACAACACTTTTAAAACACAGGCGCATATTTTCTTTTGCTCATAATTAGTATATAATACTTGGACATAGTATGTCATAGTGTTTTTTAGGTGGTGAGAAGGTGGAATTATCTAATAGGCAACAACAGATCATTGAAATTGTTAAAGATAATGGACCTATTACCGGTGAGAAAATTGCGGATCGTCTACACTTGAGACGAGCTACATTGCGTCCGGATTTGGCTATATTGACAATGGCTGGATTTTTGGAAGCTAGGCCCCGTGTCGGCTATTTTTATACTGGCAAAACTGGTTCTGAATTACTTACTGAAAAAATTAAAGAATATAGAGTTCATGAATTCCAACATGTACCAATTGTAGTGAAAGAACACACATCGGTATATGATGCTATTTCCACCATGTTCTTGGAGGATGTCGGCACATTATTTGTTGTCGATGATAGTGCCTGTATAATCGGTGTACTTTCCAGAAAGGATTTGCTGCGAGCTAGTATTGGCAACCAGGATTTAAACGCTATCCCTGTCCATATTATCATGACAAGGATGCCCAATATAACTGTCTGTAGAAAAGAAGATCTATTGATTAATGTTGCACAGAAATTAATTAATAATCAAATCGATGGAGTACCGGTTGTGAAGGATGCCCAAGCTGGACTGGAAGTGGTAGGACGTATTACGAAAACTACGATAACGAAAGTGTTTGTTGAACTGATTAGACAAGACGATATATAAGGGGAGTGAGCTTCTATGGATGGTAAACCAATTGTTTATGTGCTATCTGATTCTGTTGGGGAAACAGCTGAACTCGTTATTAAAGCTGGTTTAAGCCAGTTTAATAATGGGGAATTTAAAATACAACGGATTCCATATGTGGAAGATATAGGAACGATTAATGAAGCCATTCAGTTAGCGAAGGAAAAAAGGGGATTATCGGCTTTACATTGGTAGATCCCGTCTTAAGAGATTATTTAAATGATCAGGCAAAACAGATGAATATAGAAGCTATTGATATTATGGGGCCAATGTTATCAGCTATGGAGCGCGTTTTTGACAGTCCTCCCAGACTAGAGTCGGGGTTAGTTCATAAACTTGATGAAGATTATTTTAAACGGGTGGAAGCCATTGAATTTGCTGTAAAATATGACGATGGACGGGATTCAAGAGGAATTGCGAGAGCAGATATCATTTTAATAGGTGTGTCACGCACCTCCAAAACCCCTTATCTCAATATTTGGCTCATAAGCGATTAAAAGTTGCGAATGTGCCCATTGTCCCAGAAGTGGACCCACCGGAAGAATTATTCGATGTTGATCCAAGAAAATGTATCGGGTTAGCCATTAGTCCGGAAAAATTGAATGAAATTAGGAAAGAACGTCTCAAAGCTTTGGGTTTAGGTGATCAAGCAACTTATGCAAATATAAAAAGAATTCATGAGGAGATCGATTATTTTAATAAAATAGTTGAAAGAATAGGGTGTGAAGTTATTGATGTTTCCCATAAAGCTGTTGAGGAAACAGCAAATATGATTCAACACACCATTAATAAATAATAGTAATTCTGTTAGACGCTTCTTGAATATAAACAAGGTGAAAAAGCATTCCATAAGTTTATGGCATGTTTTTTCCTCTTTTTTCTACTAAATTCCTACTAATTTTTATAAATCATAGACTTTTTTATAGCATTTTGTCCATACTGTATTATAATTAACATTTGTGCAAAGTTATATATGATATCAAGCTGGTATTCTGAAAAGTAAAACATTCAAAATAAGGAAGGATAATCATATCCAGAAGTAGAATTAATGTAAAGTAGGTAAGCAAGACAAAAGAATGGAGAAGAAGATCCTTCAAAATGTAACAAGAAGGAAATTTTTTTCAAGTTAGAGAAAAAAATGTCGAATGATGAAGGATTTTTTCATATGCATCTCGAATATTAATGCAGAATGGTGATTTATATGGCCAATCAAATACCAGATGAAGTGGTAGAAGACATTCGTAAGGCTAATGACATTGTTGATGTAATTGGCGAGTATGTACAATTGAAGAAACAAGGAAGAAATTATTTTGGCTTATGTCCATTTCATGGTGAAAATACTCCTTCTTTTTCAGTTACGCAGGAAAAACAAATTTTTCATTGTTTTGGTTGTGGAAAAGGTGGAAATGTAATGACGTTTCTGATGGAGATGGAGAACTATTCTTTTTATGAAGCATTACAATTTCTTTCCAATCGAAGTGGTATAACCCTACCGGAATCAGGGGTTAAACAAGAATCGTCTTTATCCAGTGAAAATCAAGGGATTCTATCCGCCAATGAATGGCTTACGAAACTTTATCATCATTTATTAAGATATACGAAAGATGGGAAAGAGGGATATACCTATTTTCGAGAAAGAGGACTTGAAGACGAAACAATTGAGGTATTTCAATTAGGATTTGCACCTAATGTAAAAGATTTCACCAGAGATTTCCTTGAAAAAAGGGCTTTCATCAACAATTATTAATAAAAGCAGGTTTACTATCATTAAATAATGATAATAGTGTAACTGATCGTTTTAAAGGAAGAGTAATCTTTCCAATCCGTAACCATCTAGGTAAAACAATCGGATTTGGCGGTCGCACCATTACGGGGCAAGAACCTAAATATCTAAACAGCTCCGAAAGTGATCTGTTTCAAAAAGGCAAACTTTTATTTAATTTTGATTTAGCTAAAAAGCATATTCGCAAGAAAAATGAAGTAATCTTATTTGAAGGGTATATGGATGTTATAGCAGCATACCAGGCTGGCGTTAAAAATAGTGTTGCTACACTGGGAACTGCATTATCACAAAATCAGGCTAAGCTCTTAAAACGCTATGTTGATACAGTGATATTGTGTTATGATGCCGATGATGCCGGTCTTGAGGCGACATATAAATCTGCAAATTTACTGCGTCAGGTTGGCTGTCATGTTAAAGTTGCTAATTTAAAGGATGATATGGATCCGGATAATTTTATTAGTGAATATGGTGCACGCGTTTTTGAGAATGAAGTAATAAAAGCAAGTGATACGTTTATGAGTTTTTATATGCGTTATTTGAAAAAAGATTATAATTTAAGTCTTGAAGGAGACCGCATAAATTATATAGAAGAGGTTCTAAAACAGCTTGCAGTGATTGAGAGTTCCATTGAACGGGAATATTATATTAAAGAGCTAAGTAATGAATATAATATTTCTGTAGATACGTTAACAGATGAAATATATGCACATCGACAAAAGTTGGGAATTCATAAGGATAAGAGAGAAAAGAACAGATATACTAATAGGAAAGCAAACACTGATACTGAAAAATTACTGCCGGCTTTTCATAATGCTGAAAGACAGCTTATTTCATATATGTTGCAAGATACGCATATTACTGATAAGGTGCAAAAGGAATTAGGGGCAGCCTTTAACATAGATGAGCATAAAATAATTGCAACACATCTATATGCTTTTTATGAAGAAGGTCATCCAGCTGATGTTAGTTTGTTTATTGAAAATTTAACAGACGAAAGCATCAAGGATCTAGTTATTGAAATAGCAATGACACCGATGCTTAAGGATATCAGTGATAAAGAGATCAATGATTATATTACTATTATTCGTGCTCAAACAAACGATATAGTCAGCATTAAATCGCTTCAAGAACATCAGAAATTAGCTGAACAACAAAATGATCCACTAAAAGCAGCTGAGATTCTTCAGCAAATCATTGATATACAGAAGCAATGGAAGCATACAAATTGAATTACAATGTAGTCTGGAAGGAGGGGACTCATGGCCGAAAATAAGCCTTCACAAATAAAGCAAAATGAAGCAGAACCAGAACAAACAATGGAACAGGCAAAAGAACAATTAGTAGAAGCAGGTAAAAAGCGCGGTGTTTTAGCTTATGAAGAAATTGCGGACCGTTTGTCCAATTTCGCTATTGAATCAGATCAAATGGACGAGTTTTATGAGCACCTGTCAGAACAAGGTGTGGAAGTCATAGGCGAGTCGGAAGATGACCCCAGTATGCAGCAAATAGCGAAAGAGGAAGAGTTTAATGTAAATGATTTAAGTGTCCCATTGGGCATAAAAATTAACGATCCTGTTCGTATGTATTTAAAAGAAATAGGTCGTGTTGACCTGTTATCAGCTGCGGAGGAAATTGATCTTGCCACCCGTATCGAAAAGGGCGATGAAGAAGCAAAACGGCGCCTATCCGAAGCAAACCTACGCCTAGTTGTCAGTATCGCCAAACGTTACGTCGGGCGTGGAATGTTATTTCTTGACCTTATTCAAGAAGGAAATATGGGCTTAATAAAAGCAGTGGAAAAATTTGATTATCGAAAAGGCTTTAAATTCAGCACATATGCAACGTGGTGGATCCGTCAGGCAATTACACGCGCCATCGCTGACCAGGCAAGAACAATCCGTATACCGGTTCATATGGTTGAAACCATTAACAAACTTATTCGAGTGCAGCGTCAATTATTACAGGATTTAGGACGGGAGCCGACACCGGAAGAAATCGGTGAAGAAATGGAGTTATCACCTGATAAAGTTCGTGATATTCTTAAAATTGCTCAGGAACCTGTGTCACTCGAAACTCCAATCGGTGAAGAAGATGATTCCCATTTAGGTGATTTCATCGAAGATAATGAAGCAGTATCACCATCTGACCATGCTGCATATGAACTTCTTAAAGAACAACTGGAAGATGTACTTGATACACTTACTGACCGCGAAGAAAATGTATTACGCCTGCGTTTTGGTCTTGATGATGGCAGAACCAGAACGTTAGAAGAGGTTGGGAAAGTGTTTGGTGTAACCAGAGAAAGAATCCGCCAAATAGAGGCAAAAGCGCTTCGTAAACTAAGACATCCAAGCAGAAGCAAACGACTAAAAGACTTTTTGGATTAATTTGTTTAAGTCATTGGTCACCATCCACGTGAACAATGACTTACCCACTCTTTTCTTTCTCTGCTTGTGTTATCGTTTTCAATGCTTTGGTTTTTATTTTACTCTAATTCTTCATGGATTGCAAATGCATATAAAAATTTTTGCTGTATCATTAAAGCTCTTTTGATGATCTCTTTATATTTTTAATATCTTTTTAATAAATTTCATATCGTATCTCTTTAAACCAATCGGATTATAGAGTAAAATATATATAGTCTTTTTCAATATAGAAAAATATGGATTATACATAAGGAGGAAATACAATGAAAAGAAATCCAGTCATCCCTTATGCTGTTATTGCTGTTTTAGGGATACTCACGGTCCTGGTTATCTCTCTGGTTGGTGTAGGGCAACGTGATGATATTCAACAGGCTGAAGAAGGCAATGGAGAAGAACAGCAGGAAGAGTCACAAGAAGGGGAAGAATCCGGTGAAGACGCTGAAGGTGGAGAAACAACAGAAGATCCATCTGAAGTTTTTGAATCGAATTGTGCAAGCTGTCACGGTTCCGATTTATCCGGTGGAGCTGGCCCTGAATTAGCAGAGGTTGGCGACAGATTATCAGAAGATGAAATTCGAGAAACGATTATTAACGGTACAGATGGTGGCATGCCTGGTGGCCTAGTTGACGATGATCAAGCAGAAGCGATTGCAACATGGCTGGCAGAAGGTCAGTAATAAAATATATATAAGAAAAGCTTTCTGCTATCATCAGAAAGCTTTTCTTTTTAATCGGAAAGTGGAGATTTAATGAAGAATCGGATAAAGTTATCAAAACGGTTGGACAAAGTTGCATCGTACCTTCCTAAGGGTGCTTTTTTTGCCGATATCGGCTCAGATCATGCTCATCTACCTTGTTTTATCTGTATGCAAGATAGAACGGCTAAGGCTATTGCCGGTGAATTAAATGAGGGGCCAGCCCGTAGCGCATTGGACAACGTGGACTTATACGGATTGTCAGATGTTGTTGATGTTAGATTAGGTAATGGGTTATTCGTGTTAAAAAAGAACGAAGTCAGACAGCTTGTTATCGCAGGTATGGGGGAGCACTGATTAGAGCCATTTTGGAAGATGGCAGAGGAAAGCTGGGATCCGTACAACGGATAATAGCCCAACCTAATATTGATGCAAGAAGTATCCGCAGGTGGTTTTTAGAAAATGCGTTTACAGTTACGAATGAAGAAATCATTGAAGATAACGGGCATATTTATGAAATTATCGTAGCTGATAGAGGGGAAGTGCATAGTCCTTATACAGATGATCGGAAAGAACAGCAATTGCTCTTTGGTCCATTATTATTAAAGCATAAATCAGACACATTTTATAAAAAATGGGAATCGGAATACGAAAAGTTGCATTTTGTTATAAATCAAATGAAGGAAGCAAACGTACAAGATCTGGAGAAAATAGAGAGATTTGAAACGGAATTAAGATGGATAAAGGAGGTAGTAGGTGATGATGACGAAAGTGAATTCGAATATTTTTGATATAATGGAGGAGTGGGCACCATCTAGTCTTTCATATGAATGGGATAACCCTGGTCTGCAAATCGGATCTTATCATAATCCAGTAAAAAAAATAATGATTACATTAGATGTACTCGAGTCTGTAGTTGATGAAGCTATTGAAAATAATGTTAGCCTTATTATTGCACATCATCCACTTTTATTTAAGCCAATCAAAAAAATAAATGTCGATATACCACAAGGTCGAGTTATTCATAAGTTAATGCAACATAATATTTCTGTATATGCATCACATACGAACTTAGATATCGCAGCCGGTGGCGTTAATGATATGTTGTGTGATGCTTTACAACTGAAATCTCGTGAGGTGCTTGCAGAAACAAGTGGGCAGAAATTGTATAAAATTGTTGTTTATGTTCCTACCTCACATATCAATGAAGTACGTGAGGCTTTTCATACTGGTGGGGCAGGATATATTGGAAATTATAGTCATTGCACTTTTCAAGCAGCTGGTAAAGGCTCCTTTAAACCACTTGAAGGAACAAATCCATATATCGGGAATCAAAATGAAGTAGAAAAGGTCGATGAGTTTAAAATCGAATCAATTGTGCAAGAAGAAAAGCTGTCGCAGGTTATACGTGCTATAATAGATGCACATCCTTATGAAGAGCCTGCCTATGATATCTTTCCACTGGAAAACAAAGGGACATCCTTAGGACTTGGAAGAATAGGAGCCCTTGATCACGCAGTGACATTAGGAGCTTTTTGCAGACATGTTAAAGCTGCTTTTGGTATCTCGGATCTTCGTGTTAGTGGAGATTTAACGAAAGAAGTAAAGTGGGTAGCGATTTTAGGAGGTAGTGGAGAGAAATATATCGATACTGCTAAGGAAAAGGGAGCAGATGTATATATAACTGGTGATATGTCTTTTCATGCAGCCCAAGAAGCTTGGCAATGCGGATTATCTGTTATCGATCCAGGGCATTATATTGAAACGATAATGAAAAAAGGAGCAAAAGATTATTTAGATGACAAACTTACAAATGACAATATAGAAGTTATCGTATCACAAGTTAATACAGAGCCTTTTCAATTTATGTAAGAAATGATGATCCCGAATCAACAAGAAGGAGAACTTTTTATGGAAAACGAAAACAATCATTTCAGCAACTTTTCTTTTCATCCCGTGTTGTATAATGTTGTCGAGAAGCTGGGGTTTTCACGTCCTACTCAAATACAGCAACAAGTTATTCCGGCCGTTTTAAAAGGAAAAAGTGTAATCGGAAAGTCTCATACTGGTACTGGAAAAACACACGCCTATTTGCTGCCATTATTAAATCAGATTAATGAGAGTAAACGGCAGGTGCAGTTTGTTATAGTTGCTCCCACAAGAGAACTTGCAACGCAAATTTATGACGAAGTGAAAAAAACAATTCATTATGCGGATAAAAACGGCATATGGGTTGCGAAACTTCTAGTAGGTGGCACAGATAAACAAAAGGCAATGGAAAAGCTGAAAGAGCCACCACATATTATTGTCGGTACACCTGGTAGAATGTTGGATTTAGTGAAAGAAAATGCTGTTTCCATTTACTCTGCTACCTCATTTGTAATTGATGAAGCAGATTTAATGCTAGATCTTGGCTTTATTAATGATGTAGATCAATTATTGATTCGTTCACGAGCAGACATTCAAATACTTGCCTTTTCTGCGACGATACCACAGCGATTACAACAATTTTTTGACAAATACCTGGAAGATCCATTACATGTTAATGTAAATAGTCATCTTTCACCAGAGACGATGGAACATTATTTAATTGATGTAAAGCATCGGGACACGGCTGATAGTATTATGGAAATTTCCAAAACGATTCAACCCTATTTAGCAATCATTTTTACCAACGGGAAAGAAATGGCTGATAATTTAGCTGGTTCTTTGCAACAAAAAGGATTGGACGCTGGCATTATCCATGGAGGGCTCGCTCCTCGTGAGCGCAAACGGATGCTCAAAGAAATTCAAAATCTCCGGTATCAATATATTGTTGCAACAGACTTAGCTGCAAGAGGGATTGATATTAAGGGAGTTAGTCATATCATTAATGCTCAGCTCCCGAAGGAGGAAGACTTTTATATTCACCGCGTAGGCAGAACAGCAAGAGCAGGGATGAGTGGGACAGCGATAAGCCTTTACCAGGAAACGGATATTAAACTCATCAAGAGGTTGGAACAAAATGGAATTCATTTTCATTATGCCGACGTTAAAGGAGGAGAGTGGCAGGAAGCAAAATCTTGGAACGAGCGTCAATTACGAAATAAAACGACAACAAATATAGATAAAGAAGCATGGAAATATGTCCCTAAAAGAAAAAAAGTAAAACCAGGCTATAAGAAAAAAATGAAACAGCAACAGGACACTATTAAAAGACAATTAAAGAATAAGTATAAGAAATAGGAATAAAGGAAGAGGTGGATGGATTTGCTTAAAATTGGATCACATGTATCGATGAACGGAAAGAAAATGCTTCTTGGTTCAAGTGAACAAGCAGCCTCTTATGGTGCTAATACGTTCATGATCTATACGGGAGCGCCTCAAAATACAAGACGGAAACCGATAGAAGAGTTAAATATTGAAGAAGGTACGGAGCATATGGAAAAAAATAAGATCTCTGATATTGTCGTTCATGCTCCGTACATCATTAATATAGGTAATACCGTTAAACCGGAAACGTTTGATTTAGGCGTTAATTTTTTACGTAATGAAATTGATCGAACAGCTGCCATAGGCGCAAAACAAATTGTGCTTCATCCTGGTTCACATGTTGGAGCAGGATCTGAAGAAGGGATTAAGAAAATTATCGAAGGATTAAACGAAGTCCTGGAGACAGATAAAGATGTGCAAATAGCACTTGAGACAATGGCAGGTAAAGGTTCAGAAATAGGAAGAACATTTGATGAACTGGCGAAAATCATGGATGGTGTAACAGAAAATAATAAATTATCCGTATGTTTGGATACATGTCATATCCATGATGGAGGGTATGACGTTGTCCATGATTTTGATGGGGTACTGAACCACTTCGATAAGGTTATTGGCTTAGATCGTCTAAAAGTTGTACATGTGAACGACAGTAAGAATGACCGGGGAGCTCATAAAGATCGTCATGAAAATATTGGTTTTGGCTATATTGGCTTTGATGCACTGGAATATGTTATTAAACATCCACAGTTACAAGATTTACCAAAAATATTGGAAACGCCGTATGTGGGTGAGGATAAAAAGAACAAAAAAGCCCCATATAAATTTGAAATCAATATGATAAAAGAAGGGACTTTTGATCGCGAATTAAAAAATAAAATTGTTAATAGTTGATAAAAGAGGAATAACACTGCCGGTGTTATTCCTTCTATCTTATTCTGTAAATAAATAATCCACGCCATATGATTTAATTAATTCATTAAATAAGAGACGTGCTTTTTTTGCAGTATCTACATTCGTTATGCGAGCAAGCTCTTTAAACATCTTCTCCCGATCTGCTGTGCGAAATGGATCAATCGAAGCTGTTTTTAAATATGCTGTTATTTCCTGGGCTTCTGAAAGATTTAGTGAAAATCCATATTGCTTGCCGTATTGAAGTAAATCTTCAGGTGAAAGCTGTTTTAATTTTTGTCTTACCAATTCTTTAATAAAAATGGACATAATCATGCTCCCTTAACAGATTCTATTTACTATATGCATCATTCTTAAAAAGTTGCAACACAGCTTTTGGCAAAATGTAACACAAGTTAGATAACGATAAATCCATAAACTATAGATGTACCTCAATCCAGAAATAAGGGAGGTCTTAGCTATGGATGAATTTAATAGTCAACGAAACCAAAATGTCGAGGATCGATCCAATGATCACCAGCTGCAAAAGAATGAAGATTATGTTGGTATTGAACCGGACAGTTCCAGAAATGAGGAATTTGCCAGCGAAGTAACGGCAGACGATCATATCAGTGACCGACAACCGGTAAGTGAACAGAATGAACACATGGAAAATGATGTAAATAGTACGTATGGTTGGATAGGTGTAGCTTTATCCATTATATCCTATTTTATGATGCCAATCATACTAGGTGGCGCAGGGATTATTCTTGGTTTCATATCAAGATCCCGGGGTGCAGACACCTTAGGTAATATTGCGATTGCTGCAGGGGCGATTTCGATTATCATTACACTTTTTATTCTTCCTTTCATTTAATTAAGATAAGGGCTGAATTTCTTCAGTCCTTATTTTTATGGGTCAGGATACAAAGGAAAGTAATAATAAGTGTGAGGCTTAAGGTTATGTGGATCCATAGATGGATTAACGGTATTAAAATCTGTTAAGATTTGTGTAGGGTCCATTTTTTCAAGATTCCTATTGTTATTTATTCGTTCTACAATCGATAAAACCGTCTCACCGGGTTCTGCTTTAACCTGAATGACAGTAAACGGTATTTCTGAGGATGGTTGGCTTATTTGATTGGGTTTATCTTCTAAAGCAGGTGGACTTCCTAATGATAAGTCGTTATATATACTAATACCAAGTAATATAATTAATACATATACAAAGGTTTTTTTATGAAATCCATATTTTATACCCCTTTTTTATTGAAACAATTTATAATAGTAGTACGTACAATTTAGTAGGAAGGAGGAAATATATTGGATATATTTTCTTTAACATGGATAGGCCTTGTTATTACTGGACTTGGTACATTATTTTTAATTGGTGAAGTTTTGGTTAATATGCGTGGGATATTTGCATTATTAGGTATCGGATTTATTACAGTATATTTTGGAGCGTATGTAGAAACAGGCTCTTTTACCATCATGTTTATTATTTACTTTGTTGGATTATTACTTATTATCATTGACGGAAAAGTAGTTAACGATGGAACCCTTGCTACCATCGGTTTGGCTACAATGTTAGCTTCCGTTGGCTTAGCGGCACCGGATTTTACTTCAGGACTGTATGCAGTTATAGGTGTCCTGTTGGGGGGAGGCGCTTCTTTCTTTTTCTTGAAAGTGTTCAAACGAAGAGAAATGTGGACAAAGATCACGCTGAAAGATCAATTAACAAAAGAGGCCGGTTATAATTCCATGAACATGGAATATGAAGCATTGGTTAATGAAGAAGGGATTACTTTAAATGACTTGAGACCGACCGGGACCATAAGGATTAATGAAAAAGATTATAGTGCAGTGTCAAATGGACAATGGGTTTCTAAGGGGACTCCAGTTCGGGTTGTACAGGTAGATGGAACGAAAATACTTGTTGAAAAAATAAACATATAAATTTCAAAGCGTCTTCCATGTTTTTTTCATGGAAGATTTTTTCGCATTTGCATTTCATGTTTTTCAATGTAAAGAATAGATAAAAACAAAGGAAAAGAAGAGAAATGTTAAGTTATTGTTAATTATTTATAAAGATCCTTTACAAATCATCCTTATTCATTTAATAATAGTAGGGGCATGTGACAAGTTTCAACATGAATAAAGGGGCGATACAACAAGTGGATATCGATTTACAAACACTGTTATTTGAGTTCATTGGTGGATTAGGTATTTTTCTTATTGGTATAAAATTTATGGGGAAGGCCTGCAAAAATCAGCCGGTGACCGCTTAAGAGACATTCTGGATAAATTTACCAGTAATCCTTTTTTAGGAGTACTGGCTGGTATGATTGTAACCATACTGATTCAAAGCAGTTCTGGTACAACAGTGTTAACCGTTGGACTTGTGAACGCTGGGTTTATGACGTTTAGACAAGCCATCGGTGTTATAATGGGTGCTAATGTTGGTACAACGGTAACAGCGTTTATTATTGGTATCGATTTGGGTGCATATGCTTTACCAATTATTGCGGTAGGTGCATTTTTGTTATTCTTCTTTAAACATCAAAAGGTTACAGCAGTGGGACAAGCAATATTTGGTTTCGGTGCCTTATTTTTTGGTTTAGAGTTAATGAGTAGTGGAATGTCCCCATTACGCAGCTTAGAGGCCTTTCAAGAATTGACCATAAGTATGAGTACATCACCAATTTTAGGTGTTGTGGTTGGTACAGTGTTTACACTGATTGTTCAAAGTTCTAGTGCAACGATAGGAATAATTCAAGGTTTATTTGCTCAAGGTGCCATTGATTTGGGAGCTGTATTACCGGTGTTGTTTGGTGATAATATAGGAACAACGATCACGGCTATATTGGCATCCTTAGGTGCCTCTGTGGCAGCAAAAAGAGCTGCTTATACACATGTGATATTTAATGTAGTAGGTGCAACTATCGGTATTTTATTATTAGGTGTATTTACACAATATGTCATGTTTTTACAAGAACAATTCAACTTAAATGCAGAAATGACGATAGCATTTGCACACGGTAGTTTTAATATCGCAAATACACTGATACAATTTCCTTTTATTGGTGCGCTGGCATGGTTTGTTACAAAATTAGTCCCAGGTGAAGATACGATTATCGAGTATAAGCCGAAGCATTTGGATCCAATTTTTATTCAGCAATCATCTACATTAGCATTAGATCAAGCAAAATCCGAAATAATTCGCATGGGTGAATACGCATCAAAGGGATTAGAAGAAACAAACCTGTATTTGACCACGAATCAGCAGAAACATTCCGAAATGGCAGTACAAGTAGAAGGAGCTCTAAATAATTTAGATCAAAAAATAACCGAGTATCTTATTAATATATCTGCAGGTTCACTGTCTGAGGCTGATAGTGCAAAACATACATCGTTAATGGACTCCGTACGCGATATTGAGCGAATTGGAGATCACTTTGAAAATATTCTTGAATTAATTGATTATAAAATAACGAACAAGGTTCAAATAACAGAACATGCGCAGGAAGACTTAAATAACATGTTTGATTTAACAATCATGACTGTAAAACAAGCTGTACAATCGCTTGGTCGAATGGACAGGGAAGAAGCTCTGGCGGTCATTCAAAAAGAAGACCAAATAGATAAAATGGAGCGTAATTATCGAAAGAAACATATTATACGGGTGAATGAAGGTCGATGTAGTGCATCAGCTGGAATTGTATTTGTTGATATTATAAGCAATTTAGAAAGAATTGGAGATCATGCTGTAAATATTGCTGAGGAAGTTTTAGAAGAATAGCGATTAAACGAGAAGGGCTTTCGGGTCCTTCTCTAGGTTGCTGTATTAGATCATTGAAATCTTTTTCGTTTTTTCTTGAAATCTATTATGGAAAGTGCTATAGTAAATAATGTTGTTTTAGATAACGCTATTACACATATGCACACGTTAATTTAAAATGAAAAAATTGTTGACAGTTTCTGTCGAACATGTTAAATTATATTTCGTCGCTGTTCTTTTTATTTGTAAGAAGAAATTGTTAAATATTCCACAGTAGCTCAGTGGTAGAGCTATCGGCTGTTAACCGATCGGTCGTAGGTTCGAATCCTACCTGTGGAGCCATGTGGCGGTGTAGCTCAGCTGGCGAGAGCGTACGGTTCATACCCGTGAGGTCGTGGGTTCGATCCCCTCCACCGCTATCACTTACAAAAATCAAACGGCGGTCGTGGCGAAGTGGTTAACGCACCGGATTGTGGCTCCGGCATTCGTGGGTTCGATCCCCACCGGTCGCCCCATATATACATAAGAAAAACTTTTATTAAAGTTGGACCCTTAGCTCAGCTGGTCAGAGCTATCGGCTCATAACCGATCGGTCGCAGGTTCGAATCCTGCAGGGTCCACCATATACTATTAGGAGGAATACCCAAGTCTGGCTGAAGGGATCGGTCTTGAAAACCGACAGGGGTGTCAAAGCTCGCGGGGGTTCGAATCCCTCTTCCTCCTCCATAGAATTAACTAGATGTCAACAAATATCTTATAACGTAACCTATCCAAAACATCCTTGAAATCATATTGAAGTGACATAAAATGCGAGAAATCATTTAGGAATACATATCATTAGGCTCGGTAGCTCAGTCGGTAGAGCAACGGACTGAAAATCCGTGTGTCGGCGGTTCGATTCCGTCCCGAGCCATCGTGTTATTTTAACAAGCTATGTGCTTGTTTTTATTTTTTGTTCGTTTGTTGTAATTTTCAAATTTATAAAACATTTAAAATATATGTTTTAATCTAGTGCAAAAGGGAAGGAAATATATAAAGGATATTTACCTATGCATAAAATTTGCATATGGTATTAGGCTTTGATAACCTTGATTAAAAGGGTGAATTTTCAGCCCCTTTAATACACATAGAGGAGGAATTAGAAATGGCAAAATTTGAATTACCGGAACTACCTTATGCGTATGATGCATTAGAGCCAACAATCGATAAGGAAACGATGAACATACACCATACGAAGCATCATAACACGTATGTCACAAAATTGAATGGGGCTTTAGAAGGGCATTCAGACCTTCAAAATAAATCGCTTGAAGATTTATTAAGTAATTTGGATGCTGTACCGGAAAGCGCTCGTACGGCAGTTCGTAATAATGGCGGTGGCCATGCTAATCATAGCTTGTTCTGGAAAATACTCTCACCTAATGGGGTGGAGAGCCATCTGGAGAATTAGCTGATAAAATAAATGCGAAATTTGGCAGCTTTGATAAATTCAAGAAAGAATTTGGAAATGCTGCAACAGGTCGCTTCGGTTCAGGTTGGGCATGGCTTGTTGTTAATAACGGAGAGCTTGAAATAACAAGCACACCTAATCAGGATACACCTGTAATGGAAGGAAAAACTCCAATTCTAGGTCTGGATGTTTGGGAGCATGCATATTATCTTAAATATCAAAATAAGCGTCCGGAGTACGTTGCTGCATTCTGGAATGTAGTAAACTGGGATGAAGTTGCTAAAAACTATAACGAAGCAAAATAAGTAATTTAATTAAAAAAACACGGGAAACTTTCCCGTGTTTTTTAATTTCGATTATTATTTAAAGGAAGGCTTTCTGCATATCTGATACTCATTTGCTTAAACTATAATTAATAAAAAAAGGAGTATCCGTGATGCGAAAAAGTCTGCAGTATTACCAAGATAAATTTGATATCAATCGTGATTTATTACTCTTATTACTGGTCGGAGGTCTTTATTTTTTAGGGATATTTCTCTCTAATACATTTGTTAACATTTATCTATGGAAGCAATCAGGTGATTATATTACTATTGCTGTATATAATTTAGCTATATTCTTGTTTCAGCCAGCTACGTTTATTTTGGCTGGAAAACTGGCTAAAAAAGTAGATCGTGTTATTGTGTTACGATTAGGAGTGATTTTTTTATCTTTTTTCTTTTTATGTGTGCTCATCATTGGAGAAAATGCCTCTACTTATAATTTTCTGCTGGGGAGTTTGCTCGGAATTGGGTATGGATTTTATTGGTTGGCATTTAATGTTTTAACTTTTGAAATTACGGAACCGGAAACAAGGGATTTTTTCAATGGATTTTTAGGTGTCTTGCAATCTTTTGGTGGAATGATTGGACCTTTATTAGCAGGTACAATTATCGCTAAAATGACAGCAAACCTTGGTTACACAACTATTTTCACCATTTCATTTATTTTATTTATTTGTGCGGTAGTATCAAGCTTTTTCCTAAATCGTCGCAAGGCAGAAGGAAGTTTTCACTTCAGGCGAATTTTGGAAGAAAGACGGCATAATAAAAATTGGAACCGGATTTTAAATGCCCATGTTGCTCAAGGATTAAGAGAAGGAATGTTTGCGTTCGTTATTACGATTTGGGTCTATTTAATCACAAATAGCGAATTTGCTTTAGGTGTGTTTAATTTATCTTTATCTGGGCTTTCGTTTATTTTTTATTTAGTGGCTACAAAGTTTATCAAACCATCCATGAGAAAAAAGGCCATTTTTATTGGAGCGTTAATTCTTTACTTATCGATATTTATTATTTTGTTTGAAATGAGTTATCTGCTCATGATCATTTATGCTATTTTTATTGGAATTGCTTATCCGATTATCAATGTTCCTTATGATTCATTGACCTATGATGTAATAGGGAAAGCTTGGAAAGCAAAGGATTTACGTGTCGAATATATTGTTGTTCGCGAATTATTTGTTAATATTGGACGTGTTTTATCAATTGGTATTTTTCTTATAGCTGTTTCTGTTTTCTCAGCTGAGGAAATAATTCCGTGGTTATTGGTCATTTTTGGAACAGGCCATTTATTTATTTATGTTTTTGTAAAAAATATTTACCTGAGCAGTCCAAATAACAAAGATGTGATGATCAAAAATCAAATAACCGATGAAAAAAATCGTTAATCCTGTTCGAATTTCATGAAATAAATGGTATAATAGAGGGAAGTAAGTCGTCATGAAGTAATTTATATGGGGGAGAATAAATGGTAAAAAAGAAAAAAAAGAAAAAGGCACAGCTTCCTTTTCGATTAAATATACTATTTTTCGTTGTATTTTTATCTTTTTCTGTATTAATTCTTCAACTGGGTGTTGTACAGATTTTAAATGGGGAAAGCTTTCAAGAAGAAATTGAACGCACGATAGAAGATACATCGAAAGTTCCGGTTCCACGGGGCAAAATATATGATAGTAATCACGATGTTGTGGTTGACAATAAACCGTTATACTCGATAACATATACGCCGCCCAAAAGCGTACAGGCAGAAGATCGGTTGGAGGTGGCAGAAGATTTAGCCGCATTTATTTCCATGGACACCGATGGGATTACCGAACGAAACAGGCAGGAATACTGGTACTTGAAAAACGAGGATGAAGCAGAGAGCCGTGTATCAGATGAAGAGGCGGAAGAGATGAGTGATTCCGAACGCTATAATACAGTTTTGGATCGAATCTCGGAAGAAGAGATAAGTGATTTTTCTGAAGCGGAAGAAGAAGTAATTGCTATTAAGAAGGAGTTAGACAAGGCACAGTCATTAACACCTCAAATTGTTAAAAATAAAGAGGTAACGTCAGAAGAATATGCTCTTGTTGCTGAACATCTCGATGATTTACCTGGTGTTAATGCAACAACAGACTGGAATAGAGAATATCCATATGATGAAACTTTCCGTAATCTTCTTGGTGCCATTACGTCACAGGAGGAAGGAATTCCTGGAGATCAAGAAGAATATTATGTCACAAGGGGATACAGTAGAAATGATCGTGTCGGCAAAAATGGCTTAGAAGAACAGTATGAAGATGTACTAAGAGGTACAAAGGAACAGATTCAATATTCAACAGATAAGAGTGGAAATGTTGTTAATACAGAAACGGTTGTAGAAGGAGAGCGCGGTAAAGATTTAGTATTAACCATTGATATGGAATTCCAAGAACAGGTGGATGAAATTGTTCGTGAAGAATTAGATAAAGCGATAAGTGAAGAACCATATGAAAATCGGAATATAGAAGATGCGCTTGCTGTCGTTATGAATCCACAAACTGGTGAATTATTAGCGGTATCCGGACAAAGTTATGACAGAGAAAAAGATGAGTTCAATAATACTGCTTCTAAAGCATTATATGACGCGCATCGACCAGGATCGATTGTAAAAGGTGCAACGATGTTAGCAGGCTACGAGTCTGAAGTTATTACACCGGGACAAACATTCTATGATTCACCAATTAAAATTGCTGGAACAGAGGAAAAATCATCCTGGAAGAACTTAGGGTTAGTTAATGATCTGAATGCTTTACAACAATCATCCAACATATACATGTTTCATCTTGCTATGCGTATGGGTGGTGAGTATAATTATCAGCGAAATGAAACTGTATCATTTGATTCGGGTGCTTGGCAGGAGATGCGTAACTACTTCAGGCAATTTGGTCTTGGTTCAGAAACAGGTATTGATTTCCCATTTGAATCTACTGGCTTTGTAGGTTCCCAAGGTAATGCTGGTAATTTTATGGACTATGCAATTGGCCAATTTGACACCTATACTACCTTGCAAATGGCACAATATGTATCAACAATCGCTAACGATGGGTATCGTGTTCAACCGCATTTCCTGAAAGAAATTCGAAACCCTGTTGCTTCAGAAGATAATTTGGGCACTATCTATAAACATCATAATACCGATGTATTGAATAGAATTCAAATGGATCAGGATAAGATTGATCGCGTGCAGGAAGGATTCCGTCAAGTATTTCAAACCTCCGATGGAACGGGGTACAATTATTTTGGAGACAAGGATTATAATCCTGCCGGTAAAACAGGTACGGCAGAAAATGAAGTATATGAGGATGGAGACGTGGAACAATATACAGAGAATCTCAGTTTAGTCGGATATGCTCCTTTTGATGAGCCGGAAATAGCGTTTGCGGTTATTGTTCCAAATACCGGAGATGCTAGTGGAGTCAATCACTATATCGGAGAAGGAATTCTGGATACGTATTTCGATTTAAAAGAGGATAGAAGTGAAGAAGACGAGGAATAAGCCCTTAGCTGGATCTTCATATTCATTAAAAAAGCTATATTGCAGCAAATGTTCAGATGCTGCAATATAGCTTTTAATTTGCGATATGTTCAGCTATTTCATAAAAACTCATGTCGCTTGATACTTCATGTTCTCCGATTTGTATATACTCCTCATAGCCCTCTTCATTCAGGTATTGGCTAAATTCCGCAGCATCGTCTATTATATCGTTCTCGGCCAATGATGAACTAATGGTGCCAGAATCCATACCTTCTTCTATATTTAATGTATACGATGTTTCTGTATCCACATCTGTTGTATTATCTTCTTCTGAACCATTTTCATCGGTTTCTTCCGCGTCCTGGTTTTCTGATTCGTCGCTTTCAGATTCCTCGGATAAAGTGTCTTCATTTGAATTACTTCCGTCATTTACCGATAGTGAAATGTATTCGGATTCCGTCAAAACATGATAACCTTGTTCCTCAAGTGTCGAGATCATCTCATCAGAGGATAGCGGTTTGGTTTCATTTGATGGCGGATCAAAAAAATAAACTACAATCAGCATAATTAGCCCAGCTGTAAATAAGCCTATTGCGAATGAACGTACTGGTTGTTTCATATTTTTCTCCTTCTTTTCTATTAAATTATGAATTATTTTTCTCCTTTTTAGAGCGTGAATCTTGCATGATATCCTCTGAACGTAATTTCTCTTCCAGAATATTAATTTTTTTCTTCATCTGATATGTATCCTGCATGGTGGAGATAGAAAGCTGTTCCACTTGACTTTCCAAGTCTTTAAATTTATCATTCATGAAAAATGATGAGATAAATAAGACGATAGCAACAATTATTATAGCAATTCCTGCAACAATCATTTGAGTCCCTCCATTTCATTTATAGTAGTTATCTATTTATGATACAGTATTAGTTATAACATAGAAATAAAAATGGGGAAACACTATTTTTTGTTCTAGAGTTCTTGATAATTATTAAAACATCTGCTATTATAATTAGGTCTGATGTGCACTAAAAGCAGTTTATAAAGAAAGCTTATTACACTTAAGAAAAAGTGAATTTCTAAGGATAATAACAAAAACGTAGTATGTGATTGCTTGTTGGCAAAATCCTGCGTTTTTCTAAAAGTTTGGAGGGAAAATGATGCGCGTAAATATTACTTTAGCTTGTACAGAAACAGGAGACCGTAATTATATTTCAACTAAAAACAAACGTACTAATCCGGAGCGTTTAGAGCTTATGAAATATAGTCCACGCTTAAAGAAACATACACTGCACCGTGAAACAAAATAATTGGTACTAGGACAAACTCTTATCAGCTTCATTGGTAAGAGTTTATTTTCGCTGATAAGGTTTAAAAACTTCCGCATTTACATAAGCGCAACTATTCTGATAAGAGGTGATTTTTTGGATAAAAAGCAGTTGCGAAAATCTGCAATCGCCACACTAAAGAATATTACAGGAATAAATAGGCAAAAATTGAAGAACAATTAACAGCAAATCTTGTTCATTCTACCCTTTGGGAAGAGGCAGACTCAGTGGGTATTACCATAGCAAAGGGATTTGAATGGGATACCATACCTGTCATTGAAACTGCATGGAAGCAAAACAAAATCGTATGTGTACCAAAATGCTTTCCACAGGATAGAAAGCTTACATTTTATCAATTGAAGAGTTATGATCAATTGGAAGTCGTTTTTAACAATTTATTGGAACCAAAACCGGATGAAACAAGGGAAGTCGCCAAAGCTGCCATTGATTTATTGATCGTGCCTGGATTGCTATTTGATAAAAATGGCTATCGTGTTGGATTTGGTGGGGGATACTACGATCGTTTTTTAATGGACTACCCCAATGAAACAGCTTCTTTATTACACAAAAGTCAATTAACTGAAACAATCCCTACGGAGGAATTCGATCTTCCTGTTAAGCATCTGATTACGCAAGATGGTATAGATAAGCTATAAGGTTAGGGTTCATTTTATGCATAATTGTCGTGCTAACGGAAAATAACTAATAACACCATAAGTAGAAAAGGGTGTTTGTTTAGATGCGATTTATTATCATTTTTGCTAGTGCTATAACTGCAGTTTCCGTTCTTTATAAATGGCGGTATCGAGTAATGAATACAATCTTGGCGATAAGTTTCTTACGGAGAATTGTAGTATCTCTTTCGATGAGGATGCCAGCAATAAGAAAGAAGGTCTTACCAGGATTATTTAATAGACAATCAAGTCATTCATTTTACTGATGAGTAAAAGAAGTTGTTTCGTTAAGCAGCTTCTTTTTGCTTTTTGTGGGAAAAAGCATTACTGTTTTGGTATGATGTATGGGGGGAGAGGAAATGTATGTATCTGGATGAAAACTATACCATGTACGAAATAGCGTATTATTTGGTTGCTCATGAACATTTTGATGTTTTGGAAATAAGTGAAAAAGAGGAAGAAATATGGTTGGAAAAGTATTCCAAAAATACATCGACGGTAGTACGGCTTTTACATAAAGGATTTGACTGGAAAAATCATTTAAAAAAAGATATCGCACTGGTATTTCAAAAAGCGAAAGCCATCAAGCGATTATTGGCTGGTAAACATGTGGAATTGCATAATGTTTATGTGTCCGCCCATGCCCCGGTAGATGACTGGGAAATTTTAAGGAAACCAATGCAATTAAACGAGAGAAATCCGGTAAAGATGAATGTATATTATTTAGCAGAAGATGACTTAACCGAAGAAAAAGAAAGGCTCTTTACAGATATTGGCTCCACTTCAAGCCCGAGTTCAGATGCGCTGACTGTTACTGCAAAAGAAGAAGCGGTTGAACATTATAAACGTTTTTTAATGAATGCGTTGCATCATAAAAAGCAAGAAGCTAAAAATGTATTTTCATTCGGTAAGCCATTCCTGACTTATTTGTTATTAGGTATAAATATTATTCTATTCTTTATATTTGAAAGCACTGGTAGTAGTACATCTATTGATCACTTGATTGAATTCGGTGCAAAGTATAATCCGGCAATCGTAGAAGAAGGGCAATGGTGGCGCATTATCAGCTCTATGTTTCTGCATATAGGATTCTTACACTTACTTATGAATATGCTAGCAGTATACTATTTAGGAACATTAGTAGAAAGAATGTATGGTTCATGGCGTTTTTTTGTTATTTATTTCCTTGCAGGTATCGCTGGAGGGCTTGCAAGTTTTGCATTTAGTACAAATGTATCTGCCGGTGCATCCGGTGCACTATTTGGCTTGTTTGGGGCTATTTTGTTTTTCGGTTGTATTCATAAGAAATTGTTTTTTCAAACGATGGGTAGTGGGGTTCTGCTATTAATAGGAATTAATATTGTATTTGGTTTCACCATTTCACAAATTGATATGGGAGCCCATCTTGGAGGGTTAATTGGAGGATTTATTGCTTCAGCTATTATTCATTTGCCAAAAAATAAAAACGTTCGTATACAGTTTCTAGCGTTTATTGTTTATTTGCTTATGACGTATGGATTAGTAGCATTTGGCTTGCAGCATAATGTGAACAGTCAATCCTATCAATTAATGAAGATAGAAGAATTACTCATGGAAGACAATTACGAGGGAGTAATCGATATTGCTGACCATGCACTAGAGCTATCAGGAGATCTCGAGGCGACTATATTATTTCAACGGTCTTATGCTTACATTGAAATGAATCAAGTTGATCAGGCAATTGAAGATTTAGAGAATAGCATCAAATATGATGATGCTTTGCCGCAAGCTTACCAGAATCTAGCTCTCCTCTATTATAATAAAGGGGAGGAAGAAAAAGCAGAAGAAATGGTACAGACGGCTTATGAAATGAACCCGGATGATGAGGATGTTATAACGTTATATGAAGAAATTACAGGTGAGAATGTGAATTAAAAATAAGAGGCTCGGACAAAACAAACGTGTTTCATTAAAAAGACGAACATTATCAAACTTAGCGTAGGAAATATGCGGAGACTCCAGCGGGAGGGAAGGCATAGGTGAGACACCGAAGTGCGATAGCAATCTTTTTTGCGAGGAGTGCTGCCCCTCGAAGTCGCTTGCAACACGAAGCGCACAAGGGGGCTCACCAGCCGCCCTAAGGTGCGCGAAGTATATTTTTAGAAGCGATGTATGTTCGGAATTTATTTGTTAAAAACACTTTTGTCCCAGCCCCTTTAAAATGAATAGTTTTGAATAAGTTTTTCTTTCTTACCATTTAATTCAAACAATACAAGTAAATGATCGTTGTCCTTATCGAATAATACAATCGGAACAAAGCTTTCCAGCTTATTATTTTCTGTATTGGCCGCTGGAATAATATAATTTTTGTATACACCTTCCCATAATTGGCCAATGACTTTATTTGTTTGTTCCTGTGTCATGGAAGGGAGAGGTTGATTGTTATAGTGATATAAATTTGTAAGTGGAACAGCAAGATAGGATTCACTGGAAATGTTAAAATGGGTAAACAGTTGATGCCAATGATGCAGTAATTGTTGTTTTGTTGTACGATCGAGTAATTCCTTCCATTCGTTTTGGGCTTTGTTCTTAGGTGAGTGAAAAGCTTCAAGTGGTGTAGCTGGTGAATCTATTACATACAGGTGATCGTTGGACATCTGATGGATACTTTTAATTTCATCATTCGGATAATGTACCTCACCATGATGAAACGAAATAGCTTGAAAGTAACTACTATCTTCACTTAGAAGTGCTTCTTCCAAATAAATAGATTCCGTATCCTGCATCCATTTACTATGAACCCCTCTTAATCTACCGTTGTCAAATAACAATGATGCATCTTGACGTAGATACATTTCCTTACCGCTTCTGGAATTGCTTGTCCAATCTATCTCATACGAGTCATTTCCTTTAGCAGTAGACAGTTCCAAGCTTGTATTCGCATGGGTAAAAGGAGTTTTCTCATCGATAGGAAAATATGTAATAGCAGGAGAGGTATTCATTTTTACAAAATAAACAATGCCAAATAAAGTGATTAATGATAGTGCAATTGTAATAAATATCCAATTCTTCATCATTGTCATTCCTTTAAATAACGTGACTTTCTTAAAAGGTATGTGCAAAAAGCAATATTTATGCTTTGTTTGGTAGATGATCTTGTTTTCTCATAGATATATTTATTCCTAATGAAGGTGAGATTTGATATAATTGTATGTACTGATTTTCAAATAATAAAAATGGGTGAATTTACCTTGTGAAAAAAGTTACAATTATGTACGTGGGGAAATGGGGAGCAAAATATGGACAAAATAATAATTGGTGCGGATATTGGTGGAACAACAGTTAAAATTGGATTTATTAATAATGAAGGTGAAATATTAAAAAAATGGGAGATACCAACCAATAAATCAAATGGAGGCGTCTCCATCATTGATGATTTATGGCAGTCGATTCGTATTCAGTTAACAGCATTAAATTTAACTACAGACATGGTATTAGGCATTGGTGTAGGTGCACCAGGTTTTATCGATGGAGACACTGGATTTGTTTACGAAGCGGTCAATATTGGTTGGAAAAATTTTGAATTGGCGGCGCAATTGAAGGACAAATCTGGATTACCCGTATTTGTGGAAAATGATGCAAATATCGCGGTATTAGGTGAAAATTGGAAGGGTGCCGGAAATCAGGCACGAAATGTCATTGCCATAACGTTAGGTACTGGAGTTGGTGGTGGAATTATTGCAAATGGCGAGATACTAAATGGTGAAAATGGCATGGCCGGAGAGATTGGCCATACAACGATAGATCCGCATGGTCATCTATGCAATTGTGGTCGCAGCGGCTGTTTGGAAACGATTGCTTCTGCTACAGGTATCGCACGTCAGGCCATGGATAAACTCCAAAACAACTCAATAAGCAGGTTATCAACACATTATCAGCAAACAGGAACTGTATCTGCAAAAGATGTATTTGATTTAGCCAAAAGTGGAGATACCGACTGCAAACATATCATCCATGACACTGCGGATGCGCTGGGACTGTTTATCGCGAATATGGGAACCATCATTAATCCCTCTAAAGTACTTATTGGCGGTGGTGTCTCTAAAGCGGGAGATCAACTACTTGATGAAATTAAAAATGCTTTTCACAAATATGCTCTGCCTCGTGTCAGTGATATTTGTGAAATGAAAATAGCTCGGTTAGGAAACGATGCCGGAATCATTGGCGGTGCATTTTTTGTCCGTCAAAAGTTACTGGATATTACATTTTAGGCTTTTTGCCGATAAAAAAGCTATTTTAACAATCGTCATATTTAGATAAAATATAAGATGAGGCTTAATTAGGAAATGTTGGCTAATCGCTTGAATTTAGTTGCACGAAGGAAAGGTTTATGAATGCAAGGCTTCGGTACTAATATATTCCAAGATGATATCGTTTATGGTGAATGATTGCGATTGATGGTTTTGAGGAAGAGAAGTAAAAAATAAAAGCTGCTTTTAACAAATATTAAAGCAGCTTTTATAATAGTTGAGGAGGCTGGGACAATTCAAACGTGTTTCATTAAAAAGACGAACATTGCCAAACTTAGCGTAGGAAATATGTGGAGACTCCAGCAGGAGGGAAGGCACAGGTGAGACACCGAAGTGCGATAGCAATCTTTTTTGCAAGAAGTGCTGACCCTCGAAGCCGCTTGCAACACGACGAGCACAAGGGGGCTCACCAGCCGCCCTAAGGTGCGCGAAGTATATTTTTAGAAACGATGTATGTTCGGAATTTATTTGTTAAAAACACGTTTGCCCCAACCTCTTGCTAATCTTTATTTTATGCGCCGGAAATTTCTGAAATGATAGTGGCAATTGAAAAAAAGCCAAATGCTAAGGTTGCAATTACTGAGAATCCTAATGCCAACAAATTCTTGTATTTAAGTTGACGAATGACGGATACAACAGATAGTAGAGCAATCAATAAAAATAAAATCGCCAAAATGGTATGCATTTATTTTATCCTCCCTTATTCCTTCCTAAATAATCAGTATTGATGTAGGAACTACTTTTGTATTATTATGTAACCAAGTAAGTATATTATTTATTTTATAATAGAAATGGGCTTTTGTCGAGGTATATCCTCAAAGTTTAAAAATAGGTTGTTTGGAGGTTTTTGCATGGATATAAAAGGGATGTCTTTAGGTCCAATAGGCACGAATTGTTATATTGTATATGATGATCACAATGCTCTAATTATCGACCCTGGCGGGGAAGCGAACAATGTAATTGATTTTTTACATAAAGAAGATCTCACTCCCCGAGCTATTCTATTAACACATGCGCATTTTGATCATATAGGGGGAGTAGAGGATTTGCGTAACTATTATGATTTGGATGTTTATTTACATGAAAATGAAGCATCCTGGTTGGAAGAACCACGTTTAAATGGATCCATCTCTTTTATTGGAAAAGAAATAAAAACAAAGCGGGCAGAATATATGTTAGAGCCTGGTGAAATACATTTAGCCCCGTTCACGTTTCAGGTAATTCATACACCAGGACATTCGCCAGGAAGTGTTAGCTTCATTTTCAAAGATGAAGGTTTTGTCATTTCCGGCGACGTTTTATTTCAACAAGGAATTGGTCGAACTGATTTGCCAGGTGGAGATATGAAGCAACTAGAAGACAGTATACGCTTTTCTCTTTATCAACTAGATGACACGTTGGTCGTTTACCCAGGTCATGGCTCAAGAACAACTATAGGGAACGAAAAGGCAAACAACCCGTTTGTGCAATAAAAGATAAAGGGTGTTATAAAAATAGTGCATGCTTCGTAACTATTGTTGCTTTTCAATGTTGGCTGTTACTTGACAATGGCGATATGAAAAATAAAAAGAACCCTGCGTATGTATGTAAAGCGGGGTTCTTTTTATTTTTAGTGTCCGAAACCAGGTACAAGTATAAATTCAGAATACCAAGTAAAGCCAACCATGAACACGGTAAGATAAGCACCGAATAAATACATATACATACGTTCGGATAATTTTAAGTAGCTTAATGTAAGGAAAAATGCCGTTTGAACGAGGAATAATAGTGCAGTTTGCAGCATATCGCCAACATAAAACATTACTGTAAAAATACCCGTCCAAAAGGCACACACACGAAACATTCGATCCATGCTTTCCCCTCCTTTTGGTAACCTTATCATTGTCATTATAAACTAGGAAAGATAACTTGTAAACGAATCTTGTTAAACAATTGAAAGTTTTGCTGTATACGTACAATTTTCACAGCCTTGGAAAATATTGTCTTCTTCGATAAGATCAACTTCTGTAAATAATGCTTCAAACATTCCTTTTAAAAAAGCATGGTGCATTTTACAAACCATTGTGTGATTGGTGGAGGCAATTTCCTTAAATGGGCAATTACTAATTTGAAATGAAATACGATTCGAATCTGCATGGTGAACAAAACTAGGATACATTCCTAACATTGTTCCTGCATCTTGTAAAATTTTAACTTTTTGTTCTGTGTTGAGTTCTTGGGAAGCGCCCGACGTGTTGTATTGTTCCATTATTTGATTTCCGTACTTCTCCCCAGTTGTATATAGTGCCTGTTTACCTGGATCACCGAGTTCTGCAAATGATTCAAGTGCAATGGTGGATAGAAGTTTATAGTCCCGGTGTGGAAAATTAAGTTCAACGACTTCGTCGGATAAGCGATATAATCTACTTGGCCTTCCTCCTTTCCCGGTCTTTTGGGCATAGGAAACAATCATGTTAACATCTTCTAATTTTGATAAATGGAGCCGAGCTACATTTGGGTGAATATCAAATTCTTCAGCGATTTCTACTACACTAACCTCTTTATGATATTTAATGATATACTGGTAAATATTGTACCTTGTTGGATCACTTAGTACATTCGTAACCTTTAGTGTATTTTCCATCAAAATTCACCTCACCATATTTATTACCTTTATTATAATAAATATACGGGCCTAAGTGGGCGATTTATCGGCTTTGTTGGTAATTGTTCACATTTAATCTTCAGCATCCTTATTATCTTGGTCCTGTTGCCATGTATGTGTTATAGAATAGACGGCGTTTTGGTCGGTTGTTATTTTAAAATACATTTCATACCTGTCCTCATCTGATAAAGTGTGTGTGATTTTGACATCACCATCAGGGAATGTGTAATATGTTTCACCGCTGCCCATTTCCTTTGTTTCATTTTCTTCTTTGAATTTGGCATGCGCCATTTGGAATAATGTCTCTATTTTGATTTGCTCCATGTGTTTCTCGGTTATCTTACCGTCATTGGCATACATCGTAATCGTAGCTGTAATAAAAATAAATACAATTGCTGTCACAAAAAGTACGTAGGGGAAAAAGAAACCTGCAGCATGATTATTCATAAAAAATAATTGTCTTTTCATATTGTTCTCCTTGCATTGAAGTGACTGTTGCATGTATACCGTATGGAAGTTCGGTAAAAGTTATATCTTCTATATCACGTAAATATATTTCATGGCCTCCATGATCGGTTTTCCGTCGAATGTGTTTTCCGTATTTTTCAATAGTTGCTGTTGTTTCATTTTCAAGTGTGAGAATTAAGGCAGATGATTCAATCGTAAAACTTGTTGCTTTAATGACATCATCCCGTAAAAAATGGAAGAACTGGTGCGTGGATACTTCTTCATAATGGGAAGAAGTATCCGTAATAGTATTGATTAAATAACCTGTGAAAGGGAGGGTTACAGCTATAATGGAAATACTGAATAGAATAGAGACAAGCGTAAATCCCCGATCATTTTTCCCTATAGCCATATAAACATATAACTTCTTTGCTATTTTTGACATTTTGCCACTTGGCACATCCTTTGACTAACTCATTTTCATCCTGAAATTCAAATGCGACCGTTTTATTGTGAATCGTTTCATTGTAATTTGTTGGCAATGCAGTATCTTGTTGATAAAGATAGGGTTGCAATGCATCATGTAAATGGTAACTAAACATGCGCCGATCACTTAAAAGTGCTTGATGTTCCGAAATAAGGGATAGGATAGGAACAACAGTTGTTATAACCATCATGAGTACACTTGATGCTACCAGAACCTCCACCAACGTAAATCCATTATTCTTCAACAATATATCCTCTTCCTTTCCCGAGTGGGAAGACAACGAAGTAGGTACTATGCTTTGAGGTCATTTTAATCCTGCCGGGCTGCCTTATTGTTCCAGTTGATTTGAAAGATATTTCTTTCATCACACGTGGATCCACTTCCCAACCATCGGGGTAATACCTGGTCTTCATTGTTTTTCTTCCATGAATCATCTCATAACTCTCATTATGGAACTTGATGTATACTCTTTTATCGTCTGTAGTTGTTGTAGCAAGGTGTTGAATAAATAGAACATCGTATTGGAATGTTTCCAGAAATTGCTCAGATTGATGTTTTTGTAAACCGGAAATATTTAATGGAACATGAAGTAGTAATAGAATAGATAGAATGGATAGAACCAAAAGTAATTCGACGAAGGTAAATCCGCGTTGGCTTTTCATGTTAATTGGCAGAGACATCCCATTATCAATGGATAGCGTATTCCCATTCGAGCATTCCGTTTGATCAGGGGTAATATATTCGTTATCAACTAATGCTTGTATGGTTCCAGGTTTTGATCCTTCTTCCAGTTCATATAATTCCACTTGGCTTTGTACGAGACTTATAAGCGCATCACAACCCGTCCCATGGACATCGCCGCTTCTATCACTTAAATTAGGTATAAACAGGATAATCAGGACAGATATAATCATTAATACAATAAGCATTTCAATGAGTGTAAAACCTCGATTATTTTTAAACATACGATTTTCTCTCCTTTACGTTGATTGAATTTAAATTGATTGAATTAATTCGAACATTGGCCACATTAAAGTCATATAAATAAAAATGATAAAACTTGCTAATACAATAAAAAATATTGGTTGAATTAGTGTGAGTGCTTTCATTATTTTTCGTTGTATTTCCTCCGTAAGTATCTCTGCATATACATCTAGATCCTTCTCCAATGCATGAACATCTGCATTTCTTTGAAAAATGGAAGCAAGTTGGTTTTCCAAAAAGGACATTTGTGAAAGCAAGCTAGCAATGGGTAAGCCACTCATTAATTCTTCTGTCATTAAATGAGAGTAGTGTGCAATGATTGGTAATTTCTTTTGGCTGGATATCTGCGTTAGAATTTCTCTGAAGGACATGCCGGTTTTCAAAAGGGTACTAAAGTGTGTTGCAAAGAGAAAGGAGGTTTGTAGCTTTAAAAATGTTCGGTATATCGGTAGACTGTTATAAAATCTAATTTGTTTTGTTATGGTAAGCCTATGTTTGGTAAAGTGCCAAATAATGATCGCTATCAAAAGCAAAGCGATTAGAACAATTACTAAATTACCCAAGAAATCAATAATGAAAATAGATACGGAGACCATAGAAGAAGCTTCTGTGCTTGTTTGAAAAAGTTCTGCAAAGGATGGAAGCACATATTGTTTAATAAAGTAAAGTAGTAAAGAAAAAATAAGTAACAGGATTAATGGATATCGTATGATTTGTTGAAATTTTTTCATATATTTTATTCGGTGTTCGTACATCTCAATACATTTACCGATACTACCTTGCACGTCTCCGTTGACTCTGACAAAATATAAATAAGTGGTAATCGTTTGATGAAATGCCGCTTTGTCAAACGCTTTATCAATAGGATATCCGTTTTTGACAGCATCCGTAATTTCTGTTGCGGGTATAATGAGCTGTTTGTCCCATTTGATTACTTCTAAAGCTTCGATTAATGGATATCCATTGTTTAATAATCGATTTAACCGTTTTAAAAAACGTAATTGAATGTCACTTGAGCGTTTGTCCTTACGAATTCTTATAAATCTCTTCAGAGATATATCCATATGCATAAGCCTTCTTTCTTAAGTGGTCAAAGGTATGAAATGTGCTTGTTGCATCGTCATCTACTCCCACTATTGTGTTTTCCAATCGTTCACCTTCTAACAGTTCAAGTATTGCTGCTCGTCTTTTCGTTGTTGCATGGATTTGAATAGGCAATAATTTTAATGCTGCCACTGCGATAAGTGATTGTTGCAAATCGGTTTGTTTTAATCCCATTTCCAGTAGACGATGGACTGTTCCTGTCGCGTTTTTAGCATGTAACGTACTTAGTACAAGATGGCCAGTTAGCGAAGCATCAAAAGCAAACTGTGCTGTGGCTTCATCACGAATTTCCCCAATCATGATAATATCCGGGTCATGTCGGAGTGCAGCTTTTAACCCGGTTTGATAGGTGATACCGGCTTTTTCGTTAATCTGTACCTGTAAAATATTATCCATTTCTTTTTCAATAGGGTCTTCCAATGTAATCGTTTGATAGGAGTTTTCATTTAGAGTCGTTTGTAAGAGAGAATACATGGTTGTAGTTTTCCCACTCCCAGTTGGACCAGTAAATAATACAATACCAGCCTGGGCCATAATCCATTCCTTCAGTTTAGTTAATTGATTTGGAAAAAGAAAAAGTTGGTCAAGCGAAAGGTTTTCTTCCTGTGGAAGGATTCGAATGGCTAAGCTTTCCAATAAATTGACGGGAAGTGTGGACAATCTTAGGGAATATGTTTGCTTGGATGCTTGATGCGTAATGGTGCCATTTTGTGGTTTTCTGATTTCACCAATATCCATTCCGGATGTGAATTTATAGTACGTTAATAACAATTGATACTGTGCACTTTCTAAATACTTATAAAAAATTCGTTTCCCGTGGATGCGAAAATAGACATTGGTGTGATTTTGAAAAGGGTAAAAATGAATATCCGATGCTTGGACTTCGAAGGCTGCAGTAAGAAGTTCATTCGATATTGCTGCAGCAGGATTCAAAAGCGTTCACCTCCTTTTTAATTTGCAACACTTACTATATTCGACGCATTTTGCTAAATTCCTTCTTTTTTTCAAAAGTTTTTCAAAAAATATAGAAGGTATAAGTTTAATTGGTACTGTAAAAGCTAGGACTAGAAACTATTAAGAGGTGATAACCATGTCCGGAAATGATTATGTAAAATTTATGACGGAACAAGTGGTCACATATATTGATTTACCTGCTGAAGAAAGAAAAAAGCGCAGAGCAGAACAAAAAAAGCCCCCTGCAACTTACAGTAGTCGCTGGTTGGGGATTTTGCCATTCGCGCTAAAAACAATTTGGAAAAAGGCTCAATAACAGGTGCTTATGCGCAACACCTGTTATTTTTCTATGCAAACGCATCCTCCGTAAGATAAAAAATACCTCCATTAATTACTTCATAGGATATGTATGGTTCATAACGTTTTTTGATTTCAATCAATTCTTTTTGCTTTTGTTCTTGCATTGTTTCTGTTTGTTCTGTATAAAAATGATGTAGCATTTGTATTTCTTCATCTAATGCTTTCCATGATTCTTCGGCCCATTCATGTGTTTGATTTTCAATGTAATTATCAATGACCGACTGGATGCGAAGATAACCGCTATTTATTTTAATAAGCGGTGAAATGGGGTAACAATAATCAGATATGGACATTTGAAGCGATACTTGCTGCATTATCTCCATCATTTCTACTTTCATTATTCCGCTGACTAAATGCAATCCGAGTGAAAAAACTTCATCCTTTTTTTGCTTTCCAACATAGCTTACCTTTAAATTTATCACCAACCAGGGGTAAAGCGGGGTATTTTGATTGGTTTTCACCTTTTGGAATAATTTAGTAACCTTTTCATTTTGTTTAAGCTGGTTAAGTATTTGTTGTAACCGTGGGCTTCCGAAATGAATCCATTCCCCTTTTTCTTCTCGCTTTTCCGGGTTCGTGATGAGTGTAAGTTTCATTGGCTCACCGGCATACCCCGTGTTCTTCACATAATGCCAATAGAACGGACGATTCATTAACGCCCTATCCATTTCTTCTGTTAATTGTACTGTTAATACACCATCCTCATTAAAAATGAGTTCACACTGATTTGCGGTAAAATAATCTTGCAGGAATTCATGTAAATTAGTAATTGCCATAGGAACGCTCCTTATTATCTCGCGTTATCACGAGTATGTTTAATAATAGATGAGAGATTGTCCAATTTAATTTTAGCTTCACCTGTTGATGTAGATGTTGCATAAATATTTTCAATTTCCGTTTCCATATCTGTTATATCAAGCTCAGCTAAAATATCATCCAGATGACCAATAACTTGCTCAAAAAGGTTGATTTTTTCATATAGCAAGTTCATAATATGTTCTTCGATTGTATCCTTGATTGCAAAATTATATACATGGACATCTTTTTCCTGACCGTAACGATGGATGCGTCCAATACGTTGTTCTAATCGCATCGGATTCCAAGGTAGGTCATAATTAATCATATGATTACAAAATTGCAGATTTATACCCTCACCGCCTGCCTCTGTAGCAATTAAAACCTGTGCATGATCTCTGAAAAGTTGCCGCATCCAGTCCTTTTTCCCTTTTTTGAAACCACCTCTAAAAGGAACAGAAGAAATTCCCTCTTGTTGCAGGTACCATTGCAGGTAATATTGGGTAGCCCGGTACTCGGTAAAAATAATTACTTTTTCATCCCCAATTGCTTTCAGTAATTCAACCACTTTTTCTGCTTTTATATGGTGAGGTAATTGTTCAATTTTTGACAGTACCGACTGAATTGAATCTTTATTATCTCCTTCCATTGCTAATTTTTGAAGGGATAAATAACAAGCCTCACGTGACGAGCATAATTCTCGTAAAAAAGTAATCTTGGAAAAAGAGGAAAAAGGCATTGTTATATGATTAAGTTCCTCGTAAACCTCCATCTGTTCCGGTGCAAAATCAACCCAAACCGTTTCAATATTACGATTGGTATTATTCAATGTTGTATCTTGTCTGGTGTTACGAATCATTACTTTTTGGATTAGTTGCTTCAAATATATGTCCTGTTTGATTTTCTTGCGATCCTTTCCGTATTGGTTGAGAAATGAATCGTAATTACCCAAATGACCTGGCCTTAATATCGAAACCAGGTTAAATATTTCAACAAGTCGATTTTGAACAGGAGTTGCTGTTAGTAATAAACAGTATTTCTTCTTTAACAAACGAACAAAGGAATAGTTTTTTGTTTTATGATTTTTTAACTTATGGGCTTCATCAATCAATATAAAGTCATAGTCGATATCCAATATATTTTCACGATGCGGGGAACGCTTTGCCGTATCCATCGATGAAATAATAACATCAAACTGATCCCAGGAATAATTTTTTCTGTGGGCAACCGCTGGGATATAAAATTTTTCATTTAGTTCCTTCACCCACTGGTTTACGAGAGAGGCTGGAACGAGGATAAGGGCTTTTTTCACTAAGCCTCTAACCATGTATTCTTTTAATATGAGACCCGCTTCAATGGTTTTGCCGAGGCCAACTTCATCAGCTAATATAGCACGGCCGTTCATGTTTTCGATTGCTTGCTTTGCTGTTTCAATTTGATGACCTAAAAATTCAACATGTGGTAGATATTCCAATGCGCGTAATCCGGAAAATGCAGGCGCAATTTTCGTAAGCTCAGCTTGATAAGCCATAGAAAAAAGATCCCATGATGAAAACTTGCCTTCCTTCTCAAAACTGGATTGCAGCTGATCAATGAATGTTGAATCTTTTTGTAAGTGAATAGACGTCATATGATACTTCCTTTTTTAATGGATTAAAATGAAATTAAAATATATTCTATATATTCTCCAGCAGTTATATGCTATAATGAAGTTAGATTTTTCACGTGATGCTTGTAATAGTATAACCAAATAAGCCATTTTCATAAAAGCGAATGAATACAAGGGGAGAGTTTACGTATAACGTAACGCCGAAGGAGCAAGCATTCCGCGAATCTCTCAGGCAAACAGACTCTTGTAGGACGCACCTCTGGAGAGTGTTTACGAACGAGTAGACCACCCACGAAGCAAGTATCTATGCGAAAATGCCGAATTTTCCTGTATAGATATGCAACTTTCTGGTATGAAGACAGAGATTTCCTGGTATCTGGTATCAGTGAAATCTCTGTTTTTGTGTTTTTTAGAATAAATATAAAAAGGAGTGGATGGGTTGAGTGAGTTAAAACGAACACCGTTATTTCCGGAGTATGAAAAATTGGGGGCAAAAACAGTCGATTTCGGTGGCTGGGATCTTCCAATACAATTCTCAGGTATTAAACATGAACATGAGACCACAAGAAACAAAGCGGGTTTATTTGATGTTTCACATATGGGGGAAATTACTGTAAAGGGTCAGAAAAGTTTGGAATTCCTGCAAAAGATGACAACAAACGATGTATCAAAACTAACCCCAGAACGTGCTCAATACACGTTCATGTGCTATGAAAACGGTGGTACTGTTGATGACTTTATCATTTATATGTTGGAAGAAAATGATTATTTATTGGTAGTGAATGCAGCTAATACAGAAAAAGACTTCGATTGGCTAAAGGAAAACAATGACTATAGCGGAGAAGATGTAAGCATTGCCAATGTATCAAATAATTATGCGCAATTAGCCGTACAAGGTCCCGAAGCACAAAAAACTGCAAAAGGTAACGAATACAGATTTATGTGAAATTAAGTTCTTCCGTTTTTATAGTGATGTTTATTTCACGTCCATTGATGTACCTGCCATTGTGTCACGCACAGGTTATACAGGGGAAGACGGATTTGAAATTTATATTGATAAATCATATGGAAGCGATTTATGGAGGTTAATATTGGAAGCTGGAGAACATGAAGGAGTGGAACCTATTGGATTAGGTGCAAGAGACACCTTACGTTTTGAAGCAAATTTAGCACTTTATGGACAGGAGCTTTCCAAAGATATAACACCAGTTGAAGCTGGGTTGAAATTTGCTGTAAAGGTTCATAAAGAAGCGGACTTTATTGGAAAGAAAAAATTAAAGCAGCAGATTGAGTATGGACCAGCGAGAAAACTTGTTGGGATTGAAATGATTGATAAAGGAATCCCTCGTCATGGATATGGGGTATATAGTGGGGAGGAGGAAATCGGGTTTATTACTTCCGGTACACAATCCCCAACATTGAATAAAAATATCGGATTAGCTTTAGTGAAAGCAGAATTTGCGATAGAAAACACAGAATTATATGTTCAAGTTCGAAAACGTAAGTTAAAAGCGACAGTTGTAAAAACACCATTTTACCAGCGAGCGAAATAGGGAGGGATTAGTAATGGAATTTCGTTATTTACCGATGACAGAAGCGGATAAGAAAGAGATGTTAGATACAATTGGGTTAGAGTCAACGGATGATTTATTTTCTGATATTCCGAGTAACGTGCGTTTTAAAAGAGAACTTAATCTCAAACAACCTGCAAATGAAGCACAATTAAAGAAGGAATTAACCGTAATGGCAAATAAAAATGCAAACGTAGCATCGTATAGTTCCTTTTTAGGTGCGGGGGTTTATGATCATTTTATTCCATCTGTCGTAGATCATGTTATATCAAGGTCAGAATTTTATACTGCGTATACACCTTATCAGCCGGAAATATCTCAAGGCGAACTTCAGGCGATCTTTGAGTTCCAAACGATGATTACGGAATTAACAGGTATGGACGTCGCAAACTCATCGATGTATGACGGAGGAACCGCACTTGCTGAAGGGGTAACTCTGAGCGCGGCACAAACGAAGAAGAAAAAAATTCTCGTCTCCAAGGCCGTCCATCCTGAATCAAGGGAAGTTATTAACACCTATGCTAAAGGACCTAATCTAGAAATTATAGAAATTGATTACCGTAATGGGCTTACTGACTTAGATCAGCTTTCAAGAGAATTAGATGAAAATACAGCAAGTGTTGTACTACAATATCCAAACTTTTTTGGACAAATTGAACCACTCGAGAAGATCAATGAATTAATCAGACAACAAAAGAAAACCATGTTTATTGTTTCCAGTAATCCGTTGTCGTTAGGTTATTTGACGCCACCGGGGGAATTTGGTGCTGATATTGTTGTCGGGGATACGCAAGTATTTGGAATACCGGCACAGTTTGGTGGCCCGCACTGTGGATATTTTGCAACAACCAGTAAATTAATGCGCAAAGTTCCCGGTCGCTTGGTTGGACAAACAAAGGATGAAGATGGTATGCGCGGTTTTGTATTAACATTACAGGCAAGAGAACAGCATATTAGAAGGGATAAAGCCACATCCAATATTTGTTCAAATCAAGCATTAAATGCATTAGCAAGCTCTGTTGCGATGAGTTCCATCGGGAAGCATGGATTGAAAAAAATGGCGAAATTAAACATGCAAAAAGCTCGCTATGCAAAACAAAAGCTGGAACAATCCAATATTTCTGTCGTTACGGAAGGGGCTTTCTTCAATGAATTAGTTGTGAAACTAGTTGATTCGGTAAGTGAAATTAATTCAAAACTACTGCATAAAGGGATTATTGGTGGTTATGATCTTGGACAGGCGTATCCGGAACTTGAAGGCCATATGCTAATTGCTGTAACTGAAAATCGCACAAAAGAAGAGATTGATACTTTTGTTAAAGAACTGGGGGATATCAATGGCTAATAATGATTTTCCATTAATTTTTGAACGTAGTAAAGAAGGAAGAACGAGTTATAGTTTACCGGAAATGGATGTTCCTGAAGTAGAATTGGATGAGGAATTGGAAAGCTCTTATATTCGCGAATCTGCTCCTAATTTACCTGAAGTGAGCGAGTTGGATATTATCCGACATTATACAGGTCTTTCCAATCGGAATTATGGGGTGGATTCAGGTTTTTATCCACTCGGATCTTGTACGATGAAATACAATCCGAAAATAAACGAGGATGTTGCACGTTTGGACGGATTCAATCATATTCATCCACATCAAAATACCGAGAGCGTCCAGGGTGCAATGGAAATGATGTATGAATTGCAAGCCTCATTACGGGAAATTACCGGAATGCATGAAGTATCACTTCAGTCTGCAGCAGGAGCCCAAGGCGAATGGACCTCCCTAATGATGATTCGTGCATTTCATGAAGCAAATGGTGATTTTAATCGTACAAAAGTCATTGTTCCTGATTCTGCACATGGAACGAATCCTTCCTCAGCGGCTGTTGCCGGATTTGATGCAGTTACCGTTAAAACGAATGATCATGGTTTAGTTGATATAGAAGATTTAAAAGGTCTGGTCGGAAAAGATACAGCAGCATTAATGTTAACCAATCCGAACACATTAGGTTTATTTGAAACTGAAATTAAAGAGATGGCAGAAATCATTCATGGTGTGGGCGGAAAATTATATTATGATGGAGCTAACTTGAATGCCATTATGGGCTATGCAAGACCAGCAGATATGGGATTTGATGCAGTGCACGTAAACCTACACAAAACATTTACAGGCCCACACGGTGGCGGAGGTCCTGGATCTGGACCGGTAGGTGTATCCCAAGAACTCGAGCCATTTTTACCAAAGCCAATACTGGTTAAAAATGAAAACAAATACGATTTTGACTATGATAGGCCAAATTCGATTGGCAGAATAAAACCTTATTACGGAAATTTTGGAATTAATCTTCGTGCCTATACGTATATCCGTACAATGGGGGCAGAAGGACTTAAGAAAGTTAGTGAATATGCTGTATTAAATGCAAATTACATGATGCGTAAACTTGGAAAAGCATATGACCTCCCATACCAGCAACACTGCAAACATGAATTTGTTTTATCAGGAAAAAAACAGAAGAAATTGGGTGTTCGAACGCTGGATGTGGCCAAGCGATTGCTTGATTATGGTTATCATCCACCAACGATATACTTCCCGTTAAATGTGGAAGAAGCAATGATGGTTGAGCCAACAGAAACAGAATCCAAGGAGACATTGGACGGGTTTATAGATTCCATGCTGTCTATTGCTGAAGAGACAGAAAATAACCCTGAATTAGTTCAAGAAGCTCCGCATCATACAATTGTTAAACGCATGGATGAAACAACGGCAGCAAGAAAGCCAATTTTAAGTTATACGAAATAAGAAAAAGGCTCAAGGTTAAAGATACCTTGAGCCTTTTTCTTATTTCGTCTTAATTTTACCAGTCCATTTTTTGAATCCGCCTTTTAATTGGCTAATATCTTGGTAGCCTTTCTTGCGTAGGAGTTGTGCAGCTCGTGCAGAGCGTGAACCACTTTGGCAATAAAGGTATACCGGTTTATCTTTTCGGATTTCTACTAATCGCTGTTTCATTTGTGTTACCGGAATATTTCTAGCACCCAGAATATGTCCTTTATCAAATTCTTGGGGCTCTCTTACATCTATAAGTTGCGCTTTTCGATAACCTTCACGAAATTGGTCCTGTGTTAAAACCTTTAAAAAATTACGTTGTCTGAAATAACGAAACACACCAAACGCAATCAGAGCAACAATTGCTATTACTAAAAACTCCATTGTATTTCCCCGTATTTCACATTTGTACTACTACTATTATAGGGTGTTTAGGCTATTTTTTCAAAGTTTTTTCTTGCCATTAGGACAAAACTTCGTATTTATACGTATTGTCTTTTTTTGCAGTAAAGAAGTGTAAAAGGAGATATATGTAAAGCTCGAAATTGTTGATAGTTAGTATAAAAGCTATAAAAGCTTGAAAATCTTTTATTTACTATTGAAAATTTCGTTTGTTTGTTATTGACAAATTATACTTTATTTGCTTTGAACACAATATATAGTGTTTTTTATCTTTTACTATCAATATATTGTTTAAAATGAATGATCTGTGGTATCGTGTAATTATAAAACTTAATAGTAAAGGGGCGATAACATGTCGATAGCTGTTGAAAAAAAACTCGGGATTAATGTGGAGAAGCTTAATGAAGATATTAAATTATTCCCACAGGTATATCCCATTACTGCGGATATGAAGCTTCGTCATACAGGCGTTTCTCGTTTAGTAATGCTGGATCGATATGCTTTTAAGGATACACAAAAGAAAACATTAAAAGAGGGCGATTTTGTTGTCTTAACAGTCAAAGCAGATCCTAAATTTCCAGCTCGTGGATTAGGAATTGTTAAATCAATCGATTGGACGAAAAAGGAAGCAAATATCCGGATAAATGATGAATTTCTATCTGTGCTAGATGACGAAAGTGAAGCAGCAACAGGGATTGTGCGGCGAAATATAAGTGTTATTGATAAACCGTTGGAAGTGTATTACGAGCAAATAGCAAAAAGAAATGCTACTGGACTTGCAAGTGTGGAGCAAACAAACAATGCAAAACAAGAATGGGCTGCTAAGTTCAATGATGAGTTGGTAAACATGAATTTTATACCAGCAGGAAGGGTATTATACGGGGCTGGGGCAGATACGGATGTAACCTATTTTAATTGTTATGTGATGCCTTATATTAAAGATTCCCGGGAAGGCATATCCGATCATCGTAAACAGGTAATGGAAATTATGAGTAGAGGTGGGGCGTCGGAACGAATGGATCTACCTTAAGACCCCGCAATACATTGGCAAGAGGTGTTAATGGAAAATCATCCGGATCGGTATCATGGCTTGATGATATTGCGAAACTGACTCATTTAGTTGAGCAAGGTGGTTCAAGGCGTGGAGCACAAATGATAATGTTAGTAGATTCTCACCCCGATATCATTGAATTCATTATTTCTAAAATGCAAAATCCAAGAATTTTGCGTTATTTGATTGAAAATATAGAGGATGAGCAAATCAGACAGCTGGCACAGGAGAAATTGAACTTCACTCCATTTACAGAAACAGAAATGGATCTATATCAGGGGATTGTTAATTACAGTTCAATGCCAGGATTAGGGGGATTTACGCAGGCGGCGATAAACCAAGCGGAAGAAAAATTGCAAACGGGTGGTACGTATACTGTTCATAACCCGGAATTTTTAACTGGAGCGAATATTTCTGTCTGTTTGACGAAAGAATTTATGGAAGCAGTTGAAAATGATGATTATTATGATCTCCGCTTTCCAGATGTTGAAAATTATACGAAAGATGAAATGGCAGCATATAATGAAAATTGGCATGATGTCGGTGATGTTCGAAAATGGGAAAAAATGGGGTATGGTGTGCGCACTTATCGTCATGTAAAAGCCAGAGAATTATGGAATTTAATCAATATTTGTGCAACATATGCAGCAGAACCAGGTATTTTCTTTATCGATAATGCGAATGACATGACAAATGCTCAAGCATATGAAGACCAGGTAGTGGCGACAAATCCATGTGGTGAGCAACCACTTGCTCCTTATTCGGTTTGTAACCTAGCAGCAGTAAATCTTGCTGAAATGGCAAATAAAGATACGAAAACAGTTGATTTTGAAAAATTAAAGCAAACTGTAAAGACTGGAGTTCGCATGCAGGATAATGTAATTGATGCGACACCATATTTTTTAGAAGAAAATAAAAAGCAAGCACTTGGTGAACGCCGAGTCGGATTGGGCGTCATGGGCTTGCATGATCTTTTGATCTATTGTGAAACAGCATATGGATCAAAAGCAGGCAATGAATTGGTGGACAAGTTATTTGAAATCATTGCTACCACAGCCTACCGCCAATCCATTGAGCTTGCTAAAGAAAAAGGAAGCTTCCCGTTCTTAATTGGTAAAACAGATAAAGAAACAAAAGAACTACGAGAAGCGTTCATCAACACCGGTTATATGAAAAAAATGCCCGAAGATATAAGAGAAGCAATACTTGAAAATGGTATTCGCAATTCCCATTTATTGACTGTTGCTCCCACAGGAAGCACAGGTACAATGGTCGGAGTTAGCACAGGGTTAGAGCCATATTTTTCCTTTTCTTATTACAGAAGTGGGAGACTTGGGAAATTTATTGAGGTTAAAGCAGGTATTGTACAGGAATATCTAGACAAAAATCCGGAAGTAGATTCGAATCATTTACCACATTGGTTTGTGGCTTCGATGGATTTAACTCCTGAAGCACATGCTGATACACAATGTACTATCCAGCGCTGGGTGGATAGTTCTATTTCCAAAACGGTAAATGCGCCAAAGGGGTATACCGTTAATCAGGTAGAAAGTGTTTATCGTAGGTTGTACAATGGTGGAGCGAAAGGTGGAACGGTTTATGTAGACGGCAGTCGTGATTCCCAAGTGTTGACACTAAAAGCGGAAGAAAACACTGTAGGCGAGCAAACAGAGTTATTCCATGACACTGAAAAACCGAAAGTCGTATTAATGGACACTGTACAAGAATTGGAAAAAACGAATGTATCCATAGGTTCCGAAGTCGGAGACACCTGTCCTGTTTGTCGAACAGGTAGAGTTGAAGATATAGGTGGCTGTAATACATGTACAAGTTGTAATGCTCAATTGAAGTGCGGATTATAAATAAAAGAATTCCCAATTGAAGAGCTAAGATAAGCAGTTAGCTCTTTTTTTGCTTGTTTTACCTTCTGTTTTACGATATCCTCATAGTATAGAAACATTGTTGCCTTTACTAAAAAACTTTTGAAATGAGGAGATTTCATGCCTACGCCTAGTATGGAAGATTATATTGAACAAATATACAATTTAATAGAAACGAAAGGATATGCACGAGTTGCCGATATTGCAGAAGCATTAATGGTACATCCATCCTCTGTAACAAAGATGGTCCAGAAATTGGATAAAGACGAGTATTTGCACTATGAGAAGTATAGGGGGCTTGTACTCACTGCCAGAGGGAAAAAAATCGGAGAACGGTTGGTATTCCGACATGAATTGTTGGAAGAATTTCTTGGAATAATTGGTGTAGATGAAGAGAAAATATATGAGGAAGTAGAAGGCATCGAACACCACCTAAGTTGGAATTCCATTGATCGGATTGGCGATTTGGTAAATTATTTCAAATCTGATGAAAATCGTATATTGCAATTGAGGCAGCTACATATGGAAAACGAACAAGATTAAAAGCAGCTTTCACATAACAAGTTCCAATTGATTACATTTGAATAATGGGTTCTATTCTTCCTTTCTTGTGCTTAAAAATATAAAAAGAAGAATAAGGGAGCGAACTCATGAAAATTGATGGTGTGTTTTCTGGCGGTGGAGTAAAAGCTTATGCATTTGTAGGTGCACTTAAAAGCATAGAAAAGAACACATTACAATTGGAACGTGTTGCGGGTACTTCTGCTGGAGCTATTGTAGCATCCTTTGTAGCTGCCGACTATTCGACGGATGAAATTGATGAAATGCTTGGTGAATTAGATTTAAAAGACTTTTTAGATCCACCATGGTTAAGTAAATGGATCCCTTTTAGTAAATGGTTTTTTTTATATTTTCAACTAGGCATATATAAGGGTGATAAGTTAGAGCATTGGTTGTACCAACATCTGGCTAAAAAAAATATTTATACATTTCATGACCTTCAACCAGGGTATCTTAAAGTGATTGTAAGTGACCTGTCATTAGGTAAATTAGTTGTCATTCCAGATGATCTAAAACGAATTTATAATATCGAACCCAATTACTTCCCAGTTTCAAAAGCTGTGAGAATGAGTGCGGGATTTCCCTATTTCTTTATGCCAAAAAAACTACCCGGGCGTTCAAAAAAGAAAAGTATCATTGTTGACGGAGGACTATTAAGTAATTTTCCACTATGGGTGTTCGAAAATAAAACGAAAAGAAATGATCGTCCAATTTTAGGGGTGAAATTAAGCGAAACGGTCGAAAAGCAAAATCAGCCCAGAAAAATTAAAAATGCTTTTGATATGTTTTTGGCTCTGTTTTCAACAATGAAACAAGCACATGATACCAGGTATATTTCCAAATCGTATAATAATCATATTATTTTTATTCCTGTAGAGGATATTGGAACTACGGACTTTCAAATTACTGAAGAAACGAAGGAAGTGTTAATCGAAACGGGGATGAAGGCTGCAGATCAATTTTTAAAGGGCTGGCCAAAGTAGGAAATCAATTCGGAAACAAGGGTACCAACTTTTCCCCCACGGCTAAGTTGAGCCTTGAGCCTACTCCTCCAACGGAGAAGTCCTTTTTATCGTAATGGAGGAATGTGAAGTTGGGATTGCTGAAGTTCGTCCCGCCCTTCTTAATGTAAAAAGATAACCGGGCTTCCCTAAAAGGAAGCCCGGTCTTTTTTCTTGTGCTTATTTCCGTCAATTACACGTAGGTGTGGTGCACGTTTATTTACTTTTTTCTTTATTTGCGTTTGCTGCCTATTAGCAGTTGTTGTTTGGTGAGTTGCCTTGGGCTGTTTATATTTTGCTTTTGATTGTTTAACAGCTTTTTTGTATTTTTGCATGTCATTCGAAGGGGTTCTTTTTCTGAGAAATACAAAATAGAATACCGCAAAAATTGCTATACCAATCCCGAGCGTAATAAAAATACTAGTGAAGAAATTTACCGTGTTTGTGAATAGTTGTGATACTATTCCTATCACTGCTAAACCGATCAGTGTATAGATCAATATGGACTTGACGGACATTTTATTACGAGGCATCAGAAAGTCCTCCTTTCACGTTTCTCATTTACTATCTGTATACCACGAATGAAGGATTTATATCATGATATTTCCAAAAACATGTAAAAAGATTTGTTATTATTATTTCCTTTTCAACTTAAAGTATTCAACTTAAGTAACATTTTTAATTACTTTTTAACCGACAATCGTTATTACCTTTATTTTACTAGAAAAAATGCATAATAACTAGCCTAGAGTTTTATAAATAAGGTTTATGATAGGTTTTGGGTGAATTGGTTATAATAAATATAGAGGTGGATGTTATGAGTGAAGAAAATCAGCAATCAGAAAAAAATAGAACGGGAGAAGATCCCCAGTCCATCCTACCACGTTCCTTATTAACAGGTTTTATTGGTGGGTTACTTTGGGGGGTTATTGGAGTGATTATGTATTATTTCAATTTTTCCGAAGTAAGCATAAAAAGTTATTTGTTGCGTTCATGGACAACAGCAACATGGACGGATACCTGGCTGGGTGATATTGTGTCTATCTTATTAGTTAGCGTAATCTCTATATTGTCGGCTTTTATCTATTATGGATTGTTTAAAAAAATAAACTCCATGTGGTTTGGAATAGCATATGGAATCATCCTTTGGGGTATTGTTTTTTATGTATTTCAGCCCATTTTCCCAAACGTCCCACCAGTCACCGATCTTAATGCAAATACGATTGTATCAACGATTTGCTTATATACTCTATATGGAACCTTTATTGGATATTCCATATCATATGACTATCATGATACAAAATTAAAGAAGCCGCGAACTCAAAGCCAATAGTATCACATAATCATTATTCAAATGTATTCTTTTATGATACACTAAAAGTTCGCAGCATATCGTTTTTGTAGAAGAATGAGAAGGGGATGAGTATAATGGAGAAACTTATAAAACTGAGAAATGGATTGGAAGCTAACAATTTAGACGCCATTTTAATTACAAGTGCTATTAACAGACGGTACATTACAGGTTTCACTGGCACTGCGGGCGCAGCTATTATCAGCAAGAATGAGGCCAAATTTATTACAGATTTCAGATATACAGCACAAGCAACAGCGCAGGCGGAAGGATTTGAAATCATAGAACATAAGCAGGCTATAGAATTAGAAATGAAAGAACAGATAAAAGATATGAATGTGAAAAGGCTTGGTTTTGAGAAAGATCACGTAACTTTCAGCAAGTACGAGGAATATAAACAAGTAATCGATGCAGAATTGGTACCAATCAGTGGCCTGGTGGAAGACATACGTTTATTTAAAACAGCGGACGAGCTTTCCATTATGAAAGAGGCCGCTAAAATTGCAGATGAGGCATTTGAACATATTCAAGCTTATATTAAACCAGGAGTTAGAGAAATAGATATTTCAAACGAACTTGAATTCTTTATGAGAAGGCAAGGTGCTACTTCCTCAAGTTTTGATATAATCGTTGCATCTGGCATGCGCTCAACACTTCCGCACGGCGTTGCATCAGATAAAAAAGTAAGCTCAGGAGAACTGGTTACATTGGATTATGGTGCCTTATATAATGGATATTGTTCAGATATTACAAGAACCTTTGCAGTTGGCGAAATAAGTAATGATCTTAAAACGATCTATGACACTGTATTAAAAGCAAACTTGCAAGGGATTGAGGGCATTAAACCAGGTATTACCGGAAAAGAGGCAGATGCATTAACAAGAGATTATATTGAAGAAAAGGGGTATGGCGATTATTTCGGACATTCAACAGGCCATGGTTTAGGTCTTGAAGTACATGAAGGTCCAAGCTTATCCTATAGAACAGATAAAAAGCTTGAGACAGGTATGGTCGTTACTGTTGAACCTGGAATTTATGTTCCTGGTGTTGGTGGATGCAGAATAGAAGATGATATTGTTATTACAGAAACAGGGAATGAACGATTAACGTTTGCTAAAAAGGAACTAATTCAATTATAAGTCTTGTATTTAGGGTGAGGAGGACATAAACATGATTTCAGTAAATGATTTTAAGACAGGCCTAACGATCGAGGTGGACAATGATATATGGCAAGTTATGGAGTTTCAGCATGTAAAGCCTGGTAAAGGTGCGGCTTTTGTCCGTTCCAAACTCCGTAACCTGCGAAGCGGAAACATTCAGGAAAAAACATTTCGTGGTGGAGAAAAGGTAAGTAAAGCACATATTGAGAATAGGAAAATGCAATATTTATACGCTTCTGGTGAATCCCACGCATTCATGGATACTGACACATATGAACAAGTCGAGTTACAGACAAGTGATATTAAAGATGAATTAAAATTTATGAAAGAGAATATGGAAGTGCAGGTTATCACATATGAGGGAGAAATCCTTGGGATAGAACTGCCTAAGAATGTTGAATTGGAAGTAACAGAGACAGAGCCAGGGATTAAGGGAGATACAGCGAGTGGTGGTTCAAAACCTGCCACGTTGGAAACCGGTCATATTGTTCAAGTTCCGTTTTTTGTTAACCAAGGAGAAGTCTTAGTCATAAGCACTACGGATGGAAAATATGTTTCTCGAGCTTAATTTTTATATCTAAAGTAAACATGCAGTGCGCCTTTTATAGGTGCACTGCATGTTTATTTTTCGTATTTACTGGCTTGTCATATTTTTATCCTTTATACATACATTTATTATAAAGCTACTACTAAGAAGTGAGGATATGCGATGGAAGAAATTTTAAGGTTATTTCCTGCAGAGATGAGACAAGCCATAAACACTAAAATTGCTAGTAAATGGCAGTCATTACAGGAAATTCGGTTTCGCCTTCATTATCCTGTTGAATTAATTTTTGATGGGAAGACCGAATGGGTGACTAGCATGAGACCAAATAAACAAGACAGCATATTTATTGTAAATCAATTAAGTGAGTTTTCCTTGTACCGAATGGAAGATGAACTTCGGGAAGGTTATATTACGATCGAAGGTGGTCATAGGGTTGGACTTGCAGGTAAAGTCAACACTATAAATGGTGCTGTCAAGGCAATTCAATACATCACATTTTTAAATATTCGAATTGCAAAGGAAGAGATTGGAGCAGCGCTAGAGGTTATTCCGTATATGTACCAGAAAACGTATCTTAATACACTTTTTGTTGGACCTCCTCAAACTGGGAAAACAACGATAATACGGGATGCCGCAAGACTGATTTCATCTGGTTGGCGTAATATAGCTCCGCGAAAAGTTGGTGTCATTGACGAGCGATCTGAAATTGGAGCTTGCATAAAAGGTATACCGCAACATGATTTAGGGTTAAGAACCGATGTAATGGATGCCTGCCCGAAAGCGGAAGGTATGATGATGATGATTCGATCGATGTCACCAGATGTACTTGTTATCGATGAAATTGGTAGCAGAAAAGATGTCGAGGCTTTAATGGAGGCCATAAATGCTGGTGTCATAGTTATCTGTACGATACATGGAGATACACTGGAAGATCTTAAGAAACGCCCGTCCTTACATTCTTTATTTCAGCAAAAGGTGTTCGGCCGAGTAATTTTATTAGAAAAACATAATCGGCCAGGGCATATTCAACGCATCTATAATAAAGATGAAAAAAATATTTTACAGAAATCGGGTGCTTACCGGATGAAGTGGATTGGAGCACTTCTTTTCATAGGCACAACAACTTGGGTAGGATTTGAATGGAGTCATGTGCTGAACAATCGGCCAAAACACATTAGACAACTAAAAAATGCCTTGCAAATATTGGAAGCGGAAATATTGTATAGTCAACTACCTTTACAAGATGCATTTACAACAATAGCGAGTCAGATTCCTGAGCCAATGAGAACATTCTTTCAAGCTTTAAGTACAAGTATGCAGGAAAATAATAAAGACTTGGTTGGATTTTGGGATAAACATGTCAATGCGTTGATGAAGGAGTCCGCTTTAGGAAGTAATGAAGGAGAAATTTTGAAACAATTCGGAAGAACACTTGGTCAACACGATTTTTACCAACAACAAAAGCATATTCAATTAACAGTAAGTCACCTAGATCGTGAACTGGAAGAAGCAAGAGATAACCAGTTTAAATATAGCAAAATGGCTAAAAGCTTAGGAGTCTTATGCGGATTATTCATCGTATTGCTGCTCATGTAGTATTAGCAGGAAAGGGGTACATCCATGCTTGCAGATGCATCCATTTTATTTCAAATTGCCGGGATAGGAATTATTGTAGCATTAATTCATACCATATTGAAACAAATGGGGAAAGAGGAAATCGCTCAATTTGCCACATTATTAGGGTTTATTATCGTTCTCGTTGTGGTTATAAACAGTCTTTCTGATTTATTTCAACAGATTAGATCCGTATTTCTTTTCCAGGGGTAGAATTCATGGACATCTTACAAATCGTAACACTTGGGATTATCGCAACGATTTTATATATCGTGTTAAAAGATTTACATGCTTCATTTGCTTTTTTTCTTATTTTAATAACTGCGATTATCATTTTTTTCATTGTGGTTCAACAAATTGGGACAATCATTCAACTCATTGATTCATTAGGAGAAAAAGCTAATATCGACGGAATGTATCTAGAAACTATTTTAAAAATTATTGGTATTGCGTATCTGGCCGAAATTGGATCAAGTATAACGAAGGATGCTGGTCTTGAATCTGTTGCAGCGAATATTGAGCTTGCTGGGAAAGTGTTTATTTTATTACTAGCCATACCAATCATCACTGCACTAATCGAAGCTATCATAAGCTTTTTACCTGCTACATAATTAGCACAAGTTTTCTAAAGGGGAGAATTCGAGTGGATGAGACTTAATACATTATTTATTATCATTTTATTCACTTTCTTTTTATTCCCTATTGGAGTTTCCAATGTATATGCTGAGGAGCAATCAGAACAAGAAGAGAAAGATATGGAAGATGCCATCCTTGACGAAGTCTCTTTAGATAGCATTCAGGAGCAATGGGACATATTAATTAACGAGTATGGTGGCTATTTGCCTGAACTTGAGAAAACGAGTATTTATGAGTTTATAAAAAATGATGGAGATTCCTTTTCTTTAAAGAGTATAGTAACAGGGTTTATGGAATTTTTATTTCATGAGCTGATTCAAAACGGAAGACTACTTGGTCAATTACTTATGCTTACCCTTTTTTCTGTCGTGCTACAAACCATGCATAATGCTTTTGAACGTAGTGCGGTGAGTAAGGTCGCCTATTTTGTAGTCTATATTGTGCTTATCTTTTTAGCATTGAATAGCTTTTATTCAGCTGTTTCTTATGCGACGGAAGCTATCGATGCAATGAGCAGTTTTATGATTGCTCTATTACCACTTGTTCTTGGATTGATGGCAACATTTGGAAATGTTCTTGCCGTATCTTTTTTTCATCCCATCATTATTTTTCTCGTTAATGCAAGTGGTATTCTTGTTTCCAATTTTATTTTGCCATTATTGTTCCTATCTGCTTTGTTATTAATTGTGAGCAGTTTAAGTGATCATTATAAAGTTACACATTTAGCTGATTTATTTAAGACAGTTGGAATGGGGACCCTTGGGGTGTTTTTTACAATATTTCTAGGTGTCATGTCCGTGCAGGGAGCTGTCAGTGCGGTACAGGACGGAGTGGCTATGAAAACAGCGAAATTTGTAACAGGCAATTTCATTCCGGTTGTCGGCCGGACATTTACAGATGCAGCAGATACGATTTTAAGTGCAACATTATTGTTGAAAAATGCTGTAGGTATGGTTGGCGTTATCATTATCATCTTTGTAGCTTTGTTTCCTGCCATTAAGATATTTGCCATTGCAGTTATTTATAAAATAGCAGCGGCTGTATTACAACCAATTGGAGACGGGCCTGTGATTACCAGTCTAAATACGATCAGTAAATATATTGTCTATGTATTTGCTTGCTTATTGGCAGTATCCTTTATGTTTTTACTTGCTATTGTCATTATCGTTGCAGCCAGTAATATTACCTTACTCTTACGATAGGATGGTTTACATGGACGCGCTTATACAATGGGTTACACAAATTATCATATTTCTACTGCTAGCGGCAATAGTCGATCTATTGGTTCCTACAACTCCCATGAAAAAATACATTAAATTAGTCGTCGGATTAATTTTGATTTTAATATTATTACAGCCGATATTCTATCTTTTTAACGTTAATATCCAAAATGAGCTCGAAGCCTCATTCCTACAGGTTTCAGAGGAGACTTCAAATAATGAATCAGTAGAAAATTTGATCGAATTGCAAAAAAATGAAATACAAGACTCCCAAGATGCATATATTTTAGAACAAATGGCTGTCCAATTAAAAGATTTAGCAGAAGATCCTTTACTGGAGGAACATCAAGCAGAAATTAGAGACATTCAATTTCTTTTTTCATCAGAAGAGGAACTTACTTTTGAAAATTTGGAAGAAGTCATTGTTTATCTACAGGAAGCAGATGAGGAAGATGAGGAGGGAGCAGTTGATTTAGTAAAGGATGTAGAAATTAACACGAATGACCCGGTCGTAGAGGAAGAAGAACAGGATAGTGAGGAAATCAAATCCTTATTACGTGAAGTCTGGGAATTGCATAATAAGGAAGTGACTATTACATGGGAGGGAGGGGCATCTTGATACCAAAATTTGAAAAATTCTTTCGATCAAAAAATAAAGATGACAGTACGAAATCTCCATCCAAGAAAAAAGGGTATATCGTTGTACTTGCTTTAGCCGGGCTATTGCTACTTATTTTAAGCAATGTTTTTTCTTCCCCCGAGGAGTCTGATATGGATCCTGCCAATCTTGATAATGAAGCAGCAGATAATGATTCACAAGAGTCAAGAGTAGAGGAAGCTTCTGCAACAATGGATGTAGATGAACTGGAAGAGAGCTTTAAAAATGATTTGGAAGGTATGTTGAATAAAATACAAGGGGTGTCCGAAGTTGAAGTAATGGTTAATTTGGATTCAACAAATATTAAAGTCTATGAAAAAAATCTAATAAAGGGTATGCAGACTACAGACGAAGATGATACCAATGGTGGAAAAAGACAGGTAGAAGATAATACGGAAGATTCGGAAGTTGTTCTCGTCAGGCAAGGGGATAAAGAAGTTCCTTTATTAACAACTACAGAAAAACCCGAAGTAAGAGGTGTATTTGTAGTAGCGAAAGGAGCAGATCATGCCAACGTAAAAAAATGGATGGTTGAATCCGTATCGCGCGTACTTGATGTTCCATCACATAAAGTTTCTGTAATGCCAAAGAATTAAGGAGGAATAATGAATTATGTTAAAAAAACAAACGGTGTGGCTATTAACAATGTTGAGTTTAATGATTGTACTGAGTGTCTATTATATGACTTCAGATAGTGAAGATATAGCTTATATTGATGATGGGCAAAGTGACCAGGGGGAAACGGTAACAACTGATTCATCCGAAACAGAATCAGAAATAGGAGACGATGCAGAAGTTGACGATATTTCTAATGTCGGACAAGATGAATTGTTCACTACATTGCGAATGGAGGTTCAGGACGACAGAAGTATGAAAAAAGACCGTTTAACAGAAATTGTGGCTTCTAGTACGGCTTCTTCAGATGAGAAAGACCAAGCTCTACAGGATATTGATGTATTAGAAGAAGCAGCAACAAAAGAATCCATTTTAGAAGAGCAAATAATAGGTGCTGCCGCTTATCAGGATGTATTAGTTCGCTCAGGCGATGATAAAGTACATGTTCATGTTAAATCAGATGACTTATCTGAATCAGAGGCTAATAATATTATGCAAATGGTAAAAGATGAGTTTGGAGAAGTAACAGTGGATGTGAATTATCAGCCCACAGAAGGTGAAAATGGATCGGAAAGTGAAACAGAAATGGAAGGTGAATAAAAAAGCTGAAGTCATCCGGGCGCTAAAGAGTCGTCCGGATTTTTGCTATGCTTCCATAATTACAGGTAGCAACTAAACGATAAAATTGTTATAATTGGATAGATATTGATACGAATTTTTCACATAAAAATGAAGGAGTCGGTGAAAATGTTAACAATTGAGGAATTGCGGGAAGTTATCACATTGATTGATCAATCATCCATCAATGAATTTACATATGAAACGGATGGGACAACCATTTCAATGAAAAAAACAAATGGAGTAACAGAGCAACAGCTAGTGAATACACGGGCAGATCAACCAGCTCAAGAGACACCTGAAGTAGCATTAAAAGAAGAAGCTGTTAAGGTAACATCAGAACAACAGCAGCCTGAAGAAAATCAAGTAAACCAAGAAAGTAATACAGCGTATGATTATGAAATTGTATCTCCAATGGTTGGAACACTTTATACAGCACCAACCCCTGAAAGTGATGCATATGTAACCAAAGGATCGACGGTGAAAGAAGAAACGGTTGTTTGTATCGTTGAAGCAATGAAATTATTTAATGAAATAGAAGCAGAGGTAACAGGTGAAATCGTAGAAATTATGGCTGAGGACGGCGAGCTTGTAGAATATGGCCAGCCTTTATTTCGAGTAAAGAAGCAGTAAGGGGATGGAGAGATTGATTAAGAAATTGTTGATCGCTAACAGAGGCGAGATTGCAGTACGGATTATCCGTGCATGTAAAGAACTGGATATTGAAACAGTTGCCGTCTACTCTGAAGCGGATAAAGAAGCATTACATGTTCAATTAGCAGATGAAGCCTATTGCATCGGTCCTGTTTTAAGCAAAGATAGTTATCTTAACTTCACGAATATCATGAGTGTAGCAACGTCGGTAGAGGTTGATGCTGTCCACCCAGGGTATGGATTTCTAGCTGAGAATGCCGATTTTGCAGAAATATGCAAAGCATGTAATATAAGTTTTGTTGGACCAACTCCTGAAGCAATTCAAAAAATGGGGATAAAAGACGTTGCAAGAGAAACGATGAAGAAAGCAAATGTTCCTATTGTCCCGGGTTCAGAAGGGGTTATTGATAATGAACAGGAGGCAATTGAAATTGCTCGTGTAATTGGTTATCCTGTAATTATAAAAGCGACCGCCGGCGGTGGAGGAAAAGGCATTCGAGTTGCTAAAACAGAAGAAGAGCTAATCAAAGGAATACGGGTGACGCAGAAGGAAGCTGAAACATCATTTGGAAATCCTGGTGTGTATATTGAGAAGTTCATCGAAGACTTTCGCCATATTGAAATCCAAATTTTAGCAGATAAGCATGGAAATATAGTACACTTGGGAGAAAGGGATTGTAGCATTCAAAGAAGGTTGCAAAAATTAATTGAAGAAACCCCTTCTCCGGCAATAACACCTGCAATTCGTAAGAAAATGGGAGAAGCAGCTGTAAAAGCCGCAAAAGCTGTGTCCTACGAGGGTGCTGGTACAATTGAATTTATTTTTGACAGAAAAAGTAACGAATTCTATTTTATGGAGATGAATACAAGGATTCAAGTAGAGCATCCAGTTACAGAAATGGTAACAGGAATAGATTTAATAAAAGAGCAAATAAATATTGCGAACAATGAAAGATTATCTTTTAATCAAACAGATATAGATTTTGATGGCTGGGCAATTGAATGCAGAGTTAATGCTGAGAACCCATTTAAAGATTTCATGCCTTCAGCTGGTGAGATAGATATGTATCTCCCGCCTGGAGGATTAGGTGTAAGAATTGATTCTGCTGCATATCCTGGTTATAGGATACCTCCTTACTATGACTCCATGATTGCCAAATTGATAGCATATGGATCTAGTCGTGAAGAAGCAATTAAACGAATGAAACGTTCGTTGGATGAGTTTGTCATTGAAGGGGTGCATACCACGATTCCCTTTCACCGGTTAATTATGGCCCATGACGTTTTTGTGCATGGAGAATTTAATACGAATTTTCTGGAGGATCATCCGATTTTAGAAGCTAAAGAATGATAAGAAAGGATTTGTATTTTATACGAGGAGTGAGATAATGAGTGAACAACCACTGTTGAATGTGAGTGATGATTCAGGTTTAGGAACTGTTGAAATAGCTCCCGAAGTAATTGAGGTTATTACAGGATTAGCATCTACAGAAGTAGATGGCCTATTTGCGATGCGGGGTAATTTTGCCTCAGGCGTGGCAGAACGCCTTGGGAAAAAGGCTCATAATAAGGGTGTTAAAGTTGAGCTAACCGATAATGGGATTTTAATCGATCTTTATGTTATATTACATTTTGGTGTCTCTATTCCACAAGTGGCACAAAACCTACAATCAAGTATTAGACAAACATTAAAAAGCATGACCGCTTTGGAAATTGATGAAATTAATGTCCATGTTGTTGGTATTCAAATGGACAATCAGACAGAGATGGATGAATAAATAAAATGAATGGATGAAGGTCAAAAGATTCTACTTATGATCTTCATTCTTTAGCTTATGATTGTTTCTGGAATATATCCTCTTATCGTGCTATTATTTGTAGAGGATGTTCAAAAAAGACCGTTAAAAATGACAGATCGAATTTTATATGAATGCTTGCTTTATAGTTCCTCACGTATTACGGTTTATACGTTCCGATACTTAGAGCTACGCTATCTCGAACTTCTTGGTCCTTTTTATCCACCTTTTTGAACACGTACTTGGTTACGGATATAAGATAAGCTAAAAGGAGTTCTAAAATGAATCGACATACAGCAAGAGAAAAGGCATTTCAAATTCTGTTTCAATTAAATATAAACAATAATAGTACAGACCAGGTAATGGATGAACTTCTGGAAAATGAAGAACGTGATGTGTTCTTAACAACACTTGTAGAAGGTGTTATAAACACCACTTCTGAAATCGATGCGATTATTGTAAACCATCTAGAAAATTGGTCACTGGATCGAATTGCCTTTGTAGAAAAAACAATACTCAGAATTGCTACATATGAAATACATTTTCTGGTCGATATCCCGAAAAATGTTTCGATAAACGAAGCCATCGAGTTAGGGAATACGTACGGTGATGAGAAATCAGGTAAATTTATCAATGGTGTTTTGTCTAAAATTATAGCGTGAGAGGTGATGTTGGCTATGTCTGCTAGTATCATTAATGGTAAAGAACTGGCACATGATATAAGACAGAATATGAAGGAGGAAGTTTCGCAGCTAATCATAAATGAGGGAGTAACACCACATTTAACCGTAATCATCGTTGGAGACAATCCTGCATCGAAGTCATATGTTAGAGGAAAGCAAAAAGCATCTAATGAAACCGGAATCTCTTCAGATGTCATTGAATTTCCATCGTCTATAACAGAAGAAAAATTATTACAAGTGATCCAAGAGCTAAATAAAGACCCTAAGGTTCATGGTATTTTAGTTCAACTTCCACTTCCGGATCATATAAGAGAAGAACACGTTATTGTTACGATCGATCCAGCCAAAGATGTGGATGGTTTTCATCCCATGAATATAGGTAGAATGATGACAGGTGAAGATACATTTTTCCCTTGTACACCCTACGGTATTATAACAATGTTAAAATCAAAAAACATTCGAATAGAAGGAAAGCATGCTGTCATCATTGGTCGAAGCAATATTGTAGGAAAGCCTGTTGGCCAATTGTTACTTAATGAAAATGCGACGGTTACATACTGTCATTCAAGAACAGAAAAACTAATGGACCATACAACTAGAGCAGACATCATCATTGCAGCAATCGGACAACCAAACGTAATAACCATGGACTATTTAAAACAGGGAGCGATCGTAATAGATGTTGGGATTAATCGCTTGCAAGATGGCTCATTAACCGGTGATGTCGATTTTGATAATGTGAAACAAAAAGCGTCTTACCTAACCCCTGTACCCAAGGGTGTTGGTCCAATGACAATAACCATGTTATTGAAAAACACGATCAAAGCTGCAAAAGGACTGTCTAAACAGTGAGGGATAACTATTTAACAGTTACCGCGTTAACTAAATATATCAAAAGGAAGTTTGACACAGATGCTCACTTAAAAAATATTTGGCTTAAAGGTGAAATTTCTAACTTTAAGCATCATAGCCGGGGGCATATGTATTTAACGATTAAAGATGACCACACGCGTATACAAGCAATTATGTTTGCCGGAAATAATCGATCACTCAAATTCAAGCCTGAAAGTGGTATGAATGTATTAATTCAAGGTGATATAAGCGTTTTTGAACCGTATGGTCAGTACCAATTATATATTCAGCAAATGGAGCCTGATGGCATTGGCTCTTTATATTTAGCGTTTGAACAACTTAAAGAAAAGCTACATAAACAGGGTGTTTTTGATGCTGTCCATAAAAAGAAAATTCCATTATACCCGGAGCATATAGGTGTTATTACGTCTCCAACCGGTGCGGCGATACGTGATATTATTACTACGATAAAGCGACGATACCCGATTGTGAAGACGACTATATTACCAGTACTAGTTCAGGGATCAAATGCAGCGTTATCTATAAAACAGGCCATTGAATTAGCAAATGAAAAGGCAATATTTGATGTATTAATTATTGGCCGCGGTGGAGGTTCCATCGAGGAATTATGGAGTTTTAATGAAGCATTAGTTGCGGAGGCTATATTTCAGTCTACCATTCCGATAATCTCTGCCGTTGGACATGAAACGGACGTTACCATCAGTGACTATGTTGCTGATCTACGCGCACCGACGCCAACCGGTGCAGCAGAACTTGCAGTACCATCCCAAATCGAATTGAAAGACAGAATAAATGCAAATGAACAATCGTTAACCAAAGAAATGAATGCAACTATTACACAATGTAAAAACCATTTGCAGCGAATGAGGAAGTCTTATGCATTTCGCTATCCGGAGCAACTGCTAACGCAAAAAGAGCAAGAACTTGATAAACATGTAGAAAGCCTCGAGCGAGCAGCAGTAAATCATAAGGATAAGAGTGATAAAGCATATAAGAATCTTGTAACACGTTTTGTAGCGCAGCATCCAGAAAAGCAGATCAAACAATCCCAAAATCATTTACGTCAGTTAATAAGGCAGCAAAACCACCATATATCACAAATTGTGGATCGAAATAAAATGCAATTATCTAATACAATCGAAAAATTGACCTTATTAAACCCTTGGAGATAATGAAACGCGGTTTTGCTTTGCCTTATACTTCTGACGGAAATATAATTAAATCCGTTAAACACGTAGATACGCAAGATATCATTACAGTAAATATAAGTGATGGAAAACTGGACGCGAAAGTTTTAGATATAGAGGGGGGAGAATAATGACAAAAGAAGAAGAGGTATCTTTTGAAGAAGCAATGAAGCAATTGGAAGAAATAATAGCAAAGTTAGAAGAAGGTGACGTCCCTTGGAAAAAGCGATTAATTATTATCAGGAGGGGATGAATCTTACAAAGCTATGTAATGATAAACTAAAAAATGTTCAAGTTAAGATGACTCAAATTATGAATGAGCAAGGAGAACTTGAGCAGTTTGAAATGCAGGAGGAAGAATGACGGTGGATGCAAACCTGACTGAATATATACAATCAAACAAAAAGATTTTTCAGGACTCGTTAAGGACTTTTCTTCAAAAACTTGATATCCCCACCCAGCTGAAAGAGTCCATGCTTTATTCAGTAGAAGGGAGTGGAAAAAGACTACGACCTATCTTGGCGTTGGCTAGTTACGAGGCGTACAGTAAGGATGTTGCTTCGAAAGTATACTCATCGGCAGCAGCCTTAGAATTTATTCATACCTATTCGCTTATTCATGATGATCTTCCAGCTATAGATAATGACGATTATAGGCGAGGTGAACTGACAAATCATAAAGTATTTGATGAGGCAACTGCTATTCTTGCTGGTGATGCATTATTAACATATAGTTTTGAAATTATATCGAATGATCCTCTCTTAAGAGATAATCAGAAAGTGGAACTTATAAAAAGATTATCCCATTCCAGCGGTCCTTCTGGAATGGTAGGCGGACAACTACTGGATATAAAAGCAGAAAACAATGCAGTCACATTAGAAGAGCTTGAAAATGTTCATGCACTGAAAACTGGGGAATTAGTAAACTTTGCGATTTTTGCAGGTGCCTTTCTTGCAGAGGCGACAGAAGACCAATTGCGTCATTTGCAAGAATTTGCCTATTATTTAGGCTTAATTTTTCAAGTACAGGATGACATTTTGGACGTAACTGGTGATCCGGGGAAGGTTGGAAGACCCGTTGGCGGTGATGAAGAAAACGAGAAAAGTACATTTCCAAAAATCCTCGGTTTAGAAGGCGCGATTCAAAAAAAGAGCGAATATGTAACCATAGCAAAAGAGGCGCTAAGAAAGGCAAATGCACAAGATTCCTATTTAATGGCGCTAACCTATCATTTTAGTCAAAGAGACCATTAAATTATTGAACAACTTCTTGTATAGAATTTTTTTCGACATCATGTTATAATAAAAACATACAAGGAATGGTGCAGTATTCTAGTCAGTCCTCCGTTCCTGAAGGCGGGCCTAAAAATCCGCCAAAGGGCATATCGATGAAGTTCCTTGTGTTGGCTTGAGGCGCCCAGCCTTGGGTCGATGCTGGGAGTTAAGGTTTTCGGGCGATCCACAAAGGCATGTGGGCGTTGACCCGATTACCGTGGAGGCCCATCTCTGTAGTGGTGACTAAGCTAGGATCCATTATGGACTGGGGTATGAACCTGCCTAATTGGAATAGGGATATTCAATTTGCAGCGTAGCCTGCCTTGAGTGGTGCTGAGGGGATTAGAGCCTACTGTAACCATTCGGTTGGCCACTGAATGGTTACTTTTATCTCTATGAAAGCAGCTCTGCAAAAGAGGCTAGGGTTCGGTTAAAGACTGTTGAGGAAATCTCCTAGACTGTTTGAAGACGTTTAAAAGGGATTATAGTGTGGACTAAGTGGTAATCCAGTCGAACTTCCGGTGACGGAGTTCAGGTGCATTTAATGGGGAACCGCCCTAGATGGTAACATGGGGTAAGCACCGGGGAAAACCTACTGGACCTAAGCCGCAGTTTTAACCTTTTAAATGACCATTCCTTCCTTACATAAATTTTTCATTTGAGGCTGATTATGGATATAAAAATAAAGAAATCACTTAGATTTAGTTTGACTATCGCCGTTATCACTTTTGTGTTAGCGGCTATTTTTTCAATAATATCTTCGTCTATTCTAAGTGGAGTTATATGGTTTATAGGTTTACTTATCGTATTTATCATTGTATTTATCGGAGTTTTATTTGATACACTTGGAATAGCAGCCACAGCAGCAAATGAAACGCCCTTCCATGCGATGGCGGCCGAAAAAGTAAACGGGGCCAAGGAAGCTGTGGCAATTACGAGGAATGCAGACAAGTTTGCCAGTTTTTGTAATGATGTCATTGGGGATATATCTGGAATTGTGAGTGGTAACGCTTCTGCAATTGTTATTTTACAAATTGCTAATTTATTCGGTAATGGAGATGGCTCTACTTTACATCTTGTGTTATCCGTTGTATTGACCAGCTTTGTTGCAGCTCTTACCGTTGGAGGAAAAGCTATCGGTAAAACACTTGCCATTCATTCATCTACCAATATAATCCTATTCGCTGGGAAAATAGTAGCAATTCTTGAATCTAAATTTAAAATACGAGTTCTTCCTGATGAAAATAAAAAAGATCCATCATAAGAACGCTAGTGAAGGAAACCATGAATATGAAAAAAATACGTCTAGATGAACTACTAGTAAATCGAAATATAATGGAAACAATGGAGAAGGCCAAGCGAGTTATTATGGCTGGTCTCGTTTTCACCGGCCCAATTCGTTTGGATAAGCCAGGAATGCAAGTCGATGTAACGGCCCCTATAACCATTAAGGGAAAGGAAATTCCATATGTAGGACGAGGCGGATTAAAACTTGAAGCAGCCTTGCATTATTTTTCGGTTTCCATTAAAGATAAAATCATGATAGATATCGGATCTTCAACCGGCGGCTTTACAGATTGTGCACTACAAAATGGCGTATTGCAAAGTTACGCAATTGATGTTGGATACAACCAATTGGATTGGAAATTAAGAAATGATGATAGGGTTATCGTTATGGAAAGAACAAACTTTCGCTATGTAACCTCTGATATGCTTGAATATGGTATACCTAATTTTGCGTCCATAGACGTCTCATTTATTTCCTTGAAATTAATTTTTCCAGTACTTCGTCAATTATTAGCTCCAGATAGTGATGTTATAGCACTTGTTAAACCGCAATTTGAAGCTCCCAGAGATCAGGTTGGTGAAAAGGGGATTGTGCGTGATAAGGCCGTACATCATAGCGTTTTAAAAAAGGTTATTGATATAGCCCATGAAGAATCATTTGAACTGTATGATCTCACATATTCACCGATCACAGGCGGTGATGGTAATATTGAATTTTTGGTATGGTTTGGTTGGAAAAAGATAGGAACAGGATATACGATTACGGATGAACAGCTGAAAGAAGTAGTTGGTGAAGCACATCATGCATTGAAATCCATTTAATACAGCGTTATATTCTCTAAGGCGGAGGGCTGCAAATGAGTAAAATACAGCGTCATATCAAGATACGTGATTTAATTACAAACAACGAAATAGACACACAAGATGAGCTTGTCGATCGATTAAAAAATCTAGGGTACAATGTTACCCAGGCAACCGTGTCCCGGGATATAAAAGACCTACACCTTGTGAAAGTTCCATCAACAAATGGAAAATATAAATACAGCCTGCCTGCAGACCAACGATTTAACCCCTTGGATAAACTAAAACGTTTAATCATGGATGTATTTGTAAAAATAGACCACGCTAGTCATTTTATTATTTTAAACACACTTCCGGGAAATGCACATGCGGTAGGTGCTTTAATCGATAATTTAGATTGGGAAGAAATTATGGGTACGATATGTGGGGATGATACTTGTTTAATTATTTGCAGGACGGAAGCGGATACGGAAATAATTAAGGAGCGTTTTTTAAATATGTTGTGAGTTTTTCTATAATGGAGTGAACAAATATGTTAACAGAATTATCCATTCGTGATTTCGCGATTATTGATGAAGTATCTATTACATTTAATGATGGCCTTACTGTTTTATCGGGAGAAACCGGTGCAGGTAAATCCATTATCATTGATGCTGTCCAATTATTGGCAGGTGGACGTGGTTCTGTAGAGTATGTACGGCATGATGCAAAAAAAGCAGAAATAGAAGGATTGTTTACCATTGATCATAAAAATCATCCGATCTATGAGCTGAACAAGGAGTATGGCATAGAAATTACGGATGAACAGGTTGTCCTACAACGAACAATAACAGCAAATGGAAAAAGTATATGCAGAGTTAATAATAAATTGGTGACCTTAGCTATTCTCAGGGAATTTGGCAAGAAATTAATTGATATTCATAGTCAGCATGAAACGCAGTCTCTAATGAATCCCGAAACGCATATTGAATTACTTGATGCTTATGATCCTGTTCCAATAGCAGCAGCAAAAGAGGAGTATACCCATTTATTCAACAAGCTTGCTACGCTGAAAAATAGATATGAAAAATTGAATGACAATGAGCAAGAAACGGCGCATCGTTTGGACTTATTAGAGTTCCAAATGAAGGAACTTGAACAAGCAAATCTGGTTCCGAATGAAGATGAAGCTCTTGAGGAAGAAAGACTTTCATTGGCTAATTTTGAAAAGATACATACCGCCCTTTCGGATGCGTATAATGCCTTATATGGTGAAGAAAAAGGGTTGGAATGGTTAAGTGTGGCTCAACAGGCATTACAGGATAACAGTCAATATGATCACTTCATCGCAAAAACATCAGAGGAAGTATCCAATAGTTACTTTACCCTTGAGGAATTAACATATGATCTACGTAATCATATTGAAAGTCTGCAGTATAGCCCGGAACGCTTAAATGAAATCGAATCACGTCTGAGTGAAATAAATCGATTAAAGAAAAAGTATGGATCAACGGTTAACGATATACTGGCATACATGGCAAAAATTGAAGAGGAAATCGAAGAAATAACAAATAAGGATTCTCATTTAACAAAACTCGCAGAACAAATGAATGAAACTGCTAAGGATGCATATCTGGAAGCTTGTCAACTGCATAATATTCGAAGAAAAGCCGCTGATTCATTAATGAAGGATGTTCATCAGGAATTAAAGGGCTTATATTTAGAAAAAGCATCTTTTTCTATTTCCTTTGATCATAAACAGCATGAGCGATTGGTACAGAATAATGACTATACGTCCATAGATCTGCATAAAAACGGGTTCGATCACGTTCGATTTTTGATCTCTACAAATACAGGAGAGCCTTTAAAACCGCTAAATAAAGTCGCCTCCGGAGGTGAACTTTCACGAATTATGCTTGTCCTTAAAAAAATATTTGCCAAACATCAAGGTGTAACAAGTGTTATATTTGATGAAGTGGACACAGGAGTCAGCGGACGTGTAGCACAAGCAATAGCAGAAAAAATATATCAAATATCCAGTGAATCGCAAGTCTTATGTATCACGCATTTACCACAAGTAGCAGCTATGGCTGATACACATAAGTTGATTGAAAAACAGGAAATAGGGAATCGTACTGCAACCACTGTTTCAGAATTAACAGTGGAAGAGAAGATTGAGGAATTAAGCAGAATGATGACTGGAACGAAATTAACAGAAACCGCAAAAGAGCACGGACAAGAATTACTTCATATGGCATCAGCATTTAAAAATAAAAAATATGGATAACATTGATTAAAAAGTCAGAAACTATACTATATCTGGCTTTTTTAGTTGTAAACTTTTTTGAAGAAAATTTACCGTGATTAACAATAATCGACAGGTATTTTTACCATTACCTCTCCAATATGCACGTTATACATCTTTTCTTTTATTTATAAAAGGAAATGTTACACATCTTTCTTATGTTTCACCAGTTTAAAACAGGTGTTATTAGGTCAAATTAGAAGTACAGAAATAAATCATTATGGTATGGGTTTGGAACGAGGAGAGTGAAATGGAAATTGAAACAGTCAAATATAATTCGAATTAGCGTAGGTGTATTACTCCTCATTGCTTTATTGGCAATTCCTTTTTTTACCCCAATGCAAAAGTATCTTTCCATCCCAAATGATATTGTTACCTTTAATAACCAATCACCGATAGAAGTGCCAGGTTTAGGAAGTAATGTACAGGTGAGTGCATCTGATGATAACATCCAGGCAATCGATTCCTCAGAATTTTATGCTGAAGAACCGGGAAGTAGCGAGTTGGTATATGATGTTGCTGGATTTCCAATTAAAAAGGTGGATTTATCTGTTTTAGATGATATTAGAGTTATCCCGGGTGGACAATCCATTGGTGTAAACCTTCATACACAGGGAGTACTCGTCGTCGGTCATCATCAGGTAAAGGGGCAAAATGGAAAATTATCACCAGGAGAAGAAGCGGAAATTAAAGTTGGTGATGTTATATTGGAAATCAATGGGGAATCGATTAAAGAAATGGAAGAGGTTAAACCAATCGTTAAAGAAGCAGGAGAAAATGGCGAAAGTTTAGATGTAACGATTAAGAGAGCTGATGAAACCATGGAAACAAAGTTGCAGCCGATAAAGGAGGATAATGAATATAAAATTGGCTTGTATATTCGCGATTCTGCAGCCGGTATTGGAACAATGACATTCCATGAACCGGAGTCAGATAAATATGGTGCACTAGGTCATGTTATTTCGGACATGGATACGAAAAGACCAATCGAAATTCATGATGGAACAATTGTAGAGTCTTCTGTTAATTCCATCGAAAAAGGGAACAACGGTACACCAGGAGAAAAGCAAGCCAGATTTTCCACAGATAAAAATGAAGTAGGAACGATAACCAAAAATAGTCCATTTGGTATTTTCGGGGAATTGAATGATTCCTTAAACCAAGGAAGTAGTTATGATGAACCTATGCCAGTTGCATTATCCCATGAAGTAGAAGAAGGACCTGCAAAAATTCTCACGGTCGTTGAGGATGAAGAAGTGGAAGAATTTGATGTAGAAGTTGTCAGTAGTGTTCCACAAAAGTTTCCTGCTACAAAAGGAATGGTTATTGAAATAACGGATCCAGAGTTACTTGAAGCAACAGGTGGTATCGTACAGGGAATGAGTGGAAGTCCCATCATTCAAAATGGAAAAATTATTGGAGCAGTCACACATGTATTTGTAAATGATCCTACTTCCGGTTATGGAGTCCATATTGAATGGATGTTGGAAGAAGCAGGTATAAATGTATCTAATGAAGAAGAACAGAAAGCCGGTTAATATAAATGGCTCGTTACAACGAGCCATTTATATTTGATTTGTGTATTTTGAATATTTTTTATTTTATGATATAATTATAGAAAATATTTTCGACAAATATTGTCATAAATTATCGATTTATATCACATGCAGGCGAAATATTGAGTAAATCAAAGAAATCTTAAAAAAAACCAATATTTTTCTAATAAAAGAAGGATATTTAAAACTTTTGTAGAATAAGTAAAGAAGAAGGGCTAAAGAGCTTAAGTTTAAATGACATAAAGGAGGATCTTTTAAAGGTGAATAAGATATCGGTTGGTTTAGTGGACGATAACAAAGAATTGGTGCAGTTAATGGAGGAATATTTTGGGGAACAGGCAGATATTGACGTTATTGGTACCGCCCATAATGGCAGAGATTGTTTAAATATGCTGGAGGATATGGAACCGGATGTATTGGTTTTAGATATTATTATGCCTCATATTGATGGATTGGCGGTACTAAATCAGATAAGAGAAATGGAGGGAAGAAATAAACCTAGTGTAATTATGCTGACAGCTTTTGGTCAAGAAGAAGTCATGAAAAAGGCTGTCGATTTAGGGGCTTCCTATTTTATATTGAAACCATTTGATATGGATAATTTAGCTGAACAAATACGTCAGGTAAATGGAAGCAGTGTGTTTATCCCTGACTCATCAAATAAAGCATCTAAAAAAGAGCGGAAGAAACAAGATTTAGAAGCGAATATAACGAATATTATTCATGAAATTGGCGTACCAGCACACATTAAAGGTTATATGTATTTACGTGAAGCAATTACAATGGTATATAACGATATTGAACTTTTAGGATCTATTACGAAGGTGCTTTATCCAGACATTGCCAAGAAATTTAATACGACGGCATCTCGTGTGGAAAGAGCTATTCGCCATGCGATAGAGGTAGCATGGAGCAGAGGAAATATCGAATCCATTTCAGCGTTATTTGGCTATACTGTCAGTATCTCAAAGGCAAAACCGACCAATTCCGAATTTATTGCAATGGTCGCTGATAGGTTGAGACTGGAACATAAAGCGAGTTAAATAAGGACAAAAAGAGGTTGGGACAAAACAACGTGTTTCATTAAAAAGACGATACATTATCAAACTTAGCGTAGGAAATATGCGGAGACTCCAGCGGGAGAAAAGGCATGGGTGAGACACCTAAAGACGCAGATAGCAATCTTTTTTGCGAGGAGTGCTGCCCCTGAGAAGTCACTTGTAACACGACGAGCACAAGGGGGCTCACCAGCCGCCCTAAGGTGCGCGAAGTATATTTTTAGAAGCGATGTATGGTCAGAATTTATTTGTTAAAAACACTTTTGTCCCAGCCTTTTTTAATTTTTCATTCAAAAAAGGCGATATATAATGATTGAAGTGCACGGTCCAAACCTTCTTTTTCTATTCCGAACATTAAGGACACTTCCGAGGAACCTTGGTTAATCATGACAATATTGACATTTGCTTCAGCGAATGCTGCTGTTGCTTTTCCTGCAATGCCTATCGTATTCATTAACCCCTCACCGACAACCATAATTACGGCTAAATCTTTTTGAATGGCTACCATATCTGGATTGAGTTCATTTTTAATTCGGCTTATAATGTTATTTTCCTTTTCAGATGTTAATTTACTCTGACGAATAATTACTGATAAATCATCAATCCCGGATGGGGCATGTTCAAAGGAAACTCCTTCCTCTTCAATGATTTGTAGCAGCTTACGTCCGAATCCCACTTCTTGGTTCATTAAATATTTACTTACATATAAACTGCTAAAACCGGTATCGCTCGCAATTCCGACTACACATTTTTCATCGCTTCTTTTTTCCGCAATGATATGGGTGCCGGGAAGGTCCGGTTTATTGGTATTCTTGATGCAGACAGGGATCTGCGCCCTAAAAGCAGGGATAAGTGCCTCATCATGGAATACGGAAAATCCGGCATAGGATAATTCGCGCATTTCCTTATAGGTTAATGTTGTTATTTTTTTAGGATTACTGACAAAATTTGGGTTAACTTTATAGACTGAATCTACATCGGTGAAATTCTCATATAATTCTGCTTTTACCCCAGCGGCAATAATCGACCCTGTTATGTCTGAACCGCCTCGTGAAAAAGTCATCAACTTTCCACTCTTGGAATATCCAAAGAAACCGGGTATAACCAATATTCCGTCTTTTTTTCGTAAAGCGTAGATATCTGAAAAGCTCTCTGATAGTATATGTGCATTTCCCGGTTCGTTACTGACGATAATTCCAGCCTCCTGAGGATTTATATAGCTTGCCTGGAGACCGATTTCATTCAAGTATGCACTTAAAATTTTAGCTGAGCTATCTTCACCAATCGCTTTCAGTGCATCGAGTTTTATTGCTTCTTCATCGTCATTTTTTAATACGGCATGTATAGATTGTTCAATATCCGTTACGATAGATGGTGGCAGTTGTAGTTCTTCAATAATTTCGCTAAAGCGATCAACGATGATATTCATATATTCTGTGTAAGGTTCATCATTTTTAAAAGCATTTCCAATCTGGATTAACATGTCGGTTATTTTGAAATCTTTTTTATTTCTTTTCCCTGGAGCAGATACGACAATGAATTTCCGATTTGAATCTGTTTTAATGATGTTTCCTACTTTTTCGATCTGTGTTGCACTTGCAACGGAACTTCCCCCAAATTTAGCTACTTTCATCTCTAAAAATTCCTCCCGTAGTAGTGATTTTTATATGATAACATACATTTCCAGGTCTGTTTAGACAAAATAAAGGTAAAAGATGGAATAAGTCTCCATCTTTAGTCTGTACGTTTATGTTTTTTTTGAATAAGGTTTTTTTTCTTATCACGATGCACAAGAAAGCCACCTATAAACCAGATTCCCCCCACTAACAATACGATGCCTATAAAAAATTGAATTCCTGCGTGAAAGAATATCGGATTAAATTCATGGAATAATGCATCACGCATAAGCTTTATTCCATATGCCGCAAGAATTCCAGGAATGAATAATAAGGATACAGCGATGATTCGAATCATTTCATTTCCCCTCTATATGTACAAACTAAACATAGTATATCAAAAAAAATTCCGTTTAGAAATGAAATGCAATTTGCTAAATCTTGCAAGATATCGTATGATAAATGTATGCAAAAAAATGCAGGGTGGTATAACATGAAACGTGTGCTTATTGTTGGGGCAGGCAAAGGCGGAACGTCACTTTTAAAGATCTTAAACGCTGCAAAGCGAATGAAAATCGTAGGTGTTATCGACCATAATAATGATGCCAAGGGACTTGAGCTGGCGAAAGAATACCGTATTCCAATTGATAATGATTGGAAAAGCTGGATCGATGAACGAATTGATATTATCATTGAAGCAACAGGTGATGAGTCTGTTTTAGCAGATATGATGAAATTAAGAAATCGTAATACCATTATTATTCCCGGAACCGTAGCATACATAATTTCTGAGCTTTTTGATGAAAAGGAAAGCTTATTGGAACGAATAAAACTACAAATGAACAACCAGAAACTAATTCTAAATAATATCCGTGATGGAATGATTGTTATTAATGATCAGGGAATGGTTCAATTTGTGAATAAGAGCGCTGAACGAATTATCGGATATTCTAAGGAAAAGTGTGAAGGACAGTATATAAAAAATGTTATCCCGAACTCAAGATTGCCGCAAGTTCTGATGAGTCAACGAAAAGAAGTGAATCAGAAACTTTTTCTAAAGAATAATAAGAAAGTCATTACAACCCGTATCCCAATCATCAATGCCGATAATCATTTAATCGGAGCTTTTGCTGTATTTAAGGATATAACCGAGGTTATGAACTTAGCAGAAGAAAACACAGATTTAAAAGAAATAAAAACAATGTTGGAAGCCATTATTCAATCATCTGATGAGGCAATAAGTGTCGTTGATGAGAATGGAAAAGGACTTATTATTAATCCGGCCTATACTCAAATCACGGGAATGAAGGAAGACGATGTTGTTGGACAACCGGCGAGTGCGGATATATCCGAAGGTGAAAGCATGCATATGAAGGTACTGCAAACCAGGCGTGCTGTTCGCCGTGTACGAATGAAGGTAGGACCAAGGAAAAAGGAAGTACTTGTGAACGTAGCGCCGGTAATCGTTGATGGGAAATTAAAAGGAAGTGTCGGCGTCCTACATGATATTTCTGAAATACAAGCATTAACATCGGAATTAAAACGGGCTAGGCAGATCATTCGAAATTTAGAGGCAAAATACACGTTTGACGATATTATCGGGACCTCTCCTGAAATGAGACTGGCATTGGAACAAGCTAAGGTAGGAGCCAGAACTCCCGCAACTGTTTTACTTCGAGGTGAATCAGGAACGGGAAAAGAACTTTTCGCACATGCCATCCATAATGAGAGCGACCGAAAACATAATAAGTTTATCAGGGTTAATTGTGCTGCAATCGCGGAATCCATATTGGAAAGTGAACTTTTCGGATATGAAGAAGGAGCCTTCTCAGGTGCAAAACATGGTGGCAAAAGAGGGCTGTTTGAAGAGGCGAATTCGGGAAGTATTTTTCTAGATGAAATTGGGGAGCTATCCTTAAATATGCAAGCAAAATTGCTTCGTGTATTACAAGAAAATGAAATTGTTCGGGTAGGTGGAACGGATCCAATAGCCTTGGATGTGCGAATCATTGCTGCTACAAATGTTAATTTGGAAAAGGCAATTATGAATCGTTTTTTTCGTGAGGATTTATATTACCGATTAAATAGGCTCCCTATTTTTATTCCATCTTTACGTGAAAGAGAAACCGATTTACCGGAATTAGTTGATCATATTATACAACGAATTAATGCGGATTATGGAAGAAACGTCCGTGCAATAGACGGGGAGGCGCTTGTTAACTTACAGAAATATCAGTGGCCGGGCAATATCCGTGAACTGGAAAATGCGATTGGGCGAGCCATCATTTACATGGATATGAATGCAGAGATCATTAAACCGGAACATATACCGAAGTTAGAGATTTCATCAGCTAACTCGGTACATAGCGGTTTATCGGTCAAAAAGGATCGAACATTGCAAAACGCTGTTGAAAACTATGAAAAAGAATTTATTCTTGAAGCATACAAACGAAATGAGTTTAATAAGACAAAAACAGCCAAGGATTTAAATATCTCCATAAGAAACCTTTATTATAAGTTGGATAAATACAAACTTGAAAAAACAAGCATGCAATAACTTTCATGTCTGCAAATAATTGCAATGGTGCGGAATGTGATAAATGAAGCGCTTACAAATACAAAAAGTTGGCATGCCTTTTGCTATAAGAGTTATAGAGGGTGGGTAAGGAGGGAAGTATGAAAAAATCATTAGCATCCTTGAAAATCGATGTTCAACAAGAAACAAAACAAATGGTTGCAGTGGCAAATGCTGCAGATAAAGAAGTGCTTTTAGCAGTAAAGGCTGCTTTAAAGGAGGAGTTATGCTTTTTCCTGCTGTTTGGAGATGAAGCCCAAATAACTGCCATTGCCCAGCATATCCATTTAGATTTATCAACAAGCGAAATTATTGTTCGACATGAACGTACGGATGAAGCTATTGCTCATGCGGCCGTTTTAGCTGTTCATCATAATGAAGCGCAGATTTTGATGAAAGGAAACCTTTCTACAAATCAAATATTAAAGGCAGTACTAGATAAAGAACATGGGCTACGCACAGGTAAAGTATTATCCCATGTGGCACTTTTTGAAATACCGAACCAAGATCGTCTGTTATTTCTAACAGATGCGGCGATGAATATTGCCCCAAGCCTTCAAGAAAAGGCCGAGATCATTAATAATGCAGTCCATGTCGCGCACGGAATTGGAATCAAGCAACCTAAAGTTGCTGTAATTACGCCAGTCGAAGTGATTAACCAGGCGATGCCATCGACTATAGATGCAGCAGCTTTAACGCAAATGAATAATAGAGGACAGATAAAGGACTGTCTTATTGATGGTCCATTAGCTTTTGATAATGCGATATCCCTAGAAGCCGCACGTCACAAAGGTATTCATTCAGATGTTAGTGGATCAGCTGATATCTTAATGGTGCCATCCATAGAAGTAGGAAACGCGTTATACAAGTCGTTTATATACTTTGCAAGTGCTGCGGTTGCAAGCATAATTAGTGGTGCCAAGGCTCCGATAATTTTAACATCCCGTGCTGATTCAGCTGAAAATAAAATACATTCGTTGATATTCGCACTAGTATCATCTAAAACATTTTAGGAGGATTATACATGGAAATATTTAATTCTATGGAAAAGTATGATTATGAGCAATTGGTTTTTTGTCAAGATAAAAATTCCGGGTTAAAAGCAGTTATCGCCATCCATGATACAACGCTTGGACCGGCACTTGGCGGTACAAGAATGTGGACATATAATTCGGAAGCTGAAGCGATTGAGGATGCCTTAAGATTAGCAAAAGGGATGACATATAAAAATGCTGCAGCCGGGCTAAACCTTGGTGGTGGAAAAACAGTAATTATGGGGAATCCGAAAATGGATAAAAGTCCCGAACTATTCCGTGCATTTGGACGGTATATTCAGGGATTAAATGGACGCTATATTACAGCAGAAGATGTAGGGACAACAGAACAGGATATGGATATCATTCATATGGAAACAGATTATGTGACAGGAATTTCAAGGTATTCTGGAAGTTCAGGAAATCCTTCCCCAGTAACTGCTTACGGGGTATATAAAGGGATAAAAGCTGCAGCAAACGAAGCTTATGGCGACGAGTCCTTAAAAGGGAAAACAATTGCTGTTCAGGGTGTTGGAAATGTAGCCTACGCATTATGTGAATACTTGCATAAAGAAGAAGCAAAATTAATCGTAGCAGATATTAATAAAGAAGCTGTAAGTCGTGCTGTTGAGGCGTTTGAAGCAGAGTCTGTTGACCCAGAAGCTATTTATGATGTTGATTGTGATATTTATGCTCCATGTGCACTTGGCGGAGTTATTAATGATGAAACAATACCAAGATTAAAAGCTAAAGTTATTGCAGGATCTGCAAATAATCAATTAAAAAACTCCGAACATGGTGATATTATTCATGAAAAAGGAATAGTTTTCGCACCGGATTATGTGATCAATTCCGGTGGGGTGATAAATGTGGCGGATGAATTAAATGGATATAATCAGGATAGGGCTATGAAAAAAGTAGAAACGATTTATGATAATTTAGCAAAGGTATTTGAAATTTCCAGACGTGATAATATTCCTACATATGCTGCAGCAGATAGGATGGCAGAAGAAAGAATTAAATCATTAAAAATTCAAGAAATCAATTTCTATTAAATGAACATCACATATTAAGCAGAAGATAAAGCTTGCAATTTTGAAAATGGAGGTCAGATTTTGCAATCAATATACCGCGTTCTGGTCATAAATCCAGGATCAACATCAACGAAAATTGGCGTTTTTGATGGTGAAAAATGTATCGTTGAAAAAACGATCCGTCATCATTTGGATGATGTACACAACTTCCAGCGAATTATAGATCAATATGATTTTCGTAAAAAGGTAATCCTGGAAACCTTGGATCATGAAGGAATCAATATATCAAAATTAAATGCTGTTTGTGGCAGGGGCGGGTTGTTAAGGCCTATTGAAGGTGGTACTTATGAAGTGAACGAATACATGCTAAAGGATTTACAACGTGGCCTGAACGGAGAGCATGCTTCTAATTTGGGGGAATCCTTGCTTATGAAATAGCGTCAGGATTAAATATACCTGCATATATCGTTGATCCCGTTGTTGTAGATGAATTAGAAGAGATAGCCAGATTTTCAGGAGTGCCGGATATCCCGAGGAAAAGCATATTTCATGCGTTAAATCAAAAAGCGGTTGCTAGAAAAGCTGCAATGGATTTAAATGAAAATTATAATAGCATCAATATGATCATCACCCATATGGGTGGTGGGATAACCATAGGTGCTCACCAGAACGGAAAAGTTATCGATGTTAATAATGGACTGCATGGAGAAGGACCGTTTTCTCCTGAACGCGCGGGAACTGTTCCTGCTGGCGATTTAGTTTCCTTATGCTTTTCCGGGCAGTATTACCGGGATGAAGTAATGAATAAAATCGTCGGTCAAGGTGGCTTAATGGCCTATTTACAAACCAATGACGCGGTTGAAATAGAAAAAAGAATAGAAAATGGAGATAAGGATGCAGAGCTCATCTATGAAGCCATGGCTTATCAAATAGCCAAAGAAATTGGTTCCATGAGTACTGTATTGTATGGAAATGTAGATGCAATTGTTTTAACTGGGGGCCTTGCTTACGGTAAGAAATTTGTTGATATGATAACCAAGCGCGTTAAATGGATAGCTGACACCATGATTTACCCGGGAGAAAATGAATTGCAGGCATTAAACGAAGGTGTGTTAAGGGTACTAAAAGAAGAAGAAAGCCCTAAAGTGTATCCGAGTCTAAATGCATGAGGAGGGAAACATATGACAAAAGAGTATGATTTGGTTGTAATTGGCGGAGGAACTGGAGGATATGTTGCTGCAATAAGAGCATCTCAACTGGGTATGCAGGTAGCTATCGTGGAAAAAGGAGAACTTGGCGGAACTTGCCTTCACCGAGGTTGCATCCCTTCCAAAGCATTATTACGTAGTGCCCAAGTTTACAGGCAAACGATGGAGGCAGCCGATTTCGGTATAGAAACAAAAGATACCACATTAAATTTCGTAAAGGTGCAAGAAAGAAAAAATGACGTTGTTAAAAAATTACATCAAGGCGTTCAAGGGTTAATGAAAAAAGGTAAAATTGATGTATATGAAGGATTTGGCCGAATTTTAGGACCAAGTATCTTCTCTCCGATACCTGGTACGATTTCTATTGAATATGAAAACGGAGAGGAAAATACCATGATTGTTCCTAACAATGTATTGATTGCAACCGGATCAACTCCTAAATCACTCCCTGGACTTGATATTGATGAATCGTTTGTTATGAGTTCTGATGGAGCATTAAATATGGAAGAATTACCTAAATCTATTATAATTGTAGGTGGTGGTGTAATAGGAATTGAATGGGCATCTATGCTTAGAGACTTCGGTGTGAATGTTACTGTTGTAGAGTACTTAGATCAGATCCTTCCAACAGAAGATGAGACAGTAGCTAAAGAAGTTGAGAAGTGTTTGAAACAGAAAGGGGTAACCTTTGTTAAAGGTGCCAATGTTCTAACTGATACACTATCAAAGGATGAAAACGTGACTATAGATGCTGAAATAAAAGGAGAACATAAAACCTTTAAAGCAGATAAGATACTGGTATCTGTTGGTCGCAAGGCAAATACAACGAATATTGGCCTGGAAAACACGGATATCAATGTTGAAAAAGGATTTATTCAAACGAATAAGTATTTCCAAACAAAACAATCGCACATCTATGCCATAGGTGATGTGATTGGAGGAATGCAATTAGCACATGTGGCATCACATGAGGGAAAAGTGGCTGTAGAACATATGGCAAGCCAGGATCCGTTACCAATTGAATATACGACTATTCCATCTTGTATCTATTCAAATCCAGAGGCTGCTCGTGTTGGACTAACAGAGGAACAAGCCAAAACACAAGGATATGAAATCAAAATCGGAAAATTCCCGTTCAACGCAATTGGAAAAGCGCTTGTACATGGAGAATCAGATGGTTTTGTAAAAATAGTTGTTGATAAAAATACAGAGGACATATTAGGTATCCATATGGTTGGTCCTCATGTTACGGACATGATTTCCGAAGCAGGGCTTGCAAAAGTACTGGACGCAACACCTTGGGAAATTGCACAAAGCATCCATCCACATCCAACACTTTCAGAAGTAATGGAAGAAGGGGCACTCGCTGTTGAAGGGATACAAATCCATGGATAAACGAACAAGGAGGTACCTTAAATGACTACAAATCGTCATGAAGCATTAGGTTTAACAGATAACCAAGTATTAGATATGTTTAAAACAATGCTATTAGCAAGGAAAATTGATGAAAGAATGTGGCTGTTAAATCGCGCAGGTAAGATACCATTTGTTATTTCCTGCCAAGGACAAGAGGCAGCTCAAGTAGGAGCATCTTTTGCCTTAGACCGTGAAAATGATTATGTTGCCCCATATTATCGCGATCTTGGCATTGTTCTTGCATTTGGAATGACTACCAAAGATCTTATGTTATCCGGTTTTGCCAAAGCAGCGGATCCTAACTCTGGCGGTAGGCAGATGCCCGGACATTTTGGCCAAAAAGAAAACAGAATTTTGACTGGATCCTCCCCTGTTACGACACAGCTTCCCCATGCAGTTGGCGTGGCATTAGCCGCTAAAATGGAGAAAAAAGATATTGTTTCGTTTACAACGTTGGGTGAAGGCTCGTCGAACCAGGGAGATTTTCATGAAGGTTTAAATTTTGCCGGGGTACATAAATTACCTGTTATTACGATGGTAGAAAATAATAAATATGCCATTTCTGTACCGGTTGAAAAACAACTAGCAACGGAGAAAGTATCTGATCGGGCCGTGGCATATGGCATGCCGGGATATACCGTAGATGGAAATGATCCTCTGGCAGTATATGAAGTCGTTAAAGCAGCAAGAGATCGGGCCATCAATCAGGAAGGGCCAACATTAATAGAAGCAATCACCTATCGCTTTACTGCACATTCAAGTGATGATAATGACAGCTCCTATCGCGATAAAGAAGAAATAGAAGAAGCGAAGAAAAATGATTCGATTATCACATTTGCAGCTTATTTAAAAGGGTTGAGTATTCTAACGGATGAAATAGAGAAAGAAATAAACGAAGAGATTAGCACGTTGGTTAATGAAGCTACAGACTACGCTGAAAACGCGCCATATGCGGCATCTGAAACTGCTTTAGACTATGTATACGAACAGTAGGGAGGGAAATATACGATGCCAGTAATGTCATATATTGAAGCAATAACGTCTGCTTTAAAAGAAGAAATGCAACGAGATGAAAAAGTATTTATCCTAGGGGAAGACGTTGGGAAAAAAGGCGGAGTTTTTCGTGCAACAGATGGTTTATATGATGAGTTTGGCGGGACTCGTGTATTGGATACGCCACTTGCCGAATCAGCGATTGCCGGAATAGGTATCGGGGCAGCTATGTATGGATTGCGTCCTATAGCTGAAATGCAATTTGCAGATTTCATCATGCCTGCTGTAAATCAAATTATTTCAGAAGCGGCTAAAATCCGCTATCGCTCTAATAATGACTGGAACGCTCCGATAACCATTCGCGCTCCATATGGTGGTGGCGTACATGGAGCATTATATCACTCTCAGTCTGTTGAGTCGGTATTTGCCAACCAGCCAGGCTTAAAAATCGTTATGCCATCAACACCTTATGATGTAAAAGGGTTATTGAAGGCCTCCATTCGTGATAATGATCCGGTGTTATTCTTTGAACATAAGCGTGCTTATCGTCTACTTAAAGGCGAAGTGCCGGACGAAGATTACGCTCTTGAGATTGGAAAAGCGGATATAAAACGCGAGGGATCGGATATTACAATTATTACTTATGGTTTAAGTGTACATTTTACCCTTCAGGCTTCCGAAAAGTTAGCTGAAGAAGGGATTGATGCACATATTCTTGATTTAAGAACGGTATACCCATTGGATAAAGAAGCAATTGTGAAGGCTGCGAAAAAGACAGGAAAAGTGTTATTAATCACAGAAGATAATAAAGAAGGCAGTATTATCGGAGAGGTAGCAGCTATCATTGCTGAGAACTGTCTGTTCGATTTAGATGCCCCTGTGCAGCGTTTGGCTGCCCCGGACGCACCTTCCATGCCATTTGCACCGACCATGGAAAAGTATTTTATGATCAATCCGGAAAAGATAGAACAAGCAATGCGGAACCTGGCAGAATTTTAATTAAAAGGAGGGGTAGTATGGCAGTAGAAAAAATAAATATGCCTCAATTAGGTGAGAGTGTAACAGAAGGAACCATTAGCTCCTGGTTAGTCAGTGACGGGGATAACGTGAATAAATATGACCCCATTGCCGAAGTACTGACAGACAAAGTAAATGCCGAAGTACCATCATCATTTACCGGTGTTATCAAAGAGCTTGTAGCACAAGAAGGAGACACCATTGCTGTAGGAGAATTAATGTGCTATATCGATATAGAAGAGGAAGTCACTGCATCTCCAACAGACACAGATTCTAAAGAAAAGAACAATACAGAAAAGATAGAAACACCGTTAGAAGATCGGTCCATGAAAAAACGTTATTCTCCAGCGGTTCTTAGAATGGCACAGGAAAATGATATCGATTTGGAATCGATCAATGGAACTGGCCGTGGCGGTAGGATTACCAGAAAAGACATTGAAAAAAGAATTGCCTCCGGGCAGACGGAAGAACCGAGCCCATCTGATGCTAAACAATTTGAGAAGGAAACAACGCATCCGGTAAAGGAACCTTCTACACACACACAAACAGTACAAACCGGTGACATTGAAATTCCGGTTACAGGGGTTCGTAAGGCAATCGCGCAGAATATGGTTCGCTCTACGCAGGAGATTCCACATGCCTGGATGACTGTAGAAGTTGATGTAAGCGATCTTGTCAATTATAGAAACCAGATAAAGCAGGAATTTAAACAAAAAGAAGGATTCAATCTAACTTTTTTTGCTTTTTTTGTAAAAGCAGTAGCTCAGGCATTAAAAGATTTTCCACAGCTTAATAGCATGTGGGCGGAGGATAAAATCATCCAGCGGAAAGACATTAACATCTCTATCGCTGTTGCGAAAGATCAAGAACTTTTCGTACCAGTCATTAAGCATGCAGATGAAAAAAGCATTAAAGGTATCGCAAAAGATATTAATGATCTTGCTATAAAAGCACGGTCGAATACGTTAACAGCTGATGATATGCAAGGCGGTACGTTTACGGTTAACAACACAGGATCTTTTGGCTCGATTCATTCCATGGGACTCATTAACCATCCACAAGCAGCTATTCTACAAGTGGAATCTATTGTCAAACGCCCTGTCATTATCAATGACATGTTTGCAGCAAGAGATATGGTCAATCTCTCTCTCTCATTGGATCACCGTATTTTGGATGGGCTTGTTAGCGGAAATTTCCTTGCACGTGTGAAAGAACTTTTGGAAAAAATGAATAAAGATACGATGAATGTCTATTGAACTCATCATGACATAAGCATTTAGAATTGAAATAATCGGATAAAGTTGATAAAGTTATAGTATGCTACATTATACTTAAATTTAAAAGGGATGTAAGTTCATATGGATTTTAACCTATTCATGAACGACGTGGTAGATGTTGCTCGCAAAGATGTAAGAGAAGCTGGTTATCAAGAGCTTACAACTGCAGAAGATGTTGATAATGCCCTAACGAAGGAAGGCACAACGTTAGTAATGGTCAATTCAACTTGTGGTTGCGCTGGTGGAGTTGCTCGTCCGGCTGCAGCGAATTCTGTTCATTATGATAAGCGTCCGGATAATCTAGTCACCGTATTTGCTGGGCAAGATCGTGAAGCAACAGAAAAGGCTCGTGAATATTTCGAAGGATATCCGCCATCTTCACCTTCATTTGCATTTTTAAAAGATGGTAAAATTGTTACAATGTTAGAGCGTCATGATATAGAAGGATTTAGCGCTGTTGATGTTGTTGGCAAACTTCAAACTATCTTTGATGAACATTGTGCAGAGGTCTAGCAATTAGCCCGTATGAATACGCGAGTGGGGCTTTCGCCTTTATTTGGAGAAAGACTCCGTCGTTTTTCTATACAAGGCTGGAGAATCTAGTGTTCAAGAGACTGTCTCTATTTTTAGTGGGTCAGTCTCATTTTATTACAACTAATATGATTATGTTCTAAAAAATAAGGGAGTTTTTACCGTGAAAATTGGCTATCGAACCATTAAGACTGCAATAGGTGTCCCTATTGCAATTTCGATTGCTCAATTCTTAGGCCTGACAAACTTTGTATCCGCAGGCATATTAACCATATTATGTATCCAACCTTCAAGGAAAAAATCATTCTTAACTGCTTGGCATCGTTTTTTTGCTTGTATTTTGTCCATTTTATTTTCATTTATTTTCTTTGAAACCATTGGTTACAACGCCATTGCTTTAGCTTTAATGTTAACGGCGTTTATTCCGACAACGGTTTATCTGAAAATCACACCCGGAATAGGAACCAGTTCGGTCATCACGTTGAATTTATATAGTTTTTCCAGTATGTCATCGACATTTATTATCGAACAGCTTTTCATCATCATTATTGGGATAGGTATCGCTCTTCTTTTAAATGTATATATGCCCAGCCTGGATGTAGATTTAAAGAAAAAACAAAACAAACTGGAAGCCAATTTTAAAATTATATTATATGAAATTGCCCTATACATAAGAAATAAAAATGTGGTATGGGACGGTAAAGAAATAGCAGAAACAGAAGAAATTTTACAAGAAGCCGAAGATTTAGTAGAGCGTGACAAGGAAAACCATCTATTGCGAGGCAATCATATTTACCATGATTATTTTGAAATGCGCATGCGGCAGTTTGAACTATTACAGCGGATGCTCCCACTTGTGACGAAATTACCGAACAAAGACTCCATCTCTGAAAAAATCGCCAACTTTTTTGAGAATTTATCAGAATCTGTGCATCCGGAGAATACAGCAGGTTTATTCCTGGATGATTTGGAAGCATTGCGGAGAGAATTTGATCAGGAAGATCTTCCACAAACTCAGGAGGAATTTGAAACAAGAGCGAATTTATTCCGCTTACTACATGACATTGAAGACTATCTAAATTTGAAAAGAAAATATAAAAAGAGTGATATTAAAAGAAAAAGCAGTGGAGAATAAAAAAGACTGGAACCTGATACAGGAATCCCAGTCGACTCTTTTATATAAACATTGCAAGGCCAGCGGTAAGCGATGACAGAAGCATCGCAAGAATCATGATATAGATTATTATTTTTGATCTGCGTTCACGCTTGGATGGTTTTCTTTTTGTTTGTTCGCTACCTTGTTTTGCAACCATATAAACCCCTCCTTTATTTGGCGCATCCTAGTTGTATTTTATCGTTAATTTAGATATGGAACAAGTATTAAAAAACAATGAATAATAAATAAAGAGAAAGACATCGGATTAGCTAAACGTTGGAATTAATGCATGATTTCATTGAAGTAAAAAGATAATAAGTATGAGATAAACGAAAGCTTACCTTTATTGTAAAAAATACGTTGGAGGGTTTATAACCATGAATACAATAAATCAGGAACGGTTAGTTAATGAGTTTTTTGAACTTGTAAAGATTGATTCAGAGACAGAACATGAAGCGGATATAGCTGAAGTATTAAAACGCAAATTTAAAGATTTAGGTCTAGAAGTAACGGAGGATGCAAGTAAAGCAAAAACAGGCCACGGTGCCGGTAATCTTGTTTGTACATTAAAAGGGAATAAAGAAGGAGCAGATCCAATTTATTTCACTTCCCATATGGATACAGTTGTTCCAGGCAATGGAATTAATCCAGCTATCCAAGATGGTTATATTGTTTCAGATGGTACGACGATCTTGGGTGCAGATGATAAGGCGGGACTCGCTGCTATGCTGGAAGCGATCCGGACCATGAAAGAAAATGCAATAAAGCATGGAGATATCCAATTTGTTATCACAGTTGGCGAAGAATCCGGATTAGTAGGAGCAAAAGCCTTGAATCCTTCCCTATTAAACGCAAAATATGGCTATGCCATTGACAGCAATGGAGCGGTAGGCGATATTATCGTTGTGGCACCTACACAAGCAAAGCTTTCTGCCGTGATTAAGGGAAAAACGGCACATGCCGGTGTAGCACCTGAGAATGGAGTTTCTGCTATCACCATAGCAGCAAAGGCAATTTCCAATATGCCGCTTGGTCGAATCGATAAAGAGACGACAGCCAATATTGGACGATTTGAAGGTGGGAATAAAACAAATATCGTAGCAGATCATGTTGAAATTTTAGCAGAAGCCAGATCACTGATTCCAGAAAAAATGCAAGCACAAGTTGCAAAAATGAAAGAAGCATTTGAAAAAGCAGCTGAAGGACAAGGTGGTTCTGCTGACGTAACGGTTGATATAAAATATCCTGGATATAATCAACAAGAAGGTGATCAAGTTGTTGAAATTGCACGACAAGCGGCTAGTGAAATCGGTCGTACTAGCAAATTATTAGAAAGTGGTGGCGGCAGTGATGCGAATGTTATTGCCGGCTTTGGCATCCCTACCGTTAATTTGGCTGTTGGATACGAAGAAATCCATACAACAAATGAGCGAATACCTGTTAAAGAACTGGTGAAAATCACGGAATTAATTACAGAAATTAGTAAACAGGCGGCAAAATAACAAAGTATACAAGGACTCTTCAAGGTTGAAGAGTCCTTGTATATGTTATACTAAAATTAGTACGAATTATCTAATCATAAAGGATGGAATCTGTATGGAACAGCCGAGTCCAGGAAAAGGCCGGATTATTTTTCATATTGATATGAATTGTTTTTATGCATCTGTAGAAATGGCCCATGATCCAAAACTCAAAGGCATCCCTTTAGCAATTGCCGGAAATCCGGAAGAACGTAAGGGGATTGTCGTGACAAGCAGCTATGAAGCAAGAGCAAAAGGTGTTCAAACAACGATGCAATTACATGAGGCCAAAAGGCTATGTCCGGAATTAATTATCATGCGTCCTAATTTTGATCGTTATCGGATAGCTTCCAAACAAATATTTCAGATGCTTTCCGAAATAACACCATATGTTCAACCGGTATCCATTGATGAAGGATATATGGATGTGACGGACGCCGAACATGACAATAACCCTCTACGTATGGCAGAAAACCTACAAAAAAAAATATTAAAAGAGTTGGATTTACCATGCAGTATTGGAATAGCGCCAAACAAATTCATGGCAAAAATGGCCTCAGATTTTAAAAAACCACTTGGCATCACAATATTGAGAAAAAGAGAGTTACCACAAATGTTATGGCCACTCCCGATAGAAAAAATGTATGGTGTTGGTAAAAAAACCGCAGAAAAATTAAAAGCGATTGACATTGAAACAATAGGTGACCTTGCAATAAAAGATGTATATGAGCTTAAACAAATGTTAGGAATAAACGGCGAGCGTTTAAAACAGCGGTCCAACGGAATGGACAACAGACCAGTGGATCCGAATGCCGTAAATGATTTTAAAAGCATTGGAAGCTCACAAACACTATCCCATGACACGACAGATGAAAAAGAGATAAGAAGCCTAATGCATCATCTTGCAGACAATGTGGATCGCCGTGTGAAACGAAAAAAAGCAGCAGGACGAAGTGTACAGCTCATGATACGTTATCATGATCGAAAAACCATTACAAGAAGTAAAAAACTGCAAACCTACATTGACGCAAAAGAGGATATTCTTCATGTAGCAAATGAATTATTGCAAAAACACTGGAATTTAGAGCCGATTCGTCTCTTGGGAATCACGCTTCAAGATGTGGATGAAAAACAATATATTGGTCAGCAATTAGATTTATTTACGTATGAAAAGCATGCCCGAAAAGAAAACCTATACGTAGCGATTGATGCCCTATCCCAAAAATATGGGGAAAATCCGTTTAAGCAATTAGACGACGTGAGCAGCGTTGATCAGGATCAACCAAGGACAAGCTTTCAGAAAGATTTTTTGGATGATTATCGAAAAGGATAATAGCTCACATCCAAATTGAGGCTGTGAGCTATTTAAGAGATACAAAAGTATTAAATTTTGTTCAGTAGTAATGAAGTCTCGTCCAGCTCCAGTAACTCGCATTCTTCAACGACAAGTTAGGTTCATCTAATCTCACCTGCGGATAGGAGGTGCTGAGAACGCCTGACCACTCGCACACTAAGCACAGTTTGTACGTTGCTAACCGGATAGTTTGTGCTTCCTATTTCATGATTTTTTTTGTAACGGATTGAGCAAATTTCGTTCCCGGGTAACGAAACGGGATATCAAATTTAGTAGATTGCTTCAAAATGCTTTTATCATGTGAGAATGTGTCAAAACTGTATTTGCCATGGTACGATCCCATTCCGCTTGCACCGACACCTCCAAAGGGCAGGTGAGGATTGCTCAAGTGATAGATTGTATCATTAATGGAGCCCCCGCCAAATGACAGGTACTGCATAATTTGTTCCTGCATTTTTTCATTTTCACTAAAATAATACAGCGCTAGCGGTTTTTCCTTCTCTCTGATGACTGCTGCAGCATCCTCCACATTGGTAAAAGATAAAATAGGAAGGATAGGACCAAATATTTCCTCCTGCATAATCGAATGATCCCAGGTGATTTTATCAAGAATCGTGGGCTCTATTTTTAAAGCAGCAGGATCAGTATTGCCACCATGTAACGGGGTGCCATCAGACAGAAAACCCAGTAATCTATTAAAATGTTTTTCGTTGATGATGCGTATGTAATCATCATTGTTCAATGGCTCTTTCCCATAAAATGATTTGATATGTTTCTTCATTGCTTTCAATAATTTAAATTTTACTTTTTCATGTACATATACATAATCAGGAGCTACACATGTTTGTCCCGCATTGGTAAATTTTCCCCATACGATCCGTTTAGCAGCAAGATTTATATTGGCATCCTTATCAACAATGGCCGGGCTTTTACCACCTAATTCGAGTGTAACAGGTGTGAGATGTGTACTTGCTTCTTTCATAATTACCTTTCCTACTGCTGTACTTCCTGTGAAGAAAATATAGTCAAATCGTTGCTTTAGTAATTCTTCACTTGTTTCTTTCCCGCCCTGAACTACAGTGATATAAGATGGATTAAAAGTGTTTTGGATCATGTCTGCCAGAAGATCTGATGTAGCCTCCGTATATTCGGATGGTTTTAATACAGCACAGTTCCCAGCAGCAATTGCTCCAATAGCAGGTGCAAGTGCTAATTGCAAGGGGTAGTTCCACGTAGCAATAATCAGACTGACACCGTAGGGTTCTTTTAAAATAAAGCTTTTGCTTCCTTTATGCGTGATAGGGGAACGTACTTTCACTGGTTCCATCCAGCTACTAAGGTTTTTAATAGCAAAATCAAGTTCGGTATATAAAAAGCCCAATTCTGTTGTAAAGGTTTCATGCCTAGATTTGTTTAAATCTTTTTAAGCGCATGATAAATTACTCTTTCATTATCCTTAAGCATTTGCTTCAGATTTTGTAACTGCTCTTTGCGAACGTCGTAGTCTAATGTATTTCCATTCAGAAAAAATGCGCGTTGATGGGCAACAACTTCTTCTATTTGCTTCATTTCAAATCTCTCCTCTACTTTTTGTCTATAGCCATGTGTTGAAAATCATGAGCAAGCACAGTATTTGGAAAAATCTCTCTTGCTTCTGTAACTAACTCATGGTTATCTTCTTTTTGATAGCGAGAGGATATATGAGTTAATACTAGTTTTTTAACATTACTCTGTCTCGCGAGTGTGGCTGCCTGTGTAGTTGTCGAATGAAAATACTGATGTGCTAATGTTTCTTTATCTTTACCAAATGTAGCCTCATGGATAAGTATATCAGAATTTGCTACAAATGAACGGTACCTGTGGGAGGACCGTGTGTCTCCTAAAACGCTTATGATACGCCCCTTTTTATCAGGCCCGACAAAATTTTCTCGATGAATGACTTGTCCATCCGGTGTTTCCACAATCTCATTTTCCTTTATTTGTTTATATATTGGTCCAGGCATAATACCGACATTCTTTAATTTACTCACTAGTAATTCGCCTGGTTTATCTTTTTCCACAATACGGAATCCATAGCTTGGTATAGCATGATCCAGTTGCTCTGTATAGACCTGAAATTGCTCGTCTTCAAAAAGCTTCCCCGCACTAAACTCGATAATGGATAATGGATACGTTAAGTGCGTTGTACTTGCTTGAAGACTTGTTTCAATAAAATCTTTAATACCTACAGGACCATACACGGTCAATAAATCAGATCCGCCCTGAAACGACCGACTGCTGAGTAATCCTGGCAAACCAAATATATGATCCCCATGCATATGGGTGATGAAAATTTTATTGATTTTTCTTGGTTTGAGGTTTGTATGCAATATTTGATGCTGTGTCGATTCCCCGCAATCAAATAGCCATATACTGTTTTGTTCTTGCAGTAATGTCAAGATAATAGCTGATACATTCCGTTCTTTTGATGGAACACCAGCACCAGTACCTAGAAAAGTTAGTTCCATAGCTAATCCTCCAGCATCTTGTTTAGCATCCTACCTTGTTATTTTAATCATGGCTTCTGTTTAATCTTACGCTCATTTTTATAAAGTCTTTGACGATATTTCAATATCTTATCTGGAACATCGGTAAAAATAGCGTCACAACCAAAAGAAAAACATTTTTTAACATGTGCGAATTTATTAACGGTAAATATACGGATAGGCATGTTCTCCTTGTGAGCTTTTTTAACAAGGGTTTGATGGAGTAAACGATATTTTATATGTATGGCATTTGCACCAAGCTCCAACGCATAAGATACAAGATTTTTATTTTTTTGCAATGTTAAAAAGGCCGTTTCTATATCGTTGAACTCTCTCAATCGTTTTACACTATTTGGATTAAATGTAGAAAATATGGTACGATTTACTAATTGATAGTAATCGATCCTTTCGTAAACGATTGCTTCCAGATTCTTATAATTTATTTTATTATTTTTAAGCTCAATATTTAAATATAAAGGTTTATCATGTATCCATTGTAGGAATTCGTCAAGGGAAACGATCGTTGTACCTCGGTATTCTTGTGCAAACCAAGAACCTGCATCAAGCTGTTTTAATTGGTTAAAAGTGAAATCCTTTACGTAACCGGTACGATTTGTTGTTCGTGTTACTTGTTCATCATGAATTAATACCGGGATGTCATCTTTGGTTAATTGAACATCTGTTTCAATCCCTTGTGCGCCTAGAAAGTAAGCAAGCTTGAATGCGTGCATTGTGTTTTCAGGAGCACGTTTGCTGGCACCCCGATGTGCAAAAATCTTTGGATCCAATACATTCACCTCACTTTTATTGTGTTTTATTAACTGGAAAAAGTCAATTACAAGGAGGAACTTACGTGCAAAATTGGCAAACGAAAGAAGAACTTACGGATTTATGGCAATCTCGTTAATCAGCAAAGTGTTACCGGTAACACGGCAGAAGTTGCCCAGCTCTTGGAGCAAAAAGAATAAATAATGGGATTTGTAATTTAACGATAAAACAACAAAAAATGGTGTGTTATTTATGATACGAAATAGGTTGGAAAACAAGAAAATATTAATCACTGGTGCTTCGAGTGGAATTGGAGAAAGACTCGCCTGGCATATAGCAAACAATGACGGTATTCCGATTATGCTAGCAAGATCCATGGACAAATTGAAACAACAACAACAGTTGCTTAAACAAAAATCACGAACAGAGAGCTTTATTTACCAAGTTGATTTACAAAATGGAGGAGAGTTAGATGCTGTCATAAACAATATATTGCTGGATCATAAACGAATTCATGGGTTAATTAATAACGCTGGTGTTGGAAAGTTCGACTTTGTAAAAGATATCACGTGGCAGGATGTTGATCAGATGTATCAATTAAATGTGTTTGCCGTCATTCAAATAACCAAGCGAATGCTTGGCCATTTTTCACACTATCAGGAAGGACATATCGTCAACATCGCTTCACAAGCTGCTAAAATTGCCACACCGAAATCAGCAGTTTATGCTTCAACAAAACATGCTATACTCGGGTTTACCAATGCATTAAGACAGGAGTTAACCGATGAAAAGATAAGCGTCACTGGAGTCAATTTAGGTCCGGTACGAACAAATTTCTTTGTACAAGCAGACCCTGAAGGGACTTATCAAAAAAGTGTTGAACGTTATATGCTTGATCCAGATAGGGTTGCCAAAACAATTGTCCGACATTTGTTTACAACCAAACGGGAAATAAATTTACCATATTGGATGGAACTTGGTGGCAAAATATATCAACTTTTTCCGAGTTTCGTGGAACGTGCATTGAAAAGCCAATTTAATAAGAAATGAAAATCAGTCTCCTGCACCTATAATTGTTGACAAGAAGACAAGGTGGCATTGATCCGGAGAATCGGTTTTGCCACCTTTACAGCATTTGGTTTCATTGTAATAGCGAGTACAGGATTCACGTATTAACGATGGTTTGTATAGGTTATCGGTTTTGTAATGTCCTGTAATGCGTGATACGTTTCAGGTGTTAGTGCCTTGGAATGAGTCATGTCTACATTTTCTTTAACTTGCTCCTTCGAACTTGCTCCAAATACGGCACTTGCTACAGCCGGGTGTTTCAGGACATACTGTAATGCGCTGACATTGAGTGTAGCTCCCTTGGGTACAGTTGTAGAAAGGTTATGATGAATTTCTTTAAGCTCACCATACGTGTAATCTAAAAAACCATCCTGTCCTTTTTCCTCTATTTGTTTTGCTGCTTGGTTACTTAACATGCCTTTGGCTAACGGACCACGTGCAAGGACACTAATTTGGTTTTCATGTAATACATCTAATAGTGTCTCAGGTCTTCTATCCAACATGCTGTATTGCATCATTACGGCATCAATAGTAGAACGGTTCACATATTCGAAAATCACATTTGGTCTTATGGAAGATATACCATACGCACGAATAAGACCTTCTGCTTTTAACTCTTCAAATGCTTCAATCGATTCATTAATCGGATCGTCGATTGTTCCTCCATGAAGCATGTAAAAATCGATATAGTCAGTTTTTAATCGGGATAAGCTATCCTTTAAGCCATTTTTTATATGATTCTTTGATGGATCCCAGAACCAGTCTGTTTTTTCCTTATTAAAATGATTCCCAACTTTGGTTGTTAGTATTAGTTCATCTCGTTTTCCTTTAATTATTTCACCAATGATTTTTTCGTTTTCTCCAAAATCGTATAAATCAGCCGTATCTAAGTGATTGATGCCGGCATCCAGAGCCTGATTAATAATTTCTGTTGCTTCTTTTCTATTTGTTCCTAAGGACATGCAGCCGAGTGTTAATTCGGATACGTATATATCTGATTTGCCTAATTGATTTTTCTTCATAATCAACCTCCATTTCTATTTCTGCTTATTTTATTGTACAATTAACTTGAGGTGGAATACTACTATTTTATGCTAAAATGGGAAGTAGCATAAAGAAAGGCAAGGCGATAATAGTGAAAAAAATGGAAGAAAAAACGATCAAAACGGACGAAATATATAATGGGAAAGTGGTTCAATTACAAGTCGATGATGTTACATTACCAAATGGGGAAAACGCAAAACGGGAAATTATTAAGCACCCAGGAGCAGTGGCGGTGATTGCACTTACAAAAGATAATAAAATTGTTTTTGTAGAGCAGTACCGTAAACCATTGGAAAAGTCACTCATTGAAATTCCAGCAGGTAAATTGGAAGAAGGAGAAGACCCGGAAGTAACGGCAGTTCGTGAATTAGAAGAAGAAACGGGCTATACTACCAATGAATTATCCTTTGTTACCTCTTTTTATACCTCACCTGGATTTGCAAATGAACTCATGTACATCTATATAACCGATCAACTCCAAATCGTAGAAGAGACAGTTAACGGCGATGATGATGAATTTGTTGAACTAGTGGAGCTAACATTAGATGAAGCAAAAGAATACGTAGAAGCAGAACGTATACATGATGCAAAAACGAACTATGCAATTCTTTACTTACATGCTCTGAAAAGAAGTATGGCATAAAACCTCCTTATACATTTTATGCATAAGATAAATGAAATAGAACCAATTAATGCGAATATATTTTAATTGTAACCTTTGACATGTACGCTTAAACAAGCTGTAAACGCAGAAGGGTCCCTCCTATGGTACGATGACCTTGTCAATAATTATAAGGGGGACTACATAATGAAGAAGTTAGTAGCCATATTAGCAGGGTTGATTATTGCGGGTATATCTGCCATGAGTGTATCAGCAGCAGATTATAAAGTGGAAAAGGGAGATACACTTTGGGATATAGCAAATGAAAATAATACAAATGTAGAAACATTAATGGATATAAATGGATTAAGCAGTTCTGTGATTTATCCGAAACAGGAATTAAAACTGAAGGAAAAACAGCGTGAATATTATGTTGTGCAAAAAGGAGATACACTTTTTGAAATCAGCCGTGAACATAAGATACCTATAGATGACCTTAAAACATGGAATAATCTATCTTCCGATCTGATTATTACTGGACAGAAATTAGCCGTAAATGAAGTAAGTGCCAGAGAACAAGCGCCATCCGATGCTTCTGAACAAACAGCTGATAGTGAAGCAGGCACAACTGAAAAGAATACACAACAAGCGGAAGGAACCCTTGAATCAGAAGAAGCAGAAAATAATACAGAGCAAGCGGAAGAAAATCCGGAATCAGAAGAAGCGGAAAATAACACAGAGCAAGCAGAAGAAAATTCGGAATCAGGGGAAGGGGAAGATAATACAGATCAAGTCGAAGCCAATTCTGAACCAGAAGAAGAAACAGAACAACAACCGAGCGGCCAAACAATGTCAGTTGAAGCTACAGCATATACCTCAAGCTGCAATGGTTGTTCCGGCGTTACTGCTACTGGAAGAGACTTGAATGAGGATCCTCATGCGAAAGTGATTGCCGTTGATCCAAATGTGATTCCACTTGGAACAGAAGTTTATGTAGAAGGCTATGGCCATGCAGTTGCATCCGATACCGGCGGAAGCATTAAAGGACATAAAATAGACGTGCATGTACCAACGACAAATGAGGCAACTAGCTGGGGAAGGAAAACGGTTAATATTACCATTCTGGAGTGAATGATTGCAAGCCAGGAACGTATCTTACGAGGTACATTCCTGGCTTTATTTCTATGTATAAAGCTTTGTTTTGTGATATAGTTTAATGGATGTTCTGTTTACTTTAAACTGGGTTTATGTACTTTTATATAAACCAATGGTGGCAACTAAACGTGGGAAAATGAACTACAACTTTTATGTTGTAGCATTTTTATTTCTATATATGAAAGAGCTAAATTGAGGTGAAAGATGTTGAATAAAAACACGATAAAGCAGGAAGCAAAAGAAGTTATAGAAGAAAATAAAAATATAGTAACGAACAAAACTTATTTTGCAGATATGCATATTCACATAGGACGAGACATGTACGATAACCCTGTAAAAATAACCGGAGCAAAGCGTTTAACATTGACGAATATTCTAAAAGAATCCAGTCGCAATAAGGGAATCGATATGATTGGTGTGATTGATAGCCAAGCTCCGGCTGTCCAGCAGGAGATAAAAAGGCTGATTGAAGCAGGAGAAGCATACGAGTTGGCAGATGGCGGTATACGTTTTGAAAAAGTTACCCTACTATTAGGATCAGAAATTGAGGTCTATGACGAATATTGCAAAGGGCCTATTCATGTGCTGTGTTACTTTCCAACCCTAGATAAAATGGAATATTTTTCTGAATGGTTAACAACAAAAATGAAAAATATTACCCTTAGTTCTCAGAGATATTATGGAACGGCCAAAGCATTGCAGTATAAAGTAAAAGAATTAGAAGGGATCTTTATTCCCGCTCATGTGTTTACTCCTTTTAAAAGTTTATATGGCAAGGGTGTGCAAAGCTCGTTGCATGAAATATTTGATCCGGATCTTATTGATGGAATCGAACTTGGATTAAGTTCAGACACGCAAATGGCCGACCAAATAAACGAACTGCATGACTACACATTTGTTTCTAATTCTGATGCACATTCATTAGCTAAAATAGCACGTGAATATCAGGAAATAAATATGAAAGAGCCTTCGTTTAAAGAATTCTATTGGTCATTACATCACGTGAACGATAGAGGGATAAGAAGAAATTTCGGTATGAATCCTCAATTAGGAAAATATCATACCACTGTCTGCAGCAACTGTTTAGAACCGTTGACTCCAGAATCTACGGTGTGCAGGAATTGCGGTTCTAAGAAAATAATAAAAGGGGTATTTGATCGAATTCAGGAATTGAAAAACACGACTGGAAGGTTAGAGAAAAGACCCCTGTACTTATATCAAGTCCCATTAGAATATTTGCCATCACTAGGACAGAAAACGTTTGAGAAGTTACTGAATCACTTTGACACAGAAATGAACGTTATTCATTACGCAACATTCGAGGAATTACAAAAGGTCGTTCCAAAAAAACTAGCAGATTCCATTATCCAATTGCGAGAAGGTAAATTGACTATAAAAGCAGGTGGGGGAGGAAAATATGGCAGCATAAGATCATCGTAATATATATAGTATAAAAATAAAAAATAGTAATTTGGTATTTTTGTACGGCTTTCTTCATAGTTTTAATGATAGATACATCATTCGAATGGGGGATTCCGATGTACAAAAATAAGACACTAATCATGAATCACGTAAAAGAGCATGCAACGATCTATCTTTTTATGATTATTTTATTTTTAACAGGGGTCATTTTTGGGGCAATTATTGTTAACAGCATGAATTTTGTCCAGAAGCAAGATTTATTTTTTTATTTAGAGCGCTTTTTTAATCAAATTACAGATAACCAGCAGGTTGAAAACTTGGAAATACTAAAAGTGAGTTTTGCCTACCACGCTAAGTATTTATTACTTTTATTTCTTTTGGGGCTTTCTGTTATTGGTCTTCCATTAGTATGGATCTTGTTGTTTATAAAAGGAGTGGTCGTCGGATTTTCTGTAGGTTTCATCGTTAATCAACTTGGTACAAAGGGGCTTATTTTGGCTGCTTTGTCCATTGCACCACAAAATATTCTTATTATACCAGTATATATTATTGCCGGCAGTTTATCGATGATATTTTCATTGACTTTATTAAGTAAGCTGTTTACCCGGAAAATTTCACAACCTGTTTTCCAGCCGTTTGGTAGATATGTTATTATTTTTTCCATATTACTGGCGATTTCTTTCATTTCCGCTATGTTAGAGGCTTATGTTGCCAATGGAGCGATGGAATCACTGATTGAATCATTTTACTAATAGTTAAACTTAGATTATAATTATTATTAATACAAAGTAATATAAAATATTTTGACACAGGTTTCTTTGGTGCATATAATAAAAGATGGGATATGAGGGAGGTTAACTTGTCATGGAACATCGAATTGAGGGAATAAAAAAACAGCTCCATGCACAGAGCTATAAGCTTACTCCGCAACGAGAGGCAATTGTTCGTATATTGTTAGAAAGAGAAGAAGATCATCTAAGTGCAGAAGAAATTTATTTGCTTGTAAAAGAAATTGCCCCTGAAATTGGTTTAGCCACTGTTTACCGCACACTCGATTTACTTTCGGAACTAAAAATTGTTGATAAAATTAATTTTGGTGATGGAGTCTCTTCCTATGACCTTCGTAAAGAAGGTGCCAAACACTTTCATCATCACCTTGTTTGTACAGAATGTGGTTCTGTTGAAGAAATTATTGATGATCTATTAGAAGATGTTGAACAAATTGTTCAAAATGATTGGGGCTTTCAAGTACAAGATCACCGTCTAACATTTCATGGTATTTGCAAACAATGTCAGGAAGTAACGGTTAAAGCAACATAATACGTATATGAATTTGCCTTTTCCACGAGGATAAAGGCATTTACTTTATAATAATATCATTTAGTGATTTACAAATGGATGGAAAAAGGGTACATTTGATTGGAGAAGTTTTTTCTGTACTCTACTTTATTTCAACTTGTATGTATAATCTTATTCTTTTATGGCATATCTTTTAATAGGGTTTGAATTTTTAAAAGAAGGGACATGCCATATGAGACGTATCGTTTGGGACACATGCAAAGTTTTTGTGCTATTTATTGTTTGTACATTATTATTTTACTTTGGTTTACGTACCATGCATGCGGAATATCAAGATTATCACAGATACGATCCACCAGAAGGCCCTGCTGTAAAAGTATTTAATGAAGATCAGAGTTTTATCGATCGATTGAATTTATTTTTTCGATTAGGAGAGTAAGGGATATGCTGAAATATGCTTTTGAGGATTTTTTTCACTTTCTCCGGGTAGAAAGAGGTTTATCTGATAATACGCTGGAGTCCTATGAGCGTGATTTGACAAATTATAAGCATTATATGGAGCATGTCATATTAAAAACGGAATGGGACGCTGTGAATCGAAGCGACATCAGTAATTTTTTGTATATGTTAAAAGACAGTGGAAAATCCTCTGCGACGATTTCACGTCACATTGCATCTATCCGATCATTCCATCAGTTTTTAATACGTGAGCAACTTGTAAATCAGGATGTTAGTTTACATATTGAAACACCTAAAAAAGCGAGAAAACTACCGGATACTTTATCTGAAAAGGATGTTGAATCATTACTGATGATCAGCGGAAATTCGCCTTTGAAAATTCGAAATAAAGCAATGCTGGAATTACTTTATGCTACGGGCTTACGTGTAAGCGAATTAATAACATTAAAAATTGGTGATCTCCATCTTACAATGGGGTTTGTCCAGTGTATTGGAAAAGGTGGTAAAGAGAGAATTGTTCCACTTGGAAATGTTGCCAAAAGAGCTGTAGAGGATTATCTAAATCGTGCAAGAGGACGCTTAGTAAAACGACAGGTCGATGACAATGTTTTATTTGTCAATCAGCATGGTAGGGCCTTATCTCGGCAAGGATTCTGGAAAATACTTAAAACGGCTGCGAAAGAGGCAGGTATAACCCAGAAAATTACTCCACATACATTGCGGCATTCTTTTGCCACACATTTGTTGGAAAATGGTGCGGATTTACGTATCGTGCAAGAAATGCTGGGACATGTAGATATATCTACGACACAAATTTATACACACGTGACAAAAGCTAGATTAACAGATATATATAAGACGTATCATCCAAGAGCATAATTTTATTTATAGAGGTCTGACATCATACAACTTAATTGTTGACATAGATCAAAGATAAATTGGGAATATAATTATAGGAGGTAATATAAATGCAAAAATTTAAGCGCGTTTTTTTAATTGTAATGGATTCTGTTGGAATTGGAGAAGCCCCCGATGCAGAAAAATTTAACGACAAAGGTGCAGACACATTAGGACATATTGCCAAACATATGAATGGGTTGCATATGCCAAACATGGGTGAATTAGGGCTTAGTAATATTAGAGAAATACAAGGAATTGAGAAAGCGGATTCTCCAAAAGCGCATTTTACGAAAATGCAGGAATCCTCAAATGGGAAGGATACAATGACAGGTCACTGGGAAATCATGGGTCTGAACATACAACAGCCATTTCGTACATTTCCTGATGGTTTTCCAACTGCTTTAATAAATGAGTTAGAAGAAAAAACAGGTAGAAAGATCATTGGAAATAAACCGGCTTCTGGTACAGCGATTTTAGATGAACTTGGAAAAGAACAGATGGAAACTGGTTCAATAATCGTTTATACCTCTGCTGATTCTGTACTTCAAATCGCTGCACATGAAGAAATTGTTCCACTTAAAGAGCTGTATCAAATTTGTGAAATTGCACGCGAGCTCACATTGGATGAGAAATATATGGTAGGTCGTGTCATTGCTCGTCCCTTTGTAGGTGAACCAGGGTCTTTTCAACGTACGTCAAACCGGCATGACTACGCTTTAAAACCATTTGGTCGGACTGTAATGAATGAGCTTAAAGATGCAGAGCATGATGTGATTGCTTTAGGAAAAATCAATGATATATACGATGGTGAAGGTGTAACGGAAGCTATCCGTACAACGGACAATGAAGATGGAATGACAAAACTGGTTGAATCCATGCGTAAAGAGTTTACGGGTATTAGTTTTTTAAACTTAGTTGATTTTGATGCAAAATATGGGCATAGACGTGACCCTGAAGGTTACGGAAAAGCGCTGGAAGCATATGATGCAAGGCTTCCGGAAGTGTTGGATAAACTTAGAGAAGACGATTTGTTAATCATTACTGCAGATCATGGGAATGATCCTATTCATCATGGAACCGACCATACACGTGAATATGTACCATTGATTATTTATCATTCAGCTATCACAGAAGGCAAGGAATTGCCATTAAGAGAAACTTTCGCAGATATTGGTGCAACCATAGCAGACAACTTTAAGGTCAGCATGCCTAAAAACGGGGAAAGTTTTTTAGACACCATTTAACAAGACATATATAACGTTTATTTGCAACACGACGAGCACGAAGAGGGTTCATCAGCTGCCCTAAAGCGCGTGAAATGTGGTTTCGTATGCTACGCTCAACCAACATTCGCAAAAATAATTTCCACTACGCTGCAGTTTATATCTTTTGTACTAAAAACAGGGTTTATAAAATGGTGGTTTTATTTTATAAGGCAATCGCTACATGTAACATTATTATAAAGGGGAGGAACTATCATGGATCAAAGCGCTATTAAGGAAGCAAGTAAATATATAGAGGAAAAATTATCCGAGCAACCAACGATTGGCTTAATTTTAGGATCCGGACTTGGTGTATTGGGAGAAGAAATTGAAAAACCGGTAACAATTCCATACAATGATATTCCTCATTTTCCTGTATCAACTGTAGCCGGACATAAGGGGCAGCTTGTTATTGGATCATTGGAAGGAAAACAAGTAATAGCAATGCAGGGAAGGTTCCATTACTATGAAGGCTATTCCATGAAACAGGTAACATTTCCGGTTCGCGTTATGAAACAACTAGGAATTGATTCCATTATCGTAACCAATGCAGCTGGTGGAATAAATATTGGATTTAACCCTGGTGATTTAATGCTAATAACAGATCATATTAATAATATGGGAAGCAATCCTCTAATCGGTAAGAATAATAGCGAATTAGGCGATCGCTTTCCTGATATGTCACAAGTATATGATAAAACATATATACAACACGCAGAAACAGTTGCAGATGAACTTAGTATTGATGTAAAAAAGGGCGTATATGTTGGTAATACAGGGCCGACCTATGAAACACCAGCAGAAATTAAGATGCTTCGAACACTTGGTGGAGACGCAGTAGGCATGTCTACAGTACCGGAAGTTACTGCTGCTAAACATGCAGGCTTACGAATACTTGGCATATCCTGTATTTCCAATATGGCAGCAGGCATATTGGATCAACCGCTAACCCATGCTGAAGTAATGGAAACCACTGAAAAAGTCAGACAGGATTTTTTACGATTTGTTAAAAACATAATTAGCAAATTACCAAATTAAATCGAGAAAGGTGGGGTATAATGAGGGTATATGATGTTATTGAAAAAAAGCGAGATGGAAAAGCCCTAACACAAGAAGAAATACAATTTTTTATTGATGGGTATACAAATGGTGAAATTCCGGATTATCAAGCGAGTGCTCTATTAATGGCCATTTATTTTCAAGATATGACCAAAGAGGAACGTGCTAATTTAACAACAGCCATGGTTAAATCCGGAGATCAAATTGACCTTTCTGCCATCTCCGGTATAAAAGTGGATAAACATTCCACTGGAGGAGTTGGAGATACAACAACATTAATCCTGGCTCCTATGGTAGCCTCATTGGGCGTAGCAATCGCTAAAATGAGTGGGCGTGGACTTGGGCACACAGGTGGCACGATTGATAAGCTTGAAGCAGTGCCAGGATTTCATACAGAAATAACAAATAACGAATTTATTGATCTTGTAAATAAAAATAAAGTCGCAGTTGTTGGTCAATCCGGTAATTTAACACCTGCTGATAAAAAAATATACGGGTTACGTGATGTAACAGCTACTGTAAATTCGATCCCATTAATCGCCAGTTCCATAATGAGTAAAAAAATCGCATCAGGTGCGGATGCGATTGTATTAGATGTGAAAACTGGAGCAGGTGCTTTTATGAAAGATATTAGCGAGGCAAAGGAGCTTGCTAGTGCCATGGTTTCTATCGGAAATCAGGTGGGAAGAAGCACGATGGCGGTTATCTCCGATATGAGTCAACCACTTGGAAATGCAATCGGAAATGCCCTAGAAGTAAAAGAGGCTATTGAGACATTGCGGGGACAAGGACCTGAGGATTTAACTGAATTATGTCTGACGCTAGGCAGTCAGATGGTTGTATTAGCTAATAAAGCAAATAGCATTGAAGAAGCAAGGGCGCGTTTAAAAGAAAACCTTATGAATGGAAAAGCGTTTGAACAATTTAAAATTTTCCTTGCTTCACAAGGTGGAGAAGTAAACGTAGCTGATTCCCCTGAGTTATTAGCGCAAGCTACTCATAAAATTGAATTGCCTTCCAAACAATCAGGAACAGTCGCAAACATTATTGCAGATGATGTTGGTACAGCTGCAATGATGCTTGGCGCAGGAAGAGCTACAAAAGATTCAGAAATCGATTTAGCTGTAGGTATCGTTCTTCATAAGAAAGTCGGTGATGATGTAAAAGAAGGCGAGTCTCTACTAACGATACACGCGAACCGACAAGATGTGGAAGATGTGAAAGAAAAACTATATGCCAGTATTGTTGTCTCAAATACAGCAGTTCAAGCACCGAAGCTAATACATGATACGATAACAAAATAACTAGGTGAAAAAGCACACATTTTAGTGTGCTTTTTTCCTGTATAGCGGTATAAAAAATACCAATGATGGCAATCCTAAAATTATATAAATTGCTGGAGGTATAACGATGAAAAAGTATGCTTTAATTGTCGGTATTATATTTTTGATGGTGTTTACTACAAGTTTTCCCATTTTTGCTGAAGAGGAAAGTGATGAAAACACTGACGATACAAACCTTGCATCAAATTCAAAATCGGCTATATTGATCGAACGTGATACAGGGAAATTACTTTTTGATAAAAATGCACATGAACAGCTTCCACCAGCCAGTATGACTAAAGTCATGACACTTCTATTAATTATGGAAGCACTGGATCAAGAGGACTTAGCGTATGATGAGATCGTGCGAGTAAGTGAACGAGCAGCTTCTATGGGAGGATCACAGATATTTCTTGAAGCCGGTGAGGAAATGTCTGTCGAAGAGCTACTAAAAGGAGTAGCTGTCGCATCCGGAAATGACGCTAGTGTAGCTTTGGCAGAAAGAATTGCAGGCAGTGAAGATGCTTTTGTCAAGCAGATGAATGAAAAAGTAAAAGAATTAGGCTTGGAAAATACGCATTTTCAAAACACGACCGGATTACCAGCTGATGACCATTACAGTACAGCCTATGATATGTCTATAATAGCAAAGGAGCTATTAAAATACGAAACGATAACAGATTATACATCTATTTATGAGGATTATTTAAGAGAAGGAGCAGATAATGAGTTCTGGCTAGTTAACACGAACAAATTGGTTCGTTCCTACTCTGGGGTTGATGGATTAAAAACTGGGTTCACGAACGATGCAAAATATTGTTTAACTGCGACTGCCAAAAAAGATGATATGCGTGTAGTTGCAGTAGTACTAGGAGCAGAAACACCAAAAGATCGAAATGCGGATGTTTCTCAAATGCTTGATTATGCTTTTAATCAATTTGACACCAAAAAGTTATTTGAGAAAGATCAAACGATTACAAACATGGAATTACTAAAAGCAGAAAATAAAGATATAAATATTGTAGCATCTCAATCCATTAGTACCATTCATCCAAGGGGAGAATCGACAGAGAACCTGACGACAGCCGTAGATATTAATGAAACAATTGACCTGCCACTTAAAAAAGGAGATCCGGTAGGAACTTTAACCGTAGAAAATGAAGGTGAAATCCTATCTGAAACCCCTTTAGTTGTAGATAGAGATATTGAAAAGGCCTCTTATTTTACATTTTTAAAAAGGTCTCTGCAGGAAATAGCGAAATCACAATGAATGACTTCTAATTTCGTCGATTATCTTCTACTTTTGTCGCAAGGCAGGAATTGACCCATTCCATCAAGAAAAAATAGTGTGACATGGATTTTTGAAGGAGGAAGTTAAATGAGTCTACGTTCACTATTTGATATTAAACAAGATGTATTAATCGTAAGGCTATCCGGTGAGTTAGACCATCACGAAGCAGAAGCACTACGGGATAAATGGAAAAACATGATGCAATCGAATGATGTAAAACATGTAATATTAAACTTAGAGTCCATGACATTTATGGACTCCTCCGGGCTGGGAGTAGTACTGGGGAGATATAAGGAAGTTCTGCAGGTTGGAGGAGAAATGGTCGTTTGCTCCGTCTCACCACCTGTTAAACGATTATTCGAAATGTCAGGTTTATTTAAAATTGTTCGTTTAGAGGAGAACGAAGCATTTGCTTTAGAAACGTTGGGGGTGGCATCATGAAAAATGAAATGTTTTTGGAATTTTCCAGTGTTAGTCAAAATGAGTCATTTGCAAGAGTAACTGTAGGTGCATTTATCACCCAGTTAGATCCAACAATGGAAGAGTTAACAGAAATTAAAACCGTCGTTTCTGAAGCGGTAACGAATTCCATTATTCACGGATATAACAACGAAGCACATCATACCATTTCTATTTCCTGTCAGTTATTGGAAGGAGAAATCGAACTAACGATAAAAGATAATGGAATTGGAATTGGTAATGTTAATGAAGCCTTGCAGCCCTTATATACATCTAAACCTGAACTGGAAAGATCCGGAATGGGATTTACCATCATTGAAAACTTTATGGATACTGTAGAGGTTATATCACATCCTGGAGAAGGAACTACCGTAAATATGACAAAGCAATTAATGAATAGTAAAACGGTTAGTAAGTAGGTTCTGCCTATGGATGTGAATGTTAAAAACAATAGCCATAGTGAGGCATTAACGGATGAACAGGTGAAAGATTATATTTTTAGGAGTCAGCAAGGGGACAAAGAGGCAAGAAACGTACTGGTAGAAAAAAATGTACGTCTTGTATGGTCTGTTGTGCAACGGTTTATTAATAGAGGATATGACCCTGACGATCTATTTCAAATCGGGTGTATTGGGTTAATTAAATCCATTGATAAATTTGATCTGTCTTATGATGTTCGTTTTTCCACATATGCTGTTCCAATGATCATTGGAGAAATTCAGCGCTTTATTAGGGATGACGGCAGTGTGAAAGTGAGTCGTTCTTTAAAAGAAGTTGGTAATAAAATCCGTAAAAAGAAGGATGAATTAACAAAAAGCTATGGAAGGTCACCAACTGTAAATGAAATTGCTGATGCGCTTGAAATTTCAGCAGAAGAAGTGGTACATGCACAAGAAGCGTCTAAGTCACCACATTCCATTCATGAAACTGTCTTTGAAAATGATGGAGACCCAATCACCTTATTAGATCAGATAGCTGATCAGGATACAAACTGGTTTGATAAGCTATCGTTGCAGGAAGCGATCAGGGGGTTAAATGAACGAGAACGGTTAATTGTGTACTTGCGTTATTATAAAGATCAGACACAGACAGAAGTAGCAGATAGACTTGGCATATCACAAGTTCAAGTTTCCCGTTTAGAAAAAAAAATCTTACAGGATATGAAAATAAATATGGATTTATAAAAAATCATCACAGCCTGTGGTGATTTTTTTTGATAAAAATTGTACTTCCGGCAAATACTATTTTTAACGACATACAAAGGATGATGGCAACATGGCTGAAATCGTTTATTTACGTTTAAAAAAAAGTATAGAATTATCCATTATGCAACAGGTTCAGCTGAAAGATATTGCATATATATCCACTTCTTCGTCAAAGAAACGTAAATTAGAAAATACACCGATTTATCGGATTACGAAAAAAGACAAAAACATTGTAATTATTGACAGCTTTATCATTATAGATCATTTAAACAACGTATACGATGATTTGGAATTTCAGCTTATAGGCCCAACACAAACGATTATTCGCATCAATAAAAGTAAGAAAAGCCCTTCTATCGTAATTGTATCTTGCGTCTGGCTTCTTTTATTTATAGGTTCCGCCATGACGATTATGAATTTTCATTATGACGTCAGTATGCAAGAAGTTCAACAAAGACTGCATTATTTACTTACGGGGGAGAATAATGAATTTCCACTATGGATACAAATACCTTATTCTTTTGGATTGGGGATAGGAATGTTGTTATTTTTTAATCACTGGTTTAATAAACGATTTAATGAAGAGCCAAGCCCACTTGAAGTAGAGATATACAACTACCAGCAAGACCTTGATAATTATGTTAATCATTATGAAAATAAACTAAATGATACAAAACCTCCTACTTAATTGCATTCAAATTATTATTGGGTTTGCTGGAGGACTTGCTGTTGGGGGAGGGTTTGTTGCCTTCTTAACTGTTCTTGGAATCATTCCGAGATTAATTCAATTAACGAAAACCGAAAAAATAGTAAATGTTTATGCGACATGTGTAATTCTGGGTACATTATTTGGAACCTATCTGTCTTTTACTAATCTGACCTGGAATCAACCAATTGCATTATTAGTACTCTGGGGAATATTTCATGGAGTATTTAATGGAATGCTTGCGGCAGCTTTAACAGAAGTTTTAAATGTTTTTCCGATTATATCCAAAAGAATTAGGATGGAGAAATATATGCTATGGTTACTCATGGCTTTTGTCTTTGGTAAAATTGCCGGATCATTGTTTCAATGGATGTATTTCGTTACGTAATGCCTTTCTAAGAATGGAGGATGTACATGAACAAAACAAATAATACAAGTCCCATTTCTGCTAAATTACGTGATAATGAAGCATATATGAAAGAGCGAGTTGGATTTGATGTTTCATTCGATCTTGGTTTTCGAGAAATCAGCGTGTTAAAAAATAACATACAAATGTATTATGTAAATGGGTTAGTTGATGATGTTATTGTACAGCAGATAATGGAGACATTGGTCGAAGTTAATGATTTTGAGAGCAATAGGAAGAAGATTCCTGAAATTATAAAAAATCGTCTCGTACACCATCAAGTCGAGAAGGTTAAAAACATGGATGAAGTGGTAGATGAAGTACTATCTGGATTGATTTGTGTATTCATTGACGGAGCAAATTATGCCTTTATCATTGACGTTCGACACTATCCTGGAAGAACGCCGGAAGAACCTGATACAGAAAGGGTCATTAGAGGTTCCAGGGATGGTTATACCGAAAACATAATAGAGAATGCAGGCCTGACAAGAAGAAGAATACGTGACGAGCGACTTCGTATGGAAATGTTAAAGGTAGGGGAACGTTCGAAAACCGATGTGTGCATTAGCTATTTGCAAGATGTGGCAGATGATGATTTCATTAAAACAGTAAAAGAAAAAATTAATGCCATTGAGATTGATGGCATTTCGATGGCAGATAAACCGTTAGAAGAGTTTATCATGGAGCGAAAAACATCTCCATTCCCTTTAGTGAGATATACAGAAAGACCGGATGTTGCAGCAAATCACATATTGGAAGGACATGCACATATTATCGTTGATACCTCTCCTAGTACCATTATTCTTCCTACTACTTATTTTGACCATTTGCAACATGCTGAGGAATTTCGACAAGCCCCTGCTATTGGAACCTTTGTCAGGATGGTACGATTTTTAGCTGTATTTGCTTCGATGTATCTTTTACCAATATGGTTGTTATTTAGCCTTGAACCAACCTTGCTTCCTCAAGGACTGGAGTTTATAGGACCAACAGATGAAGGAAATGTTCCTATAACGGTACAAATAGTTCTGGGGCTTCTGGGAATGCAATTTCTTCGTCTAGCCGCCATTCATACTCCTACTGCTATTGCTACTTCTATGGGACTGATTGCCGCGGTATTGATTGGAGAAATTGCGATTGATGTAGGGCTGTTTACTTCTGAAGTGATTTTATATGTGTCTATCAGTGCTGTAGGTTCTTATGTGACACCAAGCTATGAATTAAGCATAGCCAACCAAATTGTCAATGTTGCTTTAGTTATACTAACCGGGCTCTTTGGTTTAATTGGCTTTATGATTGGACTTGTCATACATGTATTACTTTTAGTACGCCTAAGATCATTGAAAACACCCTATTTATGGCCATTTATTCCATTTAATGCAGAGGCCATGTTACGTGTTTTAATTCGTATTCCAGTTCCATATTCAAATAAAAGACCGAGTATCGTTCATCCAAAAAATAATTACAGACAACCTATAAAAAAGAGCTAATTAATGGTTAGCTCTTTTATTTTTTTATGTAATATGATAAAGTTTTTTTAACTTTAATGAAACAATGGAGGAAAATGATGATAATAGATAATCACCCATTCCAAACAAATCAGGATGGACATCTTCAGATAGGTGGTGTTGACACCATTGAACTGGCAGAAAAATACGGGACCCCGTTATATGTTTACGATGTTTCCATAATCAGAGACAATTGCAGAGCGTTTGTCAATACATTTCGTGACTTAAATGTAGAAGCAAAAGTGGCTTACGGAAGCAAAGCTTTTTCTTCCATCGCGATGCTTGAAGTCATAAAAGAGGAAGGACTATGTTTGGATGTCGTTTCTGAAGGTGAATTATATACGGCCCTACAGGCTGATTTTCCAACAGAAAGAATACATTTACACGGGAATAATAAAAGTTTAAGCGAGTTAGAGATGGCAATCACTCATAATATCGGTTGTATTGTGGTTGATAATTTTCTTGAAATAGAATTGATTAGTAGCATATTGAAAAAACACAATAAACAAGTAGATGTATTGATGCGAGTGACACCTGGAGTTGAATCAGAAACACATCAATATATTATGACAGGAAATGAAGATTCAAAGTTTGGTTTCAACTTAAAAAATGGACAGGCAGAAGAAGCGTTTCACGTTTTATATGGCCATGAATCCATTCATTTTAAAGGATTACATTGTCATATTGGTTCACAGATTTTCGAAACAGAACGTTTTTTGATGGCGACGAATGTTTTATTTGAAAATATTAAAAAGTGGAATGCAGCTGTGGATTATGTGCCGGAGGTTTTAAATCTCGGTGGAGGTTTCGGAATCCGTTATACCGAAAAAGATTCACCTATACCATTAAATAGCTATGTGGAAGATCTTGTAAAGACCGTTCAAAGTCATTCAGAAGATTTAGGTATTTCTATGCCGGAAATATGGATTGAACCAGGGCGGGCAATTGCAGGAGAAGCAGGCATAACGTTGTATACCGTTGGTGCAATGAAACAGATACCTAACGTCCGCCACTATATTTCTGTTGACGGTGGCATGACGGATAATTTGCGCCCCGCTTTATATGGAGCAGAATATGAAGCAGTAGTGGCAAATAAAGTTAATCACCCCGCCGATAATACAGTTTCTATTGCCGGAAAGTGTTGCGAATCTGGTGATATGCTCATTTGGGATTTGCTTGTACCTGATATAAATGATGGAGATATATTAGCAGTATTTTCAACAGGGGCATATGGGTACTCCATGGCTAATCACTATAATCGTATTCCAAAAGCCGCTGTTGTATTCGTGGAAAATGGTATAGACAAACTCGTTGTTCGACGTGAAACGTATGCGGATGTTGTCAAAAATGACTTATCCTATTATGACTGATTATCTTAAATATTTTCTTTTAAGTAAATGAATGGTAAAATGAATTAGGTTTATACATTATTAAAGGGGTTGTAAGTATGGATAAAAAAGGATACATTATAATGGAAAATGGTAATAAAATTGAATTTGAGCTTTACCCAAATGAAGCACCTAATACAGTTGCTAATTTTGAAAAACTGGCAAATAGTAATTTTTACGATGGGTTAACATTTCATAGAGTAATAGACGGTTTCGTTAGTCAGGGTGGATGCCCCAATGGAAATGGAACTGGTAATGCGGGTTATACGATTAAATGTGAAACAGAAGGCAATCCGCATAAACACGTAGAGGGATCGTTATCAATGGCTCATGCGGGGAAGGATACCGGAAGTTCCCAATTCTTTATCGTTCATGAGCCCCAACCGCATCTAAACGGTGTTCATACTGTATTTGGACAAGTCACATCAGGTATTGAATATGCGAAGGCCATGAAAAATGGTGATGTAATGAAAGAGATGAAGGTTTTTTCAGAATAATTAGTAGTAGCTGGTGATTTATTGGCATCTTCTGAGGAAGTTTTTTTATGGATATTTACGTATTACTCTATCTTGTATTTATAGTGGCACCACTTAGCAGCCTATTACATGAAGCTGGACATGCAGCTGCAGCTCGAACAGTAGGTGCGGATCAGATAACATTGTCAATTGGTCTGGGAAAAAGAATTAACACAGTTATCTTTGCCAACGTTCATATCACTTTTCATGCTATTTTCTTTTTAGGAGGCTTAGCGAAGAGTGAAAGAGTAATTCCGTATAAATCATGGGAAATTATATGGATTACCATAGTCGGTCCATGCACGAATGCTTTTTTTGCCTTTCTTTTTTATATATTGTATGGTATGTACCCGAATGATTATCTGCAATTACTTTTTTTATTTAATATGTGGCTTGCTTTTGTTAACATTATTCCATTCAAAATCAAAGAGAAATGTTCAGATGGGTATTTAATCCTTCAAACCATTTCGAGAAAAGACACACCTTTCAAATTTAAACATAAATAATAGTATGATTTTAACTGATCGTGTTAATGCTGTTTTAGAGAATGGTTGATTAGGATATGATTGGATAAATACGTGTATTCATGCGAAAATATATATACAAAAGTAAAAAATTATTGTATAACAAAGGTAATGATTAAAAATAGGTATTGTGTATGTTTGAAGGATATGACGTTATGATCCGTTATTTTGTTAATGAGGGGTATCTATGTTAATTCGTTATAAAAAAAATATGGAAAAGATTGCAATGGGTTTACTATCGTTTATGCCAGAAGAAAAAAAAGATGTAAAAAAATTGCAGCAAACAATTAAGGAATATGAAACAAATCCGGATTGGCATCTTTTTTTGTGGAAAGAGGAGGAAGATGTATTAGGTGCGGTTGGGTTAAGAATTGAAGATGAAATAAATGCTGTTATCCAACACGTTTCCGTGAATCCATCACATCGCAATATTGGAATTGGTAAGAAGATGATTAATGAGGTGCACCGACTTTATCAATCTAAATACGCTGTATCTGCTAATGATGAAATACAGCATTTTCACAATAAATGTGAAGTATCCAATAAACAGGACGAACATGACTAAAAAAAGCCAGCTCCTTCATTCAAAGGAGGCTGGCTTTTTTAAAAGATAAAAACTATAAAATTTGGATGGTACTAATTCTTATCAGGGATCCTACATCTAGCTCCATACGTCAAACTATAGAGACAACACGAGCGTAACCTTCGAAAAAGAAGACTTACTGATTGTGGAGCTACGGGCGCAGACAGAAGTAAAGTTCGTTTGCGCCGTTCCAGTTTTCTACGTTTTGAATTGGATCCCTGTGTTTTTGTTCATATAAACATTTGAGGTATTACAGTGAAACTAGGACACAATTGATTAGATCGTTACATCCATGCAGCACCAACGATAATGAGAAGAATGAACAGTACTACAATTAATGCGAAACCTCCGCCGTAATTACCCATAACAAAATCCTCCTTTTTCTTCTTTACATAAATGTTTTGTGGTAACATTTATCTTACGTTAATAACTTATGATAGAAACAATCATTCTGTATAGGCATTTATGCCAACACTTGCAATTTTCATTTTTAAAGAAGGGAAGCTTATCTATGAATCAAGCTTATCATGTAAAACTAGATGCATTTGAAGGACCGCTTGATTTATTATTACATTTAATTAATCAATATGAGATAGATATATATGATATTCCAATGGCTCAAATTACAGATCAATATATGCATTATATTCACACGTTTCAGCGTTTGGAATTAAATATAGCCAGCGAATATCTTGTAATGGCTTCAACACTTGTCGCCATTAAAAGTCAAATGTTATTACCACAAATGGAGACAATTGACGATTCGGAGGAATATATACAGGATCCAAGAGAAGAATTAATCGAGCGTTTAATGGAGTATAGAAAATATAAAGAAGCTGCAGGAAATTTAAAAGAAAAAGAACTGGAGGCACGACACACTTTCACGAGACCAGCTCATGTTTTTGACAATGTGGACACCAGAGAACTTCCGATGGTAAAAGGAGACGTTTCTGTGTATGATATGCTTGATGCCTTTGAAAAAGTCATGGAACGAAAGAAATGGAATGAACCATTGGACACCAAAATAAAGCAGGCGGAAATTACCATTGAGCAAAAGATGGAAGAAGTACTCCTCCTTGTAAAACAAGCAAAACAAGGAGTAAGATTTGATCAATTATTTTCATATAAGTCGCGAACTCATATCGTCGTTACCTTTATGGCTTTACTGGAATTGATGAAAAAAAATAACGTATATTGTAAGCAAACACAACATTTGGAAGCAATACATGTATTTTATGTGGAGGACTAAACGTGAAAGCAACTAAATTAAAAGCAATAGTAGAAGGTTTATTATTTGTTAGCGGTGATGAAGGAATTACGGTAAAACAATTAGCTAAAATACTGGAAATTACGCAAGCATCCGTTGAAGATATACTGGATGAATTAAAATACGATTACGAACATACCGAACGCGGAATCATGATCATGCAATCCAATCACATTTTTTACCTTACTACTATACCTGAGCATAGCAGTTATCATAAAAAGTTATTGGAAACACCACAGACAACGAAAATGTCTCAAGCCGCTCTTGAGACACTTGCTATTATTGCCTATCGACAACCTATAACTCGGACAGAGATTGAAGAAATCAGAGGAATAAAGAGTGACAGGCCTGTACAAACACTTCTTTCTAGGCTATTAATCGAAGAAGTCGGACGCAGGGACAGTATAGGGAAACCAGTATTATTTGGCACAAGTAAAGAATTTTTAACTTACTTTGGGTTAACCTCCCTGGACGAATTGCCTTCCCTACCAGAAAATGCAGATACAGAAGATATAGAACAAGAAGCGGATTTGTTTTTTGAACGATTTGAAGGTGAATGAAAATCCCAGTATTGATTAATCAATACTGGGATTGTTTAATGGAAATATCTTTTTTGATCTCTGTCAATACGATTTTTGCTAGAAAGAGCCTTTCGCATGCACAAACATATTTCAGGTGGCATAGGCTACCGCGGGGTGATTATATGGATAGTAATACACAAACGTATTTACAAAAGCTTATAGAATGGGGAGATCATACCAAAGCTACTTTAAATAATGTTCATGCTAAATCAACAGAAGGAACAAATTGGAACGAACAAATAGAAAATTGGCAGGTAGAAATAGATCGTAAATTGAACAGAAATACGGAAGTTTCAAATGAGGAACTTGAATTATTACAAGAGGAAGGGGAACGAATCGCTTTTGCAATAAATAATAAAGAAAGAAAGGAACATGAATCATCATCCATACCTTATGGCAAGCGTAAGTTACCACCTTTGCCTTATAAGTATGATGCACTTGAACCATATATTAGTGAAGAAATCATGCGCTTGCATCATGATAAGCACCACAAATCTTATGTTGATGGTTTAAATAAGGCAGAAAAGGAGTTATATACGAAAGGAGGGAATGATGATATTATCAAACATTGGTTGAGGGAACAAGCTTTTCACGGCTCTGGCCACCATTTGCATACCATTTTTTGGAATAACATGACACCGAATTCAAGTAGAAAGCCTTCTGGTGAAATTCAAAGACGTATCGAGGAAGACTTTGGATCATTTGATAAATTTAAGGAGTTATTTTCAGATGTAGCAGCTTCTGTTGAAGGTGTTGGTTGGGCGGTATTACTATGGGAGCCAAGAAGCGGGAGGCTTGCGGTGCAATCACTGGAAAAACACCAGTTATTCCAACTAGCCGATTCTATCCCATTACTGGTGCTAGATATGTGGGAGCATGCATATTATCTGCAGTACAAAACAGATAAAGAAACGTATATCAAAAATTGGTGGAATGTTGTGAATTGGGAGGATGTAAATCATCGATTTGTAGAAGCGCGAAAAGTAAAATGGCATTTGTATTAATAGCCTAATATAACAGTTGTTCTCCTGCAGGACTTTTTATTACCTCATCGCTATGATATGGGAGTAGAAGTAAATAGGAAATTATATAAAGAATGGCAAACATAACAGCATAAAAAGCATGAGCCAATAACCCTTTCGATGGCGGTTTGGTTCAAAAATCATGTTTGCAGAGATTACATGTCAAATTGACTTGCTTTTATATTATTTCTTTACGCTTCATCGTAAATGACAAAGCGCCTTTTTATTCATATCACTATATATCCTGCATAAAATAATTATACCAATCCTGTGGGAGGAAACCTACGATGCGAATTTTTTTATGTAGTATATTGATTTTACTATTTACGTTAATACATCCAATAAGTGGACAGGCTGCACCGAAAGTCTCCGCAAATAATGCTATATTAATAGAACAATCAACCGGTAGGGTTTTATTTGAGAAAAATGCAAATGAAGAGCAGTTGGTTGCAAGTATAACAAAGTTAATGACTGCCATTATTGCAGTAGAGTCTGGCAAAATGCATGAAGAAACCATAGCAAGCAGAAAAGCAATTAATACAGAAGGATCCGCTATTTATTTAGAACAAGGAGAAAAAATGTCCATAGAAGACCTCGTTTACGGGTTAATCCTGCGTTCGGGAAATGATGCAGCAGTTACGATAAGCGAGCATATTGGTGGCAGCATGGATGGATTCGTTTATTTAATGAATGAAAAAGCAAGATGGTTAGGGATGACAAATTCCAGTTTTGAAAATCCGCACGGGTTGGATTCGGACAACCATTATTCTACAGCGTATGACATGGCCATACTCATGAAATATGCCATGGATAATGACCAATTTAGAGAGATAATCGGGACAAAAACGTATAAATCTGATAAGAGAACATATCCTTGGCAAAATAAAAATAAATTGTTAACTCAATTATATGAAAATAGCACTGGCGGTAAAACAGGATACACAAAAACCGCTGGAAGGACACTCGTATCTTCGGCACACAAGAATGGGATGGATCTTATTGTTGTAACGATTAATGCCCCAGATGACTGGCAGGATCATATCAATTTGTTTGAATGGGGATTTGAAAACTATGATATGAAATCAATCGCCAAAGAGGGTCGGGAGAAATACCACCACAAAGGATCGGATAATGAAATCATTGGCTACTTACATCAAGATGTTCTTTTCCCATTAACGGAAGGAGAAATGGAGGATATTAATAAGCAAACATATTTACGAAATGACAATCATGCAGAAGATGTAATCGGGAAAACGATGTTTCACCTGGGTGGGGAGCAAATAGCAGAAACAACAATTTTTAATAATCCGTGGGACATGCAAGAAAAAGGCTTTTTCTCTAATGTGATATCGACGTATAAGAAAATTAGTGGGTTGGATGAGATATGGTAAATATTATATGGGCATGTATGGCTATAATCGGAATTCTATATGCTATATTCAATGGAACAATGGATCAAGTTAATGAAGCTATATTCGAAAGTGCAAATGAAGCAGTTACGCTGTCTATCGGTTTAATCAGTGTATTGGTGTTTTGGCTGGGTATTATGAAAGTAGCAGAACAAGCAGGGATTTTACGTATGCTAAGCAAATTATTCAGACCATTGATTCGTAGACTCTTTCCCGAGATACCGAAAGATCATCCTGCAATGGGGTATATATTATCCAATATAACAGCAAACATTTTTGGCTTAGGTAATGCGGCAACGCCGATGGGAATAAAGGCAATGGAACAAATGAAGCAATTAAATGGTGATCGTGATACTGCATCACGTTCGATGATCACCTTTTTAGCATTAAACACATCGGGCTTAACCATCATTCCAACTACGGTTATTGCGATTCGCATGCAGTATAACTCATTATCTCCAACGGAAATTGTAGGAACTACGATTATAACTACGGCTATATCTTCTGTTAGTGCTATTTTAATTGACCGTTTTTTCTATTATAAGCGTATTTGGAGGAAATAGAATGGGGATTATTACTTCTGTTAGTATATGGCTTATACCATGTTTCATACTACTAGTACTTGTTGTTGCAACATGGAAACGGATACCTGCATATGAGATGTTTGTGGAAGGAGGGAAGGAAGGTGTCAAAATGGCATTTACATTACTTCCTTTTTTAGTAGGCATGATCGTTTCCATTTCAATATTGAGAAGTTCAGGAGCGTTGGAAGCTTTTATTAATCTCATTTCACCGTTTTTAATAGCTGTTGGTATCCCGCCCGATATCATCCCGCTTGCATTAGTAAGACCTATCTCAGGTAATGCTGCACTTGGAATGACAACGGAATTAATTGATAGTCATGGCCCTGATTCATTTATCGGCAGATTAGCATCAACCATGCAAGGGAGTACCGATACGACCTTGTATATTTTAACTGTATATTTCGGTGCAATTGGTATTAAAAAAATGAGATATGCACTAAAGGTTGGACTACTGGCCGATTTAATTGGTATACTTGCATCTATCATTGTTGTTACTATTGTATTTGGATAATACGTTTGAGTAGCGTTAACCTATAGTTAGCGCTATTATTATGTAAGGAAAAAATAAAATAAAATTTGGTGGTATATATGTCAAACACAGAAGAAAGATTACAAAAAGTGATCGCACAAAGTGGTATTACGTCAAGAAGAAAAGCAGAGCAGCTCATTATGGAGGGGAAGGTAAAGGTTAATGAGCAAGTTATCATAGAATTAGGTACGAAAGTTTCACCAAGTGATAAGATTGAAGTAAATGGTGTACCCTTAGAAAAGGAAGCTCCTGTATACTATATGTTATATAAACCTCGTGGGGTTATTTCAAGCGTTAAGGATGATAAAGGAAGAAAAGTGGTTACAGATCTACTAGAAGGAGTCACGGAACGTATCTTTCCAATTGGAAGACTAGATTATGAAACATCCGGAATTTTATTATTAACAAATGATGGCGAATTTGCTAATCTGTTAATGCACCCGAAATATGAAGTGGAAAAGGTATATGTGGCTAAAATAAAAGGAATACCAAATAAAATGGAATTAGGACAACTTCGAAAAGGGATTACAGACGAAAAAGACACCTTGAAGGCTAACCACTATAACGTTTTATCAACCGATAAGAAAAAGAACACCATGATCCTGGAAATCACCTTGCATGAAGGGCAAAATAAACAGATCAGACGAATGATGGATCGTCTTGGGTATCCGGTAATGAAGTTAAAGCGGGAAAAATACGGAATGTTAACCTTAGATGGTCTTACACCTGGTAACTATAGGGCCTTAACACCGAAAGAAATTAAACAAATGAAATACGGCAAATAAAATTGTTAAATAATCGACAAATTTATCATTGCACACACATGCTATAATGAGCGGGGTGGTCTAAGTGAGTTTAAACCAAGTCAAGAAAAAGAAAAAAGGCAAAAAAAGAAATCGGTTAATATTTAGATCGGCTGTTCTTGCAATTTTATTGATAGCAGTAATTTTTGCATTGGTTAATAACTTCCAGCAAGATAATACCATCTACAGTGCGGGGGATAAGGCACCTGATTTCCAGCTACAGCAAATTAGCGATAATAATGAACTGGAATCAATCCAACTAAGTGATCTGGAAGGAAAAGGTGTTATGCTTAATTTTTGGGGTACCTGGTGTGAACCTTGTGAGGATGAAATGCCATATATGGAGGAATTATACCCCGAATATAAAGATAAAGGGGTTGAAATCGTTGCAGTAAGTTTAGATGCAACAACATTAGTTGTTGACCGATTTATTGATAAACATGATCTTACTTTTCCAATTCCACATGATACGAATGGGGAAGTAATGGATTTATACAAAGTGGGACCTATTCCAAGCACTTTTTTCATTAATCCGGATGGAGAAATTGAGGAAGTAGTAAATGGTGCCTTAACACTGGATAAGCTAGAGGGGCATCTGCAGGATATTCAACCTGAATTATAAGCGTAAACACGCAGTAATAGTCATTGTGAGGGATTTGAATGAAAGAAATAAAATGTGAGTGCGGGCATGTTAATCCGGAGGGAACGGTTCTCTGTGAGGCTTGTGGAAAACCGATAGAAGGAAATCAGCATATTGATGGAAACGAAGGAAAAAAACTCTTAAATATGCGCTATGATGGAAGTGCGCGTAGATCACAAACTTACAATAAATCGATCATTGATAAAATTTGGAGCTTTTTCTCCTCGGTAAAAGTTGGTGTGTGGTTGATTGTTATCACATTACTGGCTTCTGCCGTTGGTTCTATCTTGCCACAGGAAATGTATATACCTGAAGATGCACCAACTCGAGATCCGGAAATCTTTTATGAAGATAGGTATGGTCTGTTCGGTCTCATCTTTTATCAATTGGGCTTCCATAATTTGTACAGCTCATGGTGGTACATCATACTGATAGCACTCATTGGTGTTTCCCTGGTTATTTGTAGTCTTGACCGGTTTGTTCCGCTGTATAAAGCATTGAAAAATCAAAAAGCGAAGCGACATGAAACGTTTTTAAATCGACAGCGTTTGTATAGTGAAACAGAAACAGTGACCGATGAGGAGATCCAGCAGGTAAAGGAGAATTTAAAGAAACAGCGTTATCATGTGAGGGATGAAAATGGACATATCCTCGCTGAAAAAGGCAGATTTTCCAGATGGGGCCCATATGTCAATCATATTGGATTGATTATCATCTTACTTGCGGCGATATTGCGTTCTACCTCCGTTTTATATATGGATGAATACATATGGATAAGAGAAGGGGAAGAAGCCGTTATTCCTGGTACGGAGGGAGAGTACTATATCGAAAATGAGGAATTCATTTTCGAAACACATGATGAAAATGATGAACGGTTCAGTGAAGCCATCGAGCAAGAGGGTGGCATGGTAGCAAGTAATTATCAAACCAATGTTGTTATTTCCGAAGCAGCGGAAGGATCTGTTCCCGGAGCAGATCCTGAACTTGAGCCAATAATCGAAGATGAAATTCGACTGAATCACCCTGTTAAATTTGATGGATATACATTATATCAAGCGGGATACCAGTTAAATGAATTTACCAGTATGTCGTTTAACATTCATGAAACAGATGATGAAAATGAAGAGGCTCTAGACACATTTACCATTGATTTAACATCTCCGGAAATGGCATATGATTTAGAAAACGGGTTTCATGTAGAGATAGGCCAATATTATCCGGATTATTATTTGGACGATAATGGAGAACCAGCTTCCGAAACCAATTATCCAAGAAATCCGGCATTTGTCTTATACGTTACCCCACCTGATAGCGATAATACAGAGGTGAGCTTTTTAGGAATCGGTAGAAATATTGATGCCACCGGAGAAAACCAATATAACGTAAGTATCCAAGACTTTGATATGCATGATGTAAGTGGAATAACCGTTCGTCGTGATTATACATTACCATTTTTCGGCTTAGGTGCAGCCATTTTCATGATCGGGGTCATTCAGGGAATGTACTGGTACCATAGAAGAATTTGGATTCATCCAAAAGGCGATGGTCTATTATTGGCTGCTCATACGAATAAAAACTGGTTTGGTATACAAAAAGATATCGAAAAGGCAATTGAAGATACGAACATTAACATGGTAGATGATCAGAAGGAATTAGATGAATAGGATAAGGAGGGCGACTAGCGAATGAGTAGTTTAGTAAGCATAAGTAGTACATTACTTTATACAGCTTTTGTACTTTACTTAATCGCGACATTTTTCTTTGGCGCAAGCATAAGAGATAAGCGTACAACGAAAAAAAGTAGAACAAAAACAGCAAGTAAAATTGGGATTACACTAACCATCATTGGTTTTATGGCACAACTTGGTTATTTGATCACCAGGTGGATAGCTAGTGGACATGCTCCGGTAAGTAATTTATTTGAATTTATGACATTCTTTGGTATGTGTATGGTTTTGGCGTTTATCATCCTTTACTTTATTTACAACCTCAATGTCCTGGGACTGTTTGCACTACCTGTAGCAATGATTATGATTGCTTATGCCAGCATGTTTCCAACTGAGATATCTCCATTGGTACCATCTTTGCAAAGCCACTGGTTGTACATACATGTGACAACCGTTTCTTTGGCACAAGGAATACTTGCTATTAGTTTTATTGCCGGGTTGATTTATTTGATCAGACAAATCGATCAATCTGTTAGAAGCAAACGGACAACGTGGTTAGAGATTGTTTTATATTCGCTGTTCCTGTTTGTTGGCTTTGTTGTGATTACAACAGCCTTTAACTTAGCAGATTATCATGCAACATTTGAGTATACAGAACAAAATACAAGGGTTACAACAGATTATCACCTACCAGCAATTGCAGGACCTAACGAAGGAACGTTAGTAACAGAAGGTGTGATGCAACCATGGTTTGAATCACCTGAATGGATGCATGGTCAAGACGCCGGCAGGAAATTTAATACAGTGGTATGGTCATTCATTACTGGATCTATGATATATATCCTAGTCCGTTTAGTGATAAGAAAAAGAGTTGGGGCAGCTATTCAACCCATTCTTAAAAACACCAAACCGGATCTTTTGGATGAAATTAATTATCGTGCCGTAGCAATAGGCTTCCCGGTATTTACACTTGGCGGTTTAATATTTGCTGCAATATGGGCACAAATTGCCTGGGACCGTTTCTGGGGATGGGATCCTAAAGAGGTTTGGGCATTAATAACATGGTTTTTCTATGCTGCATACTTGCATTTACGACTTTCAAGAGGGTGGCATGGCGAGAAATCTGCTTGGCTGGCTGTCGTCGGGTTTGCCATCATTATGTTTAATCTGATTGCCGTAAATCTGGTCTTGGCCGGTTTACATTCCTATGCTTAGATATGTTCAAGCAAGGTGTCATTATAAAAAGCGATGATACCTTGCTTTTTTCTTATACTTTTAACTAGTCATGGTTTATACTTTAAATAAGGTCGAATAAGGGGGAATTTTCATGGACATAGCTAGTAAAATATTAGTAGTAGACGATGAAGAACGAATTCGTCGATTAATCCGTATGTATTTAGAAAGAGATGACTATGAAATTGATGAAGCAGAAAATGGGAAAGATGCTTTACAAAAAGCACTTAAAAATGATTATGATGTTATTTTATTAGATATTATGATGCCAGAGATGGATGGAATCGAAGTTTGCCGTGAACTAAGAAAAGAAAAGGAAACTCCGGTAATTATGCTGACAGCCAAAGGGGAAGAGAGCAATCGGGTACAGGGGTTTGAAACGGGGGCTGATGATTATATTGTAAAGCCATTTAGTCCCAGAGAAGTTGTCTTACGTGTTAAGGCTTTGCTACGAAGAGTATCGTCTTCCTCTTTTAAAGATGTAGATGTAGAGGCAAGAGATATTCTTGTTTTTCCGCATTTAACGATAGATCATGATGCACATCGGGTAACGGCAGATGGTATGGAAGTTGCTTTAACACCAAAAGAATATGAATTGCTTTGTTTTCTAGCGCAATCACCAGATAAAGTATTTCACCGTGAGCAATTGTTAAAAGAAGTTTGGCAGTATGAGTTTTTCGGTGATTTACGTACCGTCGATACACATGTAAAGCGACTACGGGAAAAATTAAACAATATTTCCGAAGAAGCTGCAAAGATGATTGTAACTGTATGGGGTGTTGGATATAAATTTGAGGTAGATGAAGAATAATGTTCTGGCGCAGTGTAGTTGGCAAACTGGCATTAACCATCCTATTGCTGGTTTCCTTCGTCTTACTTATATTGACCATTTTATTATTGGAGTTTTTTGAGGAATTTCATATTGATGAGGCAGAAAAAGAAATGATGCAAACAGCAACTAGAGTTGCCGAGTTAGTGGAACAACAACCGAATCGATCAACAGCCCTTGAAACAACGGAACGTATTCAAGATCCGGACAGCCGTATTGCAATCATGTTTGATGAAGAAGACATTTGGGTTTCCGATAGTGCTAATGAAAATTTGACAGAGTTTCAAGCGGATTGGATAGAAAAGGAAACTGGCTTAACCGATGTATTAACGAATGATGAACGCATAAGGAAACAAATCGTTTTACCAGGCACCGAGATTGAAGCAATGATTGTTGGGGCGCCAACATTTACGAATGATGGTGCAGTATTTGTATATCAATCGCTGGATGTTATTGAACAAACAAAAGCAGAAACGACCAAGATTATATTTTTGGCAGCCGGAATTGCCATTATCTTGACAATATTTTTTGCCTTTTTCCTATCAACACGAATAACATCCCCTCTAATCAAAATGCGAGAGGCCGTTTCTGATTTAACTAGAGGAGAATTTAATACGAAGGTTCCTGTTTTATCCCATGATGAAATCGGGGAATTGGCTGTGGCATTTAATCGAATGGGAAGACAGCTTAAATTTCATATTAATGCGCTCCATCAGGAAAAAGAACAGCTTTCCAGTATCGTCAGTTCGATGGCAGATGGCGTTGTGACCTTAAATAGAAATGGGGATATGGTTGTCACTAACCCTCCTGCAGAAAAATTCATTGAAGACTGGAATTTTGAACATAATATTGAAATGACTGAAGATAATCGTCCATTGCCAGCTGAACTAAATCAAGTATTACAAAAGGTGATTGACGGAGAGTCGGAAGCTTTACATGAGATAAGTATACAGGGGCGAAATTATGTGATGTTGATGACACCACTATATGATCAATCTCATGTACGCGGGGCAGTAGCTGTAATCCGTGATATGACAGAAGAAAGACGCTTGGATAAATTTCGTAAAGACTTTATAGCAAATGTGTCGCATGAGTTACGTACACCCATCTCCATGCTTCAAGGATACAGTGAAGCAATTGTTGATGATGTTGCGGAGAGCCAATCAGAAAAAAATGAACTCGCAAAAATCATTCATGAAGAGTCTCTTCGAATGGGGCGACTGGTTAATGAATTACTGGATCTGGCACGTATGGAAGCCGGCAATATCCAGCTGAACATGGAAACTGTAGATATAGAAGCGTATGTCGACCGAGTCATGAAGAAATTTAATGGATTAGCAACTGACAATCAAATCGAATTTTCACTGCATAAAAATATAACTGAATCATTCGTAACCATTGATCCGGATAGGCTAGAGCAAGTTTTCACAAATTTGGTCGATAATGCAATTCGACATACGAGTGAATGTGGATTTGTTAAGGTATATATTGAATCTAATTCGAGTGAATTTCATGTGTTTATTGAAGATAATGGGAGTGGAATTCCTGAAGAAGATTTACCATTTGTGTTTGAACGTTTTTATAAAGCGGATAAATCCAGAACAAAGAATAATTCCAAAAAAGGCACAGGACTAGGATTAGCAATTGCGAAAAATATTATCGATGCACATCATGGTATTATTACTGTAAACAGTAAAGTGGATCAAGGAACAACCTTTAGCTTTAAAATCCCACAAACAAAATAACAGATGATATTAAAGTGTACGGTAATAACTAATACCAGCTGAATTCCAGTTGGTATTTTTCTTGTTTTATACTATAGTAGAGGTAATATCACGATAGGATTTTTAAGGGGGAGCTGAGGACCATTGTTATTCGAAGGGATCATTCTATTATGTTTTCTGCGAATGAATGCAGAACGAACAGAGATGGCCATTTATCATTTATTAAGAGCTAAAAAATCCATTCAAACCGTTCAGGATGCGCATCTCTATAACCTTGAGCAATTCTACGGTGTATATCATCATTTAAATCAAGTTCAATTTGAATATAAATTACATGAATTGGTACGTAGTGGGTTGCTTCAGGAGAGTTCCTCTCAAAAGTCTGAGACTATTTACATGCCTACCAAAACAGGAGTAGAATGGATCAATAAACATCGAAAAAATCTCCCGTTCGATTATTACAATGGGTTGAAGTTTCATGATAGTGCGAATGTTTTTTTGGAACGTTTAACATTACTGATACAAACATTAACCAATAGTAAAATGAACTACTTTTCCTTTATTCCTGTCATTGATAAGTTACCGATTGAAAATTGGGTGAGATCTTTTTACAAAAAAATGAAACCCCATGAAACGAAATTATTACCGGCAATTCATGATGAATTATCGAACCTTCTACATTATTTTTCGGATCATGAAGCAGGAATGTTTGTGGATCGATTAACCGGTTTTAAAAACTATGGCATGAGCGTGAATCAACTTGCGGATAAGTATGAGATGACACCTGATGATGTAATACTATGGTCTACAGCAATAAAGCATCGCATGTTAAACCTAGTGGAAAAGGAACAAGCGCATTATCCATTTCTGTGTATGTTAACAAATGATTTGTTACAGCAAACGTCTATGACAGCTTCTGCACGTACGACCTATGAATTGTTACAAAAAAAATATTCGATTGATAACATATCTAAAATAAGACAGTTAAAGCCAAACACCATTTATGATCATATTGTGGAGATCGCTTTATATAGGACAGATTTTCCAATAAACGATTATGTGAATGAGGAAAGCCAGCAGGATATTATAAATGTCTTTAACAACATAAAATCGACGAAATTAAAAAATATAAAACAGCAGCTTAATACTGACATCAGTTATTTTCAAATACGTTTGGTATTGGCCAGGACCAAAGACTTGCTGAAATGAGGTGTACGTATAAAATGAATTCCCAGATGATGCTGGAGGACAGCTTAAGAACCCATTTTAATTATACAGCTTTTCGTTTGGGACAAAAAGAAATTATAGAAGATATTATGAGTGGGAAAGATGTACTTGGAGTACTCCCCACTGGTTCCGGTAAATCGATTTGCTACCAATTGCCGGCCGCATTGTTAGACTATGGGACAGTGATTGTTGTGTCACCATTAATTTCTTTAATGGTAGATCAAGTAAAGCAATTAAAAGCTATGAATTTCAAAAAGGTTATTGCCATAAATAGTTTTATGGCTTCAATAGAAAGAAAACGTGCATATGATCACTTACATACGTATAAGTTAATCTATATTTCTCCTGAATTATTACAAAAAAATGAGATCATGGAGTATTTGCGAAAATTAAAGATACGTTTATTCGTAATCGATGAAGCGCATTGCATATCTCAATGGGGGCATGAATTTCGACCGGATTATCTAAAGCTTGCTTCCATTATACAATCACTTGATAATCCTCCTTTATTAGCACTAAGCGCAACGGCAACACCAGAAGTTCAACAGGATATTATAACTGCTTTAAAAGTCCCGAACATTACAAAACATATATATCCAATGGACAGAGATAATATTGCCTTTGCTGTAGAGCAAGTTACTGACAATACACAAAAACAATCTATAATTAGCGAATTACTGGCAAATTATCAGGTTCCAACATTAATCTATTTTTCAAGTAGAAATATGGCGGAAACCACAGCCCGATTTCTTTCTGAAAAACTGCCTTTCAAACGAATTGCATTTTACCATGGAGGAATGGAACAATATGATCGTATTACGATTCAACAGCAATTTATGAATGATCAACTGGATGTTATATGCTGTACAAGCGCATTTGGGATGGGGGTTAACAAAGATAATATTCGCTTGGTTATTCATTTTCACCTCCCGCCCCAAATAGAAGCATACATTCAGGAGGTTGGACGAGCAGGTAGGGATGGAAAATCGAGTGTCAGTTTATTGCTATTTTCTGAGAAAGATGCATATCTTCCAAGGAAAATTATTCAAAAGGAACTACCAACAGCAGATGATTTAAAACTGGTATTTCATGAATTATATAAGCTATATCAAGCTGAATCCTTAATTCCCGATGACATCACACAGGTAGAGAATTTGTTCCAAATCAGTGAAATACAGTGGCGATTTTTAACCTATCAATTTGAAAAGCATGGTATGATTGAGGGAAATAGAATTATTTATCAACGGGAAAATTGGCAGCAGGCATTTCAACAAATAAATAATCATCGAATGAAGCGCTCTTTACTAAAAGAGAACAAATTAACGGAAATGCTCACATGGATACATGAAAAAGAATGTCTAAGAAAACACTTGTATAAAAGCTTTCAATCTTCATATAGCAGTCCCAAATATCAATGTTGCAGTAATTGTGGTTTTTCTTTTGCAAATTGGAAACCAGTTGAGAAGCATATCAAAGAAACAGGTACAACAACGTGGCAGGAGAAATTAGAAAAATTGCTATTGATTGGAGCAACGGATGAAACAAAGTGAAATCATTAAGATGATGTCAGACAAAGAACTAAAAAAGCAATTGCTACTATCACAGTTTATATTCCTATTTATTGGTCTCATACTTAGTATATTTTTATTCCGTAATATATCTGAATGGCTTCTATATTTTGACTGGGATCTAAATGAAATGCTCTATTATGGGGTCATTCCGGGACTTATTATTGTGTTAGTCGATGTATGGTTAATGGTTGTTCTCCCAAAACACTATTATGATGATGGAGGTATTAATGAACGGGTCTTTAAAAATCAGTCCATTGCCTATATATTTATCCTCTCTCTCATAGTAGCTATTTCGGAGGAAATATTATTTAGAGGGGTCATCCAAACTACCTTTGGTTACGTGTTTACCAGTGTATTATTTGCACTCGTTCACTTCCGTTATTTGAAAAAACCTGTCTTATTGATCTCGGTCTTATTTGTAAGTTTCTACATTGGATATATGTTTGAAATAACCGGGAATTTACTCGTCACGATAGTTGCACATTTTACAGTTGATTTTTTATCAGGATTACTTATTCGCTTTCAAAAATGGGGTGCTTTATAGAATGAATAATAATTCAAGTAATCAAGAGGATCAAGCAACAGAACTAAAGTCTCTACTGGATGAAGTGCAGCAGAGAGATGGAGCTAAGGGAGACAATAGCCAAATAGCAGCAATAGAAGAAACAGAAGTACAAGAACGAGAAATTGATGTGTTAAATTTGCCTCCAAGAAAAGAAGTACATCGTAAAAATAAGCAACGCACACATATAAAAGTGGGAAGTTTAGGAGGTCCACTGCTGCGTTTTTTAATCGTTTTTATTTTACTATTGGTTGTATTGACAGGAGCATATCTCTTGTGGGAAGAAGAATTGATAAACGTGATAAGCAATTTATAGTTCTCCGTCACCATTATATTTCAGTAACTAAAAAAATGTATAAATACAAATTAATAGCTTGGTGAAAGATAAATAAATAGCATAAAAAGAGCGTATAAAAATATAAGTTACGTTCAACAATTACGTAAGAAGCATATAGTGTATAAAGGGATATTTTTAGTAAGGTGTTGCGAAATAATTTATGTTTTAAATAAATGTAAGATAGTTATATGAGGGAGGATACTGTATGCGTATTGAGCGGTTGACCGATAATCAATTTAGGATATTTTTAACATTTGATGACCTAATTGAACGTGGGTTTACAAGAGATGATTTGTGGCATGATGCGTCAAGTGTCCGTAATCTGTTTAGCGATATGATGTATGAAGCTAGTACAGAGCTGGGATTTGAATTAGAAGGTATGTTGCTTGTTCAAGTACATTTAATGCAAGCACAAGGGATGCATGTTATTGTTACACAAAATTTCGAAGATCAGAATTGGGATGATGATTTCATTGAAATGAAAGTGACGTTGGATGAGAGTGAAGAGTTACTATTTTCCTTTGAGGATTTTGAGAATGTAATTCAAGTATCACCGTATCTGTCAGTATTGCCAATAATGGGAGGGCAAGTCTATTATATGGATAACCTTTATTATATGCTGTTAGATGACAATGATTTGGAAGATAAAATCAAAGAAGACATTATTGCGATCATGTCCGAATATGCGAATCCAAGCATTATTACATCCTATAAGTTAAAGGAATATGGGAAGGTAATTTACCAGTCGAATGCGGTTAAACAAATTATGAGGGTTTTTAATTCCTGAAAAAAACAGGTACCCATTGTTTGCAGAGCAGTTTTTCGTAGCAGCTATGCAGGGGAAAAATGAATTTATTTTATTGCATATTTATCATGAAGGTGTATACTAATGTCTGAGTACAGCTATATCTAAAATATTTATGGATATTCTAGGAGGTAAATTCATGGTAGCCGAAAAAGCAGCAGATTCTACCAAAGAAGATGATAAAAAAATGGATGTTTTAAGTTCAACACGAACTGTTGTAAAAACTGCATTGGAGAAATTGGGTTACCCTGATGAAGTTTTTGAGCTTTTAAAGGACCCAATCCGTATGATGACAGTGAGAATTCCAGTTCGTATGGATGACGGATCCATTAAAGTTTTTACCGGATATCGTGCACAGCATAATGATGCAGTTGGCCCAACAAAAGGTGGGGTTCGATTCCATCCCAATGTTACAGAAACAGAAGTAAAAGCATTATCTATTTGGATGAGTTTAAAAGCCGGTATAGTAGACCTTCCGTATGGTGGGGGTAAAGGTGGAATTATATGTGACCCGAGAGAAATGTCTTTCCGTGAACTTGAGGGACTGAGCCGTGGATATGTTCGTGCAATCAGTCAAATTGTAGGTCCTAACAAGGATATTCCAGCACCCGATGTATTTACAAATTCACAAATTATGGCTTGGATGATGGATGAATACAGTCGGATTGACGAGTTTAACAGCCCCGGTTTTATTACTGGTAAACCAATTGCGCTTGGCGGATCACACGGTAGAGAAGCTGCAACTGCAAAAGGGGTTACAATTTGTATTAATGAAGCTGCTAAGAAAAGAGGCCTGGATGTAAAAGGGGCAAGAGTTGTTGTTCAAGGGTTTGGAAACGCTGGCAGCTTTCTTGCAAAATTCATGCATGATGCGGGAGCAAAAATTGTCGGAATTTCAGATGCATACGGCGGATTGCACGACCCGGATGGCCTTGATATTGACTATCTTTTAGACAGAAGAGATAGTTTTGGAACGGTTACGAAACTTTTCGATAGTACAATAACCAATAAAGAATTACTTGAATTGGATTGTGATATTTTAGTTCCAGCAGCTGTAGAGAATCAAATTACAGAGGAAAATGCACATAATATTAAGGCAGAAATTGTAGTGGAAGCAGCAAATGGCCCGACAACGATGGGTGGTACAAAAGCTCTATCTGATAGAGGTATCCTTTTGGTACCTGATGTTATGGCTTCTTCCGGCGGAGTTACTGTCTCTTATTTTGAATGGGTACAAAACAATCAAGGCTACTATTGGACAGAAGAAGAAATAGAGAAAAAGCTTCATGAAATTATGATTAAATCATTTAACCAAATTTTTAATACGTCCAAAACCAGGCGTGTTGACATGCGTCTGGCAGCATATATGGTTGGTGTCAGAAAAATGGCTGAAGCTTCCAGATTTCGCGGATGGGTCTAACCATTTAATAATTAAACAATCAAACGATATGACGAAAAAACTCTTATCAGGTATAATTAGATAGGAGTTTTTTACTGTATATGCTAGGTAGGAATTTATATAAAGGAAGTGTATATCTTTGCAGAAAGAAAAAGTTATTATTATTGGCGGGGGCCATGTGGAATGTCCTGCGCCATTGAATTACAAAAGCTTGGAATCTCCCCGTTAATCATTGAAAAGGGAAATGTAGTAAATACGATTTATAATTTTCCGACCCACCAAACCTTTTTTAGTTCAAGTGAAAAGTTGGAAATTGGGGAAGTCCCCTTTATTACGGAAAAACAAAAACCTGTAAGAAATCAGGCTCTGGCTTACTATCGTACAGTAGCTGATCGGAAACAATTGCGTATAAATACATATGAAAGCGTAATGGAGGTTGAACAAGTTGACCATCGTTTCCAACTAACTACAAAGAAGAACACAGGAGAAAACCAAAAGTATTTTGCCGATCATGTAGTTATCGCCACTGGCTATTATGATCATCCCAATTACATGAATATTCCCGGTGAAAATCTCGATAAAGTGATGCATTACTTTAAGGAGGCGCACCCTTATTATAATAAAGATGTAACAGTTATTGGCGGGAAAAACTCTGCTGTAGATGCCACATTAGAGCTTCACAAGGCTGGTGCTAATGTCACGGTTTTCTATCGTGGTGGAGTATATTCAAAGAGTATAAAACCTTGGATACTTCCCGAATTTGATTCATTAATAAGAAAAGATATTGTTCAAATGCATTTTAACGCTGAAGTTACAGCAATTACAAATAATCATATTCATTATACAACTGGCGAACAAGCATATAAACTTAAAAACGACTTTGTGTTTGCAATGACTGGATATAAACCGGATCTACATTTTCTAAAAGATATAGGAATATTCATTGATGAGCAAAGTGGGGTTCCTCATTTTAATGACAGCACTTATGAAACAAATATCCCCGGAATATATGTAGCAGGTGTTGTAGCGGCTGGATATAATAATAATAAAATATTTATCGAAAATGGACGTTTTCACGGGGAAAAGATTGCAAACGCGATTAATAATAAAAAGGATAGCTGATTGTCGGATCAGCTATCCTTTTTATTATTTTTGCAGAGCTATGAATAATGATTGTAATGATACACGCTAGTGAAGAAAGACTAGTGTTTTTCCACAGCGGTTTTCAATCCTAGATTTGGGTATTGGTCCTTTATTTTTATCGTGAAATGGATTTTTAATTGAACAACTCGCATATATTCCTCTATTTATGAATAAAAAAGACATTAATTCAAAAAATAGGTATCATAATATAATCAGGAGGATAAACGATGGCCTATAAAAAACTGTCTCTTTTATTTGTAATTACATGTTTACTAACTATAGGACTGTTCATGTCACAGCCACAAAAACCTGTAAATGCTTTTAGCTCGCAAGTGGTTCAGCAAGGTGCAACAGGGGATGATGTTATTGAATTACAAGCCAGATTACAATACCTAGGTTTCTACAACGGGGATATTGATGGGGTTTTCAGTTGGGGTACATACTGGGCCTTAAGAAACTTTCAATATGAGTTCGGACTTAATATAGATGGTTTAGCCGGACAGACTACAAAAGATAAGCTAGTGCAAGCAAGTAATTATGATGAAAACTATGTAAAAGAACAAATGAATCAGGAAAATAATTTTAGACATTATGGAGGTAACGATAATCAGTCTGCTTCTGGTGAAGAAAACGGTGGGGCGAATGCAGAAGATGAGTCTGCAGAAGGACAAACATCAAACACGGCAAGTGTAAATGTACCACAGGGCTATTCACAAAACGATATTCAATTGATGGCAAATGCCGTCAATGGAGAAGCTCGAGGAGAGCCGTACGTAGGTAAGGTTGCAGTTGCAGCAGTTATCTTAAATCGAGTGGAAAGTCCCACATTTCCCAATACAGCCTCTGGTGTAATATTTGAACCAAGAGCCTTTACTGCAGTTGCAGACGGTCAGATATGGTTAACCCCAGATGAGACCGCAAGGAAGGCTGTACTTGATGCAATTAATGGATGGGATCCTACAGGAAACGCAATCTATTATTTTAACCCGGATACGGCAACATCAGAATGGATTTGGTCAAGGCAACAAATTAAAAAAATAGGCAAACACATATTTGCTTTATAGAAAGGTGTGAGGTATATGATTCGTTGGATTTTAATAACCGTACTTACAATTGGAGTTGCTGGAACAGCTTTTTGGGGTTACCAGGAACATCAGGAAAAGAACGCCGTGCTTACACAAGCAGAAAATGAATATCAACGTGCGTTTCATGAACTTTCCTATAATATGGATTTGTTAAATGACAAAATCGGTACAGCTTTAGCTATGAACTCAAATCAAAAACTTTCTCCGCAATTAGTGGATATATGGCGTTTGACATCCGAATCTTTATCAAATGTCGGTCAATTGCCACTTGGTTTGTTACCCTTTAATAAAACGGAAGAATTTCTTTCTAATATTGGGGATTTTACGTATCGAACTGCAGTACGAAATTTAGAAGATGAACCGCTTTCAGAAGAAGAAACGAAGTCATTAGAAGATTTATATGCTCAATCGGCAGATATTAAAGATGAACTACGGCGTGTGCAGCATGCTACTTTAGATAATAATCTACGCTGGATGGATGTTCAACTTGCCTTAGCTAATGAGGATGAGCAAGTGGATAATACAATCATTGATGGATTCCAAACAGTGGAAGACACAGTAGAAGGGTTTTCAGAGAGTAATGTGGACTCTCCCATAACTGGCACCTCGTCACAAGAACATGAATATAAGTTTTTGAATGGTGATCAGATTAGCGAGGAAGAGGCGTTAAATTTAAGTAAAAAACATTTTAATGTCGATAATGAACAAGACTTAACGCTTACACCAAGTGGTGATGGTGCTAACGTTCCTATGTATAGTATTTCCTACAGAGATGATGAAAAAAATGGTTATATGGACATGTCTGTACAAGGAGGACATCCACTTACGCTTTTAATTGACAGACCGGTTAATGATAAACAAATAAGCCTTAATGAAGGATTGAAAGAAGCAGAAGCATATATAGAAAACAATAACTTCGACAATATGCAGGTTTACGAAAGTAATGAATACGACAATGTCGGTTTTTATTCATTTATATATAATGATGACGGTGTTCGCGTATTCTCCGATGCCATAGAAGTTAAAGTTGGGTTGGATAATGGTGAAATATTAGGGGTCACCGCAGAGAACTACTTTATGAACCACGACGACAGGGATATACCTGAGCCCAAACTGTCTGAAGATGAAGCGAAAGAAGCTGTAAATCCTAATGTAGAAATCCAGGAAGAATTTATGGCTGTTATTGATAACGATATGGGTGAAGAAGTTTTCACCTATGAGTTTCTTGGGGTGTTAGATAATGAAACATATCGGATATTTATTAATGCAATGGATGGAAAAGAAGAGAAAGTAGAAAAATTAGATGGCAAAGAAATAAATTACGCAGGGAACTTTTAAGGAAGGGCTTATGCCTTTCCTTTTTATTTCTCACTAACAAGATGCGATAGCGTTTTTCATAACAGTTATGTTATTATTTAAAGGAAGATGGTCAGTAGTAACGAAGTACTTGCCATATTTAAAAAACGGATAAACTTATAGGGTGACGAGAGGAATGAATTTAGTGAGTACGAAAACAATAGCAATCGCAATTGATGGCCCGGCAGCAGCTGGAAAAAGCACCGTAGCAAAAATCGTAGCGGGAAAACTCTCCTATATTTATATTGATACAGGAGCAATGTATCGTGCTTTAACGCTTCAAGCAATGCTCGAACATATTCCATTAGATGATGAAGCTTTGTTAGTTCAATTATTACAACGTATTGATATCAAATTAAAACAAGATAAAAATGGTCAACTTATATTAGTGGATGGTACAGATGTTACCTCCGAAATTCGTTCTCAAAACGTTACAAACAATGTCTCTTTTGTTGCTAAACATTCCAATATACGTAAAGAAATGGTTAATAGACAACAGACTTTAGCAGCAGAGCGTGGTGTTGTGATGGATGGTCGGGATATTGGAACGCATGTAATTCCGGATGCAGAAGTTAAAATTTTCTTAGTTGCAACAGTTGAAGAGCGCGCGAAACGGCGTTATGAAGAAAACGTAAAAAAAGGATTTCAACCTAATATAGAAGAGTTGAAAAAAGAAATTGAGCAACGAGACTTTATCGACTCTAAACGAGAGGCGGCCCCTTTAATTCAAGCAGTTGATGCAATCGAAATAGATACGACTTCTTTATCAATTAACGACGTGGCTCAACGTATCTTAGATAGGGTCAAAGAAGTCACTCATTCATTATAATCACTCATATAAAGGGGGCGTGCATATGAGTTTATATAAAGTAGCAAAATATGTTGTAGCCAGTATTTTTTTTCCGCTTTTTCGCATCAATGTAATTGGAAAGGAAAAAATACCACAAGAAGGGCCAGTCATTATTTGTTCTAATCATATATCGAATTTAGACCCACCTGTTGTTGGTATTACCTCTCCAAGAGATATATACTTTATGGCGAAAGGAGAATTATTCGAAAAACGATTTTTAGGCAAATTATTAACCGCTATCCATGCGTTTCCAGTTAAACGGGGGATAAGTGATCGTAGCGCATTACGAAAAGGGCTTAAAATTCTTAAAAATAACGAAACCCTGGGGTTATTTCCGGAAGGGACCAGAAGTAAAACGGGTGAACTTGGACAACCATTAGCCGGAGCTGGCTTTTTTGCATTACGATCAAATGCCGTAATCATTCCATGTGCTATTCTTGGACCATATAAAGCGTGGAAGAAACTGACGGTTGTATATGGTGAACCAATCGACATGGAGTATTACCGTAATACCAAAGCTTCTGCAAAAGAAGCGGCTGAGGCAATTATGACAGAAATTAAAATACTTAAAGAAAAACATCAATCAGAAACTGCTTTACTTGACAAATAATTATAATTATTAGAAGTTATATAAAAGGGTTTTTTTAATAGTTTACTTTTAACTATTTTCTAAAATAAAATGTAGGAATTAAAGAAAACTTTTATTGTTGTCAAAATTACATGACAGTTTACGTTTTCGAACTGCTTTTAGGAGGCTATGGACATGAGTGAAACGAACAATGCATTAGAAGAAGTAGAAGTAGGTAAAACATTAACAGGAACGGTTATTAAAGTAGAAGAAAAACAGATTCTTGTAGACATTGGGTACAAGACGGAAGGTATAGTCCCAATTGGTGAATTATCCAATCTTCACGTAGAGTCGACAAACGATGTTGTAAAAGAGGGGGACACGATTACTTTAAAAGTAATAAAAATGGATGATGACGAAGTAATACTTTCTAAGAAAGCGATAGACGCTGATAATGCGTGGGATGATTTAGAAAAAAAGTATCATAACAATGAAACGTTTGAAACAGAAGTAAAAGAAATTGTAAAAGGGGGGCTGGTTGTTGACGTAGGCATTCGCGGGTTTATTCCGGCCTCATTAGTAGAAACTTATTTTGTAGAGGACTTTTCAGATTATAAAAATCAGCGATTAACTGTAAAGATAGCCGATTTAAATAGAGAGCAAAATCGGATCATTCTATCCCATCGGGCAGTAGTTGAAGAAGAAGCCAATGCAACCAAAAATGAATTGTTACAGTCATTAGAAGAAGGCCAAATACTGGAAGGAACTGTACAGCGTTTAACTCATTTTGGAGTTTTTGTTGATATTGGTGGTGTTGATGGTCTTGTTCATATATCTCAGTTAGCCCATGAGCATGTAGATAAAGCATCTGATGTAGTTTCAGAGGGAGACACTATTAAAGTTGAAGTGTTGTCCGTTGATCGTGATAATGAGCGAATTTCCCTATCACGAAAGAAAACATTGCCAGGACCTTGGGCTAATATAGCGGATCGCGTGTCACAAGGTGATGTATTAGAAGGAACTGTTAAACGTCTCGTTAACTTTGGAGCTTTTATTGAAGTACTACCCGGCGTAGAAGGTTTAGTTCATATTTCGCAAATTGCAAATAGGCATATAGGTACACCACAAGAAGTTCTTGAGGTTGGTCAGCAGATTAAGGTTAAAGTACTCGATGTAAATGAAAAAGAAGAACGAATTTCCCTAAGTATTAAAGAGCTAGAACAAGAACAGGAAGCTAAAGATTATAAGCAATACGAAAAAGATGATGAGCAATCCGGATTCCAAATTGGTGACTTCATTGGTGATAAACTCAATAAATATAAGTAAAACTCATGAACATGATACCAAAGGTTCTTTCCTCTATTGGGAGAGAACCTTTTTAGTATAGAATTCACAAATAACACCCATAATGCCTAATGGGGTGTGTTCATATGATAAATGGCCTTTTATTTTATTGGTTTAGTTGGATATTGTGGATTGTTGTTACATTTTTTATGAAAAAAAGTAAAAGAAGAACGATCTTGGCGTGTTGGATACTAGTAACGATTCTCAGTTCAAGCCTTTCAATCGAAATGCAAAATCAGCAAATCTCGGTAGCGTTTTTACTATTGGTTGGAGGGTCCTTTATTTTACTAATACAGCTACCGCGTGTCGTATATCACTTATTTGCTTCATTTACGATTATGATTGGTTATGCAGCCATTCTATTTTGGGAAAAGAGCGCTCCTATTTGGATGATTGCACCAAGGGTGATTCTTATTTCTTTTATTTTGGGGCTACTTATAACCATATTGACTAAAGGACTTTACAATCAATTAAGTATAGGTTTATTAGGGCTGACATGTGGTGAAATGATTAATGGACTTATGTTATCCAGCTATGGATTTCGTATAACCATAGGAGAAATGCAGTTTTTTGATCTTTTGTTATTTATTTTAGTCATACTCGTATTTCTAGAAATGCTACATAAAGGCAAAGATAAATTATATGTCGTGTTACAAAACCATAAACAAACAGTGAAGTGGCAAAATGAATGACATACACTTCATAAGCTTAGTGATGAGCTTTTTATCAATATGATGTATGAAGAAATTCATTGTTAATGTCACCAACATTTGCTAGAATGAATGAAGCTAAAGCAAATTAGGGTGTAGAGAAAGGATGTTCCTTTCATGAGGAAATCAGTTGTTGCCATTGTAGGAAGACCCAATGTTGGAAAATCAACTATATTTAATAGATTAGTTGGTGAAAGAATCTCTATTGTGGATGATATTCCGGGAGTAACAAGAGACAGGGTATATGCTCAAGGTGAATGGCTATCCCAGTCGTTTAATATTATTGACACTGGAGGAATTGAAGTTGGCGATGAGCCTTTACTCCAGCAAATGCGTTATCAAGCTGAAATAGCGATCGATGAAGCAGACGTTATTATTTTCCTCGTAAATGGCAAAGAGGGTATTACTGCAGCCGATGAAGAGGTTGCAAAATTATTGTTTAAATCCAATAAGCCAATTGTGCTTGGAGTTAATAAAATCGATAATCCGGAAATGCGTGAGAATATTTATGAATTTTATGCCTTAGGTTTTGGACAACCTTATCCAATTTCAGGGTCTCATGGTCTAGGCTTAGGTGATCTGTTAGATGAAGCAGTTAGTCACTTTCCGAAAAATGACGATGAAGAAATAAATGAAGATATGATCTATTTTAGTTTAATTGGAAGGCCAAATGTTGGAAAATCATCCTTGGTCAATTCCATTTTAAATGAAGAACGTGCCATCGTGAGTGAAATTGAAGGTACAACAAGAGAAGCTACTGACACGTATTTACATAAAGACGATCAAGATTACGTCATTATTGATACAGCAGGTATGCGAAAACGTGGGAAAGTTTATGAGACTACAGAGAAATATAGTGTACTTCGGGCACAGAAAGCGATTGAACGTTCAGATGTCGTGTTAGTTTTGATTGATGCTGAAACAGGAATAAGAGAACAAGATAAAAAAATTGCTGGCTATGCGCATGATGCGGGACGTGCCATTGTTATTGTTGTAAATAAATGGGATGCAGTGGAAGCAAATGACAAAACAATGAAAGAATTTGAAACAAAGGTACGAGGGCAATTTCAGTTTTTAGATTATGCTCCGATTGTTTTCTTATCTGCAAAAACAAAAAAAAGACTGCATACGCTTATTCCATCAATAAAAGTAGCAAGTGAAAACCATGCAAAACGAGTACCTACTAATGTTTTAAATGATGTCATCATGGATGCATTAGCGATAAATCCAACACCAACATTTAAAGGGAGCCGTTTAAAAGTACTGTATACAACACAAGTAGCTGTTAAACCGCCCAGTTTTGTCGTGTTTGTTAATGATCCTGAATTAATGCATTTTTCGTATAAACGTTTTTTAGAAAATAAAATACGGGATGCATTTGGTTTTGTAGGTACACCAATTCAAATATTTGCTAGAAAAAGGCAATGAGGAGGAATTTTAGATGGCAAAAGTTGCTGTATTGGGTGCAGGAAGCTGGGGGACAGCATTAAGTATTGTTTTAGCAGATAACGGAAATGATGTTCGTCTTTGGTCACATCGAAGGGACCAAGTTGAAACCATTAACCAGACACACAAAAATGAAAAATATTTAGATGTGACAATCCCAAAGCAAATTAAAGCATTTTATAATCTAGATGAAGCGATACACGACGTGACGTCGATTGTTATTGTCGTGCCTACAAGTGCAATACGTGAGGTGTGTGGCCAACTGAATGAAATACTGGAACAACGAGTTACCCTTATCCATGCTTCTAAAGGTATTGAACCAGTAACATTGAAACGGGTTTCACAACTAATAAGTGAAGAAATGGATCACTATAACGATGAAGATATTGTAGTTTTATCTGGCCCCAGCCATGCAGAAGAGGTTGCGCTTAGACAGCCTACAACGGTAACAGTTTCTTCTTTGAATAATGCGAAAGCAGAGCATGCACAGGATTTATTTATTAATGAATCCTTTCGTGTTTACACAAGCCCCGATATTCTCGGGATAGAGCTGGGAGGAGCATTGAAGAATATTATCGCCTTAGGTGCAGGTATTTCGGATGGCCTGGGGTATGGAGATAATGCGAAAGCGGCTCTTATAACAAGGGGCTTAGCTGAAATTGCGCGCTTAGGAACATCACTTGGAGCGAATCCACTCAGCTTTTTGGGCTTACCAGGTGTAGGTGATTTAATTGTTACATGTACAAGTGTACATAGCCGTAACTGGCGTGCCGGGAATTTATTAGGTCAAGGGTATAAATTAGATGACGTGTTAAAGCAGATGGGTATGGTTGTAGAAGGTGTGAGAACAGTTAAAGCTGCATACCAATTTGCTGAAGATCAACAAGTTGAAATGCCGATTACGGCAGGCATTCATCAAGTTTTATTTGATGAAAAGGAACCTGGAGATGTCGTTGAACAATTAATGAATAGAAATAAACGGGAAGAAATGGACGATTTGGCCAAATTGCTAACAGAGCGCTATTCACAATAACAGTAATTCTCCTCTTTGCATACAATATGTTGAATTAATTAAGCAAGGAGGAGAATGTGTGAATAAATTTCAAAAAGATCTTTTTGATAAAGTACAACAAAATGCCAATATTAACCCAGATGAAGTATATAAAGTCGCAAATTCTGTGAAAAATGCAGATTTTTCCGATGAAAAGACAGTAAGACAATTAGTTCGTCATTTGTCAAAAATAGCTAATAAGCCATTATCCAAGGAAAAAGAAGATAAAATTGTACATTCCATTATAAAAAATAATATGCCAATGGATGCAGAATCGTTAAGTAAATTCTTTGGAAAATAACTGCACCTGGGCAAGTGAGGATGCAATACCGCGAATACTTGCATAAAATAAATCGCACAAGCATTCATGTATAGAGTTGCTGTGGATGTTATTTAGTCAAACCGGGATGAAATTGCCCCTTTCATCCCGGATTTTTTTGGTGTGCTAGACATGCGCACGTTATCTAGAGCTGAAGTCCCGACTGCGAAAAGTAGTAGTGGTTGGAAAACGATTTATACAAACAGGCCAATGATGATACATTTCGATACTTGTAGTGGATGGCCTGTGTTATAATACGTTTTGTGATATTGAATTTTTTAGATTTTAGGAGTGAAACAAATGTCGTTATCAATGCTAAAAATGTACATATCATTTGCGGGCATGATTTTTTTAATTTTAGCCGTTGGCCTTATTCTACTTAGTAGGTACAAGCTTAAAGGGGTGTTGGCCGGAATTGTATCAGTGATTGCATACTTATTCTTAATCGTAGGCGCGTTAATCATTTTTTATATTGTTTTTAGTGGTCCGACAAACTAGATGCAAAAGGAGGCTATTAAATGGAGGGTACATATAATCGGGTCTGCAGCATATTGTTATTTGTCATCTTACTAAGTGGCTGTTTAGCTCCTCAAAATGAATTAGCCAAAAATCAACCACCTAATGAACAGCAACTGGAACAAGTGCAACATGCAGTTGAAACCTATCAAGAAGAAACTCAAGTTTTACCTATTAAAACAAAACCAAATGATACACCCATTTTTCAAAAATATTTGATTGATTTTACCGCACTAAAAGAAAATAATGCACTGTCTGAAATTCCTGGAACTGCATATGAAAATGGTGGAGTCTATCAATATACATTAATAACTCCAGAGGAAAATCCACGTGTGAAACTTATTGATTTACAAATAACAGAAGCTATTCGAAGTGTAAATGTGCAGCTTGACATTTACCGGGATGAAAATATTTATCCTCCTTTTGGAGAGGAAATTGCTGAAGATGTATACTCGATCGATTATCAAAAATTGGGCTTTGAAAGTCCTCCAAGTGTAGAAAGCCCATATTCGGATGAAAAGCTTCCAATCATTATGGATGTAGAAGGCAACTTACATGTGGATTATCGAATAGAACTAAAAAAAGCCCTAAATGATTATGATCATGACTATACAGAAGGTGATGACATACGCTATATATTACCGGAAAATACACCATTTGTTCCTGCTTATTCACTGCCATATACAATTAAAGATGGAGATCCGATATTCGCTGATAGATAATTAAATAAATATAACATATTCATTCCCTTGTAACATATATTGTTGCAAGGGTTCATTGTTTTTTGTCTTTTTTCTTCATCCTTTACACATATTTAAGTCATATTATGATAGGACAACATCATAGACTTGTAATGACAATTATTCGCAGTTTGTGCATAATTAAAAAGTACGGAGATCGGGAGGGGATCTTTTGGAAAAGGTTGATATTTTTAAGGATATTTCGAAACGGACAAATGGAGATATTTATCTTGGAATCGTAGGAGCTGTCCGTACAGGTAAATCGACATTTATCAAGAAATTTATGGAATTAGTTGTGCTGCCTAGCATCGAAGAAGAAAGTGAGCGTGTGCGAGCGCATGATGAACTACCGCAAAGCGCTGCTGGTAAAACCATTATGACTACAGAGCCCAAATTCATTCCAAATCAAGCTGTATCCGTAAATGTAGAAGAAGGCCTTGATGTAAATGTTCGCTTAGTAGATTGCGTGGGATATGCGGTTGAGGGTGCTAAAGGATTTGAGGATGAGAATGGTCCAAGAATGGTTCATACACCTTGGTATGAGGATGAAATACCTTTTCATGATGCAGCTGAAATTGGTACAAGAAAAGTAATCCAAGAGCATTCAACCATAGGTGTGGTTGTAACGACAGATGGAACAATAGGAGAAATTGAACGAAACGATTATGCAGATGCGGAAGCTAAAGTAGTTGATGAATTAAAAGAAGTTGGTAAACCTTTTATCATGGTCGTTAATTCCACAAATCCAAGAAATCCGGATACAGAATTATTACGTCAGGACTTAACAGAAAAATATGATATACCAGTTCTATCTATGAGTATAGAATCAATGACAGAACATGATGTATATAATGTGTTGCGTGAAGCGCTTTATGAATTTCCAGTACTGGAGGTTAATGTCAATCTCCCAAGTTGGGTAATGGCTTTGAAAGAAGATCATTGGTTAAGGAAAAACTATCAAGAATCTATACAAACAACAGTGAAAAACATCAGGCGATTAAGGGATGTTGATCAAATAGTTGGTGACTTTTCAGATTATGAATATATTGATAAGGCAAACATAGCCGGGATGGAATTGGGTGAAGGCGTTGCTGAGATTGATTTACATGCACCGGATTATCTTTATGATCAGATTCTAAAAGAAATTGTTGGAGAAGAAATACGTGGCAAAGACCACTTACTGGAGTTAATGCAGAATTTTGCACATGCAAAAAGAGAATATGATCAAGTATCAGATGCATTGAAGATGGTTAAGCAAACAGGATACGGGATTGCAGCACCGAGCTTAGAGGATATGATACTAGATGAACCTGAAATAATCAGACAAGGCTCAAGATTTGGTGTAAGATTAAAAGCTGTCGCTCCGTCTATTCATATGATAAAAGTTGAGGTGGAATCAGAGTTTTCCCCCATCATTGGTACAGAAAAACAAAGTGAAGAGTTAGTAAGATATTTAATGCAAGACTTTGAAGAGGATCCATTATCAATTTGGGAGTCAGATATATTCGGCAGATCTCTTAGCTCCATTGTAAGAGAAGGAATTCAGGGTAAAATATCACTTATGCCGGAAAATGCAAGATATAAATTAAAAGATACATTAGAGCGTATCATCAATGAAGGATCAGGAGGATTAATAGCCATTATCTTATAGCAGCTTTTCATAGCTGCTTTTTTGTGGTATAAAATTTGAAGGTGTGGGTATTTAGTAGCCAAATAAGCCTTTACACGGCTTCGGCATCCAGCAACTAGCAATACTATTGATGGGACAATCTTTAGCAGTCCCGAACCTTTTCACCCTCCACCGCAATAAAGAAGACTTACTGATGGCGGGACTGCAGATGCAAGCAAGTGAGTCACACTTATATTTGTAGGCGAAAAGTTGAACACAGATTATTGTTGCTAATCGGGAGCTTACATCTTTGTCTTTTATATAAAGGATGCGTTCAAAAAAATTCGTTAAACGGCAGGAATTTACGAAACAATGTCGTATATATATAATGAGGCTATAATAATAAGGCAGTGACTATTATATAGAATGCTTTGAGTTATACGATTTTTTCATATTGGTGCCTACTTTTGCTGATTTTTGATGTAAAATCACTTTTTTTAGAGATAAATACTGAAAAATTGGGTACTTATTGTTGAATTTTGTTGCAAACTCAGTTATTATAAGCCTTGTCATCTTATGCAGTAGGTGATATCGAAGTATAAATGCTGACAAATTGGTAAACAAATGATAATAGTTATATTATCTGTTCCAATGTCGATTGAAACTACCCGGGAGGAGGTGAATATCATGAACAAAACAGACTTAGTTAATGCTGTAGCTGAAAAAAGTGAACTTTCTAAAAAAGATGCTACAAAAGCAGTTGATGCCGTATTCGAATCTGTCATGGATTCACTTAAAGATGGTGAAAAAGTACAGTTAATCGGATTTGGTAACTTTGAAGTACGTGAGCGTTCGGCTCGTAAAGGCCGTAACCCGCAAACAGGGGAAGAGATCGAAATTCCCGCAAGCAAAGTTCCTGCGTTTAAACCAGGAAAAGCCCTTAAAGATAATGTAAAATAATTTACATATAAGGGCAAAAAAAGGGTGCGTGTACACGTACCCTTTTTTAATTCGAATATTGTGTGCCATATGTAAATAAAATTAGAAATCAGGGAAAGATAATTATTGGAATTTATATACGCTTGGCTACCGAATTATTTATTATCGATTAAAATTAAATTATGCTATAATAACTACAGCAATTACCTGAATGTATGAAAGGGCTGAGGTGATTTCGTTGAATACTTCCAGTACAGAAATTCGACATCTTAAGGCACTTGTTGAAGATAAAATTCAACATGCATATCTCAAAAAGCATATGCAAAAGCCCGTGATTGATGAAGAAAAGTTAACAACTTTAGCTGCAATAATAAATAATACCGCATTATCAACCAAACAAAAAGAACGATATATCATTACTACAATGCTTGTACAGGTAGCACTTGATACACACGAACTGGTTCCAAAGACAAACGATCCAGAAGAAAGTGAAGAGGTCAATGTATCAAAACAATTAAGCGTTCTAGCAGGGGATTATTTTAGTGGTCTCTATTATTTACTTTTATCAGAAATAGATGACTTTGACCTTATACATAATTTAGCATCGGCAATAAAAGAAATTAATGAATATAAAATGAAGCTTTACTATAATGAAACGAATTCGCTAAACCAGTATATCGATATAGTAAAAGATATTGAATCCACATTAATTCTACAAGTGGCAAATTTTGTAGGCGATTCTTCACTGAAAGTTGTTATAGGCGAATGGTTAATAACCAGTAAATTAATTGCAGAAAGAAATTTAGATAGTAATGGATTTTCTCCACTTGTAAATAATTGGCTAAATTATTCGACTAACAGCACATACACGTCTATAATGAATGCGATCGACGTGATTATACAACGTAATCTAAAGCAAATAGAACATTCATTGTTCAAGCTGCCAAAACATCACAGCATGTTTAAACGTCATCTTCAATTAAGGATCAATGCTTATTTGTACAATAGTACGTCTTTTGCGGAAGAAGGGTAAGTTATGACACAACAATCGAAAGAAGAACGGGTACATCATGTTTTTGAAAAAATATACACAAAATATGATTCAATGAACTCTATTATTTCATTTCAAAGGCATAAAGCTTGGCGTAAGGACATCATGCAACGTATGAATATTACGAAAGGATCCAAAGCACTGGATGTTTGTTGTGGGACCGGCGATTGGTCTGTTTCTCTAGCCGAGGCTGCAGGAAAGTCGGGGGAAGTTATTGGTATTGATTTTAGCCAAAATATGCTATCTGTTGCTGAAGAAAAGAAAAACAACCGAGATCTTGAGCAACTTAGCTTAATGCATGGCAATGCTATGGATTTGCCATTTGATGATAATTCATTTGACTATGTAACCATTGGTTTTGGTTTACGTAATGTGCCAGATTATATGACAGTTTTAAAAGAGCTCAGACGTGTTGTAAAGCCTGGTGGTAAAGTAGTTTGTTTAGAAACATCCCAACCCACCCTGATTGGATTTAGGCAATTATATTATTTATACTTTCGTTTTATTATGCCACTAATAGGAAGAATGTTTGCAAAAAGTTATAAAGAATATGCATGGTTACATGAATCAGCAAAAAGTTTTCCGGATAAGAAGAAACTAAAGCAAATGTTTCTGGAAGCTGGTTTTTCTTCTGTTCAGGTTAAAAGCTATACAGGTGGAGTAGCAGCAATGCATATGGGGTTTAAATGAACTATATTTTCTTAAAAGTAAAAGGTGACACACATGAAAATAGCTAAAACATATGGATATTTAAAAAAAGACTTAGATGTCATTGAGGAATCATTAAATAAAGTTATACAAGCCGAACATCCCATATTACGTGAGGCATCCACTGATTTATTACAAGCGGGGGGAAAGAGGATTCGCCCTATTTTTGTCGTATTATCAGGAAAGCTGGGTAATTTTAATATGGAGCGGATTAAAACAGTTGCTGTCTCACTTGAGTTGATCCATACAGCAACACTTGTCCATGATGATGTTATTGACGATGCAAAGTTGCGCAGAGGAAAACCAACGATTAAACATTTATATGATAATCGTGTTGCCATGTATACTGGTGATTATATATTAGCTCGTGCCTTAGAGGAGATAACAGCACTCAAACAAGCCAATGTACATCATTTATTGGCAAAAACGATTGTTGAAGTTTGTGCTGGAGAAATAGAACAAATAAAGGATAAGTTTAACTTTGAACAGAACTTGCGGAATTACCTGCGGCGAATTAGGCGAAAAACTGCTTTGTTAATAGCAACAAGTTGTAAGTTGGGGGCCATTGTCAGTGATATTCCACAAGAACAGGCAGATAAACTATACCAATATGGTTATTACATTGGCATGTCTTACCAAATAATAGATGATGTTTTGGATTTTACATCAACATCGAAGGAATTAGGGAAACCTTCGGGGAATGACCTGCTCCAAGGGAATGTTACACTCCCTGTCCTTTATGCGATGCAAGATAAATCATTTCATGCAAGCATAAGAAATAAATTCCAAAATCCTGAAACAGTAACAGAGGTAGAAATGGAAGAAGTTATAAACGAATTAAAGAAAACAAATGCAATTGATCAATCCTATAGAATGAGTAATTTATATTTACAAAAAGCATTGAAAGCTTTGGAAGGACTACCGGATCATACAGCAAAAGAGAAATTACAGGATATAGCAACATTGATTGGAAGAAGACGCTCCTAACGAATTGCGATTTTTGTCTAAATTTGATAGTATTTTAGCGGTTACATAAAAAAAAGATGAAAGAGGTGCCTCATGGAAAAAACATTTATCATGGTCAAACCAGATGGCGTACAACGTAATTTAATCGGAGAAATTGTAAATCGACTGGAGGCTAAGGGTTTTAAATTAGCAGGAGCTAAACTTATGGTTATTTCGAACGATCTAGCAAAAAACCATTATGGAGAACATAAAGAAAAACCATTCTTTGGAGAACTGGTTGACTTCATTACCTCCGGCCCCGTTTTTGCAATGGTTTGGGAAGGAGATAATGTCATAAAAACCGCACGGGATATGATGGGAAAAACAAATCCGTCAGAAGCAGCCCCAGGTACAATACGTGGCGATTTCGGTGTAACAGTAAGTAAAAATGTGATCCATGGATCTGATGCTCCGGAGAGCGCAGAAAAAGAAATAGGATTATTCTTTTCTGAAAACGAGATTATTGATTATAACAAACAAGATAGCGCGTGGATCTACTAGTATGAAAAACCTCCGTTTTACAATCGGAGGTTTTATATTATATACATAATCGCTTACAGTGAGGAACAACATGGAATTTTAGTTGTTAACAGACAGAACAAATTCTCCATTCAAACCGTTATCGGGTAAACTCATTGATACATTTTTTATTAGAAAATCTATTTTTTGACTACAAGGCTGGGACAAAACAAAAGCGTTTAACTAAAAAACGAACATTTCCGAACTTAGCGCAGGGAATATAAAAAGACTTCTGTGGGAGAAAAGGCATAGGTGAGATACCTAAAGATGCGGGTAGCAATCTTTTTCGCAAGGAGTGCTACTTCGCAAAATCACTTGCAACACGACGAGCATAAGGAGGCGCACCAATCATCTTAAGGTGCGCAACGTATATTTTTAGAGGAGATTTATGTTCAGAATTTATTTATTAGTTAAAAACAATTTTGTCCTAGCTTTTTAATAATTTTTATACTTTAAAGCAATCTTTTCTAAAATTTTCACCAAAAATAAAATTAGATATGGTATAGTAATTAGAAAAACTTAACTTATCGTTTTCACTAGCTATAAAAGGAGAATGTTATATGCGCTATTTAACAGCTGGAGAATCACATGGAAAACAACTAACAACCATTATCGAAGGCGTACCAGCAAGAATGCCTTTGGTGAAAGAGAATATCAATGAATCATTGTTGCGCAGACAAAAAGGTCACGGACGGGGCAAAAGAATGCAAATAGAGAAAGACCTTGCAGATATTACAAGTGGTGTTAGACATGGCTATACATTAGGTTCTCCCATATCACTTGTCATACATAACGATGATTTCAAGCACTGGGAAAATATTATGGGAGAAGATCCAATAGAACAAGAAGCGAAGGTGAAACGTGTTGTCACCAGACCGCGTCCAGGACATGCAGATTTAAATGGGGCGCTAAAATACGGTCATCGTGATATGCGTAATGTACTGGAACGATCTTCTGCGAGGGAGACAACAGCGCGTGTCGCTGCAGGAGCTGTTGCAAAAACGCTTTTAAAACATTTAGGAATTGAAGTAAGTGGTTATGTGAAAGAAATAGCAGGCATTCGCAGTGAAGACAATCCATCACTTCCTATAAAAGAACGTCAACGCCTTTCAGAAGAATCGCCTGTACGCGTTTTAGATAAAAACGTAGAGCAGCAAATGATGGATGCGATTGATCAGGCCAAAAAAGAAGGAGATTCGATTGGTGGCGTTACAGAAGTCTATGTAGAAGGAATGCCTGCGGGGGTAGGTTCATATGTCCATTATGATCGAAAATTGGATAGTCGGATTGGGGGGAGCGTTATTAGCATTAATGCTTTCAAAGGGGTAGAATTTGGTCTCGGCTTTGAAGCAGCAAGAAAAAACGGTAGTGAGGTACATGATGAAATAGCCTGGGATGAGGAGAATGGATATTACCGCACCACCAATCGGCTCGGCGGGTTTGAAGGTGGAATGACCACCGGAATGCCAATTGTTGTCAAAGGAGTTATGAAACCTATTCCAACATTAATGCTTAAACCGCTCAAAAGTGTTGATATTGAAACGAAAGAGCCTTTTAAAGCAACGGTAGAAAGATCAGATGCATGTGCAGTACCTGCAGCGTCTGTCGTCATGGAACATGTAGTAGCATTTGAATTAGCTAAAGCAATAACGGAACAGTTTCCAAGTGATCAGTTTCCTGAGCTTCGGGAGGCAGTGGCTAAATATCGTGAAGAAATCAGGTGTTTTTAATGGAGGATATTCTCGTAAAAACAAGTACACATGATTATCCTATTTTCATTGGAGATATGCTTCGTTTTCAGTTACATCAATTAATCCAAAAAGATTACACTGCCATTCTAATTGTATCGGATAAAAAGGTTGCTGAATTATATGTAGGGGATATTGTTAGTAATTTCCCTGAAAGAAAGGTGTATCAATCCATTATCCCTGTTGGGGAACAATCAAAAAGTATTGATTTTTTCTATCAACTGCATTCAGATGCTATTAAATTTGGATTGGATCGAGCTTCCTTAATTATTGCTTTAGGAGGCGGAGTGGTTGGTGATCTAGCCGGTTTTGCAGCTGCTACCTATATGCGGGGCATCGATTATATTCAAATGCCAACAACCATTCTTGCACATGATAGCAGCGTAGGCGGAAAAGTCGCTATCAATCATCAATTCGGTAAGAATTTAATCGGAAGTTTTTATCCACCGGCAGCAGTGATTTATGATACCCAAACACTAAGAACACTAAGCGAAGAAGAGATACGTTCGGGATATGCCGAGTTAGTGAAAGAAGCGCTTATTGCAGATGAAACCTTTTGTAACAGACTATTAAAAACGAACCTAACCAATCTATCAAGTGACCAATTAACGAATCACTTAACAAATGGCATAAAAATTAAAGCATCCATCGTTGGAATGGATGAAAAAGAAAAAGGAATTCGAAAACATTTAAACTTAGGTCATACGTTAGGACATGCACTGGAAGCTGAAAAGGGATATGGAGAAATAACCCATGGGGAAGCAGTTGCAATTGGTCTATTATTTTCACTACATGTAAGTGAAAGTCTATTTTCTCGTCGTTTGCCATATCTACCTCTATTTCATTGGTTAAAGCATAATAATTATCCCTTGAATATAGGTGAATTGGATGAGGAATCTGTTATCAACCGAATGAAAACAGACAAAAAGACATTAAATGAGAGGATTCAAATGGTTCTTTTAAAACAACCAGGAGAGATAATCGTACAAGAATTAAGTGATCATGATATTCAAATGTATATACAATCATTTAGAAGAAGGCTGGTGAAGGAATGACACGTGGAGTACGAGGGGCTACTACAGTGCTTAAAAACGAAGAAAATCAAATTATAATGAACACAAAAGATTTAATTGAGGAAATGGTTGCCAAAAATAATATTCAACCATCTGACATCTCCCATGTTTTTATTTCTGTTACACAAGATTTAAATGCGGGATTTCCATCTAAAGCATTACGGGAATTTTCAGGCTGGACATATGTTCCGGTAATGTGTATGAGGGAAATCGATGTACCAGGCAGCTTGCAAGCTTGTATTCGAATTATGATGGTTGTAAATACAAACAAAGATCAACAGGATATGCAGCATATCTATCATAATCAAGCGACGCAGCTACGACCGGATTTATTATCAAAACGAGGTGAATAAAAATGGAAGGAAAACAAATTCTTAAACAATTAACACCATATCAACAGGGGAAACAAATTAAAGATATTAAAGAAATGTATGGATTAGAGCGAATTGTTAAATTGGCTTCAAATGAGAATCCCTATGGATACTCTCCCCATGTGAAAAATTATTTATCTCATAATGAATCTGCTCTCGAACTTTATCCAGATGGTTATACGGCTGAATTACGTACAGCATTAGCCTCTAAGTTACAGGTGAATGAAAAACAGTTATTATTTGGCAGTGGGTCAGAAGAAATTGTGCAAATGATTTGTCGTGCATTTTTATACCCGGGAGTAAATACCGTTATGCCGACACCGACATTTCCACAGTACAAACATAATGCCTCGATCGAGGGGGCTGAAATTAAAGAAATACCCACAGGAGATGGATTTCATGACCTTGATCAAATGCTGGAATCCATTGATGAAAGAACATCTGTCGTATGGCTATGTTCACCTAACAACCCTTCAGGCGTTACTATTCCAAAAGCTAAGCTTTATTCATTTTTGGATAGCTGTCCGAATGATGTATTGGTTGTATTAGATGAGGCTTACTATGAATATATGGACACAGAACAGGATCCGAATGCTATAGAAAATCTATCCCAGTACCAAAATCTTGTTATATTACGCACCTTTTCAAAAGCGTATGGCTTAGCGGGTTTACGGATAGGATATGCTATTTCTAATCAGGATTTAATTACGAAGCTGGATGTTGTCAGAGGGCCATTTAATACTACATCAATGGCACAAAAAGCTGCCTTCATTGCGCTTGAAGATACAGCATTTATAGAAGAAACAATAGCTAAGAACAATACTGTTAAACAATCCTTTACACAGTTTCTGGATACCATTGGGTGGGGCTATTATGACTCCCAAACGAACTTCTTACTCGTTTTTACTCCTGTTAGTGGTACGGAAGTATTTCAATATTTAATAGAAAAAGGGTTTATCATCAGGCCGGGAGAGGTTCTAGGTTGTCCCAATACTATTAGAGTTACGCTTGGAAAAGAAAAAGACATGAAGCAATTACAAGATGTATTATACATGCTACACCAACAAACAAGTAGGGAGATTTAAATGTGACACAGACGATAGTAATAGCCGGTCTTGGCTTAATTGGTGGATCTCTTGCCAAGAGTATCTACCAGTCTAATCAAAACCATGTTGTTGGATATGATATTAATGCCGAGACATTGGAATATGCACTGATAAACGAATTTATTCATGAGGCATCAACCGATTTTACACAGGCAACTAGGAAAGCGGATTATATTATTTTCGCAGCCCCCATATCTGAAACTATTCGCCTGATGCAGGAGCTAGATACATTCGTTTTGGATCATGACATTATTGTATCGGATGTATCTTCTGTAAAAAATTCTATTTTAGAAACAGCAAACAACTTATCAAATAAACATATTACATTTATAGGCGGCCATCCTATGGCGGGATCTCATAAAAAGGGAATTGAAGCAGCTAAGGGACATTTGTTTGAAAATGCCATCTACGTACTGACACCATCCACTAGAAGTTCACAGGCAAAAGTAGAATCATTGAAACAAGTACTCAAAAATACCAAAAGTAATTTTATCATTCTCGATCCGAATGATCATGATGAAATGACAGGAGTTGTATCCCATTTTCCACATTTAATTGCATCCTCACTTGTGCATCAGGCAAAGAAATGGGAAGATAAACATGCTTTTTTACCTACACTTGCCGCAGGAGGGTTCCGGGATGTCACAAGAATTGCATCCAGTAATCCGGAAATGTGGCAGGACATTTTTTATCATAATCGATTTAAAATGTCCAGGATGTTAGAAGAATGGATTACAGAGATGTCATCATTAAAGGAATTAGTTGATAATGATGACAAGACAACAATGATGACATATTTGAAAAATGCGAAAGACTATAGAGATGGTTTAGGTAAGATGGAAAGAGGGGCTATCCCTGCCTTTTACGATTTATATGTAGATATACAAGATCAACCGGGTGCTTTGGCATCTGTTACACGGCTTTTGGCCGATGAAAAAATAAGCATTCGGAATATACAAATTCTAGAAATACGAGAAGGTATTACCGGTGCTTTGCGGCTTAGCTTTCCTTCGCAAAAATTACAAAAACAAAGCCATACGCTTTTACAAACTCATGGATATGAAGTGATGATTCAAAAATAAAGGAGTGCGAGCTATTGAATGCGTTAAAATTACATCCTTACCCAAAAGCATTATCAGGAGAATTAGAGGTACCAGGGGATAAGTCTATTTCCCATCGATCCGTAATAATGGGATCTATAGCCAATGGAACAACTAAAGTTTCTCACTTTTTGGACGGAGAAGATTGTATGCGTACTGTACAAGTATTTCGATCCATGGGTGTTTCCATTGAAAAAAAAGGATCGACATTGATCATTGAAGGGAAAGGTACTGCAACACTGAAAGAGCCAAAAGAACCAATTTACTTTGGAAATTCGGGTACTACTGCAAGATTGATGCTTGGTTTATTGGCCGGTTTACCTTTTTTTACGGCGGTATACGGAGACCCATATCTATCCAATCGCCCAATGGATCGTGTTGTTACCCCCTTGAAAGAAATGGATGCAGTTATTGATGGCAGGGGAAATGGCAGCTATGTTCCGCTGGCCATCAGAGGAAAAAAATTAAAAGGAATACATTATGCATTGCCAATAAAAAGCGCTCAGGTGAAATCTGCAGTGTTATTAGCAGGCTTACATGCTGAAGGTGATACAATAGTCAGTGAAAAAACAACGACAAGAAATCACACAGAAAACATGCTTCAAGCTTTTAATGCCGATATAACGATGGATGGTATGTATACAACTATTACCAATAAACGCTCATTACAGGCTACAGATGTTTATGTTCCAGGAGATATTTCTTCTGCTGCGTTTTTTCTAGTGGCCGCATCTATTGTTCCAGGTAGTAGGCTGCGGATGAAAAATGTAGGTTTGAATCAAACAAGAACCGGTATTATCGAGGTGCTTAAGGCAATGGGGGCAATGATTGAAATTACGAATCAACAATCTATCAGTGGTGAATTACTTGGAGATCTGACAATTACATCTACTGAACTTCACGGTACCGTCATTGAAGGAGATATCATTCCTCGGTTAATTGATGAAATTCCTGTAATAGCATTGTTGGCTACTCAAGCTGACGGAACCACTATTATTCGTAATGCTGAAGAATTACGTGTGAAGGAAACCGATCGAATTGCTGCTGTTGTTAATGTTTTATCCACTTTAGGCGCAAATGTAGAGTCGACCACAGATGGTATTATTATTTATGGTAAAACAAATTTAACAGGGGGGCATATTTCTACATATAACGATCATCGTATTGCTATGATGGCGGTTATTGCTTCACTCGTTGCTCAAGAAGAAGTTATACTTGATGATACTTCTTCCATTACCGTATCTTATCCAACTTTTTTAAAGGACTTACAGCGAATAATGAATTAGAAGATAGGGTGCAACATGCTTTTCTTTTGAATAAAAATAAGCTTTTCTGTATGATAAAATATACAAATTGTATGTTTTATAGAGAGGATTTTCATCGTGGATACCATAATGAAAGCAGTAAATTTAATGGAAAGTAATCAATCAGAAGAAGCTGTTGAGTTATTGGAAAATTACTTACCTACAGCTGATGAAGAAGAGCGGCATACTATTGCTGAATTATATATTCAATGGGGTTTTTATCAAGAAGCAAGTATTATTTTAAATGAATTATTACAGCGATATCCAAATGAAAGTGAAATAAAAGTCATGCTTGCTGATATATATATAGAATTAGAAGACGATGAAGCGGCAATAAATTTATTAAATGATATCGAGGAAGATGATCCGGCATATACCCAGTCGCTCATTCAGTTAGCAGATCTTTATCAAGCACAGGGGTTATTTGAAGTTGCTGAACAAAAATTACTAACTGCTAAACAGTATGAGCCAAACGAAGTCATTATTGATTTTGCACTGGGCGAGTTATTATTTTCAACTGGTGAATATAGAAGGGCTATTACCTATTACGAAAAAATCTTACCTAAAACGAAGGAAGTCGCAAATGTATCAATTAATGACCGCTTGGGAGAAGCGCATGCTGCCTCAGGTGATTATGAATTGGCCTTATCATTTTTTCAGGATGTGGAAAGTGAACATCCAGATTCATTATTTAAATATGGTCTTACAGCCTATCAAGCTGATCGTAAGGATATTGCAATTAAAGCCTGGGAACAGGTGATTGAGCTTGACGCATATTACCATACCGTTTATTATCAGTTAGCTAACGCTTACGATGAAGAAGGAATGCCAAAAGAGGCTTATAAAACAGCGTTGGACGGATTGAAAATAGATGAATTCAATAAAGAGTTGTATTTTTTAGCGGGTTCGCTTGCTCATCAATTAAATGATGAGGCCGGAAGTGAGAAATGGGTACGACAAGCAATTACATTAGATCCAGATTATAAAGAAGCTGTATTATTTCTAATTGAACAGTTTAAAACAATGGAAAAACATTCTGACATCGTAGAATTGATCGAGGAAATCAAAGAGATGGGGGCAGATGACTCTCTTTATGAATGGGAGCTCGCCCGCGCATATAATGAAATCGAATCATTTGAGAATGCATTAAACCACTATAAGGAAGCATATAATAGACTTAACCAAGATAGTGATTTTATGAAAGAGTATGGATATTTTCTTACGGAAGAAGGGAGGGCGGAAGAGGCTATTCCGATTTTTGAAGCATATTTAGTTATGCAGCCACTGGATGCAGAAATAGAAGACTTTTTAGCTCGCCTAAGACAGAGTAAGGATAATGAATGAAGAAAAATGGATGATTAAGGAGGAACGTATACGTATGCAAACTCCTATTTCCGTACAAGACAAGAAAAGTTTTATTCAATGGTTTTTAAATCATTACCAATTAAAAAAACGCGAAAGTGTTTGGATTCTAAATTATTTAGTTAATCATAATGAAATTTTAGCAAATGTTCATTTTGTAAGAGAAGTAAAGTTTTGTCCAAGAGGAATAATTATGACAAGTCATTGTTCCCAAGAGTCGCCGTTTCGTTTTTATAAAAATAATCTCGTTACAACAAATGCTGAAAAGTCTTTTCATGATATCCGACTAAATCAGCATGAACCATTATATATCCAACTTAATTTCAAAAATGCAAAGCAAAATGCATTCTATGTAGCTGTATTAGAGGAAAATCCATATATCCCTGATGAATATTTTATTACTAAACAAGATCAAGACCTTGCAAAACAGTTATTGGAAAAATCCCTTTATGAATATAAAAAAGAGGCACTTATGAAGGAAATTGACTTTGCTTTAGATGAGATGGATCAAAAGAAATTTATGAGATTAGTGGATCAGCTACATAGACTGGAGTTGTTTCATACGAATCGACCTAAATTGCTGAAGCAATAGGTTGATTTTTTTTATGTAAATGATATATGATCTAACTAATATGTTATATTATTCTTCGTCTTGTTGAATACTAGGGAGGAGGACTTGATAAAAACATGAAATGGACAAAGGCAGATATAAAGAAGTATATTGATGAAAAGGAATATATAGACACTATTTTAATACCTTTAATACCCTTCCACTTATCGAATGATAATGATTTAGAAAAAAGCGCATTCCAGGCTGAGGTTCTGTCTGTTTTCTCCAATGAAATCGAGAAAGAATTAACTGGTAGAGTGTTGCTAACACCAAATTATTATTATCTGAAATCTACAAGTAATGAGGGGGAAGTCGAACGAATCAATACATGGATTGAAGATATACATACACAGCCTGTTGCTCATTTGTTTTTTATAACATTTGATGCCGATTGGAAAAAAAATGAACATGCATTGAATGGAGATTTATTATGGTTACCAGCCATCCATTCTGGCGATTTACATTCAAAGGAAATGCATGCAGTAATACGTAATCAGGTTGAACAAGTAATGGATCTTATTAGATCTTATTGGAAAGATAGTAAATAATAGGTTTTGATTATAAATTGAATTATTCATTAAAAACTTTAGAGACAGGAATGATTATTTATTGACCATGCCATAAGTTTGCGCTATCATAGTATTGTCCTAGTAATCTGATTAATAATGATTGTCCGTGAACAATGTAAAGAGGGGGGAAAATCATGAGCGAAAAAAAGCAACAAGTGTCCCGTAGACAGTTTTTAAATTATACGCTTACTGGCCTGGGTGGATTCATGGCAGCCGGCATGCTTGCTCCTATGGTACGAATGGCGGTAGACCCTGTTTTGCAGAAATCTGACCACGGTGATTTGGCTAATGTTGGGTTATCTGTAGATGATATTACAACGGAGCCACAGCGTGTTGATTGGACTATTACTCAGGTTGATGGCTGGTATGAATCTGAGGTAAGTAAAACAGCATGGGTTTTCATGGATGAAAATGATGAAATTCAAGCCTTTTCACCAACCTGTAAGCATCTTGGTTGTTTTGTTTCATGGGAAGGAAACGATGAATATCCGAATGAATTTTTCTGCCCATGTCATAATGGACGCTATTACAAAGATGGTACCAATGTTCCAGGTACTCCGCCATTAGCGCCATTGGATGTTTATGAGCAAGAAGTCGAAAATGGAATGTTATTCCTTGGTGATCCAATTCCAAGAGAGGAGGCGTAATAATTTATGCTACAAAAACTATATGACTGGATTGACGAGCGTGTAGATGTTACGCCTATATGGCGTGATATTGCAGATCATGAGGTTCCGGAACATGTTAACCCTGCACACCATTTCTCAGCATTTGTCTATTGTTTTGGGGGATTAACCTTTTTTGTTGTTGTTATACAGATCCTTTCTGGAATGTTTCTGACAATGTACTATGTTCCGGATATTGAAAACGCTTGGAGTTCAGTTTATTACCTGCAAACAGAAGTAGCTCATGGTCAAATTGTACGTGGAATGCATCACTGGGGTGCTAGTGTTGTTGTCGTCATGCTTTTATTACATACCTTGCGTGTTTTTTTCCAAGGAGCATATAAAAAACCACGTGAGCTTAATTGGATGGTAGGTGTATTAATTTTCTTTATTATTCTTGGTCTTGGGTTTACTGGTTATTTATTACCATGGGATAATAAAGCATTCTTTGCAACTCAGGTTGGACTTGACATTGCAGAACAGGTTCCATTTATCGGTGAACAATTAAAAACACTGTTAGCTGGTGATCCATCTATTATAGGTGCTCAAACACTGGCAAGATTCTTTGCAATACATGTATTCTTCCTGCCAGCAGCTTTGTTTGCATTATTAGCGATACACTTTATCTTAATCCGTAAACAAGGTATTGCCGGACCGCTATAAAAAGGAGGGAAAGTTGTGAAAAAAGGGAAAGGAATGAAGTTTGTCGGCGATTCGCGAATCCCCGCCGAAACAAATCCACATATACCGAAAGATTATTCTGAATATCCCGGAAGAACGGAAGCATTTTGGCCCAACTTTTTATTAAAAGAATGGTTGATAGGTTCTGTATTCCTCATTGGGTTTCTGTGCTTAACATTAGCTCATCCTGCACCTTTAGAAGGGATGGCTGACCCAACGGATGCATCCTATACCCCTTTACCGGATTGGTATTTCCTGTTCTTATATGAATTGCTGAAATATGAATTTGCAAGTGGACCTTGGACAATTATGGGGATAGTGGTTCTGCCAGGCGTTGCATTTGGTGCGCTTTTCCTTGCACCATTTTTAGACAAGGGACCTGGACGCAGACCAAACAGACGACCAGTAGCTGTTGCTATGATGCTACTTGCTTTAGCTTCTGTCATATTTCTAACATGGTCAGCTGCATCAGTAGTAGATTGGGAACAAAGAGCTGAAGAAAATCAGCCAGAGCCTACACCAGAAGTTGAAATTGATCAGGAGGATCCGGGTTATGCAGTATTCGAGAATAACTGTATGTCGTGTCATGGAGAAGATTTACAAGGTGGAGCCTCCGGACCATCTTTAATTGGGACGGAACATTCAGCTGAAGAAATTGCGACCATTGCTACAGACGGAATCGGAGAAATGCCTGCAGACCAATTCAGCGGATCTGAAGAAGAACTAGAACAACTGGCCGAGTTTATCGTTTCTGTCAATGAAGAAGCAGAATAGATGATATATATAAGTAGAGCACCTTTGCCATAACAACTGGTGAAGGTGCTTTTTGATAGACTTGAAAATTATATATTTTGATGTTGCAAATTTAAGCATCAAGGATGTTCGGCTAAGGTTTCGATGTTCTAAGGCTATGTACAAACGCTCGCCTCAACGAAAATATCTATACGAACACCGAATTAACTTACATCCTCTAGTCCCCTCATCCAACTCTAGCATTGCCATTATTTTGATTAGACTATTCAACTATCCGGGAAGGGGTTTCCATATGCTAAAATACATATTGCTTGATAAATATTTTTTAATCTGTCTATTTTTTATTAATCTGTTCGGTACGATTTATGGTTTTATATGGTATGAAAGCCAATTGGCCATCACACCGAATATATTTCTTATCTTTGTTCCGGATAGCCCAACAGCAAGCTTATTTTTTACTGTATTTCTCCTGTTTTTTATTTTTAAAAAAAACGTTCCTTATATAGAAGCTCTTGCAATGGTCAGTCTCTTTAAATACGGAATATGGGCAGTAGCTATGAATCTGCTTACGCTGATTGTAGAAGGTTCTTTAGGCTGGCAAGGTTATATGTTAATGATTTCACATGGTGCCATGGCTATTCAAGGGGTAATCTATGCCCCGTTTTATAAAATTAAATTAAGGCATATTACAGTTGCTGCAATTTGGGTACTACACGATAACATGATTGATTATGTTTTTGGAATGATGCCGATATATTCTTCATTAACGCAATATATGAATGAAATTGGTTATTTTACGTTTTGGCTGAGTATTTTATCGATCTTGATCGCATATAAACTTACCATAAAGCCAGAGGCGAAATTGTAGTTATATAAGATACGTCCACAACATATAATGATGAAGAAGATGCATGTGAGGTGATTTCTATGAGGAGAAGAGAAAAAGCATATCTTATCCTATTAGTCATGCTAACCATAGGAATTATCATACATGTACAATCTACGTTTATTGAGGCTGGATCGCAATTGCCGGAGTCCTCAGAGGCATCCACTGATAGTGATACGAAGCAACTACCTTTTTATTGGATAGTCGGAATTATTGGAGGATGTATTGTGCTTACCTTATCCTATGTGAGTTTTAGGAAATATAAAGGTGAAAAGAAAAAACAAAAAGACACAGACAAAACAGTTGACTGAAGGGCTTTTTTTGACTAAAATTGACCATAAGAAAGAATTTTAAATGATGGAGGAATGTAGATGTTTGGAAGCCTAGGTGCCTATATTATTTATATTGTCCTATTGATGGCTATCCCACTATGGGCGCAATCAAAAGTAAAAAACACGTACAAAAAATACTCTAAAAAAGCAACCTCCTCCTCGATGACTGGGGCAGATGTTGCACGCAAGATTTTGAATGATAATGGAATCTATGATGTAAATGTGGAAGAAACGAAAGGAACACTTACCGATCACTATGATCCTAAGAAAAAAGTGGTCAGGCTCTCCAGCGATAATTTCCACGGGCAGTCAATGGCATCTTCAGCCATTGCAGCACACGAAGTAGGACATGCAATCCAAGATGCAGAGGAATATGCATTTCTGAAATTCAGAAGCGCGCTCGTACCAGCAGCGAGCTCTGGGTCAAATATTTCTTTCTTTCTTATCATTGCCGGGCTTATCTTTGGTGTAAGTGAGTTGTTTCTCCTTGGTATTATCTTCATGTCAGCGGCTGTATTGTTTCAATTGGTCACCTTACCTGTTGAATTTGATGCTTCCAATCGTGCGATGGGGCAATTAGTATCAACAGGAATTATACGAAATAATGAAGAGCGTCCAACGAAGAAAGTGCTCAATGCTGCTGCACTAACCTATGTAGCTGCTGCATTGGTAGCTGTTTTAGAATTAGGTAGGTTTATCATGATGTATCTTGTTTCAAATGAATGATTAGGAATAAAAAGGATGGCAGCAAATTGCCATCCTTTTTATTATTTAATCATTTATCGGATTTTTATTCTCATCTAATGTAAACCCTTCTCCAATAACATCATGCACTGTGCTCACGGTCACAAAAGCATGTGGGTCAATTCCATTAATAATATTCTTTAAACGAACAATTTCATTACGTGCTACAACACAATAAAGAACATCCTGTTTTTCCTTTGAAAAACTTCCTCTACCATCTAGTATCGTTACGCCACGATCCATATCCTGTAAAATTTGGTTAGCTATTTGGTTACTATAGTTTGAAATAATAGTTGCGCCTCGAGCAGAATATGCTCCCTCCTGAATAAAGTCGATAACCCTGGCTCCGATATAAACAGCTACTAACGTATACATCCCTTCAATTAATTCTAGACTGGTAAACACGGAAGTTGTAATGACGACAAAATCAAATAAAAACATGGTTCTTCCCATACTCCAGCCTACGTATTTATTAACAAGCCTTGCTATTATATCAACACCGCCAGTTGTGCCCCCATAGCGAAATATTATTCCAAGGCCTACACCTATAAACACGCCTGCAAAAAGAGCTGCTAACGTCATGTCAGATTGCAAGTAGGTAGGGAAAGGGCTAATTTGAAATACCCTTAAAAATAGGGATACAGCGACTGTTCCTATAATGGTGTAGATAAATGTATTTCGACTAAGATATCTCCATCCTACAAAAAACACAGGTATGTTTAGTAAGATATTGCTTATAGCAGGATCCCACCCCCATAAAAAATAAAAAAGTAATGTGATTCCGGTGAATCCACCTTCACCAAGGTTATTTTGCATATTGAAATGCACAATACCAAAAGAAAAAATAGCTGAACCTACCAAAATGAAAAATATATTTTTTATTTTTAAACCAAATAACATTTCATGCACCCTCCTTATCCATTTTATTAATATACCATATTTATTTTTCTTTGTTTAAAATAAATAATTTGTCAAAATAGAGCCTTTTAGCTAACATAAAAAGTAGATGAAATATAAATAAAGGAGATCTTAACAATTAATACACCTATATATAACACAAATCAAATTCAAAAACGAGTAGATGATTATATTTCCCAATTTAAAGAAGGTTACTTTTCTCCACTTAGTCTGATGGCGAGATTATCGGAAGAAATTGGGGAACTAGCGAGAGAGGTAAATCATTATCATGGGGAAAAACCAAAAAAAGCAGAAGAAAAAGAAAAAACAATCGAGGAAGAACTTGGAGACATCCTATTTGTGCTCTCTTGCTTTGCCAATTCACTGGATATTGATATGTCAGAAGCCTTTGATATAGCTATAAACAAAATAGAAACGCGTGATAAAGATCGTTGGACATCGAAAGAGTAAACCTAAACCCTACTATATATATTGAAAACACACTAGGAGGCCTACAACAATGAATATAAGAATAGTCGTAGCCGGCCCCAGGGGGAAGATGGGGGCTGAAGCAATTCAAATGATCCATAGAGAAGAGAATTTACAATTAGTTGGTTGTATTGACCGTAAACATAATGGGAAGGTTGCCGAGAATTTACCGGACGTACCAATTTATGAAGATGCAGAGGAATGTTTTAAACATATTGGTGCTGATACTTTTGTCGATCTGACTGTCCCCGATGTGGGATATAAACATACCAAGGCCGCATTGGAACAAAATATTCGTCCTGTAATAGGAACGACAGGTTTTACAGACGAACAAATAAGTGAACTTTCCATTTTGTCACGGGAAAAGAAATTGGGCTGTATCATTGCACCAAATTTTGCAATTGGAGCTGTGCTTATGATGACATTTTCCAAAATGGCTGCCAAGTATTTCCCGGATGTTGATATTATAGAAAAACATCATGATAATAAATTGGACGCACCGTCAGGCTCATCTATAAAAACTGCAGAACTGATGAAAGAGACACGTAACGTTAAAGACCAAGGCCATCCAAACGAAAAAGAAACCCTGATAGGTGCTCGAGGTGCGGATTTTGATGGAATGAGAATTCATAGTGTACGTCTTCCAGGACTTGTTGCTCATCAGGAAGTATTATTTGGCGGACCCGGGCAAACCTTATCCATTAAACATGATTCATATAATCGAGATTCATTTATGGAAGGAATAAAGCTGGCAATTGAAGAAGTTATGAATTTAGAAGAGCTTGTATACGGTCTGGAAAATATTTTATAAGTTCCATTGTTCAAGCATTCGGTATAATAAACTGGACTGTCTGTAACGCGAAAATAAAAAATGATTAATGTCAAAAAGAAGAGGAAATATTTAAATGAGGAAAATAGGTATTACATGCTATCCTACAGTTGGCGGATCAGGTATTATCGCTACTGAATTAGGAATGCTTCTTGCTGAACAAGGAAACGAAATACATTTTATTACATCCGGGCTACCGTTTCGTTTAAATCATGTCTATCCAAAAATTTACTTTCATGAAGTAGAACTGAATCACTATCCGGTTTTTCAATATCCTCCATATGATTTTGCCCTTGCAACAAAAATGGCAGAAGTAATTGATCAGGAAAAGCTGGATATTCTGCACGTTCACTATGCAATGCCGCATGCTATTTGTGCTTTATTAGCCAAAGACATTGCAAAACATGATGTGAAAATTGTGACTACATTACACGGAACGGACATAACAGTGCTCGGGATAGATCGTACATTCAAAAAAATGATTAAGTATGGGATAGAAAATTCAGATGCCGTTACTGCTGTTTCCAGCAGCTTGGTGAATCAAACGGTAGATATGCTAGAAGTTAACAAAGACATTGACGTTATTTATAATTTTGTTAATGAGCAGGAGTATTACAAAAAAGAGTTACCTGCGATTAAACAGCAATACGGCATACAATCAGATGAAAAAGTAATCATTCATGTATCTAATTTTCGTAAGGTAAAGCGAACTGAAGATGTGATTCGTACTTTTTATAAAATACGAAAAAAAGTAAACAGCAAATTGCTTTTAGTTGGGGATGGTCCCGATTATGCCGACGCTAATGAACTGGTTCACAAACTCGGATTAACCGAAAGTGTTTTGTTTTTAGGCCAGCAAAAGAATATTAGTGATTTGTTATCGATATCTGATTTAAAATTATTGTTATCCGATAAGGAAAGCTTTGGATTGGTACTATTAGAGGCTATGAGTTGTGAAGTTCCATGTATAGGAACCAATATCGGCGGTATACCGGAAGTAATCAAACACAATGAAACGGGTTATATCATTGAACTTGGGGATTTGGATAATGCTGCTCAGTATGCCATTCAGTTATTAAACGACCCTGATTTATTAGAGCAATTTTCCAAGAATGCATTGATGCATGCAAGAAATAAATTTCATTCCAAGAAAATAGTCGAGCAGTATTCAAGCTTATATGATAAGCTATTAACAAATCAAAAATAGCAACGCTTTTCGTGAGTGTTGTTGCTTTTAAAAGTTGATAAAACTGCGACGTAGTCAAAGTAACTTTATGAGAAGGTTCTCGTTCTGATGATAGTTGAGCGTAGGGATACCGCTCCGGAAACACATTTACTTTCCGCGGGGGCTCACCAACCGCCCTAAGGTGCGCGTAGTGTATTTCCATAGCGAATGCTTACGCTCAACCAAGCTTGGAAAGAGTATGGCACAATACGTCGCAGTTTCTATCCCTTGTGTCAAAAGCAATAATTTTTTAGAACATAGCAATATAGAAAGAGGTTATAACAATGCTTACGGCGCCTTTTCAATTAGCGAAACCTGTTTTAGATAGAATAGAGGAATATAATCACCAGGCTTTTTTTGTTGGTGGTTGTGTTCGGGATTTTTTGTTAAAGCGTCCTATCGGGGACATTGACATCGCAACCTCTGCTCAACCTGAATGTGTTCAACAGATTTTTGAAAAGGTTATTCCGGTTGGTATTAAGCATGGAACCGTTATTGTTCGCCATCAACACCAATCCTATGAAGTGACCACATTTCGAATAGATGGACTTTATACAGATCATCGTCACCCGGATTCCGTAAAATTTATAGATAAAATTAATGAGGATTTAGAGCGAAGAGATTTTACAATAAATGCATTAGCAATGAATAAAAATGGGCGAATCATTGACTTATTTAACGGTAAACAAGACTTGCAAGATAAAATTATCCGTACGGTAGGTGATGGGTACGAGCGATTTACAGAAGATCCCTTGCGTATCATTCGGGCAGTAAGGTTTTCCAGTCAATTAGGTTTTACTATTGACAACCAAACCGTAGATAACATGAAACAAGTCAAACAGGGAATTGAAAGTCTTGCCATCGAGCGGATAGCAAATGAGATTACGAAATTGTTTGCCGGTGATTATCTTCTAAATGGCCTATCGTATTTAAAAGCGACAGAGATATATAAACATTTACCAATTATGATAGAATACCCATATATCATTCATTTACTTCCCAGGCAATTAAAACCCCTATATTCCTTTGGTGAAGTGATCGCTCTGTTTCATATTACGGAACCCAAAGTACGTATAATAACCTGGATAAGCGCATGGAAGTGTTCCAACCAAACAAAACAGGAGGCAAATCAACTTGTTGACGCACTTTACTATTATAAAAATAATGGTTTGGATTCATGGTTGGTTTATCAACTATCTTCTGAATATTATAAGGGTTTCATAAGATTAGCCAACATTTTTCACCCTACGAATACGATTGCACATCAAGAATTAGTAGATATTGAACAGAGCCTTCCAATTAAATCTAAAAGGGATCTAGCTATAAAGGGGAATGATCTGCTGGCATTATTTCCATATGTGAAAAGAGGTCCTTGGTTACAGCACACGCTGAACAGGTTGGAAAAGGAAGTTGCAACAAATAGGCTTAAAAATACGGAAATCGAATTAAAGGAGTGGGTAAAATGGAATCCACCCGAAATAAACTAATCGAACTCTTAGCTGCTAATCAGGATTATTATATATCCGGGCAGGTTTTATCTGAGAAATTAAATATATCTCGCAATGCAATCTGGAAACACATGAAAGAGCTCAAGAAGGACGGGTACATTGTAGAAGCAAAATCAAAAAAGGGTTACCAAATCACGGGTTTTCCTGATAAAATAAGTGAAAACACCATTCAGTGGGGATTAAACACAAAATGGGCAGGTAAAACAATTATACATAAGGAGACAACACCTTCTACGCAAATTGTTGCTCATCAAGCTGCAAATGAAGGCGCTGAACATGGAACCATTATTATTGCAGATGAACAAACCAAGGGAAAGGGGAGGATGGAACGGGAGTGGCACTCTGCGAAAAACAAAGGAATTTGGCTAAGCCTCATTCTTAGACCTGCTATATTGCCATATCTTGCACCGCAACTCACGCTATTAACGGCAACTGTGTTAGCAGATGTGATATATAAGCATACGAAAACAGCACCATTAATTAAATGGCCAAATGATATTATGCTAAACCATAAAAAAACAACAGGAATTTTAACGGAAATGCAGGCAGAGCAAGATCAAATCCAGTATATTGTAATTGGAATCGGAATGAATGTAAATCAGCAAACGAATGAGTTGCCGGAGGACTTGCAGGCAATAGCAACTTCCTTACACATTGAAACAAATAAAAGCTGGTCCATCCAAACACTTATCCAGGATATTTTACAAACATTTGAAGATTCCTACGATGCTTTTATAGAAACAGGGTTTTCAGAGGTGAAACGGAAATGGGAACATTACGGATTTAAAATGGGTGAGTATATTTCCATTAAAACATTAAGAGAAAAATGGGGAGGCATTTTTTCCGGAATTGCTGAGGATGGGGCACTGATTATAAAAACTAGTGACGGAAAAACAAAAAAACTGTATTCCGGAGAAATAGAATGGTTCGGGGAAGGAGAAAATGATGTTAAGCAGATTAGATCTGAAACAAATGAAAGAAAACAATGATAAAATAACAATGATTACCGCATATGATTACCCGTCGGCGAAAACGGCTGAAGAGGCTGGAGTTGACATGATATTGGTTGGGGACTCACTGGGGATGGTCGTATTAGGATACGAATCTACTGTTCAAGTAACGATAGAGGATATGATTCACCACGCAAAAGCAGTGAAGAAAGGGGCGCCAAACACGTACTCCGTAGTCGATATGCCCTTTATGTCCTATCATGTTTCTTTGGAGGAGTCATTAGCAAATGCGCGTGAAATTTTCCAAAAAAGTAATGCCCAAGCACTAAAGTTGGAAGGCTCCTCTGAAGAAATTCTATTGCTAACAAAGCGGTTGACAGAGGCTGGAATCCCAGTTGTCGCGCATTTAGGACTAACCCCACAATCAGTTAATGTCTTAGGTGGTTTTAAAGTACAAGGAAAAGACAGGGAAGCAGCGGAAAAGCTTGTTCAAGATGCCAAACAAGTGGTCGCCCATGGGGCTGTTTCATTAGTTTTGGAATGTGTTCCTAAAGAGCTGGCAGCCATTGTTACCGAGAGTATAGATATCCCGACGATTGGAATTGGCGCTGGAATTTACTGTGATGGTCAAGTATTGGTCTATCATGATATAGTTAAATATGGTGTCGATCGGCTACCTAAATTTGTTAAATCCTATGCAGATTTCAACATGCAAGGAACGGAAGGCATTAAAGGTTATATCTCGGATGTAAAAGAGCGTTCATTCCCATTGGATGAACATTCATTTTTAATAAAAGATAAAGACGTATTACCGAAAGTCTGAAGTGGGGATACAGAATGGAAATTATTCGCTCCGTAGAAAAGGTTAAAAATCAATGTAGTGATTTAATAAAGCAAGATAAGCAAATTGGCTTTGTGGCTACAATGGGTTTCTTTCATGAGGGACATTTAAACCTGATGACACAAGCAAAAAAGGAAAATGATATTGTTGTTGCAAGTATATTTGTAAATCCATTACAATTTGGGCCAAACGAGGATTATGAAAATTATCCCCGGGATGAAGAACACGATATATTGCTTGCAAAACAAACTGGGGTTGATATTTTATTTATCCCTACCGTACGTGAAATGTATCCGAATCAAATGCTTATTCGCATGTCTGTTGAAGCGCGTACCGATGTGTTATGCGGGCGCTCTCGACCAGGGCACTTTGACGGCGTTATTACCGTGTTAACTAAATTATTTCATATCATTCAGCCTAACAGAACTTATTTTGGTCTGAAAGATGCACAGCAAGTTGCCGTCGTTGATGCACTTATTATTTCTTTAAATTTTCCAATCGAATTAATCGGAATAGAAACTATAAGAGAACAAGATGGCTTAGCAAAAAGCAGTAGAAATGTTCATCTAAACAATGAAGAGCGAAATGAGGCTGTATGGATATATAAAGCGTTAATGAAAGGCCAGCAGTTAGTCGTTGACGGAGAGAAAAATCCCGCTATCGTTGTTAACGAAGTTAAAAATGTGCTTCGGGAGCATACATCTGGGACTATTGATTATGTCGAATTGGTTAGTTATCCGCGTCTCACGCCGATCATTGCAATCAATGAGCAAGTCATACTAGCAACCGCAGTGAAATTTAGAAAAGCCAGGTTAATCGATAACCTTCTATTAAATGAAAACGGAGAAATCGTGAATCAGTATCTGCAGGAGGGAATTTAATGTTTCACAGATGAAGGGCGAGATTCACTACGGAGCAAGTAACAGAAACAAATCGGAAGTGTAACAGTAGACCAACCTCTATGGGAACAAGTTGATATTTTGCCACACGAAAAGTACAATTTGTAAATAATAACAATGTGCCTTCTGGAAACCTATGTGGCTCCAAGATAGGCTCTAGAATTGAGATATCATTATAACTGTCTCTTGTACATTCGTTTCCAATGAAGAGTTAACATCCTATAAACCAAAAGTTGCAATCATGAATGAGGCAAAGAAAATAGAGCAACTTATTGAACAAGAACCTCCATCAATGAAAATGTAGGTACAAGGTGTAAAGCTCTTATCAAAAATAAGTGATAAGAGTTTTATTTTTAAAGGATAAGAAAGTTAGGTGGAAGCCATGGATAAATATGTCGTAATTGACCTTGAGACTACCGGAAATTCTCCGGTAAAAGGAGATAAGATCGTCGAGGTTGGCATTGTTGTAATTGAAGATGATAAAATAACTGATCATTATACCACCTTACTTCATCCAAACAAAGCCATTCCTCCATTTATTTCCAATTTGACCGGAATTTTTGACGAAGATATTGCTGAGGCTCCAACATTTGAAGAAAAAGCAGAAGAAATAGCTGCCATCTTTCGCGGTGGATATTTAATTGCTCATAATGTTCCTTTTGATTTAGGCTTTTTAAATAAAGAACTTGAAAATAATGGGGAAAAGCCGTTAACCAATCCGGTTTTAGATACGGTAGAGCTTGCGCGCATTTTATATCCAAGAGCACCGAGTTATAAACTTTGGCAATTAACAAGGTATCTGGAAATATATCACGAAGATCCTCATCGTGCTTTATCAGATGCCTATGTTACCGCAAAATTATTTTTAAAACTGAAAGAAAAGTTGTCTTCTTTACCATATGAAACAATAGATCATTTATTAAAACTGGAGAAAATGCTGAAGTCTGATGTGAACCAATTATTAACGAAGAGACATAAGGAATTGGCGTTTTCCGTAAATGCTGATGAAATTGTCACATACAGAGGACTTGCATTTAAACATGCAGAAATGGAAAAAGTAACACATCTTAAACCGAAAACTTCTTTCGGTGATTATTTGGATGCTATTTATGAAAAGCATGGCACCATGCAACGATATATGGAGAACTATGAAAAAAGGGACGGGCAACGTGGTATGTCCGAAACGGTTTTTGATGCGTTTCAATTACATCATCATGCGTTAATCGAAGCAGAAACAGGGACCGGAAAATCACTGGCATATTTAATTCCTGCCATTTATGAAGCTGTGCATACGAAAAAACGTATCGTCATCAGTACGCAAACAACGCAATTACAAACCCAATTATTGGAAGAGGAAGTACCACTAATTCGAAAGTTAATCGACTTTCCCTTTAATGTAAGTTTGTTAAAGGGAAAGAGCCATTATATCAGTCTGGAAAAGTTTGAGAGAGAATTAGCTTCTGATCAACAAGACAATTATGATATCGTACTGACAAAAGCAATGATACTGGTTTGGTTAACAGAAACAGACACCGGAGATATAGATGAAATTCATCTGCCTTCCAGCGGCTATTTATTTTATAAGAAAATATCCACGGAAGCAGAAGGTTATTCGGATTTTTATTCCAAGTCCTATTATCAAAAAGCACGTAAAAAAGCATCTCACGCAGATATCATTATTACCAATCATGCGTTATTATGTACAGACATATTTAATGATTATCAGTTTTTGCCAAGCTATGATAAGGTTATCGTTGACGAAGCTCATCATTTAGAAGAAACTGCTTCACGTCATTATGGATTAAAACTGGATTATATCAACCTGCACTACACACTAAATCAGCTTGGAATGACAGATGAGGCAAAACAGCTCGGTAAATTGCTGCAAAAGTACCCTTTTGATCACGAAGATTTGCCATTAAAAGAGTGGGATGAGATTTTTAGTAAGGTAACATATGAAGTTGATGATTTGTTCCGGACATTATTCCAATATGTTGTTGACCAGCAAAGAAATAACAAATCCGTGAGTGATATTGGAAGAACTCAATACCGTTTTGAAGATGAAAACGAAGATCCAAAAAAATGGAATGCAATAAAAGAAATGGCTACAAGGCTAACTTTTTTTATAAGGGATCTCGTTCATATCCTCACTGCAATTGAACAACATTATAGTAAAGCAAATGTTTTTGATACCAATGATAAGGATGAGATAAAAGGAATAATGCAAGTACTGCAATCATTTATCGATCGTGTAGAACAATTATTTTTAGTGAAAGACTCCACTGGTCAAGTTAAATGGATGGAAATTGACAAAAATGGCGCTAAAAATGCTGTTTATTTGTATAGTGAGCCTACAGATATATCTACATTAATGGTTGAGGATTTTTTTGATAAAAAGGAAAGTGTTATTTTAACAAGTGCCACGCTAACAATGAAAAATTCATTTTCATTTATACAAAATAACCTTGGTTTACCAACGGAACGACTAATTACAAAAAAAGTCCACTCACCATTCGCTTATGAGGAACAGGTGCAGCTTATGATTCCAAATGATTTTCCGGACATTAGGCACGGGAGCTTAGATGATTTCATCTATGCAACGAGTGAAGCTATTATTTCTTTGGCTGAAATAACAGACGGAAGAATGCTCGTTTTATTTACATCGTATGATATGCTTAGAAAAACACATGCCATATTAACAGAAACCATAGATGTAAATAAATATGTTATTATTGCACAAGGGATATCAAGTGGCAGTCGCACACGGCTAAAGAAAAATTTCCAATCATTTGACCAAGCCATTTTGTTAGGAACAAGTTCATTTTGGGAAGGTATAGATATACCTGGAGAAGATCTGTCCTGTTTAATAATTGTACGCTTGCCATTTCAGCCGCCGGATCACCCTGTATACGAAGCAAAATCAGAGCAGTTAAAAGAAAAAAAGAGAAATCCATTTTTCGAACTAGCTTTACCAAATGCTGTAATCCGTTTTAAACAAGGCTTTGGAAGATTAATACGTTCAACAAGTGATCGGGGAATTGTTTTTGTTTGTGACGGGCGGATCACCAAAGCACGCTATGGCAAAAATTTTACACAATCAATTCCGGATGTACCAATAACCATTGATTCGACCCATAAGCTAATGCAAAAAGCCGAGGCATGGTTTTAATAAAAAATATACTGATGTTAGCCAAACATCAGTATATTATAGTATGGTATGGGATGGAAAAAATTTGTCGAATTAATTAAAAACAAAACACATTTTCAGTAATACTTGTTATACTATAAATATGCTTATGCCTAATTTATATCAACCTTATCAATAGTGTTTACACGCCGACTTCAACTATGTGTAGTAAAATTTGATAATGGAAGAAGCATTTATATTTAAAGGAAAGATGAATTTAAAAGTATGATGAATGGATGAGAGTATGAAAAACAAAAGAAATGCCGTTTTTCTCGGACGAAGTTGGCTATTTTGGAGTGTGCTTATATTTATTCTTCTGACTGTTTCCTGTTTACTTTATGCTATGTTTTTATATCTTGACGTTATGGATAGCAAAACTGCAGGTGTCGAGGAAACAAAAGAGCAAATCCTTAATGCTACCGCAATAACGGAAATTGATAAAATTGAACAATTTAATGGTACTGAATCATACCATGTTGTGTTTGGTAAAGATGAAGATAATGAAGAAAAAATTATTTTCTATCCTTTGGAAGGTAATGAAAAAACCTTAACAACGATTGATAAATCTGAAATTGTAACAGAGGAGAGTGTTAGAAACCAATGGATGAACGAATGTAGTGGTTGTGAATTATTAAATATCGTACCTGCATTGGTTGATGATACGCCACTATGGGAGATCGCATACAATGATAATTCCAATCGATATATATTGGATTATTTGTCCATTTATGACGGTACAAGGTATGAACAATATCGTTTAAATCGAATGTTTCAATAGGAGGGTGATCTTACAATGGATTTAGCAAACAGAGTAAAAACAATAACACCATCGTCAACATTGGCGATAACCGCAAAAGCAAAAGATCTAAAATCTCAAGGATATGATGTTATAGGTCTTGGTGCTGGTGAACCAGATTTTAACACACCCACATACATTATGAATGCTGCCAAAAAGTCTATGGATGACGGAATGACGAAATATACCCCAGCTGGTGGGGTTCCAGAACTAAAACAGGCCATCATGAGCAAATTGAAAACAGATAATGACCTAACCTATACTACCGATCAAATAATCGTCTCAACAGGGGCTAAACACGCTTTATACACTTTATTTCAAGTTTTACTAAATACTGGAGATGAAGTAATCGTCCCTTCACCTTATTGGGTAAGCTATCCGGAACAAGTTAAATTAGCTGGTGGTAAACCGGTATATGTAAATGCCTTAGAACAAAGTGATTTCAAGGTAACACCTGAAGAGCTGGAAGAAGCAATAACAAGTAAAACAAAAGCAGTCATTATTAATTCGCCAAGCAATCCTACTGGTATGATGTACAATAAGGAAGAGCTGGAAAGACTTGGTGAAATTTGCTTAAAGCATGGAATTTTGATTGTATCGGATGAGATTTATGAAAAATTAATTTATACACACGATGCACATGTTTCAATTGGCGCTTTATCACATCCATTAAAAGAACAAACCGTCGTCATTAATGGACTTTCAAAATCTCATGCTATGACTGGTTGGAGAATTGGATATGCAGCTGGACCGTCGTATATTATAAAGGCAATGTCAACGCTTGCCTCCCATTCAACATCAAACCCAACATCTATTGCGCAATACGCAGCGCTTGCAGCATATAAAACCGACGAAGACGCGAGTAAAATGATGAAAAAAGCATTTGCGGAAAGACTGGATGTATTATATGACTTAATTGTTAATATACCAGGAATTACATGTGTTAAACCAAAAGGCGCATTTTATCTATTTCCAAATGTAGAAGAAGCAATAGCCATGAATGGATTCGAGCATACAGATGAATGGGTAACGGCATTACTTGAAGAAGAAAAGGTTGCACTTGTGCCCGGTTCAGGATTTGGTTCTCCTGGTAATGTACGCCTGTCTTATGCTGCATCCATTGAAAGTCTAAAAGAAGCTGCAAAACGCATAAAACGATTTGTAGTAAATCATCAATCTTAGTTTTACGGAGGTAATGTTATTGAAAATAACTATTTCACAAGTACCAAATCAAAAAGATCAAACGGTAACGATCGGTGCATGGCTTGCTAATAAGCGATCAAGTGGTAAAATCGCATTTCTGCAGCTGCGGGATGGAACTGGATTTATGCAAGGAGTCGTTGCTAAAAATGATGTCAGTGAGGAAACTTTCGAATTGGCCAAGAATATGAATCAGGAATCTTCTATGTACATAACTGGGCAAATCGTAGAAGATACAAGATCTCCTTTTGGCTATGAAATGCAGGTTAGTGCGATTGAATTGATCCATGAATCCTCGGACTACCCAATAACACCGAAAGAACACGGTACAGAATTTTTGATGGATCACCGTCACCTATGGTTACGTTCCAAAAGACAACATGCAGTTATGAAAATTCGGAATGAAATCATACGCGCAACCTATCAATTTTTTAATGATAATGGCTATGTTAAAATTGATCCACCAATCTTGACTGGTTCTTCTGCAGAGGGGACGACAGAATTATTTCATACCAAATACTTTGATGAAGAAGCTTATCTTTCACAGAGTGGTCAATTATATATGGAAGCTGCAGCAATGGCTTTTGGAAAAGTATTCTCTTTTGGTCCGACATTTCGCGCTGAAAAATCGAAAACACGCAGGCACTTAATTGAATTCTGGATGATTGAGCCTGAAATGGCATTTGTGGAGCATGATGAAAGTTTGGAAATTCAAGAACAATATGTTACCTCTATTGTAAAATCCGTATTGGAAAATTGTAAACTGGAATTACAGGTGCTGGAGCGTGACACAACACAATTAGAAAAAATACAAGCACCATTTCCACGGATTTCATATGATGATGCTGTAGAATTGCTCAAAGAAAAAGGGTTTACGGATATTGAATGGGGAGTAGACTTTGGTGCACCTCACGAAACAGCCATTGCAGAAAGCTTTGACAAGCCAGTATTTATTACCAACTATCCGGCTGAAATTAAAGCATTTTACATGAAGCCGCATCCTACACAATCTGATGTTGTATTATGTGCAGATTTGATTGCGCCTGAAGGTTATGGCGAAATTATAGGTGGATCACAGCGGATTGATGATCTGGCGCTTATGCAGAAACGATATGAGCAACATAATTTAACAGGACCTGCCTATGAGTGGTATCTCGAGCTTCGTAAATACGGAAGTGTCCCACATTCAGGATTTGGTCTCGGTTTGGAGAGAACCGTGGCATGGTTAGCCGGTGTTGAACACGTTAGAGAAACCATACCATTTCCAAGATTGTTAAATCGTCTGTATCCATAGATCATTTCCGTAGTACAAATAAATGGAAAAATCCCTTGCACTTTTTTAGCAAGGGATTTTATAGTCCGAATAAATTTAAATCATATTCATGCTATACTATGAATTGAGGTGTTCATTGTCATGACAAAATTTGTACCCTTTCAAGAAATATTATCAGGTCAATTACCTGTCCCACTAAAATTGCTAACAAACTATACGTCATTAGGTTTAAATGAGAAAGAAGTAATCATTATCATACAGTTACATCGTTTTCTACAAGAAAATGAAGCATTTCCGACACCTTATGAGATTGCATCCTATTTAACAATTGACGAAAAAGAATGTGCGAATGTATTACGAAAGCTCATCCAAAAAAATATACTGTCCATTAATCAGCATAGAAATGAACAGAATCAATTAAGTGAAGCTTACTCTCTAGAACCGCTATGGGAGAAGCTTTATGCTAATAAAAAGACAAAAGAGGAAGAGACAGATGGAACCATCTTTATTTTATTTGAACAAGAATTCGGCAGACCATTATCGCCATTTGAAATTGAAACCATCAATGCATGGCTGGATGAAGATGAAATAGCTCCTTCATTAATTAAGGCCGGGTTAAGGGAATCTGTTCTAATGGGAAAATTAAATTTCAAGTATATCGATCGGATACTTAGAGATTGGAAAAAGAAAGGAATCCATTCGGTTGAGCAAGCGCGGGATGCCAGTAAAAATTTTCATAATAAGCAAGTGGTAAAACAGGAGAATACAACCAAAAGGGATACATCATTCTATTATAATTGGTTAGAAGGGGAAGACTAAAATATGCTAAATAAGACGCAAATAAGATATTGTTTAGACGTGATGAAAGAAATGTTTCCTCATGCAAAGGCTGAATTAAATCATCAGAATCCATTTGAATTAATTATTGCTGTCCTACTGTCCGCGCAATGTACGGATGCGCTTGTTAACAGGGTTACAGCAAGTTTGTTCAAAAAATATAAAACACCGGCTGATTATGTATCTGTCCCATTAGAAGAGCTGCAACAGGATATTAGATCTATTGGCTTATATCGTAATAAAGCAAAAAACATACGCAAACTTTGCCAATCATTAATTGATGATTATGACGGGGAAGTACCACATTCGAAGACAGAGCTTATGAAGTTGGCAGGTGTAGGTAGGAAGACAGCTAACGTAGTAGCTTCTGTAGCGTTTAATGAACCTGCTATAGCAGTTGATACGCATGTAGAACGTGTGTCTAAGCGATTAGGAATTTGTCGCTGGAAAGATTCTGTACCTGAAGTTGAGGAAACGCTCATGCGTAAAGTACCAAAAGATGAATGGAGCCAAACGCATCACCTAATGATTTTCTTTGGTAGATATCATTGTAAATCCAGAAATCCAAACTGTCCAGAATGTCCATTACTTGATTTATGCAGAGAAGGGCAGAAGCGTATGAAAAAAGAAAATTTATTGCCAAATGAAAGAAGGTAGCTCCCATTTATAAGGGGCTACCTTCTTCCATTTATAAAAATATTTACTTTATCTCTTCTTCGGCCATTCTGCTCCCGAGATTATTGGTTCTCACCTTCGCTTTCATCCTCGTCTTCATCTTGCCCCTCTGATTCGTCCTCTGAGGGTTCTGCATTCTCTGTGTCTCCGTTGTCTTCACTTTCCTGGTCTTCGCCATTTTCTTGGTCTTCTCCATCGCCATTATCCTGGTCTTCTTCATTCTCTCCACTTTCACCTTCATCTTCATTTTCTTCTGCATCAGGCACTGAAACCTCAGTGCTTTGCGTATCACCACGATCACCATTTTGACCAATTGGAGTAACGTTTATGGTATACGTTTGACCAGGAGAAGCGCCAGTAATTTCTAGGCCATTTGATTCAACCGTTTGTGTTTGTCCGTTTACATCCACTTCAAATGTTGCGGATGGTCCATTATATTGCCAAGAAACATCGATAATCGCATTATCTTCATTGTAAGAAGCACTTAATCCATCTACAGAAGGAATTTCATCTTCTTCACTTTCCTCTTGTTCTTCTCCATCCTCTGGAATCGTAACTGTTGTTGAGTTAGCCTCACTCGTACTATCGCCGTCAACAGCGACAACCTGTATTTCATATTCTGAACCAGTCTCTACATCAGAAATTTCAAGCGACGTATCTTCTGTTGAAGAAAGACCTTGCATTTGACCGCCATTTTCACTTGTACTAACCTCAAATGAAATATCGGCATCTGAATCATAATCCCATTCCACTGTAATAGAATTGGATTCCTCATCATACTCAGCATTTAAGTCACTAACAGGTTCCAGCTGATCAAATCTTTCTGACTTACTGGTTGGTTCACTTCCTTTTACAAACAACTCTGTAATAATATCAGAGGATGGTGTACTAGCGCTTGGAAGTGCTGCAGGATTTGAACCATCTTCTACATCAACTTCGACAACAGAATCCGGTTTCGTAAAGTCGGCTGTTTCAATATCACTAGATATTTCTTCCATTGTATTTTTAAATAAGGCGAGTGGAATTTGAGTATCTTCAACGCCTTGTTCATAATTCTCATAACCGGTCCACACAGATATGGTATAGTTGGTCGTGTATCCATTAAACCAGGAGTCTGCTGCCCCTTCGACGCCATCTCTATTTGTTGTACCTGTCTTACCGGCAACTGGCATTCCCGGAATATTCGCATTAGTACCTGTTCCTTCCGTAATTGCTGTTTTTAGCATATCTGTAATCATATAGGCCGTATGATCGGACATAGCAGCTTCTGGTTCAGGCTGCAAGTCAATTGTTCGACCATCTGGAAATTCGACGCTTGTAACAGCATATGGTTCATTATAGATACCTTCATTGGCAAAAGCACGATAAGCTCCGGCCATTTGAAGTGGGTTGACAGTCGTTCCACTCCCTCCAATAGCATCGCGTAGACCTAGGCTATCATCAGCAAATTCAAGGCCTAAGCCTTCTGCAAATTCTTGAGCATTCCCGTAATCGATCTCTTCCAGTAATTTAACTGCCGGCACATTTAAAGATCCGCTTAAAGCTTCTCGCGCAGTCATCCATCCTGAATAGGATCGGTTATAATTTCGTATTGGATTGGAACCCTGAATTTCATATGGCGCATCATCGTTTAATTGGTGATATGTGGACATTTGATTATATTCAATAGCAGGTCCATAAGGGATGATCGGTTTGATTGTAGAGCCAGCTTGACGTTTTAAATCCGTTGCGTAGTTAAATCCATCAATCCCTTGATTATTTCGGCTACCACCAATTGCTCGAATTGCTCCATTGCTTGTATCTAACACCGTCATCCCAGCTTGCATTTCATCATCATAGTAAGGAATCGGATTTTCTTCACTATCTGTTAATAAATATTCTACATGTTCTTGTATACTGGAATCTAACGTTGTATGGACTTTTAAACCATCCGTATAAATATCTGCACCATCTACTTTTTCGCTGACTTCATCCGCTACTTGTTGCAGGAAAGCTTCATACGGTGTTGCATCAGGGCGTGTTTCACTTAACAAGGACTCGATGTCAACTTCTCTTGCCTCATCCGCTTCTTCTTGGGAGATTTTACCATGCCTTACCATCAGTGTTAAAACGGTGTCCATTCTCTCTTTTGTAAAATCCGGATTTTCATATGGATTATAAGCTGTTGGTCGTTGCGGTAATCCCGCTAAAATAGCAGCTTCAGGCAATGTAAGTTCACTCAAATCCGTTTTTCCAAAGTATGTTTCTGCGGCTTTCCCAATTCCATAAGCTCCACTACCGTAAAATATTTTGTTTAAATACATTTCCATTATTTCTTCTTTTGAATATTCACGCTCTAACTTTAGTGCCATCCATTGTTCCTGAACTTTAATGCTAAGTTTTTTATCCGATGACAAGAATGATTGTTCCACTACTTGCTGCGTGATCGTACTTGCCCCTTCTGAGCCAAATCCCTGAGTGATATTAGCAATGATTGCGCCTCCGATCCGACGTAAATCAACCCCGGAATGCTCAAAGAATCGTACATCTTCTGTAGCAGTAACAGCATCAATTAATTCGGGTGGTAAGTCTTCATAATCTACTCTACTTCGCTGTTCAGACCCTAAATCTGCATATTCATTTCCATCCTGATCATAAATGGTAGATGAAAAAGGAATGTCTAATTCAGATGCATCTATATCCGGTGCTGTAGCAATCCAATACGTAAATAAACCGCCAACACCAATTCCAATGGCTAAAATAATAATGAGTACTGTAAATATTATTTTTTTCCATAGCGGCTTCTTTTTTGCTTTTTTCTGCTTTCTTCTTGCTGTACGAGATTGGCTATTATTTGCCATAGCTCCATACCTCCGTCTCTAAAAATAAAGCTTATCGATTATTGTTAAATAGTCAACTCTTGCCTGATATTGAAAGGGAATAAGATGCCCTTTCCGTTTTATTATTTCATAAGGAATCGATTTTCTTCCACCGTTTAACTTTTCATACCAATAGGGAAAGAGTATTTTTGCTTCCATAAAATATGTCTCATCAAATGATGCAAATCGGATAATTACAAAACAAATCCCCCATGATGTACAACGGACTCCATATGCCTGATTTGATGTTCATGTATATTAGCTAATGGAAACAGGGTTTTATTCTTTGTTTCCTTGGCTTCAAAATCAATGTACTTATGGCGATATATGCCATTATAATCAGTCGTGGAAGCTTGTTTAAAATACCCTTCTGTAATAACCGCGGCACTTCTTTTCGGGTAATCTACTTTAACAATTTGTATTGGTGTAGGCTTTTTATGAATGTTTGCTTTGTCTATATCCAAATAATAGCTGTTTGTTGCATTGATATCTTCCTCTAATGTCATACCACGATTACTGTACCTTTGATTCGTTTGGGGTAGCTTTTGCTTTTCTTGTTTGTTTTTCTTTCCATTTGGATAATTCATCGTTTGATCAACCCCTTTGCATATTACAGTATCATACCAGAAAAATCATTCCCTGATAACTATAAACACGAGATGGTTATCAGCAATGACGAGAGAAAAACTATCTCCATTATATAACAAATCTTACAAGCATGCATAAAATAGACAAGACATGCCTTATGATCAAATGAAAACAAGCTAATTATTAAATAATCCTATTTCAAGTATCACGTATTTCGTAAAACTTCATACCCTATGCAGGATTTTTTGTTTAATGTATACGGTTATGTTGCCAATATGAACATCTAGATGACATAGAACCTTTGTACATGGTTTCACAAATGTAACAAATTGGGTGAGATAAGGGAAACAAATAGCTATATCACAGGATTAAATTTTCACTTTAAATACGGCGTATATTGGACTTGTCGTGATGATGAAAATGGATGAACATTTACTTGCCGACTGGTCAATACTATATTTTGGTTTGGTCTAGCTATATCCTGTCAGGATAAAATTCGAAATGATGGATATAAATCGAGGGGGTGTGAAAGTAAAATGGTTTGAAATCCCTTCGAAAGTAGGGGAGATAGAACAATCTTTCAACAAAAAAAGAAATATACCATGAGTATATCATCCTAAACTAAACGGATTATGTAGAAGAGGCCGGGCAACATAAAAGAGTTTAATAAAACAACGAACACTACAAAGTTACGTAGCGAAATATATTTCCGAAGCGCTAAATTATTGTTATTAAAACACTTTTTCCCCAGCCTTTTCTTGTTTTACGTGGAAGGTCTATTTGGGCCGTCTAATTTTTTATCACCTGTTTTAAGCGATTTTGACCTTTGACTATCGCCCTTTTTCGTTTCTTTTTTATGCTTCATTGTAAAACCTCCTTCACAAATTAGTGTGTCTAATTTCAAGAAAAAGATAAGTAATATAACTAGTTTTGTGTCTTTTCTTCTAGTTTTGTCGAATGGAAAGGATACCTCCTTGTTTTAGCGAATATGGTAGTAAATCAATTTATAAGAGGTGATAGCATGTCATTAACAGCCAGAAAGTTAGAACTAAACGAATATGATATCAATAAAAAGGACTTTGAAGCATCTATAGAGCAAATAGCAGATCAGGTACGTCTGATTGATCAGAAAATGACAATGACAATTGAAAGAGAGATATCGCAAGGATTTGAAGATAACCTAAGGAAAGTTAATGAAACAAAATTCCTTATTAAAAGGATGTCATCTTTATCTTAAAGTGATACACTATGAGTGAAATTGTATGACATTTAGTAGTAAGGATGAGCTTTGTGATGGAATTAAAAGAGCAAACAAAAACGTTAAAAATACACTTAAACAACTTGAAGGATCAATATGAAAACAACCCACCACCCGAAAATAAAAAGGATAGACAATTATTTCAAAAGGTGAAAAAGGAGACATCCCCAATTTATGAGCTTTTGGCTACATGGGAAGAAAACGCCTTAAAATTGATTAAAGAACGAAAAATTAATATGCATCCACAACAAATTACGTCAACATTAGAAAATATGGAACTACTTTTAATGCACAGTTATTATATAGACGTAAAGCGCAAACGATATATGGAACTTCATCATTCCATTCATTATATTTTTGACCAGTTATTACGGGAAGCTGAATCAAAAACATGAAAACGATTTACATTTTTTGATTTATCTCTTATAATTAACTTTCAGGTATTCTGAAAGGGGAAGAGATGGTGACTACAAATAACTTACTTGAAGAAGCAATAAACATGAGAAATAAAGCTTATGTTCCGTATTCTGAATTTCCTGTCGGGGCAGCTTTGCTGACTAAATCCGGTAAAATTTATACAGGTTGTAATATTGAAAATGCATCTTATCCTGTATCATGTTGTGCGGAACGTGTTGTGATTTTTAAGGCAATCTCTGAAGGAGAAATAGATTTTGTAGAAATGGCAGTTGCGGCCGATACAACACGGCCAGTTCCACCCTGTGGATCCTGTCGACAAGTGATGAGTGAATTTTTTTCTCGCACCATGCACATTCATTTGACTAATCTAAACAAGGATACAAAGACCGTATCGATAGAAGATCTATTACCTTTTTCTTTCCAGCCGAATGATTTGCCTTGATAAACAATATTTGTTGTATAATCGTATAGAAGCGTAAAAAAAGAGGCTGATTTTATCAGGGTCTTTTTTTATGATATACTAGTTTTTAAGAATTAGTCATAAAAAAGACAAACCCATAATAAACTTAAGAATGGCATTGTGTAAAGTCTTAAAGGAGAAATAAATAGGTGGAAACGATGAGGTGATAAAAATGAGTTCAATTCGAGTACAGCTAAATGGGAAGGATATTCTTGAAAAAGAATTTAAAACAACAATGCGAGGCTATAATCAAGAAGAAGTAGATGAATTTCTGGATATGGTCATTCAAGATTATGATGTATTCAAGCAAGAAATTGAAAGACTGCAACAGGAAAATGAAAGACTTAAGAAAAGTTCTTCAGATCAAAGTAGAACGCGTTCCACGCAACCAGCTCAACAAGTTAATTATGATGTACTGAAGCGGTTGTCGAATTTAGAAAAAGAAGTTTTTGGAAAGAAATATTCAGGATCTGAAGATGTAGAAGATACGATAACATAGGTTTAGATTATTCCAATATTTGTAAGTCCCTTGAATGATTGACTAATTCATGGTAATATAAGTCAAGATAAGTGTTAAATATTCAGGTAATCGCTGTATAATATTACAGAGGAAAGTCCATACTCACACAGACTGAGATGTTTGTAGTGTTCATGCTTGACGAAGTCATAAGTCAAGGTAACCATAGAGGTTAACGGCAGGAACTATTCCTAAGTCAATAAGATAGGGAATACTATCCTTGAAAGTGCCACAGTGACGTAGCTGAAATGGAAACATTTCAGGTGGAACGAGGTAAACCCCATGAGTGAGCAACCCAAATAAAGGTAGGGGCATCCTTTAGTAGGGAATTCAACCGAATGAGGGACAAGTGTTACTTGTAGATAGATGATTACAACCAACGTACGAGGCTGACCACCGCTTGCAGTACAATGGAACAGAACATGGCTTATCGAGTATTTAACGGTCTATAAATAATAAACTAAATATTGTTTATTGCAACCTTGCTATATGCAAGGTTTTTTATATGGTTGATTTTTATGAAATAGATATGTTTTCAGTTTAAAGGGGAGGGTATGATAAACTACAGTTAATCTAATAATTTAAACTAGAAATGAAAGGAATTTTATATGCCATATGTCACACTAATCGCTACAGCAGCTATGGGACTTGAATCTGTGGTTGCGAATGAAGTAAAACAATTAGGATACGATTGTAACGTTGAGAATGGAAAAGTGGTATTTGAGGCACCAGTAGCAGCAATCCCACGTTGTAATTTATGGCTTCGAACTGCAGATCGCCTCAAAATACAAATCGGAACATTCAAGGCAACGACATTTGACGAATTATTCGAATCCACAAAAGCTCTACCTTGGGAGAACTTTATAGCAGAAAATGGACAATTTCCCGTTAGTGGAAAATCCGTAAACTCCAGATTGTACAGCGTTTCAGATTGTCAGGCTATAGTTAAAAAGGCAACTGCTGAACGGCTTAAACTTAAATATGGTATTGCTTTTAAAATGCCGGAAACTGGCGCATTATATAAAATAGAAGTGGCCTTGCGTCAAGATATTGCTACACTAACGATAGATACCTCCGGAGCTGGTTTACATAAAAGAGGATATCGTGTAGGACAAGGGGACGCGCCCTTAAAAGAAACAATGGCAGCAGCATTAGTTATGCTTACAAATTGGAAACCTGACTATCCGTTGATTGATCCCTTTTGTGGTTCGGGTACGATTGCTATAGAGGCAGCACTAATTGGGCAAAATATCGCTCCTGGGTTCAATCGGGAATTTGCTTGTGAAAAATGGCCACTTATTAAAAATAAATACTGGGAAGAGGCTTATGAAGAAGTAGAAAACATGGCAAAATATGATCAAGAACTGGATATTACAGGTTCCGATATTGCGCACAATATGGTAAAAATAGCTAGTGAAAATGCTATTGAAGCAGGATTAGGGGATCTTATCAATTGGAAACAAATGCAAGTAAGAGATTTAACTATTCACGGTGAAAATGGATACATCATAGGAAATCCTCCCTATGGACAACGAATAGGAGATAGGGAAGAGGCGGCAAAGCTATATAAAGATCTTGGCAATGTTATGAAAGGCCATCCCAGTTGGAGTATCTATATACTAACTGCATTTGAAGACTTTGAGAAAAAATTTGGCCAAAAAGCAACAAAGAAACGCAAACTATTTAATGGTTTTATTCGAACAGACTATTATCAATATTTCGGACGTAAAACACAACAACCTTAACCGAACTCAGATAAAAATAAGATTACTTTACAGTAAGAGGAGGCCAGACAATCATCTGTCCTCCTACTATCTATTTAAGAATTACCGATTGGCCAATCAAATGCCGGTGATCCTGGTGGTGAATTTTGAATAATATCAACAAATGGTATGGTATAGGCAAATAGAATTAATGCTATTGTGATAGCAATCCAGAGCTTCCAATTTTCAAGCCACTTCGGAGTTTGCTCTGCATTTTCTTCCTCTTCGGCAATTGGAAATTCCTCATTCCCTTTGGGTGCAAAGAAGGTTAATTTAATGAAAATGTAAACCATTAAAAGTATACCTATAAATAAAATGGATCCACCTATTGCTTGTGCCATTTGATAACCTATCCATTCACTAGCCTGTTCTGTTCCTCCGTATGTGGAAAAGGAAGAGCGTCTTGGCGCACCAAGAAGTCCTTCAATATGCATCGCACCAGACATAATGGTCATACCTACTGCCCAGAAAATAGATTGAATAATACCAAGTCTATTTATAGATTTTGTTAACTTTCTTCCAGTAAGATGTGGAACAAGCCAATACGTAATACCAAAGAAAGTAAGTACCACAGTCGTTGCTGCTGTTATATGAAAATGCCCAGTAACCCAAATTGTATTGTGAACGACAGCATTCATTTGATGAGAAGCATTAATGATACCGCCTGCTCCACCTGGAATAAATGCAAGCATCCCTATTACTGGAGCAAGAAAACGAACATCTTTCCATGGCAGGTGTTTAAACCACCCAAATAATCCACGAAATCCTTTACGACGACCAGTAATTTCAAATGTTGCAAATATAGAAAATGCTGTCATTAAGCTTGGAATAACAACCATAAATGTTAAAACAACTTGAACAAACTTCCATATTGGATCAATACCTGGTTCTGTTAACTGATGATGGAATCCAACTGGAATGGAGAAAAACAATAATAATATAAAAGCAATCCGTGCTAATGAATCACTGAATATCTTTCCACCAATAATTTTAGGTATTATCGCATACCAAGCCATATATGCGGGTAATAGCCAGAAGTAAACCAATGGATGGCCAAAATACCAAAACAATGTTCTACTAATTAATACATTAATGGTTTCCGCATATCCAAGTGACCATGGAATGAACTGAACAACAACAGCCACTGCTACACCAAGTGATGCGATTACCCACATGATCATATTAATGACGACCATAAATGCTAGTAATGGCGACTTTTCATTAGGGTGTTTTTGTTTCCATACATATAATTGACGGAAATTAACGAATGCCGCAATCCAACTTCCGATAATGACGAAAGCCAATCCAATATAAAATACCGGATGCGCTTGGAGTGGCGCATAGAACGTATAAAGTACACTTGCCTTTCCCAACAAGATTGTTATAGCTGTCATTATTGTACCAATAACCATAACCCAGAAACCGATCCAAGCCATTTTACGTTGCTTGAATGATATACCTACTGTTTTACCCATTAGGGAATATTGAAATCCAATAATAAAATAGGTAGTTAATACTAATCCCAGTATGACACCATGCAGTGTTAATATCTGATAATAATCTACTCCCCATGGCATTGTAAATTCACCGGATCTAACCAACGTTTGCAAAAGACCCATTAACCCACCGATAAATAACGAAATAAATGCAACATATAAAAAAGACATGTATAATCTGGATTCAGGTTTTGCTATTTGTAATTTCTCGCTCATTATTCATACACCTCCAATGAGGCAAACATTTGATGATGGCCTACACCGCAATATTCATTACATACAATTGTATATTCTCCGACATTATCTAAAACGGTTTCAATACTACTGATATAACCAGGCTCAACCATCATATTGACATTTGTTCCTGCAACATTGAATCCGTGCACAACATCAGGACTGGCTACTTGAAATAATACAGTTGACCCTTTTGGAATACGTATATTTTTCACTGGAGTTCCTTCTTCATCTGTACCAAGATCGTAATTAAATGCTGACGCTACAATATTAACGATGTATTCGTCATCAGCCACTTTTGTAACTCCTAAATTTTCCGGTTCAAATGCTTCATGTGCTTCAAGATTATTTGGATCAATCGTAACGCCATGACTCTGTGGGTGTGTACCAAGCCAGAATGCTCCGAACCCAAGAATCAATAAAAAAAAGATAAGTGAGCCGACCCCAAATACAAGCCATATCTTTTCATATTTGTGTAAATGCATGATTAACAGTCCCCCAAAATTCATGTTTTATCTAGTAATAAAAAGGAGAAACACCCCAAACCAACTTACGAGTATAAATACACCAACTAACATAACGGAAATAAAAGTCCCTTTTAAATTAGGTGTATCTTTTTTGGGACTTTGCTGTGGCTCCTTTTCTTGCAATCTACTCATTTCATTCACCCCCATAAACCAAATAATTGCTTTTATATTTTCATCATACACAATTTGCTTATAGAATTTTTTACAATAGGGGATGTTTCACAAATCGTTTGAAAAGTTTTAGCTAGCATGTGACATTTACGTTACAAAAATGTGGCAAAAGAGTAGGAGCGTCTAAATATAAGCATTAAAAAGGAAGACCGATGTCGCTAACCTTATTCAATCAAAAAAAGCGGCAATCGATTACGATTACCGCTTATCATATATTGCTATAATGGCTGCATTATTTTTTTATGACATTTGCAGCTTGAGGGCCACGATCGCCTTCAACGATTTCAAAGGATACTTCTTGTCCTTCTTCCAGCGTTTTGAAGCCTTCTTCTTGGATTGCTGAATAATGTACGAATACATCATTTCCTTCTTCCAATTGAATGAAGCCATAACCCTTTTCTGCGTTGAACCATTTTACTACTCCGTTTTCCATGTAAATAATCCTCCTAAAACCTTTCACGTAATACGTGTTAATACAAAGTCGACAGATGAAACGTAAATAAAAAAGACACCACCCATAGAAGCGTAGGATCACTATTACATCCACTTCTATAGAAGCTGCCTGTTGTTAATGATTCCATACATCTTCTTTGCTTGACCCTAATATAGCTTATTTCCCTATTTCAGTCAAGAATTTGGCTTTATATTTTTTCGTAAATCCCTATTTTTATCCCTATTTAAAAATAATCTTATATAATTAGAAGAAATTAAGTGAAAAATCACAATTAAAAAGGTACACTAATAATAGATGTTTAAGAAGGGAGTTCTTGGATATGAAAACAGATATTGAAATTGCTCAGGAAACAAGTCTTAAACCGATTAAAGAAATTGCAGCAAAGCTTGACTTAACAGAGGAGGAATGGGAACCATATGGTCATACGAAAGCCAAGTTGTCTGAAAAGTTATTTGATAAGCTAAAAGATAGGCCAAATGGAAAAGTAATATTAGTAACTTCGATCAATCCTACTACTGCAGGAGAAGGAAAATCTACGGTAACTGTCGGTTTGGGGCAGGCATTAAATCAAGTCGGTAAGAAGGCTGTTATTGCATTACGCGAGCCATCTTTAGGACCTGTAATGGGAATGAAAGGTGGTGCAGCGGGGGGAGGTTTTTCTCAAGTGCTTCCCATGGAAGATATTAATTTACATTTTACTGGGGATATACATGCAATAACAACTGCTAACAATGCCTTGTCCGCAATGATAGATAACCACATTCATCGTGGAAATAAATTAAATATTGATCCTAGAAGAATGGAATGGAAAAGAGTAATGGATATGAATGACCGGGCATTAAGACAAATAGTCGTTGGGCTAGGCGGGCCTTTGCGAGGTGTCCCCAGAGAAGATGGATTTAACATCACTGTTGCCTCTGAGATTATGGCCATTTTATGTCTAGCATCAAGCCTTGAAGATTTAAAAGCGAGAATTGCCCGAATCGTGATTGGATACACCTATGACAAATCACCCGTCACTGTTAGGGATTTAGAAGTAGAAGGAGCATTAACATTACTGCTAAAAGACGCGATAAAACCTAACCTTGTCCAAACGACGGAGAATACACCAGCAATTATTCATGGTGGTCCTTTTGCCAATATCGCGCATGGTTGCAATAGTATCATGGCAACCAAAACCGCCGCTAAATTAGGTGATTATGTCGTAACAGAAGCGGGATTTGGAGCCGATTTAGGCGCTGAGAAATTTCTGAATATAAAGTCTCGTGCAGGGGAATTCGAGACAGATGCCGTCGTAATTGTTGCTACAGTTCGTGCATTAAAAATGCATGGAGGTCTAGCGAAGGGTGATTTAAAGGAAGAAAATATGGATGCATTACAAGCAGGGATGGAAAATTTAAAAAAACATATGGAAACGATTGAACGTTTTGGATTGCCATATGTTGTTTCTATTAACAAGTTTCCTACAGACACACCAGCGGAAGTTAATTTTATCAAGTCATGGTGTGAATCAAGGAATATAGATGCAGCATTAACAAATGTTTGGGAAAACGGAGGAGAGGGTGGCATTCCTTTAGCTAAGAAAGTTATAGCTAAAGTAGAATCAGCAAATAAACATTTTACCCCACTTTACGAATTAGACGAAAAGCTGGAGACAAAGATTCGAACCATAGCACAAAGCGTATATGGTGCTGATGACATTGAATTATCTCCTAAGGCAAGAGGCCAATTGGCGTTTTATGAGCAACAGGGCTGGGGCCAGCTACCTGTTTGCATGGCAAAAACACAATATTCTTTATCGGATGACCCAACAAAAACAGGAAGACCAAAAGGGTTCTCTATCACCATTCGAGAACTGAGGCCATCCATTGGCGCAGGATTTATTGTCGCCTTAACCGGTGATGTGATGACAATGCCGGGATTACCTGAAAGACCAGCAGCATTTAATATGGATGTTACAGAAGATGGAAAAGTACTCGGGTTATTTTAATGGAAAGAGAGAAATGTTTACAAGCAATCAAAGAGTATGTGCACACACTTTTTTATGATGATGTTACAGGACATGACTATTTTCATATGGAACGAGTTGCACGTACAGCAAGAAAGATCGCTGAACAAGAATATGCCGACCTATTTATTACCGAAGTCTCTGCCTGGCTTCATGATATTGGAGATGCGAAGCTTTTCTCTGATTCGGAAAAAGCAATGGAAGAGATGGTGGCCTTTCTAAAAACCATTGAATTATCCAGCAGTGAGATAATGAACATTAACACGGCTATAAAAGATATCTCTTTCCATAAAGGAAATGCTCCTGTAACACTTGAAGGGAAAATTGTACAAGACGCAGATCGGATTGATGCTATTGGGGCTATTGGAATTGCCAGAACTTTTGCATATGGTGGAGCAAAGAAACAATTCATTTATCATAGAGACTTTCATGATACATCTATTCAACATTTCTATGATAAACTATTAAAGTTAAAAGATTTATTATATACCACCACTGCAAAAGAAATTGCTCACGAACGACATGTATTTATGGAACAATTTTTAGAACAATTTTATAAAGAATGGTAAAACGATCAGGCAGGAGAGTTGTCCTGCCTGATTCCAAAGTTTGTGTTTCAATGTCATTCGTAGGTTCTCTTCCACCCAGCTATTTGGGTCCCAATAGGAACTTTTCAACTCAAGTTGTTTTTATGCGTTACGTTTATGTTATAATAGGTACATTCGCTATAAGTGATTATCAGTTATAAGTGGGGGAGATTCTATAATGACAGGTGAGCATGCATACTTAGAATTATGTGAACACATATTAAAAAAGGGGGCAAAAAAGGAAGACCGTACTGGTACCGGGACTTATTCTGTATTTGGTGGCCAAATACGATTCGATTTAAGTAACGGTTTCCCTTTATTAACAACTAAAAAAGTTCCATTTCGACTAGTTGCCAGTGAACTGCTTTGGTTTATTAAAGGGGATACTAACATTCGATATCTACTGGAAAATAACAATAATATATGGAATGAATGGGCATTTGAAAAGTGGATAAAAAGTGAAGAATACAAAGGTCCAGATATGACGAATTTCGGAAATCGAAGTCAGCAAGATCCAATATTCAAGGAAAAATATAAGAGCGAAATGGCGCGTTTTAAAGAAAAAATCCTCCATGATAATGATTTTGCCAACAAGTTTGGAGATCTTGGTTCTGTTTATGGAAAGCAATGGCGCGCATGGAAAACTTCCAAGAATGATACCATTGATCAATTGAAAGACGTCATCGAATCTATTCGTACAAAACCTGATTCCCGTAGGCATATTGTATCTGCATGGAACCCGGAAGATTTGCCTAGTATGGCGTTGCCCCCATGTCATGCATTGTTCCAATTCTATGTTGCTGAAGGAAAATTGTCATGCCAGTTATATCAGCGCAGTGCTGATGTTTTCTTAGGGATGCCTTTTAATATGGCAAGCTATGCATTGTTAACACATTTAATTGCACATGAAACAGATTTGGAAGTAGGAGAATTCGTACATACATTAGGTGATGCACATATTTATGCAAATCATGTAGAACAAATCAATACACAGCTTGGACGTGACGTTAAAGCTTTGCCTAAACTCAAAATTAACAAAGAAAAAAATTCCATTTTTGATTTTGAGTTGTCGGATTTTGAAATAATGGAATATAACCCTCATCCTGCAATTAAAGCACCAATAGCTGTTTAATCAAAAAGAAAAGGAGAGGAATTATCTATGATTTCATTTATGTTAGCGATGGATCGCAATCGTGTTATTGGTCTAAATAATGATTTACCTTGGCATTTGCCGAAAGATTTTCGTTTTTTTAAAGAAAGAACAACAGGACACACTATCGTAATGGGAAGAAAAACATATGATTCATTAGGAGGAGCATTACCGAACCGGAAAAATGTTGTCGCTACTCGCAAAAATATGAAGTTCCCGGATAACGTAGAGGTGATTAAGGATTTGAAAAAAATACAGGAATGGAATAAAGCGGACTCGGAAGAAGAATTCTTTGTTATAGGCGGTGGTGAGATTTTTCAACAAGCCTTGCCATATGCGGACCGCATGTACATTACATTCATTGATGAATCCTTTGAAGGTGACTCTTATTTTCCAGAATTTAATGAGAAAGAATGGAATCTAACCTCAAAAGAAAAAGGAGAGAAAGATGCTAAAAACCCATATGACTACTACTTTTTACAATATGATCGAAAATAATTATAGTGGTGGAATAAACGATTTTAATATAGCTTGTTTAATATTAGAAAAACATGTTAAACTATAAACGAATTAAAAAGTTAAATGCTTCATAAATACTTATAAAGTCAATTTGGTAAAGAAGGTGTAATGATGTTCGCAAATATAGGATTTCCGGGGTTGATTTTAATATTAGTTCTCGCGTTAATCATTTTTGGACCAAAAAAGTTGCCAGAAATCGGGAAGGCCGCTGGACAAACCTTGCGTGAATTTAAGGACTCCACAAAAGATTTAACGAGTGATGTTACAGATGAACTAAATGAAACAAAAGAAATCTTAAACGGTAAAGAAAATAAATAGAAACTATTTGGAGTGGTTCAAATGTTAAGTAATATTGGTATCCCTGGGTTAATACTGATTCTTGTCATAGCGTTAATTGTTTTTGGTCCTTCTAAGTTACCAGAAATCGGGAAAGCTGTTGGAAGTTCATTAAAGGAATTTAAAAATGCGACCAAGGATATTATATCAGATGACGATACGCCTAAAAAGGGCAATAATCATACATCAACAAAAGGTGATGAGTGAAAGGTGTAAGGTATATAACCTTGCACCTTCTTTTGTTACCAGCCTAGGAGTGTGAAGTAATTATGGTTGAGAACGTACAATCAAGCGACAAAGAAATGAACCTCACAGGTCATTTATCAGAGTTACGAAACAGGCTGATTGTTACAGTTATTTTCTTTGTATTATTTTTTATTATTGGTTTTATTTTTGTTCAAGATATCTATTGGTTTTTTGTAAATGATTTGGATTTCGATTTAGTTGTAATTAGTCCTGGAGAAATTATATGGATTTATTTCTCAATGGCTGGGATGATTGCACTTATTGGAACAATCCCAATTCTGTCTTTTCAAGTTTGGGCTTTTATAAAACCAGGGTTAACTAGTACGGAGCGAAAAGCTTCCTTAGCCTATATTCCTGCTATATTTCTTTTATTTATCGCTGGATTGGTTTTTGGTTATTTTATGTTTATTCAACTGATTTTACCTTTTTTACTATCGTTAAATGAAGGTATGTTTAACGAAATGTTTACCGTTGATCGATATTTTAAATTTTTACTTCGTATCACATTGCCATTTGCATTGCTGTTTGAAATACCAATTATTTCGATGTTCTTAACGTCTATAGGTATTTTAACACCGGAGTTCATGCAAAAAAACAGGAAATATGCATACCTTATATTAATTATTATTGGAACGATTGTAACTCCGCCGGATTTCATTCTACAAATTGTCGTTGCAATACCATTAGTTATTTTGTATGAAATCAGTATTTACTTATCAAAGGTCGTTTACCGTAAGAAGCAACGAAAACATAAGGAATTTATGGAAAGCGAATAATCACATAGAATAATGAGGTGATTGGAATGCGATCTTTTTATCAGTTTTTGATGACATTCCGTGGGGAAAAGTCACCGGATAATCAAAGTCGGCTGGCTGATTGGGTGTTTTTTGATCATGATTTTCCGAAACACTCGAAAGACTATGACGAAATAAGCAGCTATTTAGAATGGAATAGCCCTTTTCCTGGCGCATTGGTTGTATTTGATGAGCTTTGGGATAAATATAAACTAAAAGAGAACAAATAAAAAGGTTCTGGATATTTCCAGTGCCTTTTTTATTTCCAGATAACAACAAACAACCATCATTATTGATCAAACGTTTGTTTAAAATAAAAACGCATCATGATATTATCAACTAGTCATATTTCAACTAATTTCGTCATCTCATGAAGATTCTTGTTGTTCCCTGCGGTTGCCCGGGAAATAACCTGTTATTCTTTCACTCATACGCAGCATTAAATCGCCTACACGCTTTGTTCCTGCTGACGTATACTAATCTATAATGAGGTAACAATAAAAAGGAGGAGAAACGATGGTATTCCCGGTGCAACAACCTAAAAATTCTTTTCCAAATCATAGACCATATGCTGTAAATAATTCATTATTACCGACTCAACGTTTAAATGCCCCTAAAAATAGAAATAGCATAAAAAGCTTCTTTCAAAACCAATCCACAGGGGAATTAGTGAACAAGGGGATAGGTGGACTATCAGGTGTATTAAATAATGTTCAGCAAGTGCTAAATGTTGTTCAATCCACAACCCCAATCGTTCAGGAATATGGACCAATGGTTAAAAATATCCCCGCAATGTACCGAATGATGAAAGCAATTAAAGAGGTTGATCATCCTGATGATGTTGATCATACTGATGATAATGTAGATGAAAAACAAAACCATTCAGATAAAAAAGAAGACACAGTGAGCAATAATAATAATTCCAAAGCCAAAAAGGATAATGGATTATCCACACCGAAATTATTTATTTAAATATAGGCAGAGAACTTGATTTTTTACGTTATAACCGAAAAAATAGAAGTAAGATATAAAGTACTGGAGGTATAATATGAGTTCCAAACAAGAAATTGCAACATTCGCTGGTGGATGTTTTTGGTGTATGGTTGAACCCTTTGATGAACGTCCAGGTATAATAGATGTAGTTTCAGGCTATACAGGAGGTACGCTAGAGAATCCCACATATGAACAGGTTGCTTCGAATACTACAGGGCACGTGGAAGCTGTCCAGATCACATTTGATCCGACTATAATGCCATATGAACAACTCGTTACAACGTTTTGGCAACAAATTGATCCTACAGACCCGAATGGACAGTTTAATGATCGAGGAGAATCATATCAAACAGCAATTTTTTATCATAATGAAGAGCAAAGGCAGACAGCTGAAAAGTCGAAAAAGAATTTAGAAAATAGTGGAAAGTTTTCTAAACCAATTGTGACAGAAATTGTTCCAGCAAAACCCTTTTATGTCGCCGAAGATGCACACCAAGATTATTATAAGAAGCAATCTTTTCATTACCGTTTATATAAAAAAGGATCAGGCAGAGAGGACTTTATAAAAAATAATTGGCAGTCAAATGTAGATAAGACAAAATTGAAAGAAAAACTTACGCCGTTACAATATAATGTAACACAAGAAAATGGCACAGAAGCGCCGTTTCAAAATGAATATTGGGATAATGAAGAAGAGGGAATATATGTTGATATTGTTTCAGGAGATGTCTTATTTTCTTCAAATGAAAAGTTTAACTCGGCCTGTGGTTGGCCAAGCTTTACCAAACCACTCGACAGTTACCAAATTAAAGAGAATATCGATAAATCACACGGTATGATACGAACTGAAGTTAGAAGTAAGGGGGCAGATTCCCATCTTGGCCATGTATTTGAAGACGGTCCGAAAGAAGCTGGAGGCTTACGTTATTGTATGAATTCAGCTGCGATGCATTTTATTCCAAAAGATAAGATGGCTGAAGAAGGATATGGGAACTATTTATATCTATTCAACTAATTATTAGTTTATAATAATCATGTTATGTAAACTCAGATGAAAAGGAGTATTATTATGATCCATCTAGACTGGAAAAATAGAGAAACATTAAAGGAAATTGAATGTGTACATGCGGATGCTGAAAAATTTATGGTGGATCATAAATTGACACCAGGCAAGAAATATGAGGTAAAAAACGAAACAGATGAATTTTATTTTATTATTGACAACAGCAATCGAATAGGGGGTTTTTTTAAAGATTATTTTAAAGAAATAAAATAACAGAGAAGAGAGGTGTCCCTGTTATTTTTGAGTTATCTATTTTCTATTATGTCGTTTCATGCTATAATTTATTTACTATTTAACCAAGGAACAGCGCTAATGACATAATAAAAAGAGGGAATGAGCCGAGATGAAAAATATTTATTTTGTTCGTCATTGTTCTGCTGATGGTCAACACAAGGATTCACCATTGACAACGGTTGGTATGAGACAGGCTCACCTTCTTTCAAGTTTTTTTAGTGATCTAAACATTAAGGTGGATAAAATAATCTCAAGTCCTTATTTACGTGCTATTGAAAGCATAAAGCCTTTCGCAGAAAAAACAAACACTAAAATTGAAATCGATGAACGATTAAAGGAACGTATCTTAAGTGTTGAGCCAATTGATGATTGGGTGGAGGTATTGGAACAATCCTTTAAGGATCAAGATTTCGCATTACCCGGTGGTGAATCGGCGAAAGATGCTATTCAACGTATAAATACAGTATTTGAATCAATTTATACAAATGATAATATAAAAAATGCTGTTGTCGTCAGTCATGGGAACTTGATGACTTTATTTTTGCAGCAATACAATAAAAATTTTGATTTTAGAAGATGGAAGGAATTGCGACATCCAGATATCTATTTAATGAAATATGAAAAGGATGATCCCTCTATTGTGTGTGTATGGAATGAGCATTAATAGTGGTAGAGTTTCAAACATATAACAGCAAATGTCAGCATGCTTTTATTATTTTTATAATATATAAGGATGCGTTATAATAAAAGCATGAACATTTCAGGAAGTGTTACGAAGGAGGGTTTTAATTGGCTTTTGTTATTACATCACCTTGTATAGGGGAAAAATCAGGAGAATGTGTTGAAGTTTGTCCTGTGGATTGTATAGAAGAAGGAGAAGACATGTTTTATATTGATCCAGATATTTGTATTGATTGTGGAGCATGCGAAGCAGTCTGTCCTGTTGAAGCTATATATATGGAAGACGAAGTACCAGAAGAGGAAAACAAATTTATTGAATTAAATCGTAAATTTTACGAAGAATAGATTAGTAAAGCCGCTGCTTATGAAAGATATGCGCGGCTTTTTTAAACACTATTTTATTGTAAATTTATCATATCCTTTTTCTTGTTGAGAGGTTATTTCCATATGGTCTACCTGGATAAATCGGTTGAAACCGTTTTTTAATTCATCAATATATGAATTGATTTGTTTCTCCTCACCTTCAACCTCTAACTCAACTGTTCCGTTACTCTTATTGCGTACCCAACCAGTCAATTGGAATTCCATTGCCTTTTGCATGGCAGAGTACCGAAATCCGACACCTTGAACTTGTCCGCTTATTATTAAGTGTTTATTCAAATTAATCACCCCTAATCATTAATTCATTCCCTTTCTTTTACAGTTTGAAACGCTAAATATTACATAAAAGACAGATTTTACGTTAATAATAAAGTTATCTATTGATTAAAAGGAGCGATTGCATTAACATGTCGCAATTACCACAATTTCCTAAATCCTACTGGCGTGATTCAGTAAAATTACCAACTTTCCCTAAACTACAAGAATCTATAAAAGCCGATATTGGAATTGTAGGTGGTGGAATCACAGGGATAACCACAGCCTACCTGTTAGCAAAACAAAATCTGAAAGTAGTATTACTGGATGCAGGATACATATTAAATGGAACAACAGGGCACACAACGGCTAAGATAACAGCACAGCATGGGCTTATATATGATGAAATCATTCAACATTTCGGCGTAGAAAAAGCCTCCCTATATTACCAAGCGAATGCGAAAGCAAAACAATTCATTGAACAAACGATAGACCAACTCGTAATTGATTGTGATTTTAAAAAGGAAGATGCCTATATCTATACCAATACGGAATCTTATCTCAGTCATTTGGAAAATGAAAAGAAAGCATATGATCAACTCAAAATAAATAGCGAACTAACGGATAAAATTCCTTTCAAACTCCCACAAAAATCAGCTTTAATCATGAAAGATCAAGCACAATTTCATCCGTTAAAATATTTAAAGGCACTAGCTGAGAAAAGTAAAGAAAATGGGGTACAATTTTATGAACAGACAACAGCTGTAGATGTGGAGCATAACAACCATCCTACAATTGTTACGAGTGGGGGGCACCGGATCACATGTAAATATGTAATTTCTGCATCTCATTTTCCATTTTATGATAAGGAAGGTTTCTATTTCTCACGTATGTATCCGGAAAGATCCTATGTTATTGCCATTAAATCAGCAAAGGATTTCCCCGGTGGTATGTATATTAATGCAGAGTCGCCAACAAGATCCATACGAAGTACATCTATGAATGGAGAAGAACTCTGGATAATCAGTGGTGAGAATCATAAGACTGGCCAGGGTGAATCAACCATTACGCACTATAATGAACTCAAGAAATTTGCTGAAAGCCATATTGGAATTAATAACCTTGTTTATCGTTGGTCAGCTCAAGATTTAACAACACTGGACAAAATTCCATATATCGGATCAGTTACAAAAGAAACAAACTCTATATTAGTAGCAACTGGCTTTCGCAAATGGGGCATGACAAATGGAACCATAGCAGCTCAAATCTTAACTGATCAAATTTTACAAAAGGATAATCCATACAAAGCATTATATACACCATCCAGATTTCAAGCTGACCCGGCCGTAAGTAAATTCATTCAAATGAATGCTGATGTTGCAAAACATATGATAAAAGGTAAATTAGAATATACCAAAAATAACATTGAAGAACTTTCCGCTGATGAAGCTACGGTTACACGTATTAACGGCAATCGTACTGGAGTATACAGAGATAAGAACAATGCATTTCACATGGTTGATACGACATGCACACATATGGGATGTGAAGTTGCGTGGAATTCCGGTGACCGGACATGGGATATGGGATTGTCCGTGTCATGGATCAAGATTCTCCTATACTGGTGAAGTTCTGGAAGGTCCAGCTAAAAAGCCGTTAAATAAAATCGAGAGTGAATAACTTGCTAATTACGTTATAGTTAAATCAAATTATCTATAACGTATTTTATATTATATCTCACTATCAAAAGAATACTTAAATATTGAGATGGAATTTTCATTTTTCCCTATAACTTCCCATAATAAATATTATGTAAACTAGATAAATTTCAAACGTATGGTTGATTTTGTCATCGATAACCTACTTTCCATTTATAAATAGATATTTAAAATCATGACACGATATCAACGAAATCTAATATATAAAGAAATAAACCAGACCCATCAAATTTTCCTCTATATGCCATTACTCTGCCTCTTATAAACAACGCACTACTGATTAACTACTACTAAATCAAATGAGACTGGTGGACACAAAACGGAAAATAATAATCCTCTGCAGGATCCCATCGTTGATGCCAAGCCTCATCATCATTACCTTCTCTTACATTATGTCTATAACGGCGAACTTCGGGTAACACATCCACTAGGACCTTAACATCGACAATATCAGATAGTTCGGGTAGCGAGCTATAAATACCATCAAGAATAATGACCATGGAAGGCTCTTTCGTTACAAAAGACGGTGACAAGCCATTTTCTGAAAAAAGGAGAAAGGATGAAAGTGAGCGGTCTCACCTGTTATAAGTGGTAACAATGCTCCCGTACGAACGCGCTTCCAGTCGATACACCTATGACACTTCAACTCTAATGTATAGGTGTCCCATTCATCGTCAGCAATAGTTGCGTCGAAAAACTCATCACACTGAAGGACAGTTGCTCCCATGTGTGAAGCAACTTCAGCAGCCAACGTAGACTTCCCTGCCCCACTCCCTCCGTCCAGGGATACTACCAAAGGATTCGTTCGTCCTTTCAGACGGGCTCTTATAGGCTGATATGATTTGCCGCGTAGCTTCTTTTGCTGTTTGATTGTTTTTCACGATTATCACTCCACTGGGTCTGGTAAAAATATCGATCAAGCACATAATTATAAGAAATTTATTATATACAATTATTCGTCTTTTTCAAATAAATGCTTATTAAACTATACAGTCTGTGTTCTACTTTCATCCTCCTATTGATCTGGTAGTAATAGATTTCATTCGTATTTTGCCTGCCTAAGGACAATTATTTTTCATCATGGCGTATCGGCGATCCATGAACAAATAGAATTAATTTCTTTAGAAGCAACTGAATCAAAATAAGAGATATCTCTTAAATTTTGTGTAATCAACTGTGCTCCTTGAATTACTACAAATAGATGATTCGCCATCGTACTTGCCTGTTCTTCTGGAATATGAAACTCCTCTAATTTTTTTTGAAGCCATAATACATTTTTATTAAAAAAAGTATTGATCTCTTGCCGCAATTCATTATTCAAAGAAAAAGATTCCATTGATAGCATCGAACATAAACATACTTGATAATTCTTCTGTAAACTGTTTTTAAATTGTTCTGTATATGCAGTAAGAACCTCTTCAAGAGAACGAAGATTACAACAACGATCATCTAAAGAAGTAAAAAAATGTTTAATATAGTGTTCTAATACACTTTTCACTAAGTCTATTTTCGTTGGGAAATAATAATGGATGCTTGCTTTTCTGATACCCACTATATTTGCAATATCAGCAAAACTAAATCCATTTACTCCTCGTTCTTGAATGAGCACTTCCCCTGTTTCAATAATTTTTGTTTCCGTATTTTCTTTTTTGGCCATTCTATCACCTGTATCTTTATTATTAACGCAGTCTTGCTGTAGCTCCTCCATCTACAGGCATAACTGTTCCTGTAACCCAAGAAGCTGATTCACTTGCTAAGAATAAAATAGTTTTCGCAACGTCTTCTGGTTGTCCATTTCTTTTTAAAGGATGAAATTCATTAAATGAACCTAACACTTCTGGTACTTCATCCTCAGAAAGAAAATTATTATAAATTGGCGTTTCAACTACTGCAGGAGCCACCGCATTTACCCGGATATTATCTGCCGCTAATTCTACCGCCATATTTTTGGTAAGCGCATGTCTTCCCGCCATAGCCGCAGAATAAGCAGCTGACGGTGTTGCTTCTACGGATTGAATTGCCCAAATAGAACCAGTGTTAATAATGGCACCTTGTCCACGTTTTTTCATTTCTGGGATGACTGCTTGGGAAGTAAAGACGGTTCCTTTCACAATCACATCAAGATAAGATTGCACATCTTCCGGTGTATATTCGGTAAATGGAGTCGGAACAAACTTTCCAGTATTGTTAACCAGTATATCAACTCCGCCAAATAATTCAACAGCTTTATTAACCAGCTCTTTAGAAGTTTCAGGATTACTAATATCGCCTGCTACAAAGCTTACTTTTTGACCAGTCGGATCAATCTCTGTAGCTGTTGTTTTCAATACTTCTTCTCTGCGGCCATTGATGATGACATTAGCACCTTCGTTATAGAATAATTCTGTCGTTTTTCGACCAATCCCGGTACCTCCACCAGTGATAATCACGGTTTTATTTTGAAATTGCATATTCGTTTCCTCACTTTCATTTTATTTATGGAACACCTCAATTCTACCTATCAATAGGTAGAAAGTCAATTAAAATTTAATACAACAGCTCTCACTTATGTACGAAACTTCACGATCAACGTTATTTCTAATAAATCGTCCTCCAACTTACATATTGTTGATGATATTCACAATTTCCTTGATCGCTTTTTTTGCCTCCGGAATAGGATAAAGTACAAAGATATGGTTCATTTTCGCATATTCAAAATAATTCATTTTAATACCTTGGGTTGTAAACCTATCTCTTAACTTTTTCGCATCGGGGAAAAGAACTTCATGTGTTCCTACGAATAAAGAAATTTCCCCCAGCCCATTTATCTTCCCATTTATTGGGCTTAGTAAATGGTTATTTGGGTCAGTATCTCCTGCATACGCTTTCCCCATTTGAATCAAACCATAAATGCCTAACATTGGGTCCTTACGTTCGAATGCATAAGCATCTGGGTTCTTCATCGTAATATCAAGCCAAGGTGAAAGTAAAATGATATGCCGAGGTTGTGGTAGCTCTTTTTCCAAAAGCAATTGTGCTAATGCTAATGCAAATCCTCCCCCAGCAGAGTCACCCATCAAGATGGTATTTTTGTTATTTGATGTTTTTAAAATCCATTCATATATTGGAAGAACTTTACTAAATGACTCTTTATATTGATGATTGGGTGCTTTAGGATAGATGGGAACGTATATTTTAACGTTGGTTTCTTTTGCTAATTTCCTAAGAAAACGCCAGTGGTATATTGAAGGTTGTTCTATATATCCTCCTCCATGCAAATAGAGTATGGATTTTTCTGAAGTGACTTTTTCTTGATTAAAGATATAACACTCCATTCCATCATACTTTTGTTTTTCAATATTAAACTTTCTCTGAATATATTTTGGCAAGACATAAGGTTTTTCATTTTCATTTTGTCTTTTTTTGAAAAATTTAGCGTACAATTCTTCATTCGTAAAGCTTTTTTTGTTACTATATTGTGTGAGTAAACGTTCAGCAATCCAGCTCTGAATACTTCTCATATTAATTTCCTCCAATATGCAAACGTTTATGGCTTGACATGGATCCTCTGCGAGCATGAGTAGTAGTGAAAGATAAAACGGGGAAAAACGATTTCATAAGAATAAAGTGTACCATGCCCACCTCTCCATGTAAAACCATGTCATCTAATTTTATTAATTTTCCTTCCCAAAGGCCAATGGATAACATGAAAAGACTCGGATATTTTCTATTCGATCAAGTATTACATGTCCTGATGATATTCAACTTGTATCCATTTCTTTCATAGGTAAGTTGCAGCAATGGCAGCGAGTCTTTATGGGTTATTTATTCAATGGGGTAAGTAGATATGAACCGTATTCAGAGCGTTTGCTTATACTGTGCCGATGAGTGGCTTTAAGATCTTATTGTTTAAACGCTTTTCTAATCAGAGGTAGAGACATTACAAACCGTTTCATACATGTTAATTAGCATACAAATGAAAAGGTACTTTTGCGAGATAAATATAGTCATCTTCCCCCTTTTCCTGTGGTACAGGGATTTCTTGTACTTCTTCAAAGTATTTTTTGAGTTTTTCAACAAAAGCTTGTGATGAAGCAGCGCTCCAAAAAGCTAATACCCCACCGGAAGATAGTAATCCCGCCAATAAATGAAGGGTGTTCGTTTGATATAATTTCGTATTTGAATCAGTCACTGTCCAGTCAGGTCCATTATCAATATCTAAGCATATAACATCAAATTTATCTGATGCTGCATTAATCCATTCAAGAAAATCAGCCTGTATGATTGTTGTCCTGGAATCTTCTAATGCATGATTCGAAAAAGCCGCAAGATAAGTTCGATTCCATGTAATAATTGCTTTTTCTATCTCGATGACTGTTACTTCAGTGACTTGTTCATGGCACAAAGCTTCTGCTAAAGAAAATCCAACTCCTAATCCCCCAACAAGCACCTTTCTAGGAGCAACTGTGTTTTTTAATGCAGCACTTACTAAGAGCCTTTCTGATTCTCCATTATAAGTTGCCATTAAAAAAGTACCATTACTTATGATTTCATAGTGGTTGCCGCGTTGTTGAAGTTGTATTTCCCCTCGGGGGTACGAACACGCTGTATTATATTTCGTGTTTGACCATACATAAACATATACATCCTTTAGCAAGTATTGATACAGGGCATTATAATAAACAAATTCATGCCCGTTTTGGTTAATCGGTTCCGCTAATTTCTCCATTTGTCCTTAGCCTTTTCTCATTGTGTTTCTTTGCTTGTGTTGTGCTGCGAAATAATTCACATGGATGCTTTTTTACCCTATCACTCATTATAATCGTAAACATTCCTTCACCTCAAGAAATGTTTACCTTACGTAGTTGTTATACACCGTTTATATCAACCAGTATTGACTAAGAGATGGGGCGAAACAAAGCCGTTTAATTAAAAAATGAAATTTCCAGACTTAGCGAAGGAAAACATAGGGGGAATTTAGGAGGAAAGGTATAGGTGAGACACCATTGTGCGATAGCAATCTTTTGCGAAGAGTGCTGATCCTCGAAATCACTTGTAACACGACGAGCACAAGGGGCTCACCAGCCACCCTAAGGTTCACGGAGTATATTTCCGAAGCGTAATATGTTCGAATTCTATTTGTTATAAATACATTTGTTCCTTTTTTGGTTTTATATTAAAAATTTCTAAAATACACTTTATCACCGCATATAAGAATTAGCGTAATGACTATGTTAAGTCCCACTTTATTAAATAAATTGTTAACAATGGTCAGACAGAATGTATTGTCTTCCTTAAACGCTATAAAGATAACTAGGCCTATCCCAAAAGCGTTGTTTAGCCATCGCATCGATAAAGGTTTGCCCAAATTGAGAGTCTATATCCATAACAACTCCTGGCATTCCTTCTATACCCATTTCCTGTAATAAGTGAGCGCTCTCTCCTCTAGCTCCTATCGGTTTGAAATGATTGTACATATTCATGATAAAGGTACGAGCTTGATAAAGAAAATAGTCGTCTACTTTCGAACCGCCAACAAGATATACCCCTTCATAGCTCAATGGCGATCCTGTTAGGAAGCTTTGATCCACCTGATAGGTTACTCCATCGCTGCCACTTACTTCGCCAAGTTTATTGCTAACAATAACCGGGTGCATGCCTGCCTCCTTCCATTGTTTTAGTAGATCATCCACTTCCTTCCCGGGAAAACCTTCCACAAGAAAAACAGCAACTTTCAATGTTTTCGCCACAAAATTAGTATTCATCAAACTTATAGCTGGAGACGATTTCGTAACCGTTGACTCTTCTACGTCTGGTACTGTCACCCCAACATTTTGGGAAACAGCCTCTGCAAGTTCTGTACTGACCCTTGCCAATCGATCCACCATCTGTTGACGTACCGGTACATGAAGGCATCTTCCCAATTCAAAACTATAGGCTCCAATAATATGCTCCCGTTCCACTGGTGTCATGCTGTTCCAGAAAAGCTTTGCCTGTGAGTAGTGATCTTTGAAAGAGTCTGCTGTTTTACGCTGTTTCAATCCCTCGACGGTGGAGGGATACGTAACAAAACCCCCTTTGTTTGGCGAAACCTCGGACGGCGTATTATCCGCCAATAAGTTTTTATGATAAGAAACTTTTCCACGGTCAATCACATGACGCGAGTTACCATCCCGCTGGTTGTTAAAAACGGGACAAACTGGTTTGTTGATCGGAAGTTGCTGGTAATTTGCACCGATTCGCGCCTGTTGGGTATCTGTATACGAAAATAAGCGCCCTTGCAACAGCGGATCATTGGAGTAATCCATTCCCCGTACAATATTCCCCGGATGAAACGCACTTTGTTCTGTTTCTGAAAAAGCATTCTCGACCGTTTTGTTTAAGGTTACCTTTCCTATCTTTTGAAGCGGCACATCCTCTTCCGGCCAAAACTTTGTCGGATCTAAAATATCGAAATCAAACATAAATTCCTGATCTTCCCGAATAACTTGTACAGCCAGTTCATATTCTGGATGATTTCCCATTTTGATATTTGTCCAAAGATCTCTGCGATGAAAATCGGCATCTTCACCAAGCTTCTGCGCTTCATCCCAAATTAATGGATGAACTCCCAGTACGGGCTTAACGTGAAACTTGACAAAATGAGCAACGCCCTCTTTGTTTACAAAACGATACGTATGAACCCCAAAACCTTCCATGGTACGAAAATTCTTAGGGATAGCCCGGTCGGACATAATCCACATCGCCATATGGGTCGTCTCTGGATTACTCCCCATAAAATCCCAAAATGTATCATGTGCCGTTTGCCCTTGCGGATATTCATTATCAGGTTCTGGTTTGACAGAGTGAATCAAATCAGGAAATTTAATCGCATCTTGGATGAAGAAAATCGGGAAATTGATGGCCACAATATCAAAATTCCCATCATCGGTATAGAATTTAATCGAAAATCCTCGCACATCACGGACCGTTTCATTACATCCCCGTGAACCGATTACTTGTGAGAAACGCACAAATAGCGGTGTTTTTTTGGAAGGATCCTGCAGGAAATCAGCCATGGTGATATCACTCATCGATTGATACAATTCAAATTCTCCATAAGCACCCGTCCCTCGTGCATGTACAACCCGTTCTGGTACCCTCTCCCGGTCAAAATGTGCTATCTTTTCCCTGGCAAGAAAGTCTTCAATCAGGGTCGGCCCACGATCTCCGGCAGTCAGTGAATTTTCATCGTCCACGATCTTTTTCCCTTCATTGGAAATCATCTCTTGATTACGGGTATCTCTAATAGATGATTCTAATTGCTGTTCCTTTTTGTTTACATTTTTCTTTTCACTCACAGGATCATCTCCTAACAATGGTAATTACGTTTTATTTTTAGCAAAAAAATGAAAAGTATTCATCAATACAGGGGACCTCCACCGTATGAATCTATAAATTCGTAACCAAATAAGAGAAAGTAAGCGAAAATACCATAAAAAAGTTATGTTCCGGTGTAAAGGAACATAACTAACCATCTTCATAAATATCGTTCTATAATAAGGCTGGTACAAACGTGTTTTTAACAAATAAATTCCAAACATACATCACTGCAGAAGTCTACGAATGTTTCGTGCGCTAAGTTTGGAAATATACGTTTTTTAGTTGGACTGGACGCTTTTGTTTTGTACCAACCTCGTTCTTGCTTCCATAGACTAACTTATCATAGCTATAGAAAACCTAAAAAATAGGAATGAACATTGTTCATCAACACCATCTTTTAGTCCGCTTCATCAAATAAATTCATACTTAAATACCGCTCACCTGAATCAGGGGCTATACACACGACCTGTTTATCTTTTCCTAACTGTTTAGCGACTTTCATTGCGGCAAAAACAGAAGCTGCTCCCGAAGGCCCAACAAAAACACCTTCTATTCGGGCAAGTTGCCTTAACATCTTAATAGCTTCCTCATCTTTTATTTGTATAATTTCATCATAAATTTCTGTGTTGAGAATATCCGGAATAAAACCTGGACTTGTACCGACCAGCTTATGCTTTCCAGGTTCTCCTCCGGACAAAACAGGGGATCCCTCTGGTTCTACAACTGCTGTATGAATACTAGGAATTTTCTCCTTTAATACTTCTCCAGTTCCCGTAACCGTTCCTCCAGTACCGGCAGTACATACAAAAGCATCTAGATTCCCGTTCATCTGTTCATATATTTCAACTGCTGTCGTCCAGCGGTGAATATCTGGATTTGCTGTATTTTCAAATTGCTGTGGGATAAAGCTCCCTGGAATATCTTTTTGCAATTCTAAAGCTTTACGAATTGCTCCGGGCATCTTCTCATCACTTGGCGTTAACACAACTCTAGCCCCGTATGCTTTTAATATATTTCTTCTTTCCATCGTGCTGTTATCGGGCATAACTAAGATTGCCGTATATCCTTTTGCTGCTGCAATCATGGCTAATCCTATACCCGTGTTCCCACTTGTTGGCTCGATAATTGTATCTCCCGGTTTTATCAATCCTTTATCTTCTGCTACTTTTACCATATTATATGCAGCTCGGTCTTTCACACTCTTACTGGGATTGAATGATTCGAGTTTAACATAAACATCAGCCGCATCCTCAGGTACAATTTCTTTTAATTTAACTAGTGGTGTATCACCAATTAATTCAGTTATATTTTGGACAACTTTCATCATATCAACAACCTACCTTTTCATACCAATTTACTTTCTAATCTTTAGTCGACTATCCAATTTTATTTCATTATTAATTTCCAGAATTTGTTTTATAAATTCTTCCTGATCTTCAGGGGAAACGGAAATAACATCAAATCGTCCGGAAACTAATTCTAACTTATCTGTAGATAAGGCTGGTGCTGTAAAAGGATTTTTTCGCTTTTTAATCATTTGTATATTATTGATGGGTACTTTCATTTTAATTGGACCATAACGCACCATAATAATCTCATCTTCTATCTTATAACCTGTACGAAACCAAAACCATAATAAGAATAATGATAATGGCAACATAATAAAGAACCCAAGCATTTCACCATTCACAGCAGGTATGGTAACCCCTAGTAGTGGCACACCCCATAACACTATTGTCATCCATAAATCTCTTTTTGAAGGGAAGTACATTTTATCCATTCCTCCTGTATGGTGTAATCATCATTCTCCATACTATTTTTCTTCTTTCATTATAACTTTACCAAAATTATTTTCAAAGCAAAGGAATAAAGGAAAGAAGACATTTTATCTTTTGAGGTACAAATTTTTAACTATAATTTCAAACGGAGCTTAAGCCAATAAAATCTTTCCCTTCTCATAATATTGTTTCATATCAAAATTAGGTACTAAATCTCCTCCTGTTGACCATGCAATATGTGTAGCGTTATCTATATTGATATTATATTGTTCTATATATGTTGATTTTAATATATATTTCGGTCCTAAAAGGCCTGCCGTTGCGGATGGTTCCACGTAGAGATCCTCGTTATCGGCAAGCATTGTAAGTATTTTATATAACGCATCATCTTCCACTGTATAAATACCACTTATAAGATGTTCACTAATGGATGTAGCAAAGCTCGATGGTCGGCCAACAGCCAATCCATCGGCTTCTGTATGATTATCAATCCCAAAATCCTGTACACATATTTGATCCTTTTCCCCTGTTAACAATCCGAGTAAAACAGAAGGAGAATGGGTTGGTTCTGCAAAAAAACAATGAACATGATTTCCAAACAATTGTTTCATACCAAATGTAATGCCACCAGGAGAACCTCCAACTCCACAAGGTAAATAAAGAAATAGCGGATTGTCTGCATCTACATTAATATCCATTTCTTCCAGTTGTTTTTCCAATCTAAGTGCTGCAACACTATAGCCTAAAAACAAATGCCTGGAGCTTTCATCATCTACAAAGTAACCTTTTGGATCTGCAATTGTTTCTTGCCTGCCAGCATGGATAGCTTCACTAAAATCGCCAGTAAATTCAACTACCCTAACCCCTTTTTCTCGAAGTAAATCTTTTTTCCATTGTTTGGCATCCGCCGACATATACACCGTTACAGTAAAACCAAGTGCTGCACTCATTATCCCTATACTTAAACCTAAATTACCAGTTGATCCAACACCTATGGAGTACTGTTTGAAGAATGATTTGAATTCCTCACTTAAAAATGCTTCATAATTTCCATCATACGACATCAACCCATTTTCGATTGCTAATTTTTCTGCATAATGAAGCACTTCGTAGAATCCGCCTCTTGCTTTAATTGATCCTGCAATCGGAAGCTCATTATCGCATTTAACATACAAGTTCCCATCTATATTAAAATGATAATAGTCTTCAAGAACCGGCTTTAATGAATCCAAACGTTTTAGCGGAGATTCAATTTGTCCATCCGTTTCTTCCAATTCTGAAAAGGCCTTCTTTAAAAATGGAACAAAGCGCTTCCATAATTTTTCGGCTTCGTACATATCCTTCTTGGTCAAAGGTAGTTCAGGGGTATGTTGCTCTTCCTTTATACGTTGATTTAGCCATAAGATGGGTTCTAAGTTTGTAATTGGCTCCAACAATGGATATTTTTGTTTCCATAACTTTTTATTTCCCGATTCTGAAAATCCCATTCGTAACACCTGCTTTTTATCAATGTTTGTTTCCTTATTTAGTATAACCGAATCGTCGCCTGTATAAAAATAAGAGAAACTTAAATTTTAAACTTTCAAATTTATCATTACCTTGCCTGTTTGTAATGTATTATTTATAAATAATACCCCCATAAAAACCTTATATTCAAAACGGTAAATCAAAGACTTACAAGGTATATACATATACTCTGAAGGGTATATGTATAGATTAAATAAAACATGATACCAGTATATACATATAGGTGTATATGTATATACTGGTATCTAAAAGTTAATAAAAATGTAGTTTGGGAAACTACATTTTTATCGGTCTATTCATTTCATTTTACTCAATAGCTTTATTAACAGTATCTGACATTTCCCTATTTTCGTAAAGGTATTATAATAATTTGGCCAGATTTTTAAATTCCAACTCATCAAATTTTTCTTCAATCTTTGTTTTATCGTATTTCCATAATGCGTGATTCAGTTGGCAGTCAATAGGAATGTCACATTTTATCTCAGCCAGATTTCTCGATAGATGAAGCATATCAATATTTGCATTTATTTTTGTTTGAACTCCTTTTGGCAGGCTTTCTATATTCTCAAGTAAGTCATCAATCGTTCCATATTCTTGAAGTAGTTTCAGTGCTGTTTTTTCACCTATTCCTTTGACTCCAGGGTAATTGTCTGAAGTATCACCCATTAACCCTTTTAAGTCAATGATCTGTTTAGGTGATATCCCTTTTTTCTCATAAAAGTTCATGTGATCAAAGACCTCATAATTTCCCTGTCCTTTTCTCATAATGGCAACCCGAATTCCTTTATCAACAAGTTGAAGGATATCCTGGTCACCGGTCAGAATAATCACATCATTGTCTAAACCATATGTTTTTGCTAATGTACCAATACAATCATCAGCCTCATAGTTTTCAAGTCCGATATTAGGCATGTTAAAGGCTTCAACAACTTCTTTTATAAGGTCAAATTGCGGAATCAGTTCCTTTGGTGGATCCTGCCTGTTCGCTTTATATCCATCATATAGCTCGGAGCGAAATGTTTTACTTCCCATATCCCAGCAACAAATTATATGCGTAGGCTGAAAAGTATCAGTAGCATCTAAGAAATACCGGAGAAACTGATAAACAGCATTTGTTGGTATTCCTTTACTGGTTTTCATAAAGTTTCCCCGAAAAGCTGTTGCGAAGAAGCCACGAAACAATAATGCCATGCCATCCACCAATAATATTTTTTGTTTTTCCAATTACTGCACATCCTTTATAGCATGCTTATCTATGATACGATCCAAGACATGAAGTTTTTCTGTCAAACGCTGCATATCAACAGAAGATTCCATGATTTCTACATAACTGTTAATATGTGCATCTAAGTTTCCCATCGTTTTCTGTTTCATAGTTTCAACTAGTTTATCCCATTGCTGCAAATACATAGAATTCATTATCGATTCATTGTCGTTTAAATACTGTTTTTCATGTGGTTCCAATACACTATAGAGCTGTTCTTTCATGGCTACTTTTTCATTCTTCACAAAAAAGGCTTTGGTTCCCTTATACATTGCAAGTACATGATCAAATTCTGAAAGCACTATCTCCTGAAAAGCTTTTTCATAGGATGGTGTCTCCAGTTCTACCTGGTCAAAGTTAGGTAAAATGAATGTATTATCCACTTCTTTACTACTTTCAACAAACGTATCGTATACTTCCGCCGCGTGTGATTGAATATATGACTCCACTCTTAAGGAAACAGCTTGAATCTCTTGCAATAATTCAAAACCAACATAATCAATGAGGGTTTGTAATGCACCTCTTAACTGAGGGCGTGCTTTTCCTCCTGATTCCGTTATCGTTGTTGGATTAAACGATTCCTTGAACATATCATGATAACGAATGGCTAGTCTTTCCAGTACATAAAATAATTGCTTCTCTATTTTTTGTGCTATTTGTTTTTTATGCACTTCTGTGTCAAACTTTTTTAGTTTTTGCATTACGATATCTTTTTTTGATAATAGATCGTGTTTACGTCTGCTTTTTTCTTTATGGTCCAGGTTCAATGATTCAATATAGTGTTGCAATGTTTGATAGCTACGTTTAATATCCCATAATGTAGCTTTTACAGTTAATAGACTCAAGTCATTACGGATGAAATGATAGAAGTTGTCTTCGAATTGTTGCATCTGTTCATGTACGTGTTGCCTATTTTGTTTGCTTTTTAATGCTAGTTTACTGGACACCGGATAAACCTTGGGTAAACGAATGCCCAGTTCCAGCAACTGTTCCTGAACGTAATTCGTAACCAATGTCAATTCTGCGTCATCTCCTGCCAAATCAGCGGCATTGACGACAAAAAACATTTTATCTAACTGGAACGCTTCTTTCACGCGACCCAATTGCATGAGAAAGTCTTTATCAGCACGTGATAATGCATGATTATAATAGGTTACATAAGAAATTGCATCGGCATGTTTGATATAGTTAAAAGCCACATTGGTATGACGGGCGTTTACAGAATCTGCCCCGGGTGTATCAACCAATGTAATTCCTTGACGAGTTAGAGAACAATCATAATAAAGATCGATTAACTCGATATAACATGCTTTTGTTTCATCCGTTACATATTTTGTGAATTCATTTAATGTAATTGTAATTGTCTTTCCAATAAAGCGCTTGTTTTCACGAAAACCTGTAATCAATGCCTGTAAATACGATTGATACATTTTATTTAGCTGCGGATTTTGATGAATTCCTTTATCTTGAACCCACTGCAATAATCCTTCAAAATTTACATCTGGTGGAGAAAAAATCGCTGTAACTACTAAAATATCATTTCTTAACACATCTTGATTCTTCAACGTAACATTTACCGTACCATGTTTATTCCATTTCGTTACAGGGCGAATACGATTTACAGCGGCAGTTGTCGGATTTGGTGAAACAGGCAAGACAGGTTCTCCAAGTAGTGCATTCGCAAAAGAAGATTTACCTGCACTGAATGCGCCAAAAAGTGCAATCGTATATGTGCGATTAGTTAATCGATTCTGTTTGTCTTTCAGGTCGCCGATTAATGTTTGAAACCCCGGCAGCTCTTCAATTACCTCAAGTGTTTCGCGAATACTTTCAAGAACGAGACCTACCGATAGTGTTTCTCCCATTTTTATTTCTGCTTTTACTAGCTCGTCGTTCCTATTAGTGGGAGCGTTTGGGTCTTGCGTTGGTATATCTACACGTGACATTGATTGTTGTTTAGACTCTCTATCTTGTCGAAAAGCGCGCCAGGCTTCTTCGTCATATTCAGGGACTTGGATTTGTCTGTCTATCTGACTGTATTTCTCTTCCAATTCTGCTTGAAGAGCATCTTGTTCTTTCATCCGTGCTTGAGCTTCCTCTAATTGCGTCAGCTGTTCTTCGTACGTTGAAATCATTTCCTTATTTTTATTGATAATGGCCTGAGAAATAAATTCCGACAAAGAGCGAACCCTTTTTCTAAATTGCTGTTTAATATCAGTGGCTACATCGCTTGTATAATTTATTACATAATCACCATTTACTTTTGCACCGGTCTTTATGAGTTTCAAAAGATCCTCATGCGAATACGTAATTGATAAATCCTGAATTTTCTTCTGAAGTTCCTGATCGTTTATATCATAACTTTTTAGCAAATCTATTATTTTTTCACGAAGTTTCCACTGAATGGATGCTTCAATATTTTCCTGCAATAATGCTAAGAAAGCATTTGACCTCTCCTTCCTTTCTTCAGCAGTCTTCTTTTTCATTGCAAGTAATCCAATTTTAAAAGATTTCTGTTGTGATTCTAGGAATGCTGCCGCCTTATCGCGAACAGTGGCAGGCATTAAGTATGCATTTTTTAATGTATGTTGTAATTCATGCTGCAGAGCTTTTTCAAATTCCATAGGCTCATTTTTCAGCTCTGTTAATTTCGCTTCTACAACTTCCATTTCTTCTACGTTATTTTCGGGTTCACTCGTGACATCCATAATCGCCTCATATTGTGTTTTGAGAAAATGTTTATGATCCTTCATTACTTGTTTGATAACATTAGTATGATTTAAAAATGTTTCCTTATTTTTACTCATCATTGTAAAAAGTGTCTGTTTTATTTCATCAAACTGATTATGTTTGGATGAGGGATTAACTAAGGAAGAATAAAAAATTTGCTTTGGAAATAGGCCCCACTGATCAAACGTTTGTTTAATATTTGCATCAAAAGTTTCAAATCGGATTTCGTCTTCATCATGTTTATCCATTTGATTAATAATGACATAAAATGGAATACGCTTGTGTTGCAGCGTTTTTAGAAAATGTAAATTAACCTCTGATTGCACATGATTGTAATCCATGACATAAAATAATGCATCGGCGAGATGTAATGAAGCCTCTGTCATTAATCGATCAGCATCATTTGCAGCATCAATCCCGGGTGTGTCTATGATAGCAGCGCCTTCAGGAACAACCTTTTTTCCGGTACTTATTTCGATTTTTTCAATGGCATCTTTTTCCATTGAATATGCTTTAATCCGATCCATATCATAAGGTTCTATATATTCGACTGGCTGGCTGTGTTTAAAAAATACGCGTGCTACACCTTCACCTGAATTAATTTTAACGACATTGGCACTTGTTGGGATCGGGCTTTTCGGTAAAATATCCTCTTCTAAAAGTGCATTTATCATCGATGATTTTCCAGCAGAAAAATGACCAGCAAAACTGACTACTAGTTCACCCTTTTCGAGTTTTTCATAAATATCTACTATTTTTGTAGCATTTACGCTATCTTTATTCGTTATCATTACTTTGTGAAGAGCTACTAAGTGCTGTGTTCCGACTTGTGTGTATATTCCATTTAGCATCTACCTGTTCAAGTCCTTTCTCAATAACCTACTAGGATCTATTATACGAGATTAAATCCTATTTTTCTACATTATTTCTTATCACAATTTAGTTTACATAATAATATTATTGTGAATCCATATTTGTGTTATCCTATGTATTCTACATTATGGTATGAAAAAGCTTTGATATTAATAAAATATCAAAGCGAAACAATTAAACTGGATATACACCGTGTTTTCTTTCCGTAAAAGTGATGTTTTTTGTTTCATAAATCGTAAATCGTTTTGCTAATTCACTTCTCAGTTTATCCGGGGCAACGATTGCATCCACAACCATTTCAGATGCTAAGCGATAAATATCAATATTATCTTTGTATTCATTCTGTTTTTCTTTTATAAAAGCAGCGCGCTCTTCTTCAGGTAATTCGGCAATCTTATTTGCATAAACAGCATTTACTGCCGCTTCAGGGCCCATTACTGCTATTTGTGCACTTGGTAAAGCGATACAACAATCCGGCTCAAAGGCTGGACCTGCCATGGCATATAACCCTGCACCGTAAGCCTTTCTGACGATAACAGAAATCTTTGGAACCGTTGCCTCACTCATCGTTGCTAACATCTTGGCTCCATGACGAATAATTCCTGCCCGTTCTACCTTTGTGCCAATCATAAATCCGGGAACATCCGCCAAGAATAATAATGAAATATTAAACGCATCACAAAGCTGAATAAATTTTGCTGCTTTATCTGCAGAATCCGGGAATAGTACTCCTCCTTTCATACGTGGTTGATTAGCAATGATTCCAACCGATTTCCCATTTATTCTTGCTAATCCGGTAATTAATTCCGGTGCAAATTTCTTTTTAATTTCACAAAAACTATCCTCATCAATAATTTGTTTAATCAAATCATACATATTAAAAGCGGCATTTTGATTTTCCGGGATTAAATCAGTGATGGATTGCTCAAAAGTTTTAGCTTCTTTTGGTTCTGCCTCCCTTGCTCTTTCCCTGAAACTAGCTGGAAAGTAGCTTAAATAATTGCGTGCATATTCAATGGCTTTTTCTTCCGATTTTACTAAAACATCACCTACACCAGATACAGAAGCATGCATCTTAGCTCCACCCATTTCTTCAAGACTCACATCTTCTCCAATCACTTTTTCTGCCATTCGAGGTGAACCCAAATACATGGAAGCATTTCCATCAACCATAACGACAATGTCACAAAATGCCGGAATGTATGCGCCACCTGCAGCAGATGGTCCGAATAATAGACAGACTTGAGGTACGCGTCCAGATAATTTAATCTGGTTATGAAAAATTCGCCCTGCGCCCCGGCGACCTGGGAACATTTCGATTTGATCTGTAATCCTTGCTCCAGCTGAATCAACTAAATATAACATTGGAATTTCTAATTTTTCAGCTGTTTCTTGGATACGGATAATTTTCTCTACCGTTCTTTTCCCCCAGGATCCGGCTTTTACAGTAGAGTCGTTTGCCATTACACAAACATCTTGACCATTCACTTTTCCAATCCCTGTGACTACGCCATCAGATGGAAGCGAATCATCCATATTATTTGCAAACAGAGCATCCTCTATATCAACACCTTGATCAAATAATAATTCCAATCGCTTACGAACAAAGCGCTTTCCCTTTTCATCATTTTTTTGGTGGTATTTTTCGTGTCCTCCTTTTTTTATTTTTTCTTTTCTATTTTCCAGATCATCGACTTCAGACATTATGTATCCTCTCCTTAATTTCCTTTAAATTGCGGCTTTCTCTTTTCTTTAAAAGCAGCCAACCCTTCTAATCTGTCATTTGTGGGGATGGTTTGCTTATAGCTTAAATGCTCTAATGTTAAAGCAGTTGATACATCCGTTTGCATGCCCCTGTCAATTGCTAATTTAGCTTGACGCAATGCTAACGGGCCGTTCATTGCAATTGTTTTTGCTAGTTGAATGGTTTCATCTAATAAGTCATCCGCTTGGACAACTTGTTCCACTAATCCAATATTTAATGCTTCATCAGCTTGCAGAGGTTTCGCCGTATAAATTAAACGCTTTGCCTGCCCGATACCAATTAAACGAGGAAGACGCTGCGTGCCACCTGCTCCTGGTATAATCGCCAAAGATGTTTCAGTTAATCCCATTTTTACATGTTTCGCGGCTATTCGAAGATCACAAGCTAAAGCTAATTCAAGCCCGCCGCCAAAAGCCACACCGTTAAGTGCGGCAATTACGGGCATACGCATCTTTTCAATAGCGGAAATCGTACTACCTATATACTGTACAGCTTCTATTACCTGATCATCTGACATGCCTTTACGCTCTTTTAAATCTGCACCAGCACTGAATGCTTTTTCATGAGCCCCGATAATAATGGAGCAATAAACGGATGTATCCCGATCTACCTTATTAACGGTTTGATGAAGTTCATTGAGTAAAGCTGTTGACATAGCGTTTGCAGCTTCCGGTCTATTCAATGTTATGATTGCAATATGGTTCTCGACTATCTTTAAATCTACTAACCCATTATTTATATTAAACCTCCTCCCAATCTATAAAGACGATTAAATTAGTCACTTATAATAGCGATACTATCGTCCTCATTGACAAAGTCGCCTTCAGCTACTTTTATTTCCTTAACTGTTCCTGGACCTTCTGCAGCAATTGGAATTTCCATTTTCATGGACTCTAAAATAACAATATCCTGATCTTCTTCTACATTATCTCCTTCTTCCACCATAATTTTCCATACATTTCCTGCCATACTTGCTTTAATTTCCTCCATTAATAATTCCTCCTATTTTGTTTTCACTAATGGTAAATAGTAATCTTGTACAAACGATGTGGTTGTCTTTCCCGCTTTAAATTGCGGAGAATCTGCAATCTTTAATAACATTGGTATATTTGTTTTAATTCCCTTAATTTGATAGTTCGTCAGCGCATCCTTAAACCTTAAAATCGCTTCCTCTCTAGTTGCACCTTTAACAATTAACTTACCAATCATCGGATCGTAAAAAGGTGTAATTTCATCATTGTTGCTTACAGCTGTTTCGTTACGTATAGAATCGTTTGATGGGATATTTACTTCTGTTATTTTTCCTGGAGAAGGAAGAAATGTAATCGGATCCTCCGCGTAAATACGTGCCTCTATCGCATGACCATTCATCGCTAATTCATCTTGCGTCATTTTAAGTTTTTCACCATTTGCAATATTTATTTGTTCCTCAACAATATCTATTCCTGTAATTTCTTCCGTAACCGGGTGCTCAACTTGAATTCTAGTATTCATTTCAAGGAAATAGAAATTTTCCTGCTCGTCCACTAAAAATTCGATTGTGCCCGCATTCGTATAACTAAGTGCCTTTGCAGCGCTTACGGAAGCGCTTCCCATAGCATTACGTGTTTTAACAGATAGAAACGGGGAAGGAGCCTCCTCAATCACCTTTTGATTACGACGCTGAATAGAGCATTCCCGTTCAAATACGTGTACTACATTTCCATGATGATCTGCCAAAACTTGAATTTCAATATGTCTCGTATTCTCTAATCTCTTTTCTACGAACATAGCGCCGTCACCAAAAAATGATAAGGCTCGCTTCGAATTACTTTCATACGCTTTTATTAATTCCGCATCGGAATATACCAATTGCATCCCTATTCCGCCGCCACCGGCAGAGGCTTTTAACATGATTGGATAGCCTATTTCGCCAGCTGCATCCATTGCTTCCTCAACAGATGTTACCCCTCCGTCAGTTCCTGGGACAACTGGTACACCAGCTTCCTGCATTGCTTTTCTTGCAGCAATCTTACTTCCCATCTTTTTCATTACATCGCCCGTAGGACCAATAAAGATAATACCTTCTTCTTTGCATCTTTTTGCAAAGGTATCACTTTCACTTAAAAAACCATAACCGGGGTGAATCGCATCAACTGCAGTTTTTTTAGCAACATCCATTAGTTTGTCCACATTTAGATAACTTTCATTTACACGTGAGGGCCAATCAAGTAGCTTTCATCAGCCATCCTAACATGTAAAGCTTTTTGATCTGCTTCTGAATATACGGCAACCGTTTGAATAGCAAGTTTTTTACATCCCCGTATAATCCTTGCTGCAATTTCCCCACGATTTGCTATGAGTACTTTCTTAATCATAAAACTTCTCCCCTATTGTTCTGTATTTCTAGCAGCCTAATTTTCTCGCAATAACGACACGCTGAATCTCAGATGTACCTTCCCCAATTTCCAAAAGTTTTGCATCACGTAAATATCTTTCCACTTCATATTCACGCATATACCCATACCCCCGTGAATTTGAACGGCCTCATTTGCTGTACGAAAGGCGGTTTCTGTTGCATAAAGCTTTGCATACGCAGCCTCTTTACCAAAAGGTTTCCCATTGTCTTTTAACCAAGCTGCCTTATGTACGATGTTTCTGGCAAGTTCAACTTCCATAGACATATCAGCAAGTTTAAACTGGATGGCCTGGAAGTTGGAAATTGGTTTTTTAAACTGCGTTCTTTCTTTTGCATAGCTTAATGCCCTGTCTAATGATCCTTGAGCAATTCCAAGTCCTAGTGCTGCAATGGATACTCTACCCCATCTAATGTGTGCATAAATTGATGAAATCCCTTTTGTGGGTCGCCGAGCAAATTTTCTTTGGGAACGCGTACATTTTCCAGAACAATCTCTGCTGTATCGGAGCCACGAACTCCTAATTTATCGTAATTACTTGTAATGGTCATTCCTTCTGTATCTGTTGGAACAATTATGGCAGAAATGATGTTTTTCCCCTTCTCGTTTTTCCCAGTAACAGCTGTAACGATGACTGTTTTTGCAAAGCTCGCATTCGTAATAAAAGATTTTTCCCCGTTAATAATATAGTCGTTTCCCTCTTCCACTGCAGTCGTTTGCGTACCACCGGCATCAGACCCGGCGTTCGGTTCCGTTAATCCAAATGATCCTAAAGCTTTTCCTTGTGCTAATGGTGTTAGAAATTTTTCTTTTTGTTCTTCTGTTCCAAAAGCATAGATTGGACTTGCTCCAAGAGAAACTGCTGCAGCGTAACTTAAACCAGTGCTCCCACATACACGGCCGATCTCTTCCACTGCCAGGACGTAGGAAAGTGTATCACCACCGGAACCTCCATATTCCTCAGGAAAGGGGATTCCTAATAATCCTAATTCTCCCATCTGATCAAAGGTATCGACAGGAAACTTTGCCTCTTTATCAGCCTCTATCGCTCTTGGTTGTATAACTTCATCTGCAAACGCTTGAACCATTTTTTTAATCATATGTTGTTCTTTGGATAATTCAAAATTCATGTCCTTCCCCCTCTACTATCACGCAATAAATTCAACTAATTGATTTTTTTATCTTATCATATTCTCCCAAAAATAGGAAGCGTTTACAACATGGATGAGTAAAAATATAGCAGATAGGAAGGCGTTAACCTTTCCTATCTGCAGAGAGAATGATCATGTTATCCCAAAACTTTTTTTACTGCTAATAGTTTATTCCATAACATCATCAAAAGGTTTTTGATATGTTTTTTCCTTCCAAGCCTCTGTCACTTCGCCTTGATTATCTGTATCAATGATAAACGATCCATTGCTTGTTCTGGTACTGCTGGATAGTTCAAGTGGAAAAATGCTGTGGGTTTTTCCATTTGCTGTTTGGAAGTACAGTGTGTCATTTTCTTTAACAATGAAAAACCCCTTCACGCGATGTGGCTTTTTCTTTAATTCTTTTAACAAGGCTTGACCACGTTTAGCTCTACTACTCTTTTCAACTTCCGCTAGTTTCATCCGCTTACATGCTCCGCGTTGTGTCAAGATAACCATTGATGGCTCTGCCAACTCATCAAATACATGTCCACTCACAACATATTCATCGTCCTTTAATTGCATGGCTTTAACACCTGCAGCCCGTTGACCAACAAGTGAAACCTCTGATTCATGGTACCATAGACCATATCCTTTATTGGAAACAAGGAATACATCAGAGTGTCCATTTGTTTGATAAACATTGACAACTTCGTCATCTTTTTTGAGATTCATCGCGATTAATGTTTTTGAATGCCTTTGCGCATCATACAGTTTAATCTCGCTTCGTTTGATCATCCCATTCTTAGTAAAGAAAATAAGATGATAACCTTCTTCAAATTCACGAACAGGAATACACTGAACAATATACTCATCTTTTGCCATCGATACAATATTTGATACATGCTGACCAAGATCTTTCCAGCGTATATCCGATAATTGATGAACGGGGAGAAATATATAATTTCCTCTGCTTGTGAAAAGCAGGATGTTATCTGTCGTGTTTAACTCCATCAGTCCTACAAGGTGATCGTTATCCTTAATGGCCAAGTCCTCCCCATTTGATGCCCCGTAGGACCTTAAACTGGTTCGTTTAAGGTATCCATCTCTTGTAATAGAAACAAGTACATCTTCACTTGCAACCGTTACTTCTATATTAAACGTTAACTCCTCTATTTTATCTTCAATACTTGTCCTTCGTTTATCCGAAAATGTTTTCTTGATTTGCTTTAGATCTTTTTGATTGTTTGATAAAGGCTTTTTTCACTTGCCAAAATCGTTTCCAACTCTTTTATTGTATTACGTAATTCATCTGCTTCTTTTTTAAGTAGTGTAATATCTGTGTTTGTTAAACGGTATAGTTGTAGCATCACGATAGCCTCTGCTTGCGCTTCCGTAAAATCATATTTTGCTATAATGCGTTTTTTGGCATCTTGTTTATCTTTCGATTCCCGGATGGTAACAATCAACTCATCCAATATAGATATAGCCTTTATCAAACCTTCTACAATATGGGCACGATTTTTTGCTTTTTTTAAATCAAACGTTGTTTGCCTTGTTACAACTTCCTTTTGGTGGTTAATATATGCATCCAGTATCTGTGGTAAAGATAATAATTTAGGTGTCTTATCCTGTATAGCTACCAAATTGAAATTATAAGTTACCTGCAAATCCGTGTTTTTATATAAATAATTTAAAACACCTTCACTATCTGCACCTTTTTTCAATTCAATAACAATGCGCAATCCCGTTCGATCGGTTTCATCTCGAACCTCGGCAATCCCTTCTACCTTACGATCGATTCTGAGTTCATCGATTTTTTTAACCATATTTGCTTTATTTACTTCAAATGGAATTTCACTGATAACGATTTGCTGACGATTCCCCCGTACATCTTCTACATACGCTCTGCTACGGTTTACTACTTTGCCTCGACCGGTCTCATAAGCCTTCTTTATGCCATCCACACCCTGAATAATACCACCTGTAGGGAAATCTGGTCCTTGAATGACTTTCATTAAGTCATCAACTGTAGCATCAGGCTTATCCATTCTCATAATAACTGCATCTATTACTTCAGCTAAATTATGAGGAGGAATATCCGTTGCATATCCAGCAGAAATCCCTGTGGAACCATTAACCAATAAATTAGGGAATTTAGCAGGTAATACAACTGGTTCTTCACTCGTTTCGTCAAAATTAGGAAAGAAATCAACTGTTTCTTTGTCAATATCTTTCAACAGTTCTGAAGCAATACGTCCTAATCTTGCTTCTGTATACCGCATCGCTGCCGCTGAATCTCCATCAATACTCCCATTGTTTCCATGCATCTCAATTAATACGTTTCTAACTTTCCAATCCTGACTCAGGCGAACCATGGCTTCATAAACGGAAGAATCACCATGTGGATGATAGTTACCAATTACTGTACCAACAGTTTTGGCAGATTTTCGAAAGCTTTTATCATGTGTGTTTTTTTCTTCATGCATCGCATACAAGATTCTGCGTTGAACAGGTTTGAGACCGTCTCTCGCATCTGGTAATGCTCTATCTTGAATAATATATTTACTATACCTCCCAAATCTGTCACCAATAACTTCTTCTAGTGGAAGGTCCATAAATTTTTCAGGTTGTGCCAAACCAACCCCCCTTATTCTGTATGAATTTTCTCGTTTTCTAATATATTGGCATCCTCATCCATATCAAATTCTACATGGCTTTCAATCCATTTTCTTCTTGGTTCTACTTTATCGCCCATTAATGTGGTTACTCTTCTTTCCGCCCTAGCCAGATCTTCTATTGTAACACGAATTAACGTACGACTCTCAGGATTCATCGTCGTCTCCCAAAGCTGATCCGCATTCATTTCACCTAGACCTTTATAGCGCTGAACGATATAGCCATTTTTAAGTTCCTTTGTCACTTCTTTCATCTCTTCCTCATCCCATGTGTATACTGTTTTCTCTTTCTTTCCTTTGCCTTTAGAAATTTTAAATAGTGGAGGAAGAGCGATGAAAATTTTACCAGCTTCAACAAGTGAGCGCATGTAGCGATAGAAGAACGTCAATAATAAAACTTGAATATGGGCACCATCCGTATCAGCATCTGTCATAATTATAATTTTATCATATTGGACATCCTCTAAATTAAAGTCGCCTCCTACTCCTGCGCCTATCGTATGAATGATGGTGGAGATTTCCTCGTTTTTAAATACATCCTGCAGGTTAGCTTTTTCCGTATTAATAACTTTTCCGCGTAGAGGGAGGATAGCTTGAAACTTTCTGTCTCTGCCTTGCTTTGCCGACCCCCTGCGGAATCCCCTTCCACTAAGTAGAGTTCGTTTTTTTGGCATTTCTGGATTGCGCTGGTGTAAGCTTTCCACTTAAAAGCGCGTCCTTTTTACGCTTTTTCTTACCCGTTCTGGCATCTTCACGGGCTTTACGTGCTGCTTCACGAGCTTCCTTTGCCTTCATGGATTTTTTTATCAATGCTCCGGAGATATCAGGATTCTCTTCCAGAAAATAAGAAAGTTTTTCAGAAACAACAGCATCTACGATTGATCTTGCTTCTGTAGTACCAAGTTTTCCTTTTGTTTGACCTTCGAATTGCAGCTTTTCTTCAGGAATTCGAACAGAAATAATGGCTGTTAGCCCTTCGCGTATATCGGTACCTTCTAAATTCTTGTCTTTCTCTTTTAATAAACCGACTTTTCTCGCATAATCATTAAATGTTCTTGTAATTGCTGTTCTAGCTCCAGATTCATGTGTGCCACCATCCCTTGTTCGAACATGATTTACAAAGGAAAGCATGCTTTCTGCATATCCATCATTAAATTGAAAAGCAAATTCGACTTCGAATCCCTGTTGATACCCTTCAAACGAAACAACCTGATGCAGGGTGTCTTTTTCCTCATTTAAATAGTCCACAAATGATTTAAGCCCATCAGGATATTGATACGTTTCTTCTTCGTTTGTTCGATTGTCGATTAATTGTATCTCTAACCCCTTTAATAAAAAAGCAGATTCCCGCAGCCTTTCTGACAGAGTTTCAAAATCAAAAACAACCGCAGATAGAATCGTTGGGTCAGGCTTAAAATGAATCAAGGTACCAGTCTTTTTTGTAGATCCTTTTTTCTCAAGTGACCCAACCGGTTGACCACCATTTTCAAACCGCTGTTGGTACGTATATCCGTCGCGAAAGATCGTCACTTCAAGCCATTCAGATAATGCATTCACAACAGAACCACCGACACCATGCAGGCCGCCACTCGTTTTGTATCCACCTTGTCCAAATTTACCTCCTGCATGAAGAACAGTAAAAATCACCTCTATTGTTGGCTTCCCAGAGCTATGCATACCTGTTGGTATCCCTCTTCCGCTATCTTCAATAGAGATACTATTATCGTTATGTATCTGTACCTTAATAAAATTTCCATAACCTGCTAATGCCTCATCGACTGCGTTATCAACGATTTCAAATACTAAATGATGCAGACCACGTATATCGGTACTACCTATATACATTCCAGGCCTTTTTCTAACAGCTTCAAGGCCTTCTAAAACTTGGATGGAATCATCTGTATATCGTGTTGGATTAGCCAAATCACCATCGACTCCTTTCCCCTAATAAAAGTATCATTCTCATATAATAGAACAAATGTTTTTTGTTGGCAAGTAAGAACATATAATTATTTCCTTACTTATTCACTATCTAAAGCCGCCACATCATGGGTTATGCGTAAATGCCCACCCCATTTGAAGCCATTTGTGGCAACGCCAGTACTAGCACGTCTTTTGCGTGTTTAGCATTCGAATGACTAACGAACGCTAAGGTTTCTAATCAATGTATACGAAATTACTGATATGAAGCTAAGCATGATAATAAGTATACTATAACTGAATTCCGCTTGCATATTTTTTTGTAACAAGAGAAAGGATGACTGAAAATGTCATCCTTTCTCTTGTTATTTCTGCACTAGTACACTGTGTACTACTTTGATGCATAAATCCATCATGACGATGAAATCCCGTTCTTTTAAATAATGATAAGCTTCTTCGTTTACAATACCTTGTTGTGCCCAAAAAACGCGGCAATCCGTTTGGGCAGCTTCTTCCGCAATAGCAGGCAAGTATTCCGGTCTTCTAAAAACATTGATAATATCTACTTTTTCAGGTATATCCGTCAATTTTGGATAAGATTTTTCACCGAGTACTTCTTCAACAGTGGGATTAACTGGGATGATCCGGTATCCTTTTTCCTGCATTATTTTTGCTATTTGATGTGATGTTCTGTCAGGGTTATCAGATAGTCCAACGACTGCAATTGTGTTCGCTGATTCCAATATTTCTTTCAATGTTTCATTTTTCGGGTTTTCCCAAGACATATTTTCACAGCCCCTTCTCTATTTTAAAGTAAACCTTCGCTTTCCAGAAACTCTCTTGCTACTTCGTTAGGAGACCTGTCTTCATAGTCAACTTCATAATTCATCTCGCGCATCTCTTCATCTGTTATTTTACCACCCAGTTGATTTAATACCTCTTCTAATTCCGGATGTTCCTTCAATGTTTCCGCCCTGAGAAGTGGTGCTCCTTGATATGGCGGAAACAGATTCTCCGGATCGTCTAATGTTACTAGGCCTAATTCTACCATATAACTGTCTGTTGCGTAAGCATCAATGATGTCCACTTCACCTTTATCTAAAGCATCCTGACGTATACCAGGATCCATTGTGCTGATGCTTTCGATATCAAGGTTATAAACATCTTGCATGCCTATATATCCATCGTACCTATCCCTAAATTCCAATGTAAAACCTGCTGTGATTTCATCTTCTATTTGCTTTACGTCTCCAATATCTTCTAAGTTAGACTCTTTGGCAGTCTCCGGTCTCGTAGCTATCGTATACGTATTATTGTATTCCATAGGTTGGAGAAACTCCATGTCATATTCTTCTTTCATTCCTTGTTTTGCTTGTTCATATACTTCAGTGGCATCATTGCTCTCTGTCTCTTCTTCTAAATGGGTAACAATTGCTGTTCCGGTAAATTCAGGAAATATATCAATACTCTCCTCTTGTAACGCCGTAAACACGAATGCTGTCTTTCCAAGCCCAGCTTCCAGTTCTACTTCCAAATCAGTTTCATCCTCAATTAAGAGCTTGTACATATTAATTAAAATTTCCGGTTCGGCCCCCAATTTCCCACCGATTACCACATCTGCATTTTTGGAAGTAGTAATAAAAAATGGGGTGGTAACGATGAGTACAGCGATAACTAACATGACAATAAACGATTTAAAGCCAGCTTTTTTTGAAATACGTTCAAATCCTCGTAAAATTAAATCCAACGCAATGGCTAATAATGCTGCAGGTATGGCACCAAGTAATATGAGATTAACATCTGCTCCTCGATCTATCCCCAATAAGATTAACTCACCTAATCCACCCGCTCCAATAAGAGCTGCAATCGTTGTAGTTCCAACAATCAGAACCATCGAAGTTCGAATTCCTGCCATCATCACAGGCATTGCAATTGGTAATTCAACTTTAGTTAACCGTTTTACTGAATTCATCCCCATACCTGTTGCCGCTTCTTTTAAAGCTGGATTAACTTCTTTAATTCCTGTATATGTATTTCTTAAAATGGGAAGAAGGCCATATACGGTGAGTGCTACAATAGCAGGTGTTGTGCCAATCCCAAAGAAGGGGATTAAAAAAGCTAATACTGCTAAACTCGGTATTGTTTGCATGACTGCAGACAGACCGATTACCGGCTCAGCAACACGTGGATACCTTGTTAAAATTAAGCCTAAGGGAACTGCAATAATAATAGCAATAATAAGTGAGATAAGTGATATTTGTAAATGTTCCCAAATCAACTCCAGCAACATATCCTGTCTATCTTGAAATACGGAAATGAATTCACTCATGATCGGATCACCCCGTTTTCAATCCTTGTTTGCTTTTTTAAAAACAAAACAATATCCTTACTACTGATAACACCCACCATTTTTTGGTTTTTTAATACGGGAAATAATAATTGATCCCTTGACTCTATTATTTCTGTAGCTTTAAAAAGAGGCGTGTCGTTATCCAGTGTAGTTGCCTCTGTTAATTTTCCATTATTTACTGCCCCGGTATACATATTGTTCTCATCAACTATAATGTACATCCCTATTTTGCCATAGTTCCCATTATCAAACGCCTCCTGTGAAATAACCTGTAGATGTGATTGATCTGCAATCACATCTACAGCAGTTTGCCATGGAGATTTTCGTTCTCCAATGAAATCTTTTACAAATTGTGTTTTGGGTTGCAAAATTAATTGTTGTGGTGTGTCAATTTGTATCGCTTCACCGTTTCTCATCAGACAAACCCTATCACCTAGAGCCATTGCCTCATCCATATCATGTGTAACAAAGACAATGGTTTTCTTAATCTCCTCTTGCAAACGACGGATATCCTGTTGCAATTGCTCTTTGCTTATAGGATCCAAGGCACTAAAAGGTTCGTCCATTAAAATAATATCCGGGTCTGCAGCTAAGGCTCGTATTACCCCTACACGTTGCTGCTCACCACCGGATAACTCTCCTGGCATTTTCTTTTGGTATGTTGAAGGATCCAATCCCACCATATCCAGGAGTTCTTCACTCCGTGCTCGTATGTCTTTGCGTTTCCACTTCTTCATCTCTGGTACCACTGAAATATTCTCGGAAATGGTCATGTGAGGAAATAGCGCAATTTCCTGCAGGACATAGCCAATATTCCAGCGTAATTCATGTATATTGTAATCATCTATATCTTTCTCGTTTATGTATAGCATCCCAGCAGTAGGTTCAATAAGACGGTTTATCATTTTCAAACTTGTTGTTTTTCCACAGCCGCTTGGTCCTATAAGTGTTACCATTTCTCCATTCCTTACCTTTAAGGAAAAATCTTTTAAAGCCCGGGTTCCATCTGAATATTCTTTGCCTATATTTTTGAATTCTATCATATCATTCTTCCTTTTTTCTAAGTTTAAAAGCAATTTTAGACTAATTTCTTTTCTGGATACCCTTTTCAAGCAACCTAAAAACCTCATTTTCGCTTCTATTTACATTATAAGTAGTATTTCATTTGTTTTGAGGTTCTTTCCATCACGAGTTCATGCTAAAATAAAACTATAGCCCTTTTTCCATATTATAAAGAGAGTAGGATGAATAATGGAATATTTATTATTTGGTATTATTGCATATTTATTAGGTTCTATACCCTCTGCCCTCATTGTTGGCAAGATTTGGTATCATATAGACATACGGGAACATGGCAGTGGGAATATTGGAGCAACGAATACATTTCGAATATTAGGCTTTAAAGCAGGTAGCATTGTTGTTTCAACAGATATATTAAAAGGTACTACGGCTACACTGGTTCCTTTATTATTTGACGGGGATGTATACCGACTGGCCATTGGCCTATTTGCTGTTGTTGGACATACATATCCTATTTTCGCTAAGTTTAACGGTGGAAAAGCAGTGGCGACATCCGGCGGAATAATCCTGGGTATTAATCCATTATTATTCATCATTATGGTTACAAGCTTTCTTTTGACATTGTATTTATCAAAATATGTCTCCCTTTCTTCCCTGATTACAGGGATTATTGCTGTGATTGCTTCTATACTTTTACACGAGATTGGTCTTGCTATAGTGACTGCGTTATTAACAGTTTTTGTTTTTTACAGACATAGGGAGAATATCAAGCGAATCAAGAACAAAACCGAACCCAAAATCACCTGGATGTAATCAAAGTCGATTCTATTCTAACGCAAATCAATAAATTGAATAGAGTCCGTACTTTTTAGTATACTGGTACTTAGTCATAATTCGAAAGGATGTTATGTTATGGACAAGATTACAACTTTCCCAATAAAACAATTACCAAATAAAGCTGAACGTCATAAATTATTCGGTTCTGTAGATCCGCTTCCAAAGTCAAAACCTGTTGAGAAAAGTAAAATGGCAGATTTACAGAACACCAAAAAAGATTTTCTTTTTGACCTTGACGCAGTTGGAATAGCAAATGTAAAACATCCTATTACTGTTTTCAGTAATTTGAAACCAACGACGCAAACAAGTATTGGAACAATAGAATTTACCTCAAGCTTGAAAAATACGAGTAAAGGGACAAATATGAGTCGTTTTACACAGCAATTAAATCATTATCATGAACAAGGTCTTCCTGTGGATTTTGCTACGCTTAAGAGGTTTACAAAAGATCTAGCTGAACGGCTGGATCAGAAAGATGCTATGATAAAAGTGGAATTTCCTTGGTTCTTTGAAAGAAAAGCACCTCAGTCAGGTCTATCTGGGATGAACCATGCAGATGCTGTTATTCATGTTTCTTATGATAAAGAAAAGGGACATACAGTTAGCGTATCACTTTCAGGGTTGATCACAACATTATGTCCATGTTCCAAAGAAATAAGTGAATACAGTGCACATAATCAACGCGGACAAATTACAATGGAAGTTTCACTAACAGAAGGCTTTGACGGCACCAGCCTTGATTGGAAAGAAAGTCTTTTAGAAGCAGCTGAAAGCAACGCCAGCGCCAGATTACATCCAGTTTTAAAAAGACCTGATGAAAAAATGGTAACGGAACAAGCTTATGAAAACCCACGTTTCGTTGAAGATATGGCTCGTCTTGTAGCTGCAGATTTATATGAAATGCCCTTTGTAACTAAATTTAACGTTTCATGCCGAAACGAAGAATCCATCCATTTGCATGATGCCGTTGCTTCAGTCAGTTATGATAAGCGTCATACGGAATCTAACTGAGAAGGATAAGTCACAATGAAGTATATTTTTATAGGGTTCATTAAATTTTATCGAAAAGCAATTAGCCCTTTTAAGCCGCCATCCTGCCGGTTCTACCCAACATGCTCTGAATACGGAATCGAGGCTTTTCACCGTTTTGGAGCTGTTAAGGGTGGATTTTTAACAATAAAAAGGATAAGTAAATGTCACCCCTTTCATCCGGGTGGTGTTGATTTAGTTCCTGAAAAAAAGGGAAAACAATCTTAAACGAAAAATAGCAGTTGATGCTATAAGGAGCTGACTTCATTGAAACTACAGATGAGTAAAGAAGTTGCCAAATGGTATAAGCAAGAATTGGATATCACAGATAACTCCAAATTACGTTTCTATGTAAGATACGGGGGAATGGGCGGTAATATTCCAGGTTTCTCGTTAGGAATTATGAAAGATGAACCAGAAGATGTTCATACCTCTATAGAAGTAGAAAATATAACTTTTTTTATTGAGAAAAAAGATGCTTGGTATTTTGAAGAGAAAGATCTAAAAATTCATTTAAACAGAAAAATAATGGAACCTGCGTTTAACTATATGGATGAAAAGCAATAGAAAAGGGCGTACTTAAACGTTAACGCCCTTTTCTATTATAATCTGAATTTATCTATATGATCCCATTTGTTCTCTTGCTGCAATATATCCTTTTGTTGTTTACCAAACAAATCAAAATGTGGAAATCTTTCATCTTTATGGATCCAATTTTCTATAAGTCCATATTTTTTCCCCCACTTTTTTAACTTATCGATATCGCTGCAGCCGACCTTTGTTACGGTATCACAACCTGGAAAACGGTCATCAATCCAAAAATGTGTTAAAAATGCGATATTTCCGCTCTCAACTTTTTTCTTCCACGCGTTTACTTCTTCTCTTTTCACACCAAATGCCATGTTTATTCCCCTTCAATTTGTTGTATGTAAGCTTGGTGCCATTCAGGAAACGTTTTACGCAGTGATAAAGGGCGAAAGTTTTCTTTTTTTACAATGACATGCTGGGTCGTTCCGCTAACTGCAACATTCTCTTTTCCATCCAGTATATGATAACCATATATGGTTCGAATTCCATCATATTTTTCCAACCATGTTTCAACGATAGCTTGTTCTCCGTATCGAATAGGTTTTTTAAACGAAATTTGGGCATCTATAACGGGCGATACAATAGCATATTTTTCCATATCTGAATAACTAAATCCTAACATTTCGACATATTTGGTTCGCCCGATTTCAAACCATACTAAATAATTGGCATGATAAACAACGCCCATCTGATCTGTTTCCTGATATCTTACATCAATAGATGTACGTATTTTATTCATATGATCTTCTCCCTCTGCTTTTATTTCATCTTCCAGCTTATCATAAATGTAATGAACGCAATGAAATTTAGCTTAATCGATTTTAAAACCCCAACTCTTTGGGGAGAGCTAGGGCTACTGATTCTTATTCATTATTTCGTTCATCTTTGATCTCATCTCGCATCCCTTCAATTGCTTTCTCGCGACGCTCGTTCTTCGCTTTTATTTTCTCCTTATCTTCTCCGGAGGAAAATTCCATCGTATCCTGGGCTTCCTCCAGATTTTGCATGGTATCTTGGACCATATCTTGAAGTTTCTCTGCATTATCACTACGATCATCCGGTTTTGGCTGATGATTTTTGTCAGTCATCATGATGCTCCTTTCTTTCAAAAGCTATTACTATTTTTTTCAACAACTAACATTCTTATACGCGAAAAAGTTTCCCTTTTCACAAAAAGGCCATCTTTTGTGTGATTCAATAATCATTCACAGAAGATGGCTTCTCATTATGATAGTTCTTTTCGCTTTACGGATTGATGCATTCTCTTTTCTAAGTTTTTTTCGATTTTTTCCATTAGTAAATGGTCCTTCAAAATTTGTTGACGATTTTCCCGAACTAATTCATCAAATGCAAGTCTTTTCTTTAAAGACACAGCAGCTCACTCCTTTTAAAAAGAAGTATTGCCACTAAATCCAAATATTATAACAGTTAATTGATTGAATTTATTGTTTCCTCCATAAAGTCATACGTCATTGGTCCAACTTTTCTCGGTGCTTGAATGGTTCCATCTGTACCTACAAAGTAAGTAGTTGGTACAGTAATAGCCTTATAATCATCACTTACAGTTGAATCGGTATCAAGGGGAATAGTATAGGTGTATTCATATTCGTTTCTATAATCAACAACATCCTGTTTACTTGTTTCGGTATCTGTTAAATTTACAGCAAGGATCTCTACTTCATCCCCGTACGCCTCATGAAATTTCTGCATCTCTGGCATTTCGTCACGACAAGGCGGGCACCATGTTGCCCAAAAATTTAGAATAACTTTTTTTCCCTTCAATTCAGAAAGTGTTATTTTCTCTCCATCCAGCGTTTCCATTTCAAATTCTGGTGCAGATTCGCCTTGTTCAATCTCAGTACTTCCAGGAGGAGTTATAGCCGCACCTTCTACGTCTGAATCTCCGCTAACATTATATTCATTAGGAGCATTCTCCGTTTGTGTTTCATTATTTTGTTGTATGAAATTAAATACGACAATTCCAGCTAACACCAGAATACCGACAATACTAAGTATCTTTTTATACATGCGTTGGATTTACCTCCTCCGTTTACATATCCTTATAACATAGCGACCTGATATTACTATATTCTATACTTTAAATGGTATGTCTATATTGACCATTTGTAAAGAAAATGCCACTATTGTTCAGAAAAAATTCATTTAGTTCAGATGAAAAAGCCCTTACCATGAAGAAGCATGTAAGGGCTAGTTTCACTCATTTATCTATTCGTTTACTGCAACTTGCAATTTGTCTCGTAAGACCATTGGTAAGATGCCACCATGACGATAATAATCGACTTCCACATCACTATCGAAACGAGCAATAGCTTTAAATGCCGTTGTTTTTCCATTTTCATCAACTGCAGTAATGTTCACTAAATCATTTGAGCTAATCGACTCATCAATCTCAACATGGAAAGTTTCTTTTCCGGTTAAGCCTAATTTTTCCGCGCTTTCCCCTTTTTCAAATTGTAATGGAAGTACACCCATCATGACCAAATTTGAACGATGAATTCGTTCGAAACTTTCAGCAATAACAGTTTTAATGCCTAACAAATTAGTACCTTTAGCTGCCCAATCACGTGATGAACCCATCCCGTAATCTTTGCCGCCCATTACAAGTAAACCAGTACCATCCTGTTGATATTTCATTGCAGCATCATAAATTGGCATGACTTCTCCTGTAGGCCAGTATGTTGTATAACCGCCTTCCGTTCCTGATGCCAATAAGTTACGAATACGTATATTGGCGAATGTCCCACGCATCATAATTTCATGGTTACCACGACGTGAACCATATGAGTTGAAGTTTCGAGGTGAAACTCCTTTTTCCTGTAAATACTGACCTGCCGGCATATCCTTTGCGATTGCTCCCGCCGGCGAAATATGGTCTGTTGTTACAGAATCACCAAATTTACCGATTGCACGCAGATTGTTCAGAGCATTAACGGAGCCTGGTTCTTTTGGTAATTCCTCAAAAAATGGTGGGTTTTGAATATAGGTAGATTCACTATCCCATTCAAACAAAGGCTCATCCGTTGTGTCAATTTCATTCCATCTTTCATTGGAATCAAAAACATTTTTATATTCTTTTCGGAAAATTTCCGGCTTAACAACGCTGTTTACCTGTTCTTTAATTTCTTCCATTGTCGGCCAAATATCCTGCATATAGACCGCGTTTCCTTCTTTATCTGTACCCAGCGCTTCTTTCGTTAAATCAACATCAACCGTACCTGCTAAGGCATATGCAACGACAAGTGGTGGTGAAGCAAGATAGTTTGCTTTCACTAGTGGGTGAATACGTCCCTCAAAGTTACGATTACCAGACAATACAGATGAAACAGTTAAATCATTATCAACAATAGCCTTTTCTATTTCAGGTCTGAGTGGACCAGAGTTACCAATACATGTTGTACAACCGTATCCCACTAAGTTAAATCCTAACTGATCAAGGTATGTCATTAATCCGGAATCCTCTAAATAACGTGTAACAACTTTTGAACCAGGAGCTAAAGATGTTTTTACATACTCAGGAACTTCCAATCCTTTTTCAATAGCATTTTTGGCAAGTAATCCAGCACCCAACATAACATAAGGGTTAGATGTGTTTGTACAAGACGTAATCGCTGCAATCGCAAGTGCACCTGTTTTCATCAAAGAAGTTTTTCCATTTGGATGATCAACTGTTACTTCTTTATCAAACTCGGATTTATCCATACCAAATCCTTGGTTACCTTCTGGTGCTGTAATTGCTTTATTGAATTCTTTTTTCATGTCAGAAAGAGCGATCAAATCTTGTGGACGTTTCGGTCCGGAAAGGTTTGGTTCAAGTTCTGAAAGATTTATTTCTACCAACTCTGTGTATTCAGGATCTGCTTGCTCCGGGGAATACCATAGATCGTTGATTTTACAGTATTGTTCGACTAAATCAATTTGCTCTTGACTGCGTCCTGTTAAGTGAAGATAATTCAATGATTCTTGGTCCACAGGGAAAAAACCACACGTTGCTCCATATTCTGGAGCCATGTTTGATATGGTGGCACGGTCTGCCAGTGGCATATCCTGCAGGCCCGGACCAAAATATTCCACAAATTTACCGACAACATTCTTTTCACGTAAAACTTGTGTTACTTTTAATGCTAGATCCGTAGCTGTTGTTCCATTTGGGAAACTTCCTGTAAATTTAACACCAATTACTTCCGGTGCAGGGAAAAAGGATGGCTGGCCAAGCATGCCTGCCTCTGCTTCTATACCACCAACGCCCCAGCCCAGTACGCCAAGACCATTGATCATTGTCGTATGAGAGTCCGTTCCCATAAGTGTGTCAGGGTATGCATCATATTCCCCGTCTTCATTCTCTACACCATGGATAACGTTTGCAATGTATTCCAAGTTCACCTGATGCACAATACCAGTTGCCGGAGGTACAGCACGATAGTTATCAAATGCCTTTTGTGCCCAGTTTAGAAATTCATAACGCTCCGCATTTCGCTCAAATTCCAAATCCATATTTGCTTGAAGTGCATTTGGTGTTCCGTATTGATCCACTTGTACTGAGTGGTCGATAACTAAATCAACCGGTACTTCAGGATTTATTTTATCTGGTTCTCCTCCCATATCCACCATAGCTTTACGTAATGATGCAAGGTCAACTACTGCAGGTACTCCAGTGAAATCTTGTAAAATGACACGTGAAGGTTTGAATGGAACATCTGAATTTGTGCCTTCTTTGCTGCCCCATTTTGATAGACCTTGTACATGCTCATCTTTAATTTGATGGCCATCATGCTGGCGAATCAGTGATTCTAAAAGAACTCGAACAGAAAATGGTAAACGTGACACTTTTCCCAAACCAGCTTCTTCCAATGCTTTTAATTCATAATAGTTATAGGTTTTTCCATGTAGATCAAATTGTTTTTTGGCATTGAATGCATTACTCTTACCCATATGTTTGATCCCCTCTCCATCGTATTTTTGCTCCATTACCCTATTGCTATCTTTCTATAAAACGGATGGCAAATAGCAAAAAGCCTTTCATTCCTTTTTCACCTTTATTCTGAAAGGTATATGGAAAACTTGGCTTTTGCCAGGGCTTTACGGCATACCTTAGCTGCACTTATGCAGATAAGTTTTATACTTCCTTACCTACTAAAAATAGTTCTACTCTATATATCTTAAATCAATTTGTATGATAAAACAATTGATTTATGTAAGTTAACCAATACAAAAAACTTATTTGTAATGATAAGTTTAAGTTATACGAAAAACATTAACTAAAAATAGTCCGTTCTATTACGGTAGGGGGAAAAAGATATGAAAGGTACTTCCCTTATACTCATTTTGTTCTATTTTTAAAATTGCATCATGATGGTTTAGGATTTGTTTTGATATCATCAGTCCTAGCCCGGTTCCATTTTGTTTCGTCGTAAAGAAAGGCTCACCCAATTTATGAATGATTTCATCCGGTATACCTAAACCCTCATCCCTAATACTAAGTATAACCTGGGTTTTGGTAGATGTCGTTATCAGTTTAATAGTACCACCGTCAACCATCGCTTCAATCGCATTTTTTACTAAATTAATTAAGACCTGTTTTATTTGCGAACGATCACAATAAATAGAACCTTTATATGTATCATCATACTCAATATTGATACCCTTTACATTTGCCTGTGTGCTCAATAATAGGATAACGTCATGGATCATTTCCTCAAGCGATTCATTTCTCATTGATTCTGTTAACGGTTTTGATATAAATAACAGTTCAGAAGTAATGGATTCCATCTTGTCTATCTCATCTAACATGATTTTATAGTATTGCTCATTCCCCTTCACTCCTGCTTGCATTAATTGCAGGAATCCTTTTAGAGACGTGAGCGGATTTCGAATTTCATGTGCTATTCCTGCAGCAAGTTGTCCTGCTATAGACATTTTTTCGGAACGTATCATCATTTCTTCTGCTTCTTTTTTATCCGTAATATCTTTAATGGTGGCAATATAACACATCCTGCCATTTTCATCATCTGGCATCTTGGCAATCGTACACTCTGACCAAATATACTTGCCTTGCTTATTTAAAATATTAATAGTAAAAATTTGTGGCTCATCTGTATATTGATTAAAGTTTCTTTTTATGTATGTAACATCTTCTAGTGAGATTTTTTCATGCCATGCTACATCTTCCAAATCAGATGCATTGTATCCTAATAGCCGTTCAATTGATTTTGAAATATAAAGTACGTTTCCATCTTGATCCCACACGGTTATAATTTCATTTTTATTATATTCAATCCATGAGAGCATATTGGATGGCAGTGTTGATAAATCAGAAAAAATGCCACCATCTTGTTCCTTATTTAAAATGTTAGACGTTTGTTTATTTTTTCTGTCAATCGGATTATAATTTTCAAATTCCAACATGTCTCCCCCTCGTATCTTATTTTTAGACGCCCTTACCTGCATGTTTCTATTATCATTCTTCCTTTTTGAATACGCACTTTAACAAAAATTCAACAATAAATTTTTCTTTATTCGATTATATGATAAATTATACAGTAATATGACGGTTGTTTGTACAGTATAATCCTATTATAATAATAACTAATAGATTGTTTGTTTTGTTAACATCCAATTATTAGTAATAGTACTATAAAGATGATAAAAAATAAATTGCTTTGAACATTAAATTCATAAAAGTTAGCATAAATCAATTTTGAGTATATGAAGTAGGGGGTGTCAATAATAGTTGATTATTTAATTGTATTATGGGGATTTATTATGATATCTCTAATGGGGATTGGCGGTTTCTTCATGTTTCGTAAGTTTCTAAAAAAACTGCCCAAAGAAGACGGCAAATCCAATATGGATTGGGAAGAATATTATATGGAACAAACAAGACATATGTGGGAGGAAAATGAAAAAACACTACTGGAAGAATTGGTCTCCCCTGTCCCTGAATTATTTAGAGATGTTGCAAGACACAAAATTGCAAGCAAGATAGGAGAAGTAGCTTTAAAGAAACAACGAGAAAAAATTACACAGGATATATTGATTGAAGGATATATTATAGCCACTCCAAAAAGAGATCATAAATTTCTAAGAAAAATGCTCAAACAAAAAAATATCGATGTAACACCATACGAGCCCTTTTTCGAACAATCACAGTCCAATTATTCTACGAATTGGCAACAACGTTATAATAAGGAATAAACAAATGCGCCAAACCAAACGGGTCTGGCGCATTCCTATGTATTAATAGTTCATACTTTTTTCAAGTTTTACAAACTTATACAACATGGATAGTCGCCATGTTACAATCATACCGAAAGCAAGAATGAAAAACATCCCGCTCGTCTCTCCCAGCGATATTGTACTCCCAATAATTAACTTGAAAATGATTCTAAAAAGCAATAGTCCAATCAATATAAAAGCAAAGGCCTTAGATGGGATTAAATAAATAGCCTGGTCACGAACTTCAAATTTAGATGTTTTAATAAGAAAAATGGCGCAAATAATGCCCAGAGTTACAGCCTCAAGAACCTGTATCCATCTAACCTGGAATGCTGGAAAGATAAACATTAACGCACCAGTGCTCATAAATAACGGTGGCAAAATTATTTTTTTAATGGATGCTGGTTTTTTTGCGGCTTTTAATCGCATTATAATCATTAAACTAGCCATAAATGCTGCCGCTACAGTACTTGCCACTAACCAAAACATACACAATCACACTCTCCCTAAAGCCTGGCTCCCTGTTTTAAATGTTAAATTACTGAATCGTCTTAATACCTACTTATGACAGGAATAATAATTATGCATACCTGTAGCTAAAGGAAACTTCCATGCATTATTATACAGACTGATCGTTTGCAATAGTTGATATGATCGTAGTAACTACTCCTACCACCGTCAAATATACACCAAGGTCAAAAATCATAGCTGTCGCTAATTCAACCTCACCAAAAAATGGAAAAGTGAAATAACCAAATGATTGTGATAAAAAAGGTACATGAAACAGAAATGATCCCAACCCTGTTATAACAGCAATTGCTAATCCTATGGGAACCAGCATCATAAAATTAATCGGTAGTATTTTTTTAACAACATCCATTCCATACGCCATATACATTAGTAAAACAGCTCCGGACGTCAACAAACCACCAACAAATCCACCACCAGGAGAGTTATGTCCCGCTATCAATAAATAGACAGAAAATCCTAATAAAATAAAAGCAATTACGGACGTAGTTGTGCGTAATATTAGGTCATTTGTCTTTACCATTAAACTATTCTCCTTTATAAACGGATCAACACTTAAATCTATAGTTGATTTTAGTCAAACAGACGATCACTATCATTTATACTTACACCTAGTTTGTCAACCATAGGTTTTGGTGAAGAACCTTATAAGCTACATATAATCCATTTAATAATAGTATAAAACAGACTAAAAGTCCATTAAAACCCCAAAAAACCAAACCATCCTGATAAAAAGGCGGTTAATTTAGTCATCCAGTCAAAGAACAATGCAATTCCCATAAATATCATAATATAGCCACCAATTTTTACTAATCGAGCACTGTGTTTCCGAATCCATTTTAACTTGCCAATAAAGAAGGATAAGATGAGAAATGGAATAGAAAAACCTAATATGTAACTGATCATCATAACCATACCAATATCAGGATCAGTCGCAGCTAATGAGAGCACGATAGCAAGAATAGGTCCCATACATGGCGTCCATCCCAAGGAAAAAGCCATACCAATAAGGAAAGAACCCACAAAACCTGCCGGCCGATTTTTAAATGTGATTTTTCTGTCCTTCATTAGAAACTCAAAATTGAAAACACCAACAATAACCAAGCCAAAGAAAATAATGACGATCGCACCTATTTGTCTAATGATTTCCTGATATGTTATTAAGAAATCAGAGATAAATGAAGTTGTAAAACCAAGCATAATAAAAATACTTGAAAACCCAATTAAAAAGAAAATGGTATGCATCAAAGCTTTTTTATTCACTTTTTTATTATCTTCTTTTAATTCGTTTACACTCATACCTGTTATATAGGATAAAAAAGCAGGATAAAGAGGTAAAACACATGGTGATATAAATGATAAAAATCCGGCACCAAAAGCAATAAAGATATTTATTTCAGACATTTGAATCCTCCTAACATGTACTTTTTTATTTTACCAGAAGATAACTAAAAAAAGTCGAATGTGTTTGACAATAATCTGAATCCTGTTAGAACATGAAATGAACAAAATACCCCTTACCATAGTCAAAATTGGAAAGGGGTATTATGCAAATTTACAAATCGTATAATTGCGCTATTTCTTACCGGATTGATTCTGATTCTCCATGGCACGCATCATTTGATTGATTTTCTTTTGTGATGGCTTTTGCCCCATTTGCATCATTAATGTACGAAGCATTTGCTCATTAATAGGCGGATTCTTTTTTAGATAGTTCATCATATATTTTCTGGCAATAAAAAATCCAAGAGCAACACCAGCGATTAATGCTACTATAGCTATAAGTACAACCCATATCGTGTTCATGACAAGCTTTCCTCCTTCGTGTTGTTCCTCATATAGTATAGTAAATTCGGGCTAAGAATACAACACTTGTTCACTATAATAGTTTCCACTATATGGCATTCGTGACATCCAACCATAATTTTCTATATTATTACCTATTATAAAAAGAATGGGTTGAAATTGCCTTAGCATAGGAAATAGAAACTCCTCTGCATCTTCTAATGATTCACATCGAAATTTTAAATGTTTTTCACTAATATGTAAAGAAATTAACTTTTGGTTTTTATATAATTGAATATGCGCTTTTTCCCTTTGAATGGAAATTTGATGCTTCCGGCAAGAATTATCAATATGAGAGATCAAAGCATTTTTAGAAAAGCGATTGGTAACATAGTCATATTGTAGCTTTAGATCTTTCCTGTTCTGATTATTTTGGTATTCTTTGATAAAACGATATAAAATGCCACTTTTATAAAAGTAGTTTTTGGCAACGCTTTCCTTTATACAAAAAATAGAATACTCATACATAGATATTCCCCCTTGTACAATCTATTATACGTACTCTATTCCTAAATAATGTCATTTTATAGTGCTTTTTTTCACTAGTTTTGTCGAAAATATAAAAGATGGCTCCAACTGCTGGAACCATCTTACTAATTTTATTTGATCAGTGATTCTACATACTGAATGACATTTTCGACTGTGAAACCATATTCTTCAACCACTTTATCTCCATTTGCAGATGCGCCAAATGTATCAATAGCTAGAATCTTACCACCGTCACCAACATAGCGATCCCATCCGAACGGCGAAGCCATTTCTATTGCTAAGCGACTTTTCACATGTGGTGGAATTACTTCGTTTTGATATGCTTTATCTTGAACATTAAAACGATCCCATGAAGGCATACTTACAACTCTTACATCAATACCTTTTTCTTTCAGTGCTTTTTGTGAAGCAACAGCTAATTGGACCTCAGAACCAGTAGCCAACAATAACGCATCGGGGGTTTCTTTTTCAGAATTACTTAGTACATACGCACCTTTTTTAACACCTTCATATGCTTTTTCTTTTGTACCTTCTAACGTAGGAAGGTTTTGTCTGGTTAACACTAATCCAGTTGGTTGATCTTTGGATTCTAAAGATAATCTCCATGCCGCTTGTGTTTCGTTTGCATCTGCAGGACGAATTAATGAAAAACCGGGAATTGCACGCAATGCGGCCAAATGCTCAATCGGTTCGTGAGTTGGACCATCTTCACCAACTGCAATAGAATCATGCGTAAAGACATAAGTAACCGGCGCACTCATGATGGAAGATAGACGAAGTGATGGTTTTAAATAATCACTAAATACAAAGAATGTCCCTGCATAAACGTTTAATCCACCATGTAAAGCCATACCATTCAACGCTGCTGCCATCCCATGTTCGCGTACACCAAACCATATATTTCTGCCTGCAGGGTTGCTTCGCGTGAAGTCATCTTCATCATTAATTGTTGTCTTATTTGAACCAGCTAAATCAGCACTTCCTCCAAATAAATTTGGAATTGTTTTTGCTATTGCATTTAAGACTTTCCCCGAAGAAGCTCTCGTCGCAAGGGTATCCTTCTCAGGCTCAAACACTGGTAATTCCCTCTCCCAATCTACAGGTAGATCACCTTTCATGGCAAGCTTTAGGTCAGCTGCAAGCTCAGGATAAGCAGACTCATATTTCGTTAAAATTTGGTTCCAGTTTTGCTCTGCTTCTGCACCCTGGATTCCGATTTTTTCATTAAAGTCCGAATATACTTCTTCTGGTACATAAAAGTCCTCATGGGTCCACTTATAATATGCTTTTGTTAATTTTACCTCATCTTCACCAAGTGGTGCTCCATGTGACGCAGCAGAAGCTGATTTATTAGGTGATCCGTACCCAATAATTGTTTTAACCTCAATTAATGTAGGTTGATCGGTATTTTCCTGTGCCGCTTTAATTGCACTTCTTATATCATTTACATTGTTACCATCTTCTACATGTATAACTTGCCAGCCATATGCTTTAAAACGTTGTTCTGTATTATCAGAAAATGAACGATCTAAATCACCATCCAATGAAATATCATTCGAATCATATAATACAATTAATTTTCCTAAACCGAGATGCCCGGCTAAAGATGCAGCTTCATGAGAAATACCTTCCATTAAATCACCATCACTCACAATAGCATATGTATGATGGTTAATAATAGATATATTTTCTTTATTAAATTTAGCTGCTAGGTGTGCTTCAGCCATTGCCATTCCAACTGACATGGCAATCCCCTGACCTAGTGGTCCAGTCGTAGCTTCTACACCTTCTGTATGATGCACCTCCGGATGGCCTGGTGTTTTAGAACCCCACTGACGGAAACCTTTTAAATCATCGACCGTCACATCATAACCGGATAAATGAAGTAGACTATACAAAAGCATGGAACCATGACCTGCTGAAAGAACAAACCGATCCCTATTAAACCATTTGGAATTTGTTGGATTATGATTCATAAAGTCCGTCCATAACGTATATGCCATTGGTGCTGCCCCCATAGGCAGACCCGGATGACCTGAACTTGCGTTTTCTATTGCATCAATAGATAATGTGCGAATTGTGTTGATTGATAGTTGCTCGATATCGTTCGACATATTGTGTGCTCCTTTCACATTTTACGATTAACAAGTCTCCTAGCCTTTCTTTATTCTATAACAAAATACGATCTAGCCACAAGTAAAACGAAGACGAGTTATTTATCAGCTAGTGTTTTTTGTTTCTTGCTTGTAGATCCCTTACTTTCTCAGGTGTGACATCATTACCTTCTGGGTCTATTACTTTCATACTTTTAAATTCATTCTTAAATGAATGACGAACATTTGCCAAATACTCTTTTCGAAGTGCTGATTGTTCCGCTTTTTCCTTATCAGTTAAACCATCAAGCTTTGATTTTTTCGATAGTTGATTTATACGCTCTATTTTTTCTTTTGACAGCATCTAAAATACCTCCGTCACATAACGTCAGTTCTTTATATAAATAAAACGGGAATATATAGAATTCCCACCTTTATACTACTAGTCCTGCAAACGGTTATCAAGTATTATGAAAGTCCTGATATCTTCGATGTACAGTAGCCTTAGATACAGCGTAGCCCATGCCATTTAGTGTTTTCGCAATTTCTTCGAATGTTAACTTATTACGTCTTAAGCGTACCACTTCTTCAATTGGAAAAGAAATTCTTTCCCTTCCCGGAGCTTTATTGTAATTAGAGAGATTACGACTCGGATCATATCCCTCTTTAACTGCTTTTCTCATCCCTCTTTTGATTTTTGTATTATGAATCTTACGTTGGTACTCTTCCACAATGCCAACGATTTGTAACACCATGGAGTCTGATTCAGATACCTCTAATTCTCCATCATGAATAGCGGTGTAGATAGGAATATTTAATTTATACAGCTGATGAAATAATGCGATTTTTGTATTACCTCGGCCTAACCTTGTTTCATCCTGTATCAATAAGCAATCTGCCGTTCCCGAAGAAAAATAGTCAAGCATTTGAAAAATACCATCCCGATCAATCTCATACCCGCTCTCCTGCTCTTCTATACATTTGATAATAGAAAAATTATAGTGTTTGGCTAGATCAATTAGTTCTTGCTTTTGTCTGGCTAATGATGTTTCTTGCTCTGTTTTATTTGTACTAACACGACAATATATAATAGCTTTCACGTTGCTTCCCACCTCTTGAATTTATCCACTGGTTACCATTGCAAAATATAAAAATACTAAAGTCAATCCAAAAGCAACTAAGTAAAATACATCTATTTTTGAGATTTTTTCAAACATATTAGGAGTCCTCCCTTATTTATTTTAGGAACACTTGTCCGTCTATATATAGCATTACACGAACTCATGATCCTGTCAAGGAATTTCGAACGAACGTTTGCGCTTTTGAAAATATAATGATAAACTAGTATTAATAAATATTATGTGAGAGGTGTTAGCTGGATGACTAAATTATCCAAAAGGCAACAAATGATACTCGATTACATTAAAGATGAGGTAAGTAAAAAGGGTTATCCGCCATCTGTACGTGAAATAGCGGTTGCGGTTGGACTTGCTTCTAGCTCTACCGTGCATGGCCATCTTGCTAGAATAGAAGAGAAGGGCTATATCAGAAGAGATCCGACAAAACCTAGAGCAATTGAAGTGTTAAATTTATCAGAAGATAGTTCTATTCCAAGAGAAGAAGCTCGATATGCCCCATTAATAGGTAAAGTAACCGCTGGACTTCCCATCACAGCTGTTGAAAATATTGAAGAATTTATTCCATTACCAAGTTCGAGCGCTGGACCGGATGATAATTTATTTGTACTTGTTATTGATGGCGAAAGCATGATTGAAGCCGGAATTTTAAATGGGGACATGGTTATTGTTAAACAACAAAACACAGCACAAAACAGTGATATTGTTGTTGCAATGACCGAAGAAAATGAAGCAACCGTAAAACGCTTTTTTAAAGAAAAAGACCACATACGTCTGCAACCAGAAAATGCAACCATGGATCCTTTAATCTATCGAAATGTAACAATCTTAGGTAAAGTTATTGGGTTGTATCGAAATATCCATTAGAACGCTCAAACTTTATCGTTGAACTAACACACATATATACAGAGGCAGTGTTCATCCTGCCTTTTCTACACACGAATAAACTTTTAATAAAATAGTTATTTTTAGTAGAACCTTTGTTCGATTGGTTTTGGCGCATCATTCAGATGACAACCATCAATTATAAGTAATAACGATACAGCGGACATTTTCTTTACTAATATATGATAAGAGTAAATGAGTAGATTTTAAAGATGAAACATTTCAAAGACTGATGGAAAATATATATTGGATACACGTTAGCAACTGCATTGATAAATCAAGTGTTATTAAGTTTGTTCACACTGAACTAAATGGGAATGAAAGCCCCCACAAACGTGAGGGCTTACTTGTTTAGTAATATCTGTTACAGCAATAACAGAATTTCTTCTTACGGTGATTGAATTTTCTGTGTGGACTATGGTAATGATTTTCTTGACATTTGTCATAGCCTCGTTCTTCGTAATGGTCTTTTTCATGACAACATTCATTTTTCTTATGACAGTCACATTTGCAATGGTCTTCATGTTTCTTTTCGCATGGATCGTAGCACATAATTTATCACTCCTTTCTTAATCAACATACGTAATTAAGAAAAAGAAGATTGGACAAAGCTAATAGTAGATAACACATTTATTTTAATAAGGGTTTACGTGTTTCTGAGCCCCTTTACAAGCGTGAGGGCTTATTATTTACCCCTTACTCTCCCAACCTGAAATGATTTACATCATACAGGCCCATATTCTAGTTTTTAATTGACTTATCAGCTGCCAGTTGAGACAGGATCACCCATTTTAACAGCATGGTATTTTTTTGTGGGCACGGTCCGTTTAATCTTATCATCAACAACGTTGATTTTTTCCGGAGTTAATGCTATTAAGTCTTGCAACTTTTTAGTTGTCATACTATGATTTGCCACAATTGGTGATAGGATATCGCCTTATTACTCTGTACATTTTTGCGCTTTTGGCTTACTAGACTTATTTACTGGTTTAATCCTTTTTATTAGTGCCAACCGTAAAGAATTGACCGCCTGTTTCGTTTAAATCGACAACATTCTCGGTAATACCTGCTACGTTTCCATTATTGGAGTACTGCCACAAGTAGATGTCACTCAAATTCACATTAACTGGATCACTTGCGTAGCGTGCATGCCAATAAGCATAATCATCCAGCAAGGATTTGTCTACGTTATTTTCAAAGAAGTTACCAAAGCTGTATAACCCAGCTGAACCCAACTCTTCCTCAACATGTTCTAAAAAGGCTTTTGCCGCTTGATTCATAACCGATACAGACGGGCAGTTGTTTTCTTCCAAATCAAGCATTGGTGGCAAGGTAAAATCATGCTCTTTAATATGCTCGATAAACCAGTCCGCTTCCTCAATTGCATCATTTACGGAAATAAATTTGGCATAATGGTAAAAGCCAGCGTCTAGACCATTACTGGTTGCACCTGTGAAATTGGTATCCTTTTGGCTATCCACAAATGCAGCTCCAGCAGCTGACCCTTCTGTTGCTTTGATATAGGTTCCTTCTATCCCATCATTTGCAACCTGATTCCAATCAATATTACCTTGATAGTGTGATACGTCAATAAATTTTTTACCCATAATAGATCTCTCCTTTTAAAATTTTATATGAAAAATCTGTCATACTAGAAACCTCGCTTGACCTACTTCTACGATTTTTCCATCTTTATACTAAGATAGTTTTACTATGTTTTTCTCTCTTCTTTTATAGCATTACAATAAGACACTCTAATCGGATGCCTTATTGCATGATTCTTATTTTGCCATTGGATTCTACACTGATATGAAAGCAACTAGGATATGCCAGCTACCAGATTACTGCAGATGTTTACTCATACCTCGAAAAAATGGCCAAAAAAAACTGCCCATTTACTATACATGGACAGTTTTCTGAAATAATATTTTGGTGGGCATTCTCGGGCGAAAGCATTTTTTAATCATTTATACTAGCTCACCCACGAACTAAAATACCTTCATATCAACGTTAATAAGCAGTTAAATACTGTTCTCTCTCCCATGGGTGGACCGTTGTGCGGAACATATCCCATTCAATTTCTTTTGCTTCCATAAAGTGTTCAAATAAATGTTCACCTAAAGCATCTACAATTACATTGCTTTCCTGTAATTCATTCAATGCGCCCATTAATGTAGCAGGCAAATCCTTAATGCCATTTTCTTCACGTTCCTCTCTCGTCATGACGTAAATGTTGCGATCGATAGCAGTTGGTGGTGTTAATTTATTTTTAACTCCATCCAATCCAGCAGCAAGTAATACCGCCATAGCCATATAAGGATTAGCAGAGGGATCCACGCTTCGTACTTCAATTCGAGTACTAACACCACGTGAATAAGGCACACGCACTAATGGACTCCTATTTGCTGCAGACCATGCTACATAAGACGGCGCTTCGTAACCAGGAACCAATCTTTTATAGGAATTTACCGTCGGGTTAGTAACAGCTGTAAAATTGGTTGCATGTTTGATAACTCCAGCAGTAAATTGATATGCTACATCGCTTAATTGTAACTCCCCGTCTGTGTCATAAAATGCATTGTCCCCATCTCTGAATAGGGACATATTTACATGCATTCCTGATCCATTCACACCGAACAAGGGTTTAGGCATAAACGTTGCATGTAAATTATGTTTTCTTGCGATTGTTCTTACAACTAATTTAAAGGTTTGAATATCATCAGCATGCTTAACAGCATCGGCATATTTAAAATCGATCTCATGTTGACCTGGTGCCACCTCATGGTGGGATGCCTCGATTTCAAAGCCCATTTCTTCCAACTCGAGAACGATATCTCTGCGGCAGTTTTCACCTAAATCAGTTGGTGCTAAATCAAAGTATCCACCATGATCATTCAGTTCTAATGAAGGAGCTCCTTTTTCATCTAACTTAAACAGAAAGAATTCTGGCTCTGTTCCAATGTTAAATGCATTAAATCCCATCGCTTCCATTTTTTTAATATTTCGTTTTAAATTATACCGCGGGCAACCAGCAAACGGTGTTCCATCAGGGTTATAGATATCACAAATAAACCGTGCTACTTTCCCCTTTTCCGATGTCCATGGGAATACAACAAAAGTGTCTAAATCAGGATATAAATACATGTCAGATTCTTCGATACGAACAAACCCTTCAATCGAAGATCCGTCAAACATCATTTTATTGTCCAACGCTTTATCCAATTGGCTAAGCGGGATTTCCACATTTTTGATGGTTCCAAGCATGTCAGTAAATTGTAAGCGAATAAACCGAACGTTCTCCTCTTCAATTTGGTTTTTTATTTCTTCTTTCGAAAGTTTTCTTCCCATTCATTCTCCTCCTAGCAAGTTTATATAAAGTATGTAATTCGGAAAACATAGCCTCATTTAACCAGCTAAGTTTTGCCGATACTTTTTAATGGTTAACAAAAAATCGTGATAACTCACCTTGTCTCAAGCTTGTTTTTCCATTTCTTCCAGCTTCAATTAGTTCATTTCTTAATATTTTCCTTAGTTCCCTATCAGAAAGATCAGCATTATACGATCGTTCAGTCTCTATTTCCTTACCCGTTTCCAGAAGAAGTTTAATCCCAGCTATATTAAGTCCTTTATCTAAGTAATCTTTTATTTCTAGGAGTTGATCAACATCATTAAACGAGAATAATCGCTGATTTCCTGAAGTTCGTTCAGGATGAATTAAATGATTTTCTTCATAATATCTAATTTGTCTAGCTGTTAATTCCGTTAGCTTCCTGACAATACTTATTCCAAATAATGGCATAGAGCGACGATCTTGATCATTCAATCAATGACCCTCCAATTTTTATAATGCTTAGTATAATGTATGTAAGAGAATATGTCAAATTGATGTTAGAATACCTCACATCTTTAAAAATAATTTCACTGTAATAGGGCCCGTACAGATTCAATTAAGGCAACCTTTATATGAGAATAGGTAAGCCCACCTTGAACAAAGGCAGTGTAAGGCTCTCTAATAGGGCCATCAGCTGATAATTCAATACTTGAACCTTGAATAAATGTCCCTGCTGCCATAATAACCTTATCTTCATAACCGGGCATATCACTTGGATAAGGGGTTACAAAAGAATTAATTGGCGAATTTTGCTGAATTGCCTGACAGAAGGCAATCATTTCATCTGGATTTGTAAATGTAACGGATTGAATCAGATCGGTTCGCTTTGCCTCAAAATCCGGCGTCGTTGTATAACCAACCAATTCCAAAAAACGCGCTGTAAATACAGCACCTTTAAGAGCTTCACCCACAATATGAGGTGCTAAAAAGAAACCCTGGTACATTTCTTGAAGCGAATTAAGTGTTGCACCAGTTTCCTTACCTAAACCAGGTGCTGTTAATCTATTCGCACATTGCATAATAAGATCTTCTTGTCCAACAATATACCCTCCTGTCCGAACAATCCCACCACCTGGATTTTTAATAAGGGAGCCTGCCATAATATCTGCACCAACATGCAAAGGTTCATTCACTTCAACAAATTCACCATAACAGTTGTCTACGAATATAATTAAATTCTCATCTATTTTTTTAATAAATTGAACCATTTGTCCGATTTCATCTATCGAAAATGATGGGCGATCTTCATATCCTTTCGATCGTTGAATCCCAATGACCTTTGTTTTATTGGAAATAGCGTTTTTAACAGCTTCTAAATTAACGGATCCATTCTCATTTAAACGAATTTCATTGTATGTAATATAAAAATCCATTAAAGAACCTGTGTTATTTCCTCTTTTTCCTATGACTTCCTCCAATGTGTCATAAGGTTTACCAGTAATATAAATTAGCTCGTCTCCCGGTCGCAGTAATCCAAATAAAGTTGTTGTTATAGCGTGTGTTCCAGAAACTATTTGTGGCCTGACTAATGCATCTTCTCCGCCAAATACATCTGCATAAACCGCTTCTAAACCTTCGCGTCCAAGATCATCATAACCATACCCTGTTGTTGAATTAAAATGGCTATCACTGATTGTGTTCTTTTTAAATGCATCGAGTACGCGTTTTTGATTTATTTCTACAATCGTATTCATTTCTTTATGTTTTATTTTGCAATCTTCTTCTGCTTGTTGTATTAATTGTTCTATCATTTGCTAAATTTCTCCCTTAAAATCGATTCAGGCGGGTGTTCTTCCCTCATAAAACCTTCTACAATAAATTGATTGGTATCTTCATTAAAATATTTCTCTGTTACAATTGTTTCATGATCTAGACGATGAAGTATTTTCCCCTCATCCGGATCTAAACGTAGGGTATAATTATCCCATTGTTCTTTTAAAATAGCTTCAATCTCCTCAAAAAGCGAATGTAAATCGGTTTGTTCATATGCACTTATAAAAATATATGGATGATTCAATGGTATAAAATCATCCGTGACTAAATCCTTCTTATTATAGACTGTTAGCGTGGGTATAGCCCCGGCATTTAACTCCTCCAATTGCCTAATGACAATATCTTGCTGTTTTTCTTGGTCCGGATGCGCGGCATCTACAACATGAATTAAGAAATCTGCCTCTGCCACTTCTTCTAACGTTGATCGAAAGGATGCGATTAATGATGTAGGCAAATCTTGAAGGAATCCAACTGTATCTGTAAGTAAAGCCTGGAAGCCAGAAGGTAGTCGTACTTCCCGGCTTAATGGATCAAGTGTCGCAAATAGCTGATTCTCTTCCAATGAATTACTGTGGGTTACCCGGTTAAACAGCGTGGATTTTCCCGCATTTGTATAACCTACAATGGCAATTTGAAATACATCATTTGTTTTTCTTCTTTGACGGTATTGGTTTCGTTGCTTGGCAACTAATTTCAATCGACGTTTTAGATCATCTATTCGACGCCTGATATGACGTTGATCCGTTTCCAGTTTCGTTTCTCCTGGTCCCCTAGTGCCAATCCCCGCCCCAAGGCGCGACATAGCTTCCCCTTGACCATGGAGTCTTGGAAGCGTATATTCCAATTGAGCAAGTTCTACTTGCAGCTTCCCTTCCTTTGTCCGTGCTCGTTGTGCAAAAATATCTAAAATCAATTGACTTCGATCAATCAATCGGATTCCAAAACGGTCATTCAAATTTCGTAATTGACCAGGAGATAATTCGTCATTGGATATAACTAAATGAATATCAAGTTCATCTATCTCTTGTTTAATTTCATCTATTTTACCTTCTCCTAAATAGGTTGCGGGATGAATACGGCTACGATTTTGTGTAATAACTTTTTTTACCTCACCACCTGCTGTATTACTCAATGATATCAATTCTTCCAGTGAATAGTTAAATCGTAAGTCATTTTGTTCCTTATTTTTAACCGCTATGATCAGTACTTTCTCTCTAGACATGGATGCTAACCTCTTTCTGTAATACACTAGTAAAAACAGTATCCCTTTCATTACATATTTTATCATGCTCAAAAAGGAATAGACCGTGCAATATGCATTAATCTTTTTTAATCATTTGCATATAAATCCTTTTCCGTTAACAGTATTAAGTCTTCGGTAGAAATCTGTTCTTTTGTCAATAATCTAACTGCATGTTTCCTTATGGCATTTTCGATAACATTACGTACATAGCGCGCATTGGAAAAGTTTCGATTCATTTCTGTGGTCTTTTTATATAACTGGGTTTTTAATTCCCATTCCGCCGTTTTTGTAAACTTATATTCCCTTTCTGCAGCCATTTGTTTTGCAATATCCATTAATTGATCTACCTCATAATCTTGAAAATCCAATATAAATGGAAATCTGGATTTAAGTCCGGGATTTAAAGTTAAAAAACGTTCCATCTCGTTTGAGTATCCTGCTAATATTAAAACAAAATCATTATGGTTATCTTCCATATGTTTTACCAATGTATCAATCGCTTCTTTTCCAAAGTCTTTTTCCCCACCGCGGGCTAAGGAATAGGCTTCATCAATGAATAATATTCCACCCATTGATTTTTGAATAATAGCCCGTGTTTTCTGCGCCGTTTGACCGATATATTCCCCCACTAGATCGGCTCTTTCTGCTTCGATAAAATGTCCCTTTGATAAAATATTCATCTCATAATATATTTTTGCAAGCTTTCTAGCAACCGTCGTTTTCCCCGTTCCGGGATTTCCTTTAAAGAGCATATGAAGTACTTGCTTTGATCCGGTAAGTCCTACTTGTTTCCGTTTTTCATTAATAATGATAGTGGCATAAATTTCCTTGATGGTTCGTTTTAGTTCATTCATCGCAACAAATGATGAGAATTCTTGATCGATATGGGTAAACGGGCTATTATCAATATATGGAACATGATCGCTATTTTCGATTTTCACTTCTTTTTTATCATGTAACACAATATTAATTTGACCGTTCCTATTTCGTATCATTTGTGTCTCCATGCCATCACCCCTTATTCACAACAGTATACGTTACAGTTTAAAAGTTGTGACAAACGCCTAGGAAGAAAATGCCGGACATGTTTTTTAAAAATTCAAAAGGAAGAGGCCATTTTAGTAGAAACCCCGGTGAAAATAACCGATTGCAGTATTAGAATCGTTCATTTAAAAAGAAAAAACGGGCGCTCAGGCAGCGACCGCTTTTTACTTACTTATTCCTTTTCAAGGGAAACATTTTTAACAGGTGAAAAAGTGGATATCGCATGTTTGTAAATAAGTTGTTGCTTCCCATCCGTTTCCAAAACAACAGTAAAATTGTCAAATGCTTTAACAATTCCTCTTAACTGGAACCCATTTGTTAGAAATAAAGTAACCGGAATATGGTTTTTCCTCAGTTGATTTAAATATTGATCTTGAACATTTGCTGTTTGGGCCATGGCGTTTCCTCCTCTTTTCTATCTATATTATATATAATTCTATCTATTTTTTAAAATTCCTGCTAAATCATCTAAAATCATTTGATATCTCTCGTCCATGGTTTCAGGTGTGATTCTATACCACATAATATCCATTTTATTTTTGAACCATGTATATTGACGTTTGGCATATCTTCTGGAATTACGTTTCAATAATTCAATGGACGTCTCAAAGCTTTGTTCTTCCTTTATGTAGGGGATACATTCTTTATAGCCTATCGCCTTCATGGATGGGCAGTTTTCAAATCCTTGATCATATAAACGACTTACCTCCGCTACTAGTCCATTCTTTACCATTGTATCAATACGACGATTAATTCGATCGTATAAATTCGCTCTATCCATCTCCACTCCTATTATAATTAGATTGTATGGTGACTCAAGCTCTTGTTCTTGCTGATACTCCGTCTTTGTCAAACCAGTGATTTCGTAAATTTCCAATGCTCGAATCACACGACGATGATTATTCGGATGAATTTTAGCAGCTTGTTCTGGGTCAGTTTCTTTTAAACGATTGTATAATGGCAGAACCCCATCATTTTCCAACTCTTTTTCTAATCGTTCCGTGACAGCGTCATTTCTCTTCTGTTTGGAGAAATTATAATTGTATAATGCAGCCTGAATATATAAGCCGCTACCACCAGCAATAACTGGAACTTTATTACGAGAGGAAATTTCATCTATATATGTTTGAACGTAGTATTGAAAATCCGCTGCGGAAAAATCCTCATCCGGATCCTTTATGTCTATCATATAGTGGGGAATTCCTTCCATCTCATCTTCCGTTATCTTCGCTGTACCGATATCAAGACCTCTGTATACCTGCATAGAATCACCACTGATAACTTCACCATTAAATCGTTTTGCAATTTCAATGCTTAATTTGGTTTTGCCTACAGCAGTTGGCCCTACGATCGCAATGACAGTCTTTTTCATTAGCATTCCCCTTGATTAATTCTTTTATTCATATGCACGATATGCCTTAAGCATCCAGACATATTTTTCGAGTTTTGCCTGTAGAGAAATTAGCATATCACCAGTTGGTTCATCATCACTTTCTTTTGCAAGATTTATTCCACCCTCACGTATTTCTGAAATAATCTGCTCATAGTCCTGAATCAATTGGGCAATCATTTCATCTTCTTTATCATCAGCGTTTGCTTCATGTAAGGTTGTCTCTTTCAAAAATTTACGCATGACTGCCAGCGGTTTACCATCAATCATTAAAATTCGCTCTGCAATTTCATCAAGATCAACAGCAAATGTTTGATACATTTCCTCAAACGTTTCATGTAACTGAAAGAAATGCCTTCCTTGAACAAACCAATGATAACGATGCAATTTCACATACATAACAAAGTAATTGGATAATTGTTGGTTGAGAAAATTAATTAGTCTTTGATTATCCATAGGACACCTCATTTTTACATTTTCCCTATCTTTAACGAGGTGCAAATAATTTATACGCCATCACATCACTCGTTTAAACATTTTTTCAAGGTCATAGGTAGAAAAATGAATAATTATTGGTCTGCCATGCGGACATGTAAATGGGTCAATGGATTTTCGTAAGTCTTCCAACAATTGAAACATCTCATCCTGATTCAAATAATGATTTGCTTTTATGGAGCGTTTGCAGGACATTAAAGTCGCTGCATCTTCCCGTATCTTTTCTACATTAATTTTTTCCTCCTGCATAATTTGCTCAATCATTTCTCGGATGACCTCTTCTTCAAAACCCTTTGGGAACCAATTCGGGTGGGAACGAATGACATAAGTTTGGTGGCCAAAAGATTCAAAGAATAAACCTGCTTTTTCGAGTTCCTTTTTATACTGTTCGATAAAAATGGATTCCTGCTTAGAAAATTCAAATGTTAGTGGGAGTAGCAATTCCTGTAATTCGTTATTTGTTTCCCCTAATTTTTTCTTAAAAAATTCATATTTAATCCTTTCCTGAGCAGCATGCTGATCAATCATATATAAACCATTTTCATTTTGAGCTAAAATATAGGTCCCTTGAGCCTGACCAATTGGATACATGGTAGGAATACGTTGTTTATTTACCCCTTCTTGGTGAATGTTTGTTCCTTCTTGTGGAGGTTGTGTATATTCAACCTCCCACGTGGTAGAAGGGGTCTCACTGGATGGCAGTTCAAAATCATATTGCTCTTTGCTACCCAGGTTAGATTGTTGTTCATGAACTTGTGGCTTTGCATCCCAATCCATTGGTTTAGCTGTTTCCTCAAATTGCATGATATGCTGCTCCGATTTCTCTTTCTTTACTTGGGTCGGTTCCATATCCGGAATTAACGTAGTCTCGCGAAATTTATTTCTTATCATTTCTTCAACTGCTGCAAATAGTTCTTTTTCTTTACTAAAACGCACCTCCAATTTTGTCGGATGTACATTGACATCTACCAAAACAGGATCCATACGAATAGTAAGTATAACAATCGGTGAACGTCCAATTGGTAATAGTGTATGATATCCCTGCATGATTGCTTTCGTTAAGGGGATGCTTTTAATATACCGACCATTAATAATGGTAGAAATATAGGATCGTGATGCCCTTGTTACTTCCGGCTTAGCAATATAGCCTTCAATGGAAAAATCGAGTGTTTCCTGATGAACCGGCAACATTTTTCTCGCTGTATTCATCCCATAAACTTGTGAAATAACTTGTAAGATATCGCCGCTACCAGCAGTTTTAAATAAACCTTTGCCGTTATGGGTTACTTCAAATCGAATTTCAGGATGAGCTAATGCCAATCGGTTAAGTAGATCTGTGATGTGTCCAAGTTCTGTATGAATACTCTTCATATATTTTAAGCGTGCCGGTGTATTATAAAATAAATCTTCAACCAATACCTCTGATCCTTTACGGGCATCGCTTTTTGCTTTTTCTATAATGCTTCCACCTTCTAGAGATAGCTTTATACCAGCTCTATTCCCTTGGGAAGTTCTGATCGTCAATCGGCTAACAGATGCGATACTGGCAAGTGCTTCGCCACGGAAACCAAGGGTTTTTACATGGAGTAAGTCGTTCTCATCTTTTATTTTACTTGTAGCATGTGGTAAAAATGCTCTTTCACCATCTTCTTCAGACATACCATCCCCATCATCCGTTATTTTAATATGATCTAGTCCTGCTTCAGCAATTTCTACTTTTATCCATGCACTGTTTGCATCAATACTATTTTCAACTAATTCTTTCACAACAGATGCAGGTCTCTCAACTACTTCACCAGCTGCTATTTTATTAGCTAACCTATCAGGCATTTGTACGATTTCCATGCAAACAATCCTCTCCTATACAGCTAAAACTACTTTTTAGCGTCTTTTTGCAACTTATATAATGTGTTCATTGCTTCTAATGGTGTCATTTCGAATAAATTCATCTGCCTTAATTCATTTATAACTTTTTCATTGGAATGAGCAGGCTTTGCCTTCTTGGCTGGCTTCTTTTCTTCAACAAAAAAAGAAAGTTGGCCGGACTCTATTTTTTCAGTCTCGGGTTTAGGCTTATCATTCCTTTCCAATTGCTCCAAAATAGAACTAGCGCGTTCAATTAAATCCTGCGGTAGATCGGCCAGTTTCGCTACCTGGATACCATAACTTTCATCTGCAGCACCCTCTTTAATCTGATGTAAGAAAACCACATTGCCTTCATGTTCCTCCGCTCGAACATGAATATTTTTCAAACTCGATAAGGAGTCTTCCAGTGTCGTTAACTCATGATAGTGTGTAGAAAAAAGTGTCTTTGCATGAATGTTATTATGAATGTATTCTACAATGGCTTGTGCCAAAGCCATCCCATCATATGTGCTTGTCCCGCGTCCGATTTCATCCAGTAAAATTAAGCTTCTGTCTGTTGCATTAACTATTGCATGATTTGCTTCCAGCATTTCCACCATAAATGTGCTTTGTCCTGAAACAAGGTCATCTGCAGCCCCAATCCTTGTAAAGATTTGATCAAATATAATAAGTTCCGCTTCGTCGCTTGGTACAAAACAACCGATCTGCCCCATAATTACTGTTAACGCCAGTTGACGCATATACGTACTCTTTCCTGACATATTCGGCCCAGTTATTAACAATATATTCTTGTTATTATTTAAGGAAATATCGTTTGGAACAAATGATCCTTCTTTCATAACCTGCTCTACCACAGGATGACGTCCATTCTTAATGGATAATTGGTTATCTACAAATGTAGGACGCTTGTAATTATTTGCTTCACTTACGGTTGCAAATGCTTGTAACACATCAATCGCACTAACTGCATCAGCCAGGTGTTGCAGACTGGGGATATATTCCTTCATTTGTTCGCGAATCTCGATAAATAAATTGTATTCGAGATCTACACTCTTTTCCTCTGCTTCTAATATAAGCTGTTCTTTTTCCTTTAACTCCGGTGTAATATAACGTTCTGCATTTGTCAGTGTCTGTTTCCGTTCATATCTTCCTTCAGGCAACAGATGCAAATTTGCCTTAGTGACTTCGATATAGTAACCAAACACACGATTATAACCTATTTTAAGTGACTTAATACCTGTTTCCTGCTTCTCTTTTTGTTCCAGCTGCGCAATCCACTGTTTTCCATTTCTTGAAGCATCTCGGTATGTATCAAGCTGCTCACTATAGCCGTCCTTCATAAGTGAACCTTCTTTAATAGATAATGGTGGATCATCTACTAAACTTTCATGTAATAGATCTACGATATGGTTAGGAACAACGAGATCGTCAGCTAAAAGGTTAATTTCACCACTCCCAAATTGCGCCAACAATAATTTTAACTCAGGAATTCGTTGAAGCGATTGTTTTAATTGAATAAGATCACGTGCATTTACATTACCAAAAGCAATTCGACCTGCAAGACGCTCCAAATCATAGACTGATTTTAATATTTCCCGCAACGTATCCCGCTCCATGAATCCTTGATAAAAACCTTCCACAATTTCAAGTCGTTGTTCAATCTGACCTCGGTTCAATAAAGGACGTTCCAGCCACTTTTTCAACATTCGAGAGCCCATGGCTGTCACTGTTTGGTCAAGAACCCATAATAAACTCCCACGTTTTCCTTTTTTCCGTATGGTTTCTGTTAATTCTAGGTTCCGCTTGGAGTACATATCAAGTGATAAGTAATCATTTAACTCAATCACCATAGCTTGCTGCAAATGATCAAGTGATCGCTTTTGAGTATGCTGTATATAGTTCAACAGGCGGCTAAAGGCTTGCATTAGACGTTCATCATTTAAATTCCCACTCAAGGAGCGAAATTCCGCACTGAATGTAACCTCATCCTGATAGGATAAAGTTACTTGCAGGCGATCACGTAGTTGTTCTTGTAAATCTTGGGGTAAATTAGTAGAAATAACAATTTCTTTGATTGGCTGATTATATAATTCGTGTATGACCCCATCCCAGCCGTTCGTAATAAGGGCAATCCGATTTTCCCCTGTAGATAAATCATTGTATACAATGACATAAGAGCCATCGCTAAAGTGGGAAAGACTTGCAATGTAATTATTCTCACCATCACTTAGCATATTGCTTTCCATAACCGTTCCTGGTGTAATTAGCTGTACGACTTCTCTTTTTACGACACCTTTTGCTTCTTTTGGATCTTCCACTTGTTCACATATTGCTACTTTATAACCTTTTTCTATTAATGTTTTTATGTAATTGCTCGCTGAGTGATAAGGAACCCCGCACATCGGTATTGGTTCCTTTTGTCCGGGATCTCGTTGTGTAAGTGTAATTTCTAATTCCCTTGCAGCATTAATTGCATCATCAAAGAACATTTCGTAAAAATCACCTAAGCGAAAAAACAGGAAGGCATCCTTATGTTCTGCTTTAATTTCCAAATATTGCTCCATCATTGGTGTATGTTTTTCCATAATGAACCCTCCAAAAGCCTATATATACTTATGTAATTATACCATATTCTAAAGTAGATAATCGAGACAGAAAAATTACGAGGAAGTTTCTCCCTCGTAATCCAGTTAGTCTTTTTCATTTAAAAAATCGGCTTCCACGTCGCTTAACTCATCATCGGTTAATTTGAAATCCCAGCCCTCATCATCTTCATCGTCTTTATCCCACTTTGGATTAACTTTCACACTTATCTTGGTTTCACCTATAACTTGCACGACAAATTCCCTTTCGATTTCAACGGTAATTTTCTGTCCTTTACTAGCAATTTTGCACTCCAGACAATTTGGTTGCTGAATTACTTTGGCAATAACATCATACTCATCATTGATGCAGTTATCATCCATAACAGAAAGCGGAATAATATCACTATAAGTTACTCTTTCTGTAACGACTTCTGTTTTCGTATTATCATTATACGAATACCAAATATTTATGTCATAGCTACCATTAACTTCCACTTCATCATCTGATTTTTTCTTAGCGTTATATAAATGATTGATCACCCAGCAACCCAAAATACTCGAAGGCCGATGGGATGGTGCGATGGTATGGCTGGCTTGCGTAAACTTCCGTCCCTTACCACAGACAGCTTTTGTAATGATTTCTCTATAGTCTTTTTCAAGAAAAGTCATAACTACTTTTACCTCCTCTTTTTTCATTGTCATTTTATGCAAGACAAATACCTAAAGTGCATAGCTAATTTTTAAAAGCACGGAAAGATAAGGTATTAGGGGGTAAAATAAATAAAAACCAGGTGAGAAAAGATATCTCTTCCTCCCTGGTTATAATTATTCTAGTGACAACTTGATGTGCTTTTCTTTGCTTTGGATCCTGTTTCTCCCGCAAGAATATCGCCGCCGGTCGACTCAATGACATTATTGGTAACTTCTCTAGCAATCGTGCCGGATACCAACTGTAATACATCGTTTACGACAACCTGCGATTCTTTAAATTCCTGTACCACAGGAATTTCATCAATTTCCTCCTGAAGCCGGTCTATTTCAGCTTCCACTTTTTTCAAGGCTTCTTTTTTTTCGTATGCTTGAAAGTTTACGGCTTGTTTTTGTAGTGTTTTTATTTTTGTTATTAATTGCTGCACTTTTTTATTATCATTTATCTTAGCTTCCACTTGTTTAAAACGATCTATTTCTTCTGTACTTGCAAGCATATCTGCTAATTTCTTTGCTTCATCCAGTACTTGGGCTCTTGTGTATTCGGCCATCTTAGTTCACCTCTGCTGTAGTTTCTGCCATTATACCATTTAATGACCATGTTTTGGATTCTGTAATTTTAACATCAACAATTTTTCCAATTGATGATTTAGGCCCTTTGAAGTTTACAAGTTTATTCTTTGTTGTATAGCCAGCAAGAACATCAGGGTCCTTTTTACTTTCACCTTCAACAAGTACTTGAACGATCTCTCCATCATACGATTTCATGGACGCGGCAGATTGTTTGTTCACAAGTTCATTCAAACGGTACAGACGCTGTTTCTTCACATCTTCAGGCACATCGTCTTTTTTTCGTGCAGCTGGTGTGCCATCACGCGGGGAATAAATGAATGTAAAAGCTGCCTCAAAGCCAACTTCTTCCACCAGTGTCATTGTCTCTTCAAATTGCTCTTCCGTTTCATTTGGGAATCCAACGATGATGTCGGTGGTGAGTGTTGCGTTTGGAATGGCTTGACGAATCTTACGAACCAGCTCTAAATAATCCTCCCGAGTATATTTACGGTTCATGCGTTTTAACACTTCACTACTACCTGACTGTACGGGCAAATGGATATGGTCCAGAAGATTACCACCTTGAGCTAACACTTCAATCAAACGATCATCAAAATCTCTAGGATGTGATGTTGTAAAACGAACTCGTGGTATGTCAATTTTATGAATATCATCCATTAAATCACCCAGACCATAAGTCATCCCTTCAAAGTCTTTTCCATATGCATTCACATTTTGTCCGAGTAGTGTAACTTCCTGATAGCCTTGGGCAGCCAAATGCCGAACTTCCTGAATAATATCCTCCGGACTGCGACTACGCTCTTTCCCACGCGTCATTGGTACAATACAGTAGGTACAGAATTTATCACAGCCATACATGATATTCACCCATGCTTTAATTTTTCCTTTGCGGACCTTTGGAAGGTTTTCAATAATGTCCCCCTCTTTGGACCATACCTCCACAATTTTCTCCTTGCCAAACATTGCTTCTTTTACTAAATGCGGCAAGCGATGAATATTATGCGTCCCAAAAATTAAATCCACATGCTGATGCTTCTCCAAAATTTTATTTACGACAGATTCTTCCTGTGACATACAGCCACAAACACCTAAAATCAAATCCGGATTTTCTAATTTAAGCGGTTTTAAGTGACCGATTTCTCCGAATACTTTATTTTCCGCATTTTCTCTAATTGCACATGTGTTTAATAAAATGATATCTGCTTCATTGGTATCGAACGTTGCTTCATAACCCATTTCCGTTAAAATACCAGCCATCACTTCTGTATCGTGTTCATTCATTTGACAACCATATGTACGGATTAAGAATTTTTTTCCTTTACCTATGTTTTCCATATCTTCTGGAATTCGGAAGTCATAGTGAACATTTACCTGATCCCGACCACGTTTACGTGCTTTGTTCAAATTCGGTGGTTCATAGGTTGTCTCAAAATACTTTGCAAAATCCGCGCTCGTTTTCTCATGCAAGGGTTTATCCTGACCGGATTTTATGTCCGCGGAATTTTCCTGCTTTATTTGCGACTGTTCTTTTCGTTGTTGTTCATTCATAACGAATTTCCTTTCTTTTTATAGAAATTAACATTAGCTTACCCGTCCAGTATAAAGGCTATATATAAATTAAACAATACATGCTGGTTAAGCGCAAATAAAAACTTCCGGTATATGACATGGAAATTAAAAAATAGTGCTACGCTTCTGCGTAACACTAAAGTCCATTTCTTTTCACATCTATCTAGGCTCTACAATTAACTTAATTGCTGTTCTTTCTTCATTATCGATCATAATATCGGTAAATGCCGGTATACAAATTAAATCGACTCCACTTGGTGCCACAAATCCTCTAGCTATGGCAACCGCTTTAACGGACTGGTTTAACGCACCAGCACCAATTGCCTGCATCTCCGCTGAGCCATTTTCACGTAGTACATTTGCAAGTGCGCCTGCTACTGAATTTGGATTTGATTTAGCTGAAACTTTTAATACGTCCATTACTAGTACCTCCTTCATTTACTAATGTAGTTCTATTGCTACTATATTCCTGGAGATGTTAGCTTATTCCCTATTATGCATCAATAATTCGAAAGATTCAATTAATCAGCCGAAGAATGGGTGATCATCATTTATTAAAATACGTTCTACTTTCATTGCCTTTCCGCTATTTTTATCAATAGAAACGATAAAGCCATTTAGTTGTTTTCTACCCTTTTTATTAATTTCAAAACGTACCGGTAAAGACGTTAAAAAGCGTTTCAACACTGCTTCTCTCTCCATACCCAATATGCCATCATAGGAACCCGTCATCCCCACATCTGAAATATATGCAGTTCCTTCTGGTAAAATACGTTCATCCGCTGTTTGAGTGTGCGTATGTGTACCGACAACTGCACTCACTCTTCCATCTGTATACCAACCCATTGCCTGTTTTTCACTTGTTGCTTCCCCGTGAAAATCAATAAAAATAATATTTGTGCGTTTTTTGGCTTCATCGATCAGCTTATCCACTTTGCGAAATGGATCATCAATGGCCGGAAGGAATGTGCGTCCCTGCAGATTGATAACAGCTATTTCTACCCCGTTTATATTTACAAATACCAACCCTTTGCCAGGAGTTCCCTCAGGAAAATTTGCCGGTCTGATCATGTACGTTGCATCTTCAATAAATTCAAAAATCTCTTTTTTATCCCATGTATGATTTCCCATTGTAATTACTTGAGCACCCGACTCTAAAAATTGCTTATAGATTTTCTCTGTTATTCCTTTTCCGGACGCTGCATTTTCTCCATTAATAATTGTCATGTGCGGACGGTACTTTTCTTTTAATTTTGGTAAATAATCTTGCACCATATCCCTGCCTGGGGAACCGACCACATCTCCTATGAATAAAATTTTCATTGGTTCGATCATCCTTCTCTTTTATTATAATATTAGTTTTTCATAATGCTTATGTATTGTCAAAAAACATTCCTTAATAAAAATAAAAGCGATCAAAATGATCGCTTTTATTTCGCATATTCAACTGATCTTGTTTCTCTTATAACGGTTACTTTAATATGACCTGGATAATCAAGTTCTCCTTCAATCCGTTTTCGAATATCCCGAGCAATGCTTACGGATTCAATATCATCGATTTCATCAGGTTTAACCATAATTCGGATCTCTCTTCCAGCTTGAATTGCAAAGGATTTCTCTACCCCTGCAAAGGACTCCGAAATTTCTTCAAGCTTTTCCAAACGTTTAACGTAATTTTCCAATGTCTCACTTCTTGCACCAGGACGTGCAGCAGATAATGCATCAGCTGCAGCTACCAATACAGAAATGACGGAAGTTGCTTCCTCATCGCCATGGTGAGAAGCGATGGCATTAATAACTACCTCATGCTCCTTGTACTTTATTCCAAGCTCTTTACCGATTTCAACATGACTGCCTTCCACTTCATGATCAATTGCTTTTCCTATATCATGAAGTAAGCCGGCTCTTTTTGCTAACGTTATATCTTCACCTAATTCAGCAGCCAGTAAACCAGAGAGGTAGGCAACCTCTGTTGAGTGCTTCAGGACATTTTGGCCATAACTTGTACGATATTTTAGACGACCGAGTATTTTGATTAAGTCTGGATGCAGACCATGTATTCCAACCTCGAATGTTGTTTCTTCTCCAGTTTCCCGTATATATTCATCAACCTCACGTCTGGCTTTATCCACCATTTCCTCAATTCTGGCTGGGTGTATTCTGCCATCTTGTACCAGTTTTTCCAATGCCATACGAGCAGTTTCCCGTCGTATCGGATCAAAACCAGATAAAATTACCGCTTCCGGTGTATCATCAATAATTAAATCAATACCAGTTAAGGTTTCCAGCGTTCGTATATTACGTCCTTCACGTCCGATGATACGACCTTTCATCTCATCGTTAGGAAGGTTTACTACTGATACTGTTGTTTCAGCAACGTGGTCTGCAGCACAACGCTGTAAGGCTAGCGAAAGAATGTCTTTTGCCTTTTTGTCAGCCTCTTCTTTGGCACGGTTTTCAGCTTCCTTAACCATTAATGCTGACTCATGTGTCACTTCTTTTTCGATCCGCTCTAAAATAACTTGTTTTGCTTGGTCCGTCGTATATCCTGAAATGCGCTCAAGCTCAGTTTGCTGCTCTTGTTTCATAGCTTCCACTTTGCTTTCCATTTCTTCAATTTGTTGTTGTTTTTCTGTTAGTGATTGTTCCTTTTTCTCTAACAAGAGCTCACGCTCGTCCAGTGTTTCACTTTTTCTGTCCAAATTTTCTTCTTTTTGCATCAGACGATTTTCTTGCTTTTGTGTTTCTGAACGTCTTTCACGTAATTCTTCTTCTGTTTGCTGGCGAAGTTTATGATTTTCATCTTTCGCCTCAAGAAGTGCCTCCTTTTTAGAGGTATCTGCGTTTCGATGCGCCTCATCAACTATTTGTTTTGCTAAATTTTCCGCACTGGAAATCTTAGCTTCCGCAATAGATTTACGAATCAGATAACCAACAACAATACCGACGATTAGGATTAGAGCAAGCAAAATGGAGATGATTAAAGGATTGTCCATGATTTCACCTCCTATTGCTATAAAGTTGTACAATTCATTATTTGTCGGCATGTACCATGATCAATGCATAAATAATTAATATATCTTATAATAGAAATTATAAAATTATACATGTTAATTTTAATTGTCTACATGACTATTGTCAAGGAAACGTCACAAGTAATCTTACAAGAATTACGCGAACGAAGATCAAAAATCAATCCTCTACCGGATACCAGTAAAGGATTGATTACTCACTTCGACAACTATTATATGTCCATACTTTCCTGTCCTTCTTCTTGTTGCTCATTTCCTTCTTGTTTTTCTTCTTTTTCCGTACCATCTAAATTATAATATTCTCGAATGGCTTCATGAACTTCTGCCATCATCTCCTGATGGTCTTTAAAATATTGTTTGGAATTTTCTCGGCCTTGACCTAGTCTTTCTCCATTATAGGAATACCATGCACCACTTTTTTGAACAATATCCAAGTCAGAGCCAATATCAAGAATTTCCCCTTCTTTTGAAATTCCCTGTCCATACATGATATCTACTTCCGCTTGCTTGAATGGCGGCGCTACTTTATTTTTAACTACTTTTATTCTAGCCCTATTTCCCATAATTTCATTACCCTGTTTTAGCGTTTCAGCGCGACGAACTTCCAAACGAACAGATGCATAGAATTTCAGCGCACGTCCACCAGGCGTTGTCTCCGGATTGCCAAACATAACACCTACTTTTTCACGTATCTGATTAATGAATACAGCAGTCGTATGGGATTTATTAATGGACCCTGAAAGCTTTCTTAGAGCTTGAGACATAAGACGTGCTTGTAAACCTACATGTGCATCACCCATATCTCCTTCAATCTCCGCTTTTGGAACTAATGCCGCTACGGAATCCACAACAACTATATCAACCGCACCACTTCGAACAAGCGCCTCAGCAATTTCAAGTGCCTGCTCACCCGTATCAGGTTGTGATAGGAGTAATTCTTCAATATCTACACCCAATGCTCTTGCATATGTTGGATCAAGCGCATGTTCAGCATCGATAAAAGCTGCCTGTCCACCTTTTCGCTGTGCTTCTGCAATAGCATGTAAAGCTACAGTCGTCTTACCCGATGATTCAGGGCCATATATTTCTACTACTCTACCTCTAGGATATCCGCCTATTCCCAGTGCTACGTCTAGAGCTAGTGATCCGCTTGGAATTGTTGCTACCTTTTGTGCAGCCTGTTCCCCGAGTTTCATAATTGACCCTTTGCCAAATTGCTTTTCTATTTGCTTTAGCGCCATGTCTAATGCCTGTTTTTTATCACTCAACGTATTTGCCTCCTTTTAGTACCTATTTACATCATACATCGTTTTTAAAGATTTGCCAAGAAAAAATCGAATAAATGTTCTCTGATTTTATCCGTATTTTTCAGTGAAAAATAGAATTATAAAGTAAAACAGGGAACGTAAAAAATGAATTTCAACAAAAAAATCCCCTAATTTTATCATTTTAAATAATTAAAAAGAATTTCAAGCCCTTTTAGTGTTGCTCTCTTTCTAACTGCATTACGAGTGCCTTGAAAAGTGAATTTTTCAATCGTTTGGTCGCCTGCATCTTGAGCAATGGCAATATAAACCGTCCCTGTCGGTTTTCCTTCTACTTCATCTGGTCCAGCTACTCCCGTAAAACTTATTCCAATAGAAGCATCCAATTTTCTGCGTACATGATCAGCCATTTCAAGAGCACATTCTGCACTCACTACGCCTTTCTTTTCTATGACCGCATTAGAAACATCAAGCACATCCTGTTTTACTTTGGTGTCATAACAGACAATACCGCCACGACAAACGGAAGAGGCACCCTCCACGGTAATAAGTTTATCTGTAAACATACCACCTGTTAAACTCTCAGCTGCTGCAATACGTTTGTTTTGTTTTTTTAAAAGAGAAATAACCTGATTTTCTAATCTTTCATTATCAACACCATAAAAATGAGAACCAACTTTTGCTAAAATTTGCTGCTTCATATTCTCAAGTAAATCATTCACTTTTTCCTCGGATCTTTCTTTTGCTGTGAGACGAATGACCACACCCTCATCTTGTGCCAATGGCGCAATCGTTGGATTACTTTGATGTTGAATGATATCACGTAATTCATGCTCGAGAGCTGATTCACCAATACCGATGAATTTTAGAACCGTTGATTTAATAATTTCTTCATTTCCAATCAACTTTTGAAGGTAAGGAAATACATCATTTGTAACAAGTTGTTTCATTTCTCTCGGGACACCAGGCAGGAAGATCCAGGTTGTACTACCATGTGTGATAATCATTCCCGGTGCCATCCCAACCTGATTATTAAGTACATAAGCGTCTTTAAAGACCCGCGCTTGCTTTCGATTATTTGGTGTCATCACTGATTCTTGCTTTGCAAAGAATGTTTCTATTTTTTTCATAGAAGGTGGGTGCTCCACCAGTTCCAAATGACTTATACGCTGGAATGCCTCACGGGTTAAGTCATCTTCGGTTGGTCCAAGTCCTCCTGTGACTATGACAATATCTGAACGATCATGCGCTTGGGAAAAAGCATCTTCCACACGTTGTAGATTATCCCCTACTACTGTATGATTGTAGACATTAATCCCGTATAGTGCGAGACGCTCCGACAGCCATTGCGCATTTGTATTTGCAATTTGCCCTAATAACAATTCTGTACCTACTGCAATAATTTCCGACTTTACATTTTTCATTATTTAGAATCCCTCATAACATGCCAATTTTTCACAAAATAATCATAACCAGAATATACTGTAAAGAATAATGCAATATAAAGCATTACCTGAGCGAATGGAAACCCAATATAAGCAAACGGAAAATTATGGAGCAGTAAAGCTGCGATTGCAACGATTTGTGTCACTGTTTTTAATTTACCCATATTGCTCGCCGCAAGCACTATTCCTTCACCAGCAGCAACTAATCTGAGTCCTGTTACAGCAAGCTCTCTGCTGATAATAAGAATAACAACCCATGCTGGTGCTAGTCCCATTTCTACTAGCAAAATGAATGCTGCTGTAACGAGTAATTTATCTGCCAGGGGGTCCAGGAACTTCCCTAAATTTGTTACAAGGTTGTACTTCCTAGCGTAATAGCCGTCGACCCAATCCGTTGTCGAGGCGATGATGAAAAGTAAAGCTGCTGCGAAGTGAGAAACAGGGAGCTGACTGCCGCCAATATTCCATTCTCCCCAATCAAAAGGAACGCTTAATAAAATAATAAATATAGGGATTAAAAAAATACGTGAAATGGTGATCTTATTTGGTATATTCATGACTCTTCCCTTCCTCCTAGTATCATGTCAGGTATAAAACCCTTCCACATCACATAAAGGGAAGGGTCTATACTGATTATTTATGTTTCGCTATCCATATTGATCCATATTTTTTGAAATACTTCTTCATCGGGGTCAATTGGATATTCTAGTTCTGTCCCATTAATCGTCACCGTAAGATCAGACACATTTCCGATACTTAAATAAATTCTTTCCTCATCGGACATATCGAATTCCATCGGTGATTCATCTTCAGAAAATTCCTGGCTGTAAAAAGATTCACCATCTCCATTTTGAACATCAAGCCACGTATTGCCGCTGGACTCCAATGTAAGAGTAATTTCTTCGCCAGTATCTGTGAAATCAAATGTAGATTCAGGTGGACTGCCCGTCCCTTCTTCAGCTAAAGATAATTCTGCTTCTGACTCTGCTTCTGCATCCTCTTCCTCTGATGCATCCTCTTCCGCGTCTTCTTCCGTCGCTTCGTTTGATTCATCCGCCGCATCTTCTTCACTGTTGTCCTGATCATCATCCGGATTATTAATTATAATTTCTTCATTATCATTTTGATCTTCCTGCGAATCAGCTTCATCACTACCGGAAGTTGACTGCATATAGAAAAACCAAGCTGCTAGGATAATACCAATGACTAATAGTATAACAATTATCGTAGGCAAACGCGAAAAAATAGCCGGGCTTTTTTCTGCGTTGCTTTCTTTTCGGGTACGCTGTATTCGCGTATATGGTGCATCATTTTCTTCTTCCGTTTTAGGCACCTCTTCTTTGTATTCTTCCAACAATTCATTTGGATCTAAACCTACAGCATTAGCATATTCTTTAATAAATGCTCTAGCGTAGAATTTGCCTGGGAGAATATGGAAATTCCCCTCTTCAATAGCAACTAAATACCTTTTCTGTATCTTCGTTGTTTCCTGTAAACTGTCCAAAGATAGATCTTTTGTTTCTCTAGCTTCCCTTAGCCTTTCTCCTATTTCCATAAATAACACCATCCATTTCAAAAATCAAACATAGAAAATCCGTCACTTTGTCTGAATTGCTGCCTTTCAATAGGTTCATATGTAATCTCTTCATTTTCATCACTACGCAATTCAATAATATAATCAAAATCATCCATCGTATACGCTGTTGTCTGTACAAAAACATCTGGATGCTCTACTATTTTTATAGAAGGAAGCTGCATAATTTCCCGAATTAGTTGCCAATGTTTTTCATCTTCCGAGCGCCTACTGGAAACAACCCCATCAATAATATAGATATTATCTGGATTGTATTCACCTTCAATCAATTGGCTGCGCACGGTTTGTTTCAAAAGTGTACTGGACACAAATAACCAGCGCTTATTTGCAGAGACACTTGCAGCAACGATCGACTCTGTTTTACCAACGCGAGGCATTCCGCGAATACCGATTAATTTATGCTCTTCCTTTTTACATAGCTCTGCCATAAAGTCCACCAATATTCCTAATTCGTCACGTACGAAACGGATTGTCTTCCGATCATTGGTATCCCTCTGAATATATTTTCCATGCCGTACAGCCAATTTATCCCGAAGCTTTGGCTTGCGTATTTTCATTACTTTGATTGTATCCATTGTATCCAATATAGACTTTAAACGGGTAATATTTTCATCATATTGGGAAAGAATTAATATTCCTCTTTTGGAATCCTCTATTCCATTGATGGTTATAATATTAATAGATAACATCCCTAATAAAGAAGATATATCACCAAGTAGTCCAGGACGGTTGTATTGAATTTCGTATTCAAGGTACCATTCTGTTTTCCCCATAATTAGCTCCTTTAAACGCATACTCTATCCTATAATAACATAAAAAAACAATAAATATGTCTATATCATAAATGATTTTAATGTAGGTGAAAAGAGTTCCATAAAAGCTTCATTAATAAAGAAAGAAGCTATATATATAATTATACAGCTTCTCCTTCAATCATGCAGCTTTAATTTGTATTTTCTTGATTTTTCACCATTTTTATCATGGTATTGGCAATCGCCTTTTGTTCGTCTTCTGAAGCAGCATTCCACAATTCTCTTAACACTGCTTCTTCTTCATTTTTTGCTTCCACATTGCTGGCAAGATAATCTCCAACCTCACCAGCTACGTTGGTAATTGTTTGCTCACTCATTCCTTGTTGCTCTGCCTGCTCAAGTCTGCTGGCCAAAAAGCCCTTCCATGAATCAAAATTATCCAGTACTGACATACAAAAGCCTCCTTCCATTTTTCATGTATAGTATTTGAATTTTTTTATCGTTTATACATGATGAAAGAAATCAATCGTTTTACTTCCAGGCCCCATTTACATGAATGATTTCACCTTGAATATAATTCGACTGCTTATCCAATAAGAAACTAACGGTATGAGCAATTTCACTAGGTAAACCGGCACGATTGATCGGAATCTCGGCAATAAGTGCTGCTTTCTCATTTTCGGTTAAATGATTGTTCATTTTTGTTTCAATATAACCTGGGCTAATAGCATTAACGGAGATCCCACTAGGTGCAACCTCTTTGGCTAAGGACTTCACAAAGCTATTTTGTGCTCCTTTTACCGAAGAATAAACAACTTCATCGCTTGCACCAATATCCCCCACAGGGATGTTATGAAAATGATGTTACCGGACTTTCGTTGAATCATTTCAGGTAATAAGTGATGTGTAATCATCCATGGTGCCTTCACATGCAGGGTGAGCATTTCATCCATTATTTGCTCTGTGATATCCTGGAAAATGCCGAAATGCGCTGCACCGCCAGCAAAAATAATAGAATCCACCGGGAATACAAGCTTGTTTAGAAAATCTTTTATCATGGTATCATTTTTTAAATCTGCTTGTATGACAGTGAGCAGGCTTTCTTTATCAACCTTTTTGCTAAAATCATCAATTACTTTTTTATTTTTATTATAATGCAGCAGTAGTTGGTATCCGTCATTTGCCAATCGTTCAGCTATTGATACACCAATATCTCCACTCGCACCGATAATTAATACATTCCCCTCCATGTTGTCTCCTTACTCCGCAGCTATAGTACATACAGATATACGATCTTCCTTGATCCAATCTTGTACGAAGTCATTTACTTCCTGAAGTGTTATGGATTGTAGGGTAGGAATCACTTCAAATAAATCGATATCCAGCGTATGATAATGAATATATTGATTTGCAATAAATTCCAACGAATTCATTGCACGTAATAATTGACCGATTTGTTTTTTCTTCATACGCTCCAATTCTTCCATTGTAATCGATGCGGTATTTGTTGACAATAATAGTTCTTTCACCTTCCCTGCGAATTCATCCGGTCGATCCGTATTACTTCCTATTAAAGAATATCCGAAATTCTTCTCTAAATTGGTCTCAAAAAAGAAACTGCCATCAATAAGCGCTTCATTATATAACATTTGATAAAATGTCCCGCCTTTGGAAAAGTAATGATCCATAATCATACCTTGCAGTAAATCCTTTTTCAAAAATGCCTCTCCTTTTAATGCAGTGGATAATTCCTTAATTCCAATGGTACATTTCGGAATAGATACCGGCATGACAAGTTTATTTTCTTTCATAGCAACTTCTGTTGGCTCATCCGGAAATTCTCTTTCTATATGATCCATCTTCTTAAACTCTTTTGCTTGTTGATTTGATTGAATCAAATTCATCATACTATCAGCATCAAAATTTCCAGCAATAAATAATGTCATATTCTCCGGATGATAAAACGTGTTATAACAAGTATACAAATCATCTTTTGTAATCGTGTTAATGGAATCCACCGTACCTGCTATATCTATATTTACAGGATGATTTTGAAACAGGGCTTTCATTGTCCCCATGAATGATTGTGAATCCGGCTGATCATCATACATCTTGATTTCTTGTGCAATAATTCCTTTTTCCTTTTCAACGGATTCCTCTGAAAAATAGGGATCCTGAACGAAATCAATTAATGTCTCTACATTTTTTTCAATATGATTGGTAGCAGCAAATAAATAAGCTGTTTTCGTAAATGAGGTATAGGCATTTGGAGAAGCGGCTTGTTTTCCAAAATCTGCAAAAACATCTCTGTCCTCTTTTTCAAATAATTTATGCTCTAAAAAATGAGCGACTCCTTCTGGAACTGTAATTTTTCCACTTTCTCCAATTGGAGTAAACGTCTGATCAATGGACCCATAATTTGTTGAGAATACGCCGTATGTTTTAGCCATCTCATGTTTTGGCAATAAATAAACGGATAACCCATTCTCCAATTTTGCTGCATATAAGGTTTCCGAAATATCACTGTACGTTTGTTTATGCATCGGACTTTCCTCCCTCACTTGTTAATAGGTAAACTGTATCTTCTTCTATTTTATTCGCAACTTCCACAACATTGTCTTTGGTTACTGTTTTAATAGTTGCAATTAATTCCTCTGGATTCAATTCTTTCTCTCCCAGCACTTGTTGATACAGAAGTTCAATTAAACCCTGTGGATTATCCATTGTTTCCAATAACTGATTAACGATTAATTCTTTCGTTTCATTTATTTCAGTTTCCGTAAAATTGCCATCTTTCATTTCCTTCATTTGCAGTTTTATAATATCTCTGGCCTTTTCAAAGTCATTTGGAGCAATCCCGCTTAAAACAAATAATAGACCTTTATGGCTTTCAAATCGAGAGGCAGCATAGTAAGCTAGACTGTTTTTTTCTCTCACATTGATAAATAATTTCGAACTAGGAAACCCACCAAAAATACCATTAAAAACATGAAGGGCGAAATAATCTTCATCATGAAATGTCGTATTTGTTCGGTAACCTATATGCAATTTTGCCTGTTGAATATTTTGCTCTTCGATGATTTCTTTCGGCTTCGTATTATTCTTCGTTATTATTTCTTGCTGCGGTTTGGAATCTGACGTATGTCGTTTCATGGATTCGGTAATTTTTTTCTTCACTTTTGCTTCGTCAAAATCACCGAGTACGTAGATATCCAACTGATCTTCTCTGAGCATCGATTGATAATAGTCATATAATGATTCTTTCGTTATCGCATTTAAGTCCTCTTCATATCCATGTACATGGATATGATAGGGTTCCCCTTCACACATTTCGTCAATTAAACGCATATTGGCATAGCTCATTTTATTATCCTTAATGGAATTCATTCTTTGTCTTAAGGTGTCTTTTTCCCGATTAAACGTTTTCGGTTCAAAGGAATGATTGGACGCATTCGGATGAAATAAAAGTTCACTCATTAACGCAATTCCTTCATCCATAATAGATGATTCTTCCGGGATAAACTTTTCATTTGCCACCTCCAGACGAATACTAATAACATGATTTTCGCCTTTTTTGGCTCCATCAATGGAAAGGACTGCTCCATATAACGCATCTAATTTCAATTGAAGTTCCTTTCTGCTCGGATACGTTTTTGTCCCTTGTTTCAGAATATAGGGTAGTAATGCTCTATTGGTTATCGTCTCACGTGTTAATGGTGCTTTTAATTTAACCACAATATTCATTGTTTTAAACTTTTTACTTTGAATAAAATGGAGATTCAATCCATTTTCATTGACTTTTCTTTCTTCAACCTTATTCATTAAACATCCTCCAATACGATGTAGTCACCTTTATTCTGCACATATTTACCATTCGTCATCCATTATAACAAAAAAACACTGACTTGCTATCGATAACAAGTCAGTGTCATGGTTGATTATATTATCTGCTGCCTTTAATATACGGTTCTCCATTTGCCCCTGGAGCTTCAGCACGACCGATAAAGCCTGCTAAAGCAAGAATAGTAAGGACATATGGTGCAATTAGCAAAAACACCTGTGGCACATCGGCAAGAAGCGGAATTCCCCCACCAATCACACTCAAACTTTGAGCAAAGCCAAAAAATAATGCTGCACCCATTGCGCCCAGTGGATGCCACTTCCCAAAAATAACTGCCGCAAGTGCCATGAATCCCTGACCAACAATCGTAGCGTGAGAAAAGTTTAAAGCGATCGTAAGCGCGAATACAGATCCGCCTAATCCTCCCATTGCACCTGAAACAATAACTGCAATGTAGCGCATTTTGGAAACATTAATACCATTTGTATCTGCTGCCATTGGATGCTCTCCCACAGCACGTAAACGTAAGCCAAATGGTGTCTTATATAATATATACCAGGCTACAATTGCGAGTATAATGGCAAGATAGGATGATACATATATATTTTGGAACAATATAGGACCGATAATTGGGATATTAGCCAACAAGGGAATATCCGTCGTATAAAATGGTTGGGATACCATATCAGTCTGTCCCTTTCCAAACCATTGTTTTGTTAAGAAAACACCTAGACCTAACGCTAAGAAATTGATTGCTACACCGCTTACTACTTGATTAGCCCTAAAAGAAACAGCAGCCACCGCATGAATAATGGAAAATAGCGCTGAAATAATGGTAGCAATAATAATGGATACCCACGGGGTCCAGACGCCAAAAACATCAGCAAATGCTAAATTAAATACAATTCCCACGAAGGCTCCCATTACCATTAAACCTTCTAAACCAATGTTTACTACGCCTGATCTTTCACTAAATACGCCACCTAGTGCTGTAAATATCAGAGGGGCTGAAAAGAAAAGTGCCGGTGGAATAATCGATTGTAAAAGTTCAACGAATCCCATTTACTTCCCCCCTTTTTAAAGCGAAGTACAACCAGGCGAATGATATAACTTGATGCAATCGAGAAAATAATTAATGCAATGATGATATCTACTAATTCAGTAGGTACGCCGGCTTCTGTTGGCATGTTTAAAGCACCAACCTTTAGTGCACCGAATAAAAAAGCTGCCAGCACCACACCAAAAGCGGTATTTGCACCCAATAACGCAACAGCTATCCCATCAAATCCTAAGTTTGTAAAGCCATTTTGAACAGCCATATGTTGAAATGTTCCCAAACCTTCCATGGAACCAGCCAATCCTGCAAAAGCTCCAGAAACAATCATAGCCAATATAATATTCCTTTTTACACTCATACCAGCATACTTGGATGCATGTTGGTTAAAGCCAACAGATTTAAGCTCGTACCCGATTGTTGTCCGTTCGATTATAAACCACATCAATGCTGCCATAAGTAAAGCTATCAAAATCCCATAATGCATACGTGAAAAATACGTTAATCCTTGCAACCATTCCGAAGCGAGTGAGGCAGAAGCAGCAATATTATCAGTTCTATCTTCATGATTCGATAGTACACTTCTTACGATAGCGTTTGAACTATACAATGCTACATAATTCAACATAATGGTTACAATAACCTCATGAACACCTAAGGTTGCCTTCAGAAGACCAGGTATAAATCCCCACAAGGCCCCTGCAAGTGCTGCAACTATTATAGCGACAGGTAAGTGAATATAGATCGGCGCATCCATAGAGATGCCAATCCAGATCGCTACCAGCCAACCGACAATAACTTGTCCTTCTGCACCAATATTAAACAAACCTGCTCGAAAGGCAAACGCCACCGCAAGACCGGTTAATAACAGTGGTGTTACTTGTCGAATTGTTTCCCCCATAAAATATAGGTCTCCAAAAGCACCTTGCCATAATGCCATATAACCCTCAATCGGATTATAACCGAAGATAAGCATGATAATAGCACCTGCGAAAAGGCCAATAAATACAGATATAATCGGAACAAGTATGTTAAACGCTTTATTTGAAGTCATTTACCCTCCACCCGCCTTTTCTTTCTTGCTACTTCCGGCCATTAATAACCCTAACTCTTGCTCATCTGTTTCCGCTGGTTTTAGATCAGCAACAACCTTACCATCAAAAATCACAGCGATACGATCACTTACATCCAATATTTCATCTAATTCAAAAGAGATTAATAAAACAGCCCTTCCTTTATCTCGTTCTTCAATTAGTTTTTTATGAATGAATTCGATGGCTCCAACATCCAACCCCCTTGTTGGTTGTGAGGCTATTAATAAATCAGGTGAACGATCTACTTCACGACTAATAATCGCCTTTTGTTGATTACCGCCTGATAGAGACCTGGCAGGTGTATATGTATTTGGTGTCCGAATATCATATTCTTCTATAAGTTTGTTGGCTTTTTCATCTATTTTTTATAATTCAACACTTTATTTCTAGAAAATGGTTGCTGATAGTATGTTTGCAGGACCATATTCTCTCCAATAGGAAAATCAAGTACCAGTCCAAACTTATGACGGTCTTGTGGAATATGAGCGACACCGCTTTCTGTTATTTTACGCGGTGATAAATTTTTAATATTCTTATCATTCAATTGGATAGATCCCGATTCAGATTTTGTTAACCCGGTTATCGCCTCTACTAATTCCGACTGGCCATTCCCATCAACGCCAGCAATTCCTACTATTTCACCAGCACGTACTTCCAGATTTAACCCCTTTAACCTATCTATCTTTCGGGAATCTTTCACAACTAGATTATCAATTTTAAGAACCGCTTCTTTCGGATTAGCAGGTTTCTTTTCTAATTCAAAACTAACTTCACGGCCAACCATAAGGGACGATAATTCATGAACGGTTGTAGTTGCTACATCCAGGGTATCGATCCCCTTCCCTTTACGAATAACTGTACACCGGTCGCATATTCGCATAATCTCCTTTAGTTTATGTGTGATTAAAATAATGGATTTACCTTCTGCAATTAATGAACTCATTATATCCATTAATTCCGTGATTTCCTGGGGTGTTAAAACAGCAGTAGGTTCATCAAGAATTACTATATCCGCTCCCCGATAAAGCGTTTTCAAAATTTCTGCACGTTGTTGCATTCCGACAGAAATGTCACTTATTTTTGCGCTTGCATTAACCTTAAGTCCATACTTATCGGATAACGCTTGTACTTCTTTTTCTGCTTTCTTAACATTAACCTTCCCCTTATTAGTAGGTTCATTTCCAAGAATGATGTTTTGAGTTACGGTGAATGGTTCAACTAACATGAAATGCTGGTGAACCATTCCTATCCCAAGGTCATTTGCAACATTAGGGTCGGTAATATGCACCTTCTCCCCTTTCATTCGAATTTCACCTTTATCAGGTTGATATAAACCAAAAAGTATATTCATTAATGTAGATTTACCAGCACCATTTTCTCCTAACAACGCATGAATCTCACCCTTTTTTAATTGTATTGTTATGTCATCATTAGCAATAACACTAGGGAATTCCTTACGTATGTTTAGCATTTCAATAACGTAATCCACCATTTCCCCCTCCTTTAATGAAAAGCTTCCGTATCCAGTGGAACTTTGGGTAGAAAAAAACAGATAAAGAGGTGAAAAAGGCCGGCATTTCCGGCCATTTTCAGTTTTACAATGTCTCCAAATAAGATTCCAGATCATCATGCGTTTGTGGCACTTCTACGTCACCACTCTTAATTTTCTCTTCCCACTCTTCCACTTCTGCTAAAATATCCTCCGTAAGTGCTTCTTCATTTGTAGTGGCAATGCTTACACCTTCGTCTTCTAATCCGAATTCGACTACTTCACCACCTGGAAATTTACCATTAAGCCCTAGATTACTAACTTGTTGTACAGAAGTATCAACGCGTTTAATCATCGAGGTAAACGTAACATTATAGTCTCCGATTGAACCTTCATCATACTGGTCACGGTCAGCCCCAATTACCCATACTTCACGGTCAGGATCGTTTTGTTTCAAATCTTTTCCCTGTGCAAATACGCCATTACCTGCAGCGCCAGCAGAATGATAAATAATATCAGCGCCATCATTATACATCCGAGTTGCAATTAATTTCCCATCATCGGAGGAACTAAAATCACCTACATATTGTGCGTCTACTTCAATATCCGGATTAATAGATTTGATTCCGGCGATAAAGCCTGTTTCAAATTTATTTATTAAATCCGAATCAACACCACCAATAAATCCTATCTGATCGGTATTTGTTTTTAACGCAGCAGCAACGCCCGCAAGAAACGATCCTTCATGCTCAGCAAATGTAATACTCGCTACATTTGGCGCATCCACAACGGTATCAACAATTGCAAAGTCTGTATCAGGGTTTTGTTCAGCTACTTGGCTAATGGCATCCTCTAATAAGAAACCGATACCAAAAACTAGATCATAGTCGTTTCGCACCAGGCGAGTCAAGTTTGGTAAATAGTCTGAAGCCTCATTGGATTGTGCGTATTCATATCCTTCACCTTCAGCAAGACCATGCTCTTCTCCCCATGCCTCAAGCCCTTCCCACGCTGATTGGTTAAATGATTTATCATCAACTCCACCTTCATCGGTAACCAAACCTGCAGTATAGTCAGATGATTCATCTCCCGTAGCTTCGCCTTCCTCCGCATCATTTCCGGATCCTGAGGCATCTTCATCGTTTCCTCCACATGCAACTAAAACCACCATAAGACTTAAGATTAAAGCAAACAATAACATTATTTTCCGTTTGTCCATTCAATATGCCCCCTCATTTTTCACTAATTAAAACGCATGATATAGGTTGCAGGTAATACATCCGCTTGGTTATATTACTGGATCACCTCCTCCACATAATTGAAAGCCTTTACAACCTTTTTCTTAAAACATGAAAACTAAATACATCGGACCGGAAGTAATTTGCGGAATAAAGAACCGGTTCATCTTCCTCGGTATAATGCATTTGCTTTAGCAGTAACAAGGACTCTTCAGGGTCACAATTTAAAATTTCATAAATTCGATCGTGATATCCAATGGGTTCAATATAGGTGACTGCATAACTGATATAGGTGCCGGTATATGCTTCCATAAGTTTGAACAAAGAATCATTTTTATGCAATTCATCGATTGGTACCAAGCCTGCCGGAATTTTGTCAATACAAAAAACGACCGGCTTTTTATCTGCAGTTCGAATTCGTTCGATTTTTGCAAGCTTTTGTATGTCCTTTGGGGCAAATCTTTCTCGATCATCTTCTGTGGGTTCAAGCAATTCCGTTGTTAAATATTGGGATCCGGCCTTTCTCCCTGACTGCTCTATCATATAGGTGACGCTATTTAATTGTTCGATGCCAGAAGAGAAAATAGGCTTAGGATTCACGAATGTTCCAACTCCATGCCTTCTAGTCACAACATTATCTTCTTCTAAAATACGCAGTGCCTCTCTTAGCGTCGCACGTGACACTCCTAGGTGCTTAGATAGTTGGAATTCAGATGGTAGTTTTTCTTTCTCTTTATATTTGCCTATTTCTATTCCTCGTTTTATCTCATCAATTACTTGTAAATATAATTGACGTGCGTCCATTTTTATGGAAATGATAATCCCTCCCTATTAAATTTGTGATTTCAATTGAAAGAGATTCGACCTCAGACCTATGACTCAATCTCCGTCATAACTATACCATTTTTCAAAAAATAAATAAATAGATTCAAGACAAGTTTAGAGAAAGATTATTTATCTGTAGACATTTCGTAACAAAATCCGAGCAGCTATCTAACCATGCTAAAAAGACAGTATAGTCCAAATTTGCTTTGGCTATATACTGTCTTTGATGTAGCTAATCCTCTTATGAAGATCTTTCTTCAGTGTTTTCCTGTGAAACCAATACGGTTCTTGGCTTACTCCCTTCATATGGTCCGACAATTCCTCTGTCTTCCATTGCATCGATTAAACGTGCCGCTCTTGTATAACCGATCCGAAATCTCCGTTGTAACATGGAGACACTTGCACTTTGCATTTCTATAATAAGATGAACAGCATCATCATAAATTTCATCCTCAACCTCTTCGGAAACTTGACTTGCCTCCTCAGGAATCATTTCTTCTTGATACGCAGCTTTTTGCTGATCAATACAATGGTCAACAACTCTTTCCACTTCCGTATCGGATAAAAATGCACCTTGAACCCTAAGTGGTTTAGAGGCACCTACCGGATGGAATAACATGTCCCCACGACCTAACAGTTTGTCAGCACCGCCCGAATCCAAAATAGTACGTGAATCTGTTGCAGAAGATACACTAAAGGCAATTCGCGACGGTATATTTGCTTTAATAACACCTGTAATAACGTCAACAGATGGACGCTGTGTTGCAATGATTAGATGAATACCAGCAGCACGTGCCATTTGTGCAAGTCTAGTAATGGAATCTTCTACATCACTGGAGGCTACCATCATTAAATCTGCTAATTCGTCTACCAATACAACAATATATGGGAGATTCGGTTGTGCTTCTTCCTCCTCAACCGTTTGATTATATTTTCGGATATGTTCATTATATCCTTCAATATTACGTGTCCCTGTATCGGAAAACAAATCATACCTTCTTTCCATTTCAGCAACCACTTTTTTCAGTGCTCTTGAAGCCTTTTTCGGGTCTGTAACTACGGGTGCGAGTAAATGGGGGATGCCATTATAAACATTTAACTCTACTTTTTTCGGATCTATCATCATCATTTTAACTTCATGAGGTTTTGCCCGCATTAAAATGGTTGTTATGATACCATTTACACACACACTTTTACCACTGCCTGTTGCTCCCGCTACTAATAAATGGGGCATTTTATTTAACTCGGATACAATCGCTTCTCCCGAAATATCACGACCTAATGCGAATAATAGTTTGGAATCTCGGTTATTCATCCGGTTATCCAATACTTCTCGAAGCGATACCATTGCAATCTCTGTATTTGGAACTTCAATTCCTACAGCAGATTTACCCGGGATGGGCGCTTCTATTCGAATATCTTTTGCGGCTAATGCAAGGGCTAGGTCATCATGCAATCCAACTATTTTACTGACTTTTACCCCTTCATCCGGGTAGACTTCATACTTCGTCACAGCAGGGCCTACATGGACCCTGGTAATTCTAGCTTTCACACCGAAACTAGTAAATGTACGCTCCAGTTTCCGTACGGTGGCTTGGATCTGCGACTTCTCCTGCTGCTGTGAATTATGTGCCGGTTCGGCTAACAGATTAGGAGGGGGTAATTCATATTCATGATTTTCTGATTCCGTCATTGCCATATTCGTAATTGCTTCATCTTCATCTGCATCCTCTTCTGTTTTGCTTTCATCCATCACTGGTTCATTTGTTTCCTGCTCAGATGAAGAATAAGCTGCATCTGTAAAATCCTGAATCAACGGCTCTTCATAGGTAACATCATCCTTCTTCTCTGGGAGTACTGTTTCAAATTGTTCTTCCTCTTTACGTATATTCTTTTCCGTCCTGGTATTCTTTTCCATTCTAGCATTCTTCCAACGCGACCAATAATTGCTGAGCACTGACTTTATCTTTTTCCACAAATTAGAGAAAAAGTCTCCCAAAGATAGCTCAGTCATAAAAATAACTCCTATAATGATAGAAAACGCAGCAACAATTTGTGCCCCAGCTGAGGAAAATAAATAGTAACTAAACGTAAAAAGAAGCCCACCAACCAGACCTCCACCTGTTTGAGTTGCTGTACCTTGTCCATTTACATAAGAAATGAAATTATCCCATGTTGCCCCAAGTATGGAACTGTCTCCAACGGTCACAAGTAGACTTTCCATTGTTTGAATATGTGTTAACAATAATATTCCTGCAAATAGAATATAAAAACCAGTCATTTTCTTGTTTGCAAAATCAGGGTAACGTCTTTTTATTAATAGGATGATTCCTGTAATAAATAAAAATATGGAGGCGACAAAATACCAGATACCTAAAAACAGTCGAAATATTTGCTCCAATCCACCAGGAATTGCTCCATCACTAATAGCACTTGCTCCACTTCCAAATATAGCAAGGAATATAAATAATAATCCTAACAATTCAAATTTCACTTGTTTTTTCAGCTTGTTATTTCTTCGCTTTTTTCTTTTTTTAGCCATTTTTTCACCTCTATTATCGATAGGCTATGTATACATGAATCGTAAACCCTTGCCTAAAAAATGGCAAGGGCTACTTGATATTATATCATAAAAACTCCAATTCATAAGGTCAATTTTTTTTAGGCAAAATATTTCCCGGTGTATATTTCTCATCCAGAAAATCTTGAGGATCTGTTGACATTAACTGTAAAAGTTGATAATTTCCTTCATCCGTCTTCTCTACATATAATGACCTTCCATCATAGGAAATCACATGCCTGCTAGTGAATGAATCGGGGGATTGTGGGAAAATCTCAGCTTCTGACATAGGGGTGTATAAGATCATTGGATCACCTGGTTTTCTGTATCTTTATTTTCATTAATCAATTCGTTCACTTTTTTCATTGCTTCATTGACACCGCCAATACCATCAATCAATCCATATTCAACAGCATCTGTGCCAATCACGTTTGTACCAATATCTCTTGTTAAATTCCCTTTTGCAAACATGAGTTCTTTAAACTTTTTCTCTTTAATATTCGAATGATTGGTAACAAAATCAATCACTCTATCCTGCATTTTATCTAGGTATTCAAAAGTCTGTGGTACTCCAATCACCAGTCCATTTAAGCGAACTGGATGGATCGTCATAGTTGCTGTCGGTACAATATAGGAATAATCCGTTGCTACAGCAATCGGGACTCCTATGGAATGCCCCCCACCTAATACAATAGAGACCGTTGGTTTGGAAATAGAAGAAATCATTTCCGACAACGCCAATCCTGCCTCAACATCTCCTCCTACAGTATTTAGTAAAATCACCAGTCCTTCAATTTTGGGATTTTGTTCAATTGCAATCAATTGAGGAAGTAAATGTTCATATTTCGTCGTTTTATTTTGTGGTGGTAATTGCACGTGACCTTCCACTTGTCCAATGATTGTAAGGACATGCACATTGGTATCAGGAGCTTGGGGTACATTTGATTGTCCTAATTGCTGGATTTTTTGCACCAACTCCGACTTATTTTCTTCTTCATTTTGATCCTCTTTTTTCCCCGGTTCATTATCCATTTTCGAACACTCCTTCACGAATTTAATCATTCTATAAGTAGTATGAACGGAAATAGACAGTTACATACGAACAAAGATGGAAGTGCGTCTCCCTTTATCGTAATGGAGGAATGCGAAAGCTGGGACTGCTAATTGTGTCCCACCAAAGAGATTTAGTAGGTGGTGGACACACTGGAGAAAGATGGGCTTATTTGGTTATTGAATAACCCACGATTTAGAAAAATTAACTTCCATTAAATTAGAAATATCGGCTACTGGCAGCCGATATTTCTTAATTATCCATTGTTTCTTTTAATGCTTTCTCTTCCGCTTCCGTAAGAGGAAGAAGTGGCAATCGTACAGACCCTGTATCGATACCTTTCATTTTCAAGGCTGCTTTCACTGGTGCGGGAGATGGTACGTTGAATAACTCCCTCATAAGTGGGAGCAATTTTCGATGTTTGGAAGCTGCTTCTTCCGTCTTACCCACACGATAGGCTTTTATCATATCTTGTATTTCATTGCCCGAAATATGAGATGCAACGGAAATAACACCTTCAGCACCTATTGCAAGCAGCGGCAACGTTAACGCATCTTCTCCGCTGTATACAGTGAAACCATTATCTGTACCCTCAATCACCGCCGCAGCCAGATCCAAATCTCCGGACGCCTCCTTTAACGAAACAATGTTATCAATTTTACTCAAGCTTATAATGGTTTCTGCATTTATTGTGACAACAGAACGGCCGGGAATATTATAAAGCATAACAGGAAGTTTGGTTGCCTCAGCAATTGCCTTGAAATGTTCATACATACCGCGTTGAGATGGTTTATTATAATATGGTGCTACAATCATCACAGCATCCACGCCAACTTCTTGAGCCTCTTTTGTCAAAGCGATGGATGCCAATGTATCATTGCTGCTGGTTCCAGCTATTACTGGAACTCGTTTATTCACTACATTAACAACATGTTTAAACAAGTTGATTTTTTCTTCTATCGACAACGTTGGTGATTCACCAGTAGTACCATTGATTACAAGCCCTTCTGTACCATTAGCAAGTAAATAGTCAATTAGTAGGCTAGTTTGCTCATAATCGATGCCACCTTCTTTGCTAAATGGTGTTACCATTGCCGTCAATACACGACCAAAATTCATCTTTTATCAACTCTCTTTTGTATATATTGGTTTATTCATACTTAATTCAAACACATCGTGCAGCGCATTTACAGCTGATTTTAAATTTTCGCCATGCACAAGCACCCATATTGTCGTATGACTATCTGCTGATTGTAATATTTGTACTCCAGCATTCGTAAGTGCCTGCACAATGCTGGATACAACCCCGGGAATTCCTGTCATACCAGCGCCAACCGCAGAAACTTTAGCACATCCCTCTGTAATCTCCGGGTGAAATCCAAGCATTTCTAAAATATAGACCGCTTTTGATGTAAAGGCTTCCGGCACCGTATAAACAACGCCACTTGGTGAAATATTGATAAAGTCGACTGAAATTCCCGCTTCAGCCATTGCTTTAAACACCTCTGACTGCATACGATATGCTTTTTCTTTTGTTTGAATTTTTATTTGTGTAATGGAGGTCATATGAGCGATACCGGTTACCTTTTGATCCGTAATATCCGTACCCGTTCTAGAAGAAGTAATTAATGTCCCTGCATCTTGCAAGTAAGTTGGCCTCACCCGCATCGGAATACCAGCCTGCATGGCAATTTCCACTGCACGTGGATGGACCACTTTTGCCCCCTGATATGCCAAGTTACAAATTTCAGTATACGTAATAGAATCCAATTGCCGTGCGGAATCCACAACGTGTGGGTCCGCAGTCATAATACCATTTACGTCTGTGAATATTTCCACGCGTTCAGCCAGTAATGCAGTGCCAAGCGCTGCTGCAGTCGTATCACTACCACCACGACCAATTGTCGTTATCTCACCTGACTGTGTTTGTCCTTGGAACCCTGCAACAACGACAACATCATTATTCTCCAATTCATTTAGAATACGGGTTTGATTTACTTTCTTTATTTTTGCTTGATTAAAATCATCTGTAGTCAAAAATCCAGCTTGTGCTCCGGTTAATGCTGTTGCAGTTATATGATGTTTTTTCAATTCATTGGATAAAACTACTGCAGAAATGACCTCGCCGCATGACATTAGCATATCAAGTTCGCGACTTGAGGGTTGGTTTGCAGGAAAGTCAACGAGACTTAATAATGTATCTGTTGCATATGGATCAGGCTTTTTCCCAAGTGCTGATACAACAACCACGAGTTTATAATCCATCATTAATGCATTCTTAATATGTTTGACTACATGCCCTCTGTTTTCCTTGGTTCCTACAGAAGTTCCACCAAATTTTTGAATCAATATCTGCATTGTAACCCTACCTTACAACCATTTATTTTGAATTAATGCAGCTGCTATTTGTATAGTATTCCATGCAGCTCCTTTCAATAGATTATCGGAAACGACCCACATATGGAATCCTTTATCATTATCTAAATCCTTTCTTACACGACCAACAAAAACATCTTCCTTGTCTGTTGCATGTAAAGGTGTTGGATAAATTTGCATTGTAGGATCATCTTCCAATACAACCCCATCCGCATGATTTAGAACTTTCCAAAGATCAGGAACAGTTAAACCTTCCTTTTCCACCTCGATATATATGCTTTCTGCATGCGATCTAAAAATAGGCAGTCGAACACAAGTTGCCGCAATCGCAAGTTCGGGTTCATGCATAATTTTCTTTGTTTCGTTAATCATTTTCATCTCTTCAAACGTATACCCATTTTCCTGAAACACATCGATTTGCGGAAGCGCATTAAATGCAATCGGATAGTGCTTTTCATCCCCTTTTACGGGCAATAATTCTGCTGTCATTTCTTCATTGGCTGTGTATTGATTAATTTGTGCATCTAATTCGTTATTTGCCTTTTCCCCGGAACCTGAGACTGCTTGATATGTTGATACTATCACACGCTCCATCCCATAAGCATCGTGAAGCGGTTTTAATGCTGCTACCATCTGAATGGTAGAACAATTTGGATTCGCAATTATTCCTTGATGGTTTTGAATATCGGATTGATTAACCTCTGGTACCACAAGTGGTACATCTGGATCCATTCGATAAGCGCTTGTATTATCAACAACGACAGAACCATGTTTTACTGCTTCAGGAACCAATTGCTTCGAAACAGACCCACCAGCAGAAAATAAGGCAATATCCACTCCGGCAAAACTATCAGGAACTGCCGCCTCTACCGTTATCTCTTTTCCTTTAAATGGTATCTTCTTTCCAGCTGATCTTTCTGAAGATAAGAATGTTATTTCGTTTATCGGGAGATCTTTATTTTCTAAAATTTGTATTATTTTTTGCCCCACCGCACCGGTTGCTCCTACAACTGCTATATTGTATGCTGTTTTTTCTGCCATTTACATAACTCCCCTTCACCAATAGTAAAATTAGTACTATTCCCTTAAGGTTTTATTTTATCATAATTAATCCATATGAGGAATAATAACCGGTTGGATTTGTGAAGAATGCAGTGCAGATTCTACGGTAGGAATTAAATAATCCATATTGGATACCAAAGAATTTGGCTTTTTATATGGACTATCCTGGCCATACGGAATAAAATAGATATATTTTGTGGCCATTAATCGCATTAGGTTTACCCCGTTTAGCCCCAGTGCATCATTTGTTGACACACCTAAGACGACAGGACTTTGGTTTCGTATTGTTGATTTTGCCGCCATTAATACTGGTGTATCAGTAATGGCATTGGCAAACTTACTTAAAGAATTTCCGGTTAAAGGAGCGATTACCATACAATCTAATGGATTTTTTGGACCAAGGGGCTCAGCTTCCGGAATAGTTGAGATGATACTTTTTCCGGTAATCGATTCTATTTTTTCAATTCTTTCTTTTGCCTTTCCATGTTTCGTATCTGTATTTTTCACCGTATAGGACACTATTGGAATAACTTCCGCTCCCACAGTCATCAACTTCTCCAACTGTGGAAAAACTTTTTCATACATATGATGCGAACCTGTAAAACCAATACCAATTCGCTTTCCTTCTAAGCTCATGTTAATCTCCTTTCACCACTGATTGTTTAATAACATCCGCTAAAATCCTTCCAGCAGTTTTAGGGGCCACAATACCTGGCAGGCTTCTCGATAAAATAGCCGTAATCCCCCTTTGCTTTGCGTAAACAAAATCTGTTCCACCAGGATTGGAAGCAAGGTCTACTATTAACGCATGCGGCGGGAGGTTTTGAATAGAATCTTTTGTCACAACTCGTGCAGGAATCGTATTTATTAATAAGTCACATTCATTTGTATATGCAGGAAGATCGGCTAACGGAACAGCTGTTAAACCCATCTCGGTAATTCTAGCCAATTCTTTGATACTACTGGCACTTACGGATACTTTGGCACCGAGCGCTGCAAATTTGTTTGCTACTGTATTCCCAACCCGGCCAAAGCCAACTACATTGACTCGAGAAGAATGAATCGTATAATCCGTATGTTCAATTGCCATCATAATTGCTCCTTCTGCAGTTGGTATGGAGTTATAAATGGCAACATCATCTCGGTCTAATAAAGGGATTAACGAGATATTTGCTTCTTTTGTCACGGTTGATAAATAATCATTTGTGATGCCCGTAAAGATCAGTGCCGTTTTCTTCAATTGCTTAAACCATTGCTTTGATAATTGAATGGGATGATCTGAAAAGACAGTTTCAACTCCACCTTTTTCGTCTGTTCCGGTAATCGGCAAAACAACCGCATCTAATTTTTCCAGCTCTAGCTCATCTACTTCCATTTGCGTTAATCCCATAAATCCCTGTTCTAAGTTATCAAAACCTACAAGAATAATGGTTGTCTCCGGCAACATATTGAGCTGTCGAATTAACTCCAAGTAGCGCTCGTCGCCACCAATCACAGCGATTAATCGATTCATTACGATAAATAACCTCCAAACTACATTTCCTAAGATCATTTCCTTATAGCTTATGCCTTTGGCACCTGTTAGTGATAGTACTTTTAAAAAATAAAACAAAAAAGCTGATATTACAATTGTAATACCAGCTAGAAGAGAATTTGTCTTATTCATCCAATTCAATCATAATCATATCTTCACCAATTGTTTTAATGGAACTCCAACGGATTTTCTGCTCCTCTCCTTCCTTTTTTAGACCAAACCATTTATAATTTGGAATGATGAAAGATTCAATTTGTCCAGATTTCTCATTAATTTCCAAATCAGTTTGCCCTAATATTCCCAATCTGGCCCCTTGATTGACATTGACAATTTCTTTTCCGCTAATATCTTTATAACGCATTTCAACCCCCCATTAAGTTAAGCTTCTACATATATATGCCAAAAAAAATAGCCTATGTATAAGACATAGGCTAACTGGACACCTCAGGGGCAATGACAGCTGTAGAAGAAGGCTGGTTAAATAGCTTTTCAATTACTTTTTGTATGGAGTCATGATTAACTGCGTCAATCTCACGAATCATTTCATCAAGTGTACGATGCCGATGAAGGAGCATTTCATTTCTCCCGTTACGACTCATTCGACTATTTGTACTTTCAAGACTTAACATTAAGTTTCCTTTTAATTGTTCTTTACTGTTGATTAATTCTTTATCCGTTAATCCACTTTTCATCAGTGTTTCTACTGTTTTATCAATGGTATCGCGTAGTAAAGGAAGTTGATCTTTCCCCGTACCTGCATAAATGGTTAATAATCCGTTATCCAAAAAAGATGAGTGGTAGGAGAAAACAGAATAAGCTAATCCCTGTTTTTCCCGTACTTCCTGAAATAATCTTGAACTCATACTTCCACCAAGTACGTTATTCATGATAATTAAACTATACGTATTTTCATCGCCAACAGGTAATCCGTCATAACCTAAACATAAATGCGCCTGTTCTGTGTCTTTATTCCGTTCAATTTTCCCTGCTAAAAAAGTTGGCCTCACAATGGGTGAAGGTTCATGATCTGCATAGTAAGACCCGAAATAATCTTCAATTTTTGCCATAAAAGAATCGTCGGTATTGCCTGCAACGGATATAACGACGTTTTCCGGTATGTATTGCTCTTTCATATAATTTCGGAGTGTGTCAGCATTAAATCCCTTGAGATGTTCTTCTGTACCCAGAATAGGATATCCTAATGGATGTACGCCATAGGAAGCTTGCGCCAATAAATCATGTACAATATCATCTGGGGTATCTTCATACATTTTTATTTCTTCATAAATCACTTTCTTCTCCCGTTCCATCTCTTCTTCATCAAACGAGGAATGAAAGAACATATCTGCCAGAATTTCAAGTGCATACGCTTTATGTGTATCCAATACTTTGGCAAACAAACAAGTATACTCTTTAGATGTAAATGCATTTACTTGTCCGCCGATGGAATCAAACGCCTCTGCAATATCCTGTGGCGACCTGTTTTTTGTACCCTTAAAAAACATATGCTCTAAAAAGTGAGAAATTCCATTATTCATTGTTGTTTCATTTCGTGATCCGGTTAATATCCAAATCCCAATTGTAACAGAACGGACTGCAGGAATATTTTCCAGTACAATACGAAGCCCGTTTTTACTTGTGTGTTTCTCTATCATGCTTTTCCTCCTGTCAATTCCAGTGTCAATTCTTACCTTTCTTCATTTAACAGTTTATCTAATGTGCCAATCCGGTAACCATTTTCCTTAATGTCTTTAATTAATGGGTCAAGCCCTTCTGCAATTGATTCAGTCGGGTGCATTAACACCGTGGCACCAGGGTGAAGTTTCTCATTTACTCGATTTATCATAACAGAAACAGAAGGATTCTTCCAATCAATTGTATCTACAGTCCAAAGAATCGTTTCCATGTGCAAATCATCTGCAACTTGAACAACCTGATCTGTATAATCTCCACTGGGGGGAGCAAACCATTTTGGAGCATCGCCAGTGATTGCTTTAATTATTTCATTCGTTTGATTGATTTGCCTAGTATTTTCCTGCTGAGATAACCTGGACATATTTGGATGATTATATGCATGATTCCCAATAGTGTGGCCTTGTTCATCAATCATTTCCACGAATTCAGCATTTTCCTGAGCCCATTGTCCTTCAAGAAAAAATGTTGCTTTGACATTATGTTCTTTTAGGATGTTCAATATATCCGGAATATGTTCCGTTCCCCACGACACATTTATTAAAAATGCTACCATATCTTTTTCCGGATGGCCCCGGTATATAGGGGATACGTCTAAATCATTCAATCTTATTTCCGGAGGTATTTGTTCATACACAAGTAACGATTCATGAAATACACCTTCTTTTTTCATTTTTTCGTATGATGCGTCGATATTAACTTTCAAACCATTTCTTCCAGGTGTTTTTTTCCAAACAGTGTCAATATATGCATTTTGAGGAGGTAATGAGTAGTCGGAGCTTTTCGCTTGTATTTCTTGGTATAGGGTGTCGTTCGTTTTCATCACCTCAAATGTGTTTACTTCTGATATAAAAAAAGGATTATCATTCGGATTAAAAGCTAAAGCAACGATTAGAATAAATACACAAAAGTTAACAGCTCTCTTGTAATGATGCATACCAATCCCCCCTGCGCTCCATTATATGACTGATAGGGACAGGGTATGATAAACGAATAGGATGGTTTGTCCCTATAAGGAACAAAAGCGCAGGAGTGTCTGTTTAAAAACGTAGAGATGAAAGCAATGGAACGGAGATTAGATGAATGGGACTTATCTCCAATAATCTTGATAAGTCAACGTGAATCTTATACGCAGAAAGAAAATCGAGTAGGAGGAGGTGACTAACCTCCGACCTCTCACACCACCATACGTACGGTTCCGTATACGGCGGTTTCATTTATGTCCAACGCTTCGTTAGATAGCTATTAGTTAGACTCTTCAAGCCTTGTTCTGACCAGTATTGGTCACCAAGTGCTCTATGCAAGATAGGGCTATTGGCGGTTCGCCAATAGCTCTTTCTTGTGTTTGCCCATTCCCACGCTTTTCCTTTCTTGATTCCTTGTTTCACAAGATTCTTGTGTTTCGTTTTCACTTTCTTCCACTCTTTCCAACGTATCATTCGTAGACGTCTTCGAATCCATCCGTCGAGTTCCTTGAATATCGTAGGTGTTTCTGCTAACTGGTAGTATCCCAGCCAGCCTGCGAGATATTGATTCAGTTTCTCGATTCTGTCCCCCATATTCATGGATTTCTTTCGAGACGTTAATTCTCGGATTCGTCGCTTGAAACGTTTGATGCTCTCTTTCGCAATCCGTATCTTGGGATTTTCCTTATGAAAGGTGAATGAGAATCCAAGGAATTTACGTTTCCATGGGCGGTCTACCGCACTTTTCTCTTTATTGACTTCCAATTTCATCTTCTTCTCTATAAAGTTGGTGATACTTTCCATTATTCGGTGTCCTGCCCTTTTCGAACGGACATAAATATGAAAGTCATCCGCATAGCGCACGAAATGGAGTCCTCTTTTCTCTAACTCTTTGTCCAGTTCATCCAGGACAATGTTTGAGAGAAGCGGACTTAACGGTCCGCCCTGAGACGCTCCTTCTGTATTCGGATGTACCACTCCGTCTTCCATGATTCCTGCTTGCAGGAATCTGCGGATAAGCTGAAGGACTTTCGGGTCTTTGACCCTCCGACTTAGCGTCCGCATCAAACGGTCGTGGTTTACTTTATCGAAGAATTTCTCTAAATCCATATCAATCACCCAGCGATATCCGTCCTTCATGTATGCCCTAGCTTTCCTTACAGCGTCGTGACCTCGACGCTTTGGGCGGAAGCCATAGCTATTTTCCGAGAAGGTCGGGTCATATATCGTGGTGAGCACTTGTGCGATGGCTTGTTGGATAAATCGGTCTAACACGGTGGGAATACCCAGTTTCCTCATACCGCCGCCTTCTTTACGGATTTTGTAATGGCGGACAGGCTGAGGATAGTAGGTTCCTGTTTCCAGTTGTTCCCGAATAGAAGCCCAGTGTTCAACGATATGCGCTCGTAAGTTTTGTACGGGCATTCCATCAACTCCGTGACTTCCTTTATTGCGCTCTACACGATGCAGAGCTGTCATTAAGTTTTCCCGTGATAGGATTTGTTCCAACATGTTATCTAACTCCTGCGTGAATTGTCCTTTCTTCTTGTGTGGCAATGTCTCTCAGCCCTTCTAATGTCCCCGCGGGATTCACCGCTTCTTCCATTAGGAAGGTTTTCATGTTTCTGCTTCTTCGAGTATTGCGTACGCAAAGTGGCAATTCTCCTTAAATGATTCAGCCCTTCCCAGATATTCTAGAAGTATCTGGTACTACGGCTTCGGCTGACTTCTGATAGTTCAGTGAACATTCGCATGTTCAGTTACGGCATGTGTACCGCGTTTCTATCAGACCTCCCAGGGTAAGTACACACTCTTCCTCCCCATATCCCTTCTTCATTTACTCTATGCACCCTTTGGCAGTAAGGGCTTTGACTTGTTATGCAGTCTCACCCAAGTACATCTAGCCTTCTATGAAGTTCGTGTTCCTAAGGGCGGGGATTTGCCGCCGACTTCCTTCAGATTCTGGGTCACCCCAGACACCCTTGTCTTGAGCTAACCACTACTACTGCCTTCGTGATTCGGGACTTTAACCCTAGAGAATGTGCACATGCCTGGCACACATAAAAAAGAAACTGGTTTGCCAGCTTCTTGTTTCATTTAATCTTATGATTTTGCTTCTTGCTGTTTTTCCTTTTCTTCTTTTAGAACTGCTTTTCGAGAAAGGTTTATCCGTCCCTGATTATCAATTTCTTTTACCTTCACCATTATTTCATCCCCGATGGAAACAACATCTTCTACTTTGTTTGTTCTTTCTTCCTGTAGTTCGGAGATATGAACGAGACCGTCTTTGCCTTTAAACAATTCTACAAAAGCCCCGAATTTTTCAATGCGTTTTACTGTACCTAAATACATTTCACCAACTTCAACTTCTCTCACAAGGTCGTCAATAATCTGTTTCGCCTTCTCATTCATAGAGGCATCTGTTGATGAAATAAAGACACCGCCGTCCTGTTCAATATCAATTTTAACCCCGGTTTCCTCAATAATTTTATTAATTTGTTTACCGCTTGGTCCAATAACAGATCGAATCTTATCTGGATTAATATGCATGGTTAAAATTTTAGGTGCATATTGGGAGAGTTCAGTTTTAGGTTGTTTAATTGTAGCCAACATTGATTCTAGAATATGCATGCGGCCTATTTTCGCTTGGTGTAATGCTTCTTTTAAAATCTCTTTAGAAAGGCCTTCAATTTTAATATCCATTTGTAATGCAGTAACACCTTGTTCAGTACCGGCAACTTTAAAGTCCATATCACCTAAAGCATCTTCCATACCTTGAATATCCGATAATATAGAATAGTCATCTCCAGATTTAACAAGCCCCATTGCAATCCCGGCGACTGGTGCTTTAATAGGCACACCTGCATCCATCATAGCAAGCGTACTTGCACAAATACTTGCCTGTGATGTAGAACCATTGGATTCCAATACCTCTGACACCAAGCGAATGGTATATGGAAATTCCTTTTCGGACGGAACAACTTTTTCAAGTGCCCTTTCTCCCAACGCTCCATGTCCAATTTCACGGCGACCAGGGCCCCTAATAGGTCCGGTTTCACCAACACTGTATTGCGGAAAATTATAATGGTGCATGAACCGTTTGGACTCTTCCAAATCCAGTCCATCCAATATTTGAACATCTCCTAATGCTCCAAGGGTACAAATACTCAGTGCCTGGGTTTGTCCGCGTGTAAAAAGACCGGAACCATGAGTTCTCGGAAGAACTTTAATCCGTGATGACAATGGGCGAATTTCATCAAGTTTACGACCATCCGGACGTATCTTTTCTTTCGTTATTAGACGACGTACCTCTTCTTTGACTATTTTATCAAGAGCAGATTTCACTTGTGAAATAATTTCAGGTTCTTCTTCCTCATATTTCTCAAGAACTTCATCTTTCACTACATCTATTGCTTCTTCTCTTGCGTGTTTCTCTTGCACTTGAATTGCTGCAACCATTTTTTCCTTTGCTTCAGCCTCTACTTTTGCAACAATTTCTTCATCTGATTCAAATAAGGAAACCTCTGATTTTGGCGCACCTGCAGCCTCTATGATATCTTCTTGAAATGCAACCAAACGTTGAATTTCCTTATGACCATACATAATTGCTTCAAGCATTGTCTCTTCAGGAACTTCCTCTGCTCCAGCCTCTACCATATTAATTGCATCTTTCGTTCCAGCTACTGTTAAGTCAATATCGCTTTTTTCTTCCTGCTCCACACTGGGATTGATAATAAACTCCCCATCAACCCGTCCGATTTTAACACCTGCAATTGGTTCGGCGAATGGGATATCTGAAATACTTAACGCAATGGATGAGCCAGTCATTGCTGCCATTTCAGACGAACAATCCTGATCAACACTCATTACCGTTGAAATAACTTGGACCTCATTTCTGAACCCATCCGGAAATAATGGACGTATAGGACGGTCGATTAGTCGAGAAGTTAAGGTTGCCTTCTCACTAGGCCTCCCCTCTCGTTTGATAAATCCTCCAGGAATTTTGCCCACTGCATACAAACGTTCTTCATAGTTTACCGTTAATGGGAAAAATGGAAGATCCTTTGGTTGTTTTGATGCTGTTGCTGCAGTTAATACTGAGGTGTCTCCATAATGAATCATACATGCTCCATTTGCTTGTTTAGCCAGCTCTCCTATTTCGACAGTAAACGGTTTACCTGCAATCTCTGTAGAAAAAACTTGTTTTTCTTCTGACATTCGTTATGATACTCCTTTCACTAAACATTCTTCTCTATTTTATAGTTTATAAGCAGGAATGTAAATTTTATGTAGTTAAAATATAAACAAAGGCGGAAACGCCCGGTTAGCAACGTACAAACTGAAGCATTCCGCAGAGATTAGATGAACCTGACTTATCACACCAATAATGGCGAAATTCCAAGTGAATCTTACGCTTGGAAAGCGAAAAGGAAACATCCCCCTGCATCAAGGGACCGTGAGTTGGCTGGCAAGGCCGTTCTTAGTCGGCCTTCCTTTACCAAGGAACCGATGCCCGCTTATCGTAATGAAAGATGCACAAATTTAGGGCTGCGCTAACGCTCGTCCCACCAAAAACATCTGCTAGTTGCTGGGCGCTGGAGCCAGACGCGGCTTAGATAGTTACTGAATTATCTACAACCACAAAATTCTATACTTTCCTAGGCTACAAAAAAAGCAGGATTCCTCCTGCTTTTGTAACTATTATCGACGTAATCCCAGATTTTTAATTAAATCACGATAACGGATAATGTCTTTATTACGCAGATAATTTAATAAATTACGACGTTTACCGACCATTTTCAAAAGACCGCGACGTGAATGATGATCTTTTTTATGAACACGTAAATGTTCATTTAATTTGGTTATTTCTTCAGTAAGCACTGCAATTTGTACTTCTGGAGAACCAGTGTCATTTTCATGAACTTTATATTCATTAATAATTTCATTCTTGCGTTCTTGTGTGATAGCCATCTGGCTCACCTCCTAATCATAAATTATATCCCCAGTTCCCTAGCAAACGCCGGAGTTACGATTTGCCAAGCAATGGTTTTACGTTGATAATCATAACGCTTTTTCGTAGAAATTGCAAGTAAAAATGAGAATAATCCTTTGAATTTAGCCTTTTTCTGAGAAAAAAGCTCGTATATTCTTTTCATCCGTAGCCATTTGATTAATTAGAGTTGCGGCACCATCAAATTTCTCTTCATCCCGAATGTACTTATGCCATTCTATCTGTAATGTTTCACCATAAAGGTTATTGTCATAGTCAAATATATGCACTTCAACAGACAAATCCTTTCGATCTGCAGTAAAGGTTGGATTTGTACCAATACTAGCCATTCCGTCATAGAACTCATTGTTATGACAGATTCTAACTGCATATACGCCGATTTTTGGTAATAAAGCATCCGTATTAATCCGTAAATTAGCGGTAGGATAGCCGATCTCTCGCCCGCGGTGATCACCTTTGACAACAGTACCGTAAAATGCAAGGGGTCTGCCTAACAATGTATGTACCCCTTGGACATTTCCGGCTTTAAGTAGATTTCTTATGTGGGTTGAGCTGATCTTCTCTTCATTCAACATTACTTTATCGACTGTGGTGTACGTAAACATCCCCCTGGTATGCTCATGAAGATTGCCCATGTTCCCTTGTCCTTTATGGCCATAGGAATAATCGAAGCCTGCAACTAAATGTTTTATATTTAACCCGATGATAAAATGATCAATAAACGCTTGGGGGGATAAAGAAGATAATTCTTTATTAAATTCAATTATAAAAAGTCGATCGACACCAAGTCCTTGCAAAATCTTTTTCTTTTCTCTTAATGGTGTAATATATTTCACGTGTTGTGTACCCTTTTTTAATACAACAGAGGGATGTGGGTGAAACGTAATCACTGCACTTTCCATACCCTTTTGTTTTGCCTCTTCGACTGCTGTTTCAATTACTTTTTGATGTCCCTTATGTACACCATCAAAAAATCCAATCGCACTAACCATACGAGGTAATTCATCTAATCCCAGTGTGTGAGGGTATGTTAGTTGAATCGTTCTCATAAGTATTCACCTACGCTTTTTCTCATCCATGAAAGACGCGAACTGGTTTCATTTGTTCCGGCTTTTGGGGATGTATTTGATAGATTGCTAATAGCTGCTGATCATGCATAACGACAAAAGGATCTGTAGTTAATTTATGGTTTGACTTTGATATTTTTTGGCCATGGTAAACGCGACGTTTTGTTTCTTCGCCTACATATAGAATATCCAAGTGATCCAGTCCTTTAATCATAGGCAATAATAATTGATCTTGTCGATTATGTTTTGCAGCTTCTTCAATAATAGAAAACGTTACTGTATGCTTCTTTGTAAATGAAGCAGATGTTGTTCGTACTAAATCTGACATATGTGCAGGATATCCTAGACACTTCCCAATATCAACACATAATGTCCGTATATACGTGCCTTTTGAGCAAACTATTTCTATGCTAAATCGGTTTTTTTCTTTTTCTTCTGCTTTTAAAGGTAATTGGTTTAATTCATAGATGATAATTTCTCTTACAGGCCGTTTAATTTCTTCACCTGCTCTTGCATATTCATACAGTTTTTTACCATTTACTTTTACAGCAGAATACATTGGCGGAACTTGCTTAATTGTTCCTCTAAATGATTGTAGCACATTTTCTATTCTTTTTTCAGAAGGAAAGTCAATTACTGATTTTTTATCAACTATAGACCCATGTCTATCCTCTGTATCTGTTGATTGGCCCAACGCTACTTTTGCAACATAGCCTTTCTTTGTTTCGGTTAAATATGGGACAATTTTGGTTGCCTCTCCAATACATATAGGAAGTACCCCTTCAACTTCAGGGTCCAGGGTGCCAGTGTGACCGACTTTTTTTGTTTTAAAAATCTTTCGTATTTGCACAACGCAATCATGTGACGTCAAGCCCTTTGGCTTCCATAATGGTAATATACCATTCATTTCTTAAAACCTCCAAAACGCATTTACGTGTATGGAAAAAACCTGACTCACTTAAGTTTGAGTCAGATTTTTTGGAAAGTGACTATTTATTTAGCTCACGCAGAATCGTTTCTATACGATTACCATGATCAAAAGCTTCATCAAACTCAAACATTAATTCAGGTGTTTTACGTAATCGGATTCGCTGCCCGATTTCCGAACGGATAAATCCTTTCGCCTTTGAAAGACCTAAAAGGGTATCATGTTTTTGCTGTTCATCACCAAGCACAGATATAAATATTGTTGCTTGCTGGAGGTCACCTGTTACTTCAACATCCATAACGGTAACAAATCCGATTCGCGGATCTTTTAACTTTTGGGTGAAAATTTCACCTAACTCTTTCTTCATTTGCTCTGCTACGCGATTTGCACGTACATCTGACATTTCATTCACCTCGCTCTTAAGGAAAAGCTTTTATCGCTAGTGTAACCTGAACTTACACACGCTCTACATCTGTAATAGTACGTTCCAGTTCTGCATACGAATCAATGACGCGCAGCACTTCCTGTATTGTCTGTTCGGCATGTGTATGGCTGGTAGAGATTGTAACAATCCCAAGTTTCGTTCGTTGCCATAAATCATGATAATCCAATTCTGTAATGGCTACATTAAAATTATTTCGTAGTTTAGCCATTAAACGCTTGATAATTGATCGTTTCGATTTAAGCGAATGGCCTTCATACATCATACATTCGACTTCCGCATACATCATCATTTACGTTCAATTTCTTCCATAACAAATGCTTCCATAACATCGCCTTCTTTAATGTCATTGAAATTTTTAATGGTAATCCCGCATTCATAATTTTGAGCGACTTCTTTTACGTCATCTTTAAAACGTTTTAATGCGGCAATTTCACCTTCAAATTGAACAACGCCGTCACGGATGACTCTTATACCGGAATCTCTTGTCACTTTTCCATCGGTTACATAGCTACCCGCTATTGTCCCTATTCTAGAAACCTTGAATATTTCGCGAACTTCTATTTGTCCGATGACTTTTTCTTCATACTCCGGATCAAGCATGCCTTTCATAGCTGCTTCAATTTCTTCAATAGCAGTATATATGACGCGATGGAGACGGACATCTACTTTTTCAGTATCGGCTGCTTTCTTTGCATTAACATCAGGACGAACATTAAACCCGATTACAATTGCATTAGAAGCTGACGCTAAAATTATATCTGATTCCGAAATTGCTCCTACTCCTGTATGAATAATTTTGATATTCACACCTTCAACATTTATTTTTCCAAGAGATCCTGCCAGCGCTTCTGCGGAGCCTTGAACATCTGCTTTAATAATAATATTAATTTCTTTCATTTCTCCTTGCTTGATTTGCTCAAACAAGTCATCCAGACTAACTTTGGATTGTTCGCTACGATTTTCAACAATATATTGTTGTGCCCGTGCTTCACCAATATGACGCGCTTTTTTCTCATCTTTGAATACCATGAATTGATCTCCTGCTTGAGGTACATGGTTTAAACCAGTAATCTCCACAGGTGTTGATGGTCCGGCTTTTTTAACACGTGCTCCTACATCGTTAACCATTGCTCTTACACGTCCATACGTATTGCCCACAACGATTGAATCGCCAACATTTAATTGACCATTCTCAATGAGTAATGTTGCAACTGGCCCACGGCCTTTATCTAGCTTGGCATCAATTACTGTACCGGATGCACTTGCATTTGGATTAGCTTTTAATTCCTCAACTTCTGAGACGAGTAATATCATTTCCAATAAATCGTCAATACCTTCAGCCTTTGTCGCTGTTACATTCACAAAAATCGTACTGCCGCCCCAAGCTTCCGGAATAAGTTCATATTCTGTTAATTCCTGCATCACACGGTCCGGATTGGCACCTTCTTTGTCCATTTTATTTACAGCTACAATAATTGGAACCTCAGCAGCTTTTGCATGATTGATAGCTTCCACCGTCTGGGGCATAACACCATCATCAGCAGCAACGACCAAAATTGCAATATCCGTTACCTGTGCTCCTCGAGAACGCATACTTGTGAATGCGGCGTGTCCCGGTGTATCAAGAAATGTAACTTTCTTCCCTTGATCTTCTACTTGATACGCCCCAATATGTTGAGTGATCCCTCCAGCTTCTCCAGCTGTTACTTTCGTATGACGAATGGAATCGAGTAGTGTTGTTTTACCATGGTCGACATGCCCCATAATAGTAACAACGGCAGGTCTTTCAATAAGATCGGCTTCATTTTCTTCTACTCTATACTTTTCAAAATCCGTATCATCCAGTATAATTTCTTTTTCAACCTCAACGTTAAATTCAGCGCAAAGCAACTCAATCGTATCGTCATCAAGGTCCTGATTTTTCGTTGCCATTACACCTAGGTTCATTAATTTCTTTATTATTTCTGCCGCTTGCATATGAAGTTTACTTGCCAATTCACTCACAGTCAACGTATCATTGTACGTAATACGCTCAGGAATTTTATTTACCGTGGACTGTTTATTTGTCGCAGATTTATTCTCTTTTCCCTTTTTGCCTTTTTGATTTCTATTTTGTTTGTTCGGCTGTGAATTCTTTTTCTGTCCGGTTTTATTGTTCTTTCCTTTATTGCCTGTTTTATTCATTGGCTGCTTGTTTTGGCTGGATGAAGGTTCTGTTTGTTGTTTTGTATGACTAGTAGAACCAGCTTTAAATTTTTCATCTAATTTCGATGCTGTATCAGATGAAATTGTTGACATATGATTGGAAACCTCTATATTTAGGTTATTTAGATGATTAATCACATCTTTACTTGTTACATTATTCTGTTTTGCATATTCATATACACGCATTTTACTCATACGTTCACCCCCGAATTTTATTACCCGAGTAGCGATTTAATCTTAGCAGCAAATCCTGCATCTAAAATAGCAATAGCTACCCTTTGGGATTTTCCGATAGCGTTTGACATTGTTTCTCTATCATCTACTACCCGAAGTGGAATTTCATACGTCTTACATTTATTTGTTAATTTCTTATATGTCTGTGGACCAATATCATTTGCCAAGAGTACTAACTTAGCCTTGTTTTTTTGAATATCTTTTACGATTGTTTCTTCGCCTAACGAACATTTCCCAGCACGATACGCAAGCCCCAGTATATTTAAATAACTATTTGTCATTATCGTTACCATCAATGAATTGTTTTAGTTCATCATAAATGGATGTATCTACTTCCACATTGAATTGACGATGTAATATATTCGTTTCTTCTGCTTTTGCAATGACTTCGTGGTCACGAGATAAATAGGCGCCTCGGCCATTCTTCTTACCGGTCGGATCAACAAAGACTTCTCCTTCTTTGTTCCTTACGACACGAATCAGCTCTTTTTTGGGCTTCATTTCATTTGTAACGATACATTTACGTTGCGGTATCTTCTTTTTCTTTTGTGCCACCGGATTCCCTCCTTATTGGAACAAATCTTCATCTCTGTTTGGGTCTTCTTCATCGTCTTCTTCATTGTCCTCATCTGTTAAAAGGCCTTCTGCCCTAGCATCTGTTTCGCTCTTAATATCGATTTTCCAACCTGTTAACTTAGCCGCAAGTCTTGCATTTTGACCACGCTTTCCAATGGCCAGCGATAATTGATAGTCTGGCACGATTACAGTGGTTGCTTTCTCTTCCTCATCCACTAAAACCTCAATAACTTTTGATGGACTCAATGCATTTGTTACATACACAATCGGATCCTCTGACCATTCTACAATATCAATTTTTTCCCCTTTTAATTCATTCACAATTGCCTGAACGCGTTGTCCCTTTTGTCCAACGCATGAACCAACAGGATCTATTTCCGGGTCAGGAGCATGAACAGAAATTTTAGATCTGTCTCCTGCTTCTCTTGAAACAGATTTAATTTCAACAATGCCATCATAAATTTCCGGAACTTCCATTTCAAATAATCGTTTCAAGAGACCGGGATGAGATCTGGAAATAAAAATTTGTGGCCCTTTACTCGTATTTTCTACTTTGGTCACAAATACTTTTAAACGGTCGTGAACATAATAGTTTTCTGTAGGCATTTGTTCAGCCTCAGCTAGTTTTGCCTCAACCTTGCCTAAATTGACATAAACAAAACGTGAGTCTGTGCGCTGAATAATCCCTGTCATTACATCCTCTTCGCGATCTTGATACTCACTGAATATAACCCCTCGCTCAGCTTCTCTCACACGTTGTGTAACAACCTGCTTGGCTGCCTGAGCAGCTATTCGGCCAAAGTCCTTTGGTGTTACTTCCACCTCAATAACATCCTCTAATTCATAATTCGGATCTATTTCCCTGGCCTCTTCCAGTGAAATATCCTGTTGTGTATCTTCTATTTCTTCAACTACGGTTTTTCTTGAAAAAACTCCCATTTTACCTGTTTCTTCATTGAGTTCTACGCGCACATTTGACGCGGATTTAAAATTTTTCTTATAGGCTGATATTAAAGCTGCTTCCAATGCCTCCATTAGAATATCCTTATCTATCCCTTTTTCCTCTGCCAAATAATCAATCGCATTAAACAACTGACTGCTCACTTTTCCTTTCCCCCTTTTAAAACATTACAGCAAGTCTTGCTTTTGCTATTTTGTCATATGGAATTTCAACCTGTTTTTTTTGTGTTTTTACGTTGTACTCTATCGTTACCAAATGATTCGTAAAGCTTTTCAGCGTGCCCTCATATTCCTTTGACCCATCAATTGGTTCATATAATTTAACAAAAATATTTTTATGCAAATTATTTTGGAAATCTTCCTTTGTTTTTAATGGTCGTTCAACACCCGGAGAAGACACTTCCAGAAAATAAGCTTCTTTGATAGGATCTGTTTCATCCAATTTTTCACTTAATTCTTCTGACACATCTCCACATTCTGAGATATCTACGCCACCAGTTTTATCAATATATATCCGAAGGAACCAATTTTTACCTTCTTTTTCATAGTTAATATCAACCAATTCCAATTCTCTTTTCTCTAAAATAGGTTGCAGTAATTGTTCGGTTGTTTTTACTACCTGGGAACTCAAACTTTTATCCTCCTTTATTCAATTGTCATTATTCCTTATTATGAACAAACTACCCTATTTTCATTTAAGTACTCCAGATTCAATATAAAACCCCTGCCGGAAGATGTGGCAAGGGGAAGCATAACTTAAAATCGAATAGAAGTATGAAGAAAGAGTGGGCATTTACCCACTCTTTTAACCGTTCGTATCATTTCTTACCAAAAACAGTATATCACATGAACACGGAGGATGCAAGGCGAGCAAATAATTATTTCACAACTTAGCTACCATTTAAAATTGCTCTTTCATAAACATCGTTGCTATTCTTCGCCATTGATAGAAACTGCAACGTAGTGTGCCATACTCTTTCCAAGCATTGGTTGAGAGCGTAGGGATACCGCTACGGAAACACATTCCGCGCACCTTAGGGGGCTGATGAGCCACCTCCTGCTAGCGCACTTCGGCGTCTCATCTAGGCCTTTAGCTCCCGCAGGAGTCTTCATGTGTTTCCTTCGCTGGTGGTCCAATTCCTACCGTTAAACTGCATTTGTAATGCATATCAAACATATTGAAGCTCTCTTACCAGTTCGGTGTTGAATACGAATGAAATTTAGCGACAGAAACTGTGACATTTCCGTAGCCGAATGCCTACGCTCAACTATCATTAGAACGAGAACTTTCTCATAAAGTTACTTTCACTACGTCGCTGTTTCTATCTTTCCTGTCATGAGTAACAAATGTTTTTGGTGGACGGATCTTTGGCACAGTCGCCATCCTTTAAAATAAGGATAGTTGATTTTTTTCCGCCATTCCATCTAAACACCCATGATTATCCAGGTACTCCAAAACAGTCTTGGAAATTCTACTCCGCTCACGAAGATCCTCTTTGGATAAAAACTCACCTTCTTCACGTGCTTTTACGATATTAATGGCTGCGTTTGTCCCTAATCCATCAACGGCATTAAATGGTGGAATAAGTGCATTTTCATCAACAATAAATTCAGTCGCACTGGATTTATAAAGATCAACTTTCTTAAATGAAAATCCACGTTCACACATTTCCAATGATACTTCCAATACAGTTAACAAACTTTTTTCTTTCGGTGGAGCATCATTTCCTTTTGCTGTTATACTTTCGATTCGCTGTCTGATTGCCTGAGAACCTTTAATCATCGTATCTAATTCAAAGTCACCTGCTCTTACCGTAAAATATGCAGCATAAAATAAAATAGGATAATGGACCTTGAAATAAGCGATCCTGACTGCCATTAATACATAGGCTGCAGCATGAGCCTTCGGGAACATATATTTAATCTTCTTACAGGATTCAATATACCAGTCCGGCACGCCATGCTTTTTCATTTCTACAATCCAATCATCCTGCAATCCTTTTCCTTTCCGAACAAATTCCATAATTTTAAAGGCAAGAGAAGCTTCCAACCCCTTATGCATTAAGTAAACCATAATATCATCACGGCAACCAATAACATCAGGTAGCTCACACACACCGTCATTAATTAATTCTTGTGCATTCCCTAACCAGACGTCCGTACCATGTGACAGTCCCGAAATAATGAGAAGTTCGGAGAATGTTGAAGGTTTTGTGTCTTCAAGCATTTGTCTAACAAAATTTGTTCCGAATTCAGGGACACCTAGTGTACCGGTTTTACAATTAATTTGCTCTGGAGTAACTCCAATTGCATCTGTACCTGAAAATATTTTCATCACTTCAGCATCATCAGTTGGAATGGTTTTCGGATCAATGCCACTTAAATCCTGAAGCATACGGATGACGGTTGGATCATCATGTCCCAGTATATCCAATTTTAACAGATTACTATCAATGGAATGGAAATCAAAATGCGTCGTTCTCCATTCGCTACTGCGATCATCTGCAGGGTATTGAATTGGTGTGAAATCATAAATCTCCTTATCCTCTGGAACAACAACGATTCCACCAGGATGCTGCCCAGTATTTCGTTTAACACCTTGACTTCCTTGTACTAGGCGATCCACTTCTGCTTTTTTTAAGACCAGTTGTTTATCCGATGCGTATCCTTTCACATATCCGTAGGCTGTTTTTTCTGCTACTGTCCCAATTGTTCCAGCACGATAAACATTGTCCTCACCAAAAATTTCCTTCGTAAAATTATGGGCTACAGGTTGATAATCTCCTGAAAAATTCAAGTCAATATCAGGTACCTTATCACCCTTAAATCCAAGAAAAGTCTCAAATGGTATGTCCTGTCCATCCTTCGTTAATGGACTATCGCAATGCGGGCAATTTTTATCAGGCAGATCAAAGCCGCTACCAGCAGTACCATCTGTAATAAACTCACTATAATGACAGTGTGGGCAAACATAGTGTGGTGGCAGTGGATTTACTTCAGAAATCTCCGTCATTGTAGCCACAAAGGAGGAACCCACTGAACCACGTGACCCAACCAAATAACCATCCGTCAATGATTTTTTGACCAGTTTCTGTGAAATTAAATAGATGACAGCAAATCCATTTCCAATAATACTCTCCAATTCTTTTTCAAGTCGTTCAGTAACGATTTCCGGTACTTCTTCACCGTATATCTGTCTCGCCCGGTTATAACAGAGATCTCTTATTTCCTGTTCAGCACCTTCTATTTTTGGTGTAAACAAGCCATCTCGAACTGGTGAAACGTCTTCTATTTCATCTGCTAACGCGTTGGTATTGTCAACAATAATTTCATATGCTTTTTCTTCGCCTAAAAAGCTAAAGCTCTCCAGCATCTCATTTGTTGTACGATATGGTGTGTCCGGTAATGTTTGCCGGCTTAATGGATTACCAGCCTGAGAGGCAATTAGAATCTGACGATATAATTTTTCATGCTTTTCGATATAATGTACGTTTCCCGTCGCAACTACGCGTTTATTCATACGTTTACCCATTTCAACCAATTTTGTAATAATATCAAGGACCTGTGCTTCATTTTGAACAAGGTCTTTTTCAATTAAATGTGTATAATTAGCTGGTGGCTGAACTTCGATGTAATCATAAAACGCTGCTACATTTTCTGCCTCTTCTACTGATTTTTGCATCATCGTTTCAAAAACTTCTCCCTGATCACAGCCTGACCCAACAAGAATACCATCTCTAAACCTTTGCAAAAGGGAACGCGGAATGCGTGGAACACGATAAAAATAATTAACATGTGCATAAGAGACCAACTTGTATAAATTCTTTAAGCCTTCTTGCGTTTTTGCAAGTATGGTGCAATGATATGGACGTGAACGCTGATACGCATTCCCTTCACCCATATGATTATTTAATTGGTGATGGTTCGTAATTTCTTCTTTCAGCAGGCGCTGAACCAATTTCCATAGCAAATACCCTGTAGCTTCAGCATCATAGATGGCCCTGTGATGTTGCGTGAGCTCAATATCCAAGTATTTACATAACGTATTCAGACGGTGGTTTTTTAATTCTGGGAATAAAAATCTAGCAAGTTCTAATGTGTCTATAACAGGATTTGTTGCTTTCTCATAATCAATCTTTTTGAAACCTTGATTCAGAAAGCCCATATCAAAGCTTGCATTATGTGCTACCAGAATACTATCTTCCATCCATTCATAAAAATCTTTTAATACATCATCAATTTCTGGTGCATCTTTCACCATATCATCCGTTATACCGGTTAAATCAGTCGTCGTTTGCGACAAAGCATGATGGGGATTCGCGAAAGACTCAAAACGATCAACAATCTCCCCGTCTAAAACTTTAACACCAGCAAGCTCAATGATAGTGTCATAGACTGCTGATAATCCAGTCGTTTCAACGTCAAAAACAACATAGCTAGCTGTCTTCAAATCAACATCTGTTTCGTTATAAGCAATTGGTACACCATCGTCCACTAAATTGGCTTCAACACCATACAATACTTTTATATCGTTCTTTTGACTTGCTGCATGTGCCTCTGGAAATCCTTGTACACCAGCATGATCTGTAATAGCAACAGCCTTATGTCCCCATTTTGCGGCTTGCTTTACAAGGGCAGACGGCGAAACAACTGCATCCATTTGACTCATCGTAGTATGTGCATGTAATTCCACCCTTTTATTATCATTCGAAGCCTCATCCATACGAGCTTCTACTTTTACTTCATGAATGTCACCTGCCATCATAGCCAGTTCATTTGTATACATATCTGTTTGTATACTTCCTCTTGCTTTTACCCACATCCCTTCTTTCACAGCTTCGAATTTCGCCGCATCTTCATCCCCTTTGGAGAACATTTTAATTTCTAGGGAATCGGTATAATCCGTTGCTTTAATAATTAATAGACTTCTTCCGGAACGTAATTGGCGGACCTCTACTGCAAATATATATCCCTGAACAGTTACGCGACGCTCCTCTTCCTGAATTTCTTCCATTTGCATAACATCATCTTGAATTTTATATCCAATCATAAATGGCTTATTGTCAGGCTGTGATTTATCTTTATCGCGTTTTTCTTTTTCCTGGACTGTTTTCAAGACCACTTGCTGATCCTCTAAGGCCGTTTGTTCTTTGAATTTTTGAATCGTCTCTGTTTCCGTTTTTACGGTGATTTCCATCGAATAACGCATAGCACCAATTTTCGTGCAATATGCTTGGAAACTTTCCTCCAAGCGTTTCTTTAAAGCCGTTGCTTCCGCTTCATTCCTTGAAGTTAACATAATCTTATTATTGTTTACTTGTGGGATTTGTGTTTGAACTAAATCTTTATACGCTGGTGATAGCTTGGTTAAATTCTGTATGAAATTTTTCCAATAATCACGAATAATGGAAGGATCACAGTTTTTTTCCTCTGTGTAAATCGTTACATCCAAGTTGGCGAATTGCTGAAATGTCTCCTGTAATTTCGTTGTTAATAATAAATAGATATGTAATGGCAATACACGCTTTACATGGATGTGAAAATGCCAGGTACGTGTTTGTTTATACACTTCTAACTTGTCTAAATAGCTTTCCAAAAAATAATCATTACTATATTCTTCCGGCATTTGTAGTTGACTAAGTAGTACATTCATTTTCTCTCGTTTTGATATATCCATCTATTCCCCTCCTCATACTCTGACCTCCGGGCCATAATGATGGAAACCCTTGCCGAAAGTAAAAGACAAGGGTTTTCACGTCAAGTTAAATCATTATCCTATGCTACAAGAAGAGCCGTTGTATATCATTCCATGTAACGACAATCATTAGCAGCATTAACAGTGCAAACCCCACAAAATGGAAGATTCCTTCTTTTTCAGGGGAAACTGGTTTGCCGCGTATTGCTTCTATGCCAACAAACATTAATCGTCCTCCGTCAAGTGCAGGCAGTGGTACCAAATTTACAATACCCAGGTTAACACTTAAAATAGCGGTAAACATGATGAAATTCATCAAACCGGTCTGAACAACTTGATCTGTCGCATCATATATACCAACAGGACCAGACAATAATTCAATGGAAACTTGCCCGGTAATCAACATACCCAAGTTCGTTAAAATCGTTCTGGTTGTCTCATATGTCTGGGTAAATCCATATTCAAAGGTACCTAAGAAAGATTTTTCAAACGCCCTTTGAACTCCAGCTTGTCCAATTGATTGTCCCTCTACCTGCGTTTCAATCTCGTCTGGAACGACCGTCACCGTTTGTTCTTCTCCATTACGATCGATTGTCATATCTAATTCTTCTCCCGGGTTTTCTTGTACAATAGCAGTAAAGTCTTCCCATGTCGCTATAGAATTTCCTTCAATCTCTATAATTTCATCATTCGCCTGTAACCCTGCTTCCTCTGCCGGACTTCCTTCTACAACTTCACTCATTTTAGCCTCATCCACAGGCACACCCTGAATCATTCCTAAAATAAGAAAAAGCACAATCGCCAGCAGAAAGTTCATCATGGGACCTGCAAACAACTGCATTGCTCTTTTTCCGGGGCTCTTAGAAGCAAATTGGCGGTCATATGGGGCAATTTGTGTTTCTCGCTCGTCCATGATAAAGAACGCCTTCGGATCTACATCAAAGCGTAACTTCTCTTCTTCATCTATCTCATAGCCTTCTATAATTAATTCATGATCCAGATCTGCATGTTCGACTTCAATAACACGGGCATTTGGATGTTTTGATTTATTGTTAACAATAATTTTATCAATTTTTCCTGCATCATTAAACTCAAGTCCAATATGATGACCAGGTTTTAATTCAATAATCTCGGGATCTTCACCCGCAACACGTACATAGCCACCAGCCGGGATCAAACGTATCGTATATAACGTTTCATTTCTGGTAAATGAAAAAACCTTTGGTCCAAAGCCAATAGCAAATTCACGTGCCAGCATTCCAGCACGTTTTGCAAAGATTAAATGACCCCACTCATGAATAAACACCAATAGGCCAAACATGAATACAAAAGCTATAACTGTTGTCAAAAAAAGCACCTTCCTTTGCTCAGATAAATCCACGCCTGTATGATAGTAATCATCATAACACAGCATTGGCCCTGATGGAACTATGATAATTGTTACACCTAAAATGTTAGCAACACGCGCATTATAAGTATATTTATATAAATCCTATAAAATGCAACAATGGCAAAACAAAAAGCAAGCTATCGAAACGGTCTAATATTCCACCGTGTCCCGGCAAAATATTTCCTGAATCCTTTACATTGTAATGCCGTTTAAACGCTGATTCCACTAAATCACCAATTTGTCCAAAAATAGATGCCACAATTGTTGCTCCAACTACAACAAGCATAGAAAAAGGAAATGGATAGGTAAGCTGAAATACAATTGAAACTATACAAGCCAAGAGCACACCGCCTAATGCTCCTTCAATTGTCTTCTTTGGACTTATTTTGGGCCAAAGCTTTCTCTTGCCCAATAAGCGTCCAAATACATAAGCACCTGTATCTGTTGCCCAGACAATAAATAATGCATAAAAAATATAATTAAGACCTGCATTACGTGTTTCAATTAAATAATAGAATCCCATTCCTATATATATAACGGCTAAAAGTATAAATCCGGCATCATCAAACGTAAATTTATTCTTTACTAATACGGTGTAAGAAAGCAACAACAATACAAAAACCGTTACTACTTCCGTTTGTGTTAAGTCCGTGATCCCAATATAACCAGATGCGCTATGTATAGGAAATAGGGTTATCCATAAAAATACTATTGCTAATATAGACGGTAGTGAATACATGTCTATTTTATGCATTCTCATAAGTTCCATTAATCCGATTGTAGCTATTACATAAACAAAAAGTGTAAAAGGCAGGCCTCCATAGATGACAAATGGAAGAAGCACAATTATTGCTAAAATCGCTGTTAGAGTTCGTTGCATCATATCCTATTCATCACCCTAAATACCTCCATATCGCCTTTTTCGTAGTTGATATTCATGAATAGCCTGCTGGAAAGTTTCCTCATTAAAATCCGGCCATAATACATCTGTAAACCAAAATTCGGTATAGGCTAACTGCCATAACAAAAAATTACTTAACCGCTGTTCTCCACTGGTACGTATTAATAAATCAGGGTCACTAATTCCTTGTGTATATAAGTATTTTGAAAATATTTCTTCATCAACTGCTTCTACGGATAATTTTGAGCCATCTATGTCTGTCATTATTTGCTTAATTGCCTGCATAATTTCGAATCTACTACCATAGTTTAAAGCAAAATTTAATAATAATCCATCATTATTCTTTGTTTTATCTTTCGCATACTGGATTACTTTTTTTGTATCTTTAGGTAATGCTTCCACTTCACCAATCGTATCAAGCCTTACATTGTTTTCGATGAGTTCCGGCAGGTAAACATCCAGAAATTCTTTTGGAAGCTTCATGATAAAATCGACCTCGGATTTTGGTCGCTTCCAGTTTTCTGTTGAAAATGTGTACAGTGTAAGAATTTGTACGTTATGATTAGAAGCTGTCTTTACAATATCTTTAACAACCCTTACTCCTTCTCTATGACCAGCAATACGTGGAAGCCCACGTTTCTTTGCCCATCTGCCATTTCCATCCATAATAATTGCCACATGGTCCGGGGTGTTTTCTAAATCACTTGGTTGGGTTTCCTTTTTCTGTTTATTATTTATAAAAGGAAGTTTCATTGACATAGTTTTGTCCTCCAAATATTGTTGATTATCCATTTACAATCCTTTAACTATAATCAATATGAAGGAAAAAGAATTATAATACTATACGATCAGGATGAATCATCATTATATCATTAAAATCAATGTTTATTACAATTTTTATGTAAGAAGAATACGAAAGCCCCCTTAAACAAGAGGGCTACCTGCATCTTATTTTACACTTTATTGAAGCAATAATAAAGATTTCAAGTAATAAAATTTTAGAAAGACTATACTTCCATAATATCATTTTCTTTGTCTTTAGCAATTTGATCAATTTTTGCGGTTTGCGTATCTGTTTCTTTTTGCACCCTGTCCTGCAGGCCACGTAGATCATCTTCGGTGAGTTCATTATTCTTTTCAGCCTTTTTCAACTGATCATTTGCTTCACGACGAATATTCCGTACTTGGACACGTGCTTCTTCCGCATATTTACCTACCACTTTCACTAAATCTTTCCGTCTTTCTTCCGTTAAAGCCGGTATGTTTATACGTATAACATTTCCATCATTTGTTGGTGAAACGCCAAGATCAGCTTTTTGAATTGCTTTTTCAACATCAGAAAGTGATGATTTATCATATGGTGAAATGACCAGTAATCTTGCCTCTGGTACGGAAATAGAGGATAGTTGGTTTAGTGGTGTTGTTGCACCATAGTAATCTACATAAACATTATCCAGTAAGTTCGCGCTTGCTCTACCCGCTCTTACAGTTGCCAGTGTCTTAGAGAATGCCTGTACCGCTTGTTCCATTTTTTCCTGCATCTCTTTAACGATCTTGTCCGACATAACTATTTCCCCCTTAATATTGTTCCAATGGTTTCGCCAGCAACAACACGTTTTATATTGCCTTCTTCCATAATGGAAAATACAATTAATTGAATATCATTATCCATACATAAGGATGACGCTGTTGAATCCATAACGCCGAGATCCTCATTCAACATTTCCAGAAATGTTAAACTTTCATACTTCTGGGCAGATTTATTGGTTTTCGGATCATCCGTATATACACCATCTACATTATTCTTGGCCATCAGAATTACTTCTGCCTCAATCTCTGCAGCCCGTAATGCTGCAGTTGTATCTGTAGAAAAGTAAGGATTTCCGGTACCTGCAGCGAAGATAACAACACGTTTCTTTTCTAAATGACGAATTGCTTTTCTTCTAATATAAGGCTCAGCTACCTGACGCATTTCAATTGATGTTTGTACACGAGTTGGAATATCAATGGTTTCCAGAGCATCCTGGAGTGCAAGAGAATTCATGATCGTTGCTAACATTCCCATATAATCAGCTGTTGCGCGATCCATTCCCATTTCGCTGCCGACTTTTCCACGCCATATATTTCCTCCACCCACAACGATGGCGATTTCAACCCCAAGTTCTGCCACTTCTTTTACTTGGCTTGCGATGGATTGAATGACTTTAGGTTCAATGCCATTTCCATGTTCGCCACTTAAAGCTTCTCCACTTAATTTGAGTACAATTCTACGGTAACGAGCAGTTGTCATAAATACCTCCATCGATGAACTTATATCCTGGGTAGGGAACCTGTCACGTTCCCTATATCAGGTTACATTATTTTTTAATCTGATTCATAACTTCTTCAGCAAAGTTCTCTTCACGTTTCTCCATACCTTCGCCTACTTCATAGCGTACAAATGAGTTGACGCTCGCACCTTTATCTGCTACATATTTTTTTACTTTTTGATCTGGATCTTTCACAAAATCCTGTTCCAACAAGCAAATTTCTCCAAAGAATTTGCCGAGACGTCCTTCGACCATTTTTTCAACAATGTTTTCGGGTTTTCCCTCATTTAAAGCTTGTGTTTTCAACACTTCGCGCTCTTGGTTAACCTCTTCTTCCGGAACTTCGTCACGTGACACATAACGAGGATTAGATGCTGCAATATGCATAGCTATATCCTTCGCAAGTTGTCCGTCCTGTGTACCTTCAACAAGTGACAGTACACCAATATTTCCACCCATATGCAGATAAGATCCAAATGTATCATTATCTGTTTTATTTAATAATGTAAATCGACGCAATGAAATTTTTTCACCAATTTTTGCAATTGTTGCATTGATATAATCCTCCACTGTTTCACTACCGTTTCCATGTAACGGTTGCTTCATTACCGTGTCCATATCAGCAGGCTGTTGTTTTACAATATGCTCTCCAAGTTCTGATAATAATTGTTGGAACTGATCGTTTTTTGTCACAAAGTCCGTTTCACAATTGACTTCTAATAGAACTGCGGAATTACCATCTGTTTCAATATAAGTAGCACCTTCTGCAGCAACCCGATCAGCCTTTTTAGCGGCTTTAGAGATCCCTTTCTCACGCAAATAGTTAATGGCTTTATCCATATCTCCATCTGTTTCCTGTAGTGCTTTTTTACAATCCATCATACCTGCACCAGTTCTTTCACGTAATTCTTTCACCATTTTAGCATCAATAGCCATTTCATATATCCTCCTTTGAATATTCTTTTTAAAAAAGGTGATAAAAGGCTCTTATCCTCTTATCACCTCACCTTTTCTACTATTAATTACACTTGTTTAGATTCAGCATTCGTGTCTGTTTCAACTTCAGCGTCCGTTTCTTCTACAGTTGCTTCTTCGCTTCCTTCTTCATTCGCTTCTGATTGTACGTTTTCTGGTACCTCTTCTGTTTCTTCACCTTGTTTCACTTCCAGAATAGCGTCAGCGATTTTGGAAGTCAATAGTTTCACCGCACGAATGGCATCATCATTTGCTGGAATAACATAATCAATTTCATCCGGATCACAATTTGTATCCACCATTGCAATGATTGGAATGTTTAACTTATGTGCCTCAGCAATTGCAATCCGCTCTTTACGTGGATCAATAACGAACATAGCATCCGGTAATTTATCCATTTCTTTAATTCCGCCTAAGAATTTCATTAAGCGATCTTTTTCTTTTAATACATCAACAACTTCTTTTTTGGGTAGCACTTCAAATGTTCCATCTTCTTCCATCCGTTCAATATCTTTAAGGCGGGTAATACGTTTACGAATGGTTTGGAAGTTTGTAAGTGTACCTCCTAACCAGCGCTGGTTAATATAGAACATTCCTGAACGTACTGCCTCATCACGAACAGACTCTTGTGCTTGTTTTTTCGTACCAACGAAAAGAATCGAACCACCATTTGATGCGATTTCTTTTACATATTTGTATGCTTCATCAACCTTTTTAACTGTTTTTTGAAGGTCAATGATGTAAATGCCGTTACGTTCTGTGAAGATGTATTTCTTCATCTTTGGATTCCAACGGCGCGTCTGATGCCCAAAATGTACACCAGCTTCCAATAATTGTTTCATTGATATTGCTGCCATAAAAAATTCCTCCTAATTGGTTTTTTTCCTCCGCTTAGATCATTTTTGGATAAAGACCATGATTGAACTGGCACCTTCTATTCAAATTACTAAACGTGTGTGATGAAACTTGCTCATCGTATGAACATAGTACTTACACCAAAAGTTACTATATCACATAGGGGGCATGTAATCAAGCATTAACTTATTTTTCTATGCATATAATTTAATCATAAGTGAGGCCTCAGTTTTGCCGCAGTTTATACTCCCGGGAAATTTCAGATTCTGAAAATCCTTCCATATGTAGCTAGAGGGGTCTTGCTTGTAGTGATGTTTTTTCGACCGTCTAGGATATGTAAAATAATGATCAGTAAAAATAATATCTTTACATTAAACGACCTTTACTATTGTTTACCAAAATAAGAATCATTCATAAACGCATTTCTATGTTTTTGCATCTGCTCATTCATGATAGATAATGCCTGTATTCTTTAGTTTTTTTCTTCACTTAAAAATAACTTTTTATGTATTTGTGAAATGCTTAGCATAGTTAAATCAAACGCGTTAGCAAGCTCTACCAACGTTCATTTATAAAATAAACGAAGCATCATGAAAATAGAATACAAATCCCTTCTACTAATATAGTAAAACCATCATCTAAAGCAAAGCTGTTGGCTAAGCCCCCAAATCTTTTCGACAAACAGAACTATTTCCATGTCCTCCGCCTAAACGATAATGATGTGTGTAGCTTCTTTTGGATCAATTCTCTTGATAGCGAAACGAGTGTTTCAAAGATCTTTTCTTAATAGGATATAAAAGAAAAAAAGCTAGAGCACGCTAGCTTTTTTATCTACCTATTTCCATTATCTTGAACGTAATTTTTCCAGTTCCACAAGGAATTTACTATTTAGTACTTTTATAAATGTTCCTTTCATTCCTAGAGAACGCGATTCGATGACTCCTGCACTTTCAAGTTTTCTTAATGCATTTACAATCACAGATCTTGTAATACCTACTCTATCTGCAATTTTACTTGCTACGAGCAGACCTTCCATTCCGTTTAACTCTTCAAAGATATGGTCAATTGCCTCTAACTCACTGTATGACAATGAACTAATAGCCATTTGTACCACGGCTTTACTTCTTGCTTCTACTTCGATTTCTTCCGTTTTTTCTTGCAAAATCTCCATTCCTACAACAGTTGCTCCATACTCTGCGAGCAGTAAATCATCGTTATTAAAGCTATCTGTTAGTCTTCCTAAGATAAGCGTACCAAGTCGGTCTCCCCCACCAACAATAGGTACAATCGTTGTTAGACCATTTTGGAATAATTCTCGATTTTCAACAGGAAAAACCGTAAGCTGATTATCAATATCGATATTCGCAGTAGTTTCTCTAATGCTGAATAATCCTTCTGTATACTCTTCCGGAAATTGCTTTTCTTCCAGCATACTCTTCATACGTTCATTTTCAATCTCCTGATTAATAGCAAATCCGAGTAATTTACCTCTTCTGCTCAAAATAAATACATTTCCTTTAATAACATCTCTGAGCGTTGCAGACATATCATTGAAATTCACCGATTTTCCTGCAGATTTTTGTAACATAGCATTAATTTTTCTTGCGCGATCTAATAGTTCCATAATTATTATCCTCCATTCAATTCTTTTAAATTTTATAGTATAAACTGGCTCAAATCTTTATTTTTTACAATGGTACTTAATTTTTCATCGACATAAGCAGGCGTGATTTCCACTGTATCCATATTTATATCTGGTGCTTCATACGATAAGTCTTCCAGCAATTTCTCTAATATGGTATGCAGTCTTCTTGCCCCAATATTATCTGTGTCCTGATTCACTTCATATGCTACTTCTGCTAGTCTTGTAATAGCTTCGTCAGTAAAAATAACATTTATACCTTCTGTTTTTAATAAAGCTTGATATTGCTTTAATAAAGCATTTGATGGTTCATTTAAGATCCGTTTAAAATCTTCAACGGTTAATTTTTCTAATTCTACTCGTATTGGGAATCGGCCTTGCAGTTCTGGAATTAAATCAGATGGCTTTGCCATATGAAATGCTCCAGCAGCTATAAAAAGCATATGATCTGTTTGTACCGGGCCATGTTTCGTGACAACTGTAGAACCTTCTACGATAGGAAGGATATCTCTTTGGACACCTTCTCTTGAGACATTCGCTGAATTATCCTGTTTGACAGCAACTTTATCAATTTCATCAATAAACAAGATCCCGGATTGTTCTGCAAGCTGAATGGCTTCTTGCGCAACTTCTTCCATATCGACCAGCTTCCCGGCTTCCTGTTGGGTTAAAACGTTTCTTGCTTCGGATACAGGCAGCTTTCGACTCTTTTTCTTTTTTGGCATAAATTGACTAAATGCATCTTGCATATTCATACCCATCTGTTCCATTCCCGATCCTTGCAACATATCAAACATAGATGGTGGCGTTTCTTCTATTTCTACCGTAACCATATTATCTTCTAGTTCACCTAAAGCTAAATTATGCTCGATACGTTTTCGTTTATTTTTTATTTCTTCGTCCTTTTCACTTTCCTTACTTTCATCCTCATCATCTGACTGGCCGGAAAAGAGCATTTCTAATGGGTTTTTCATGTTATTTTGCTTTTTGGCTTGTGGAACTAACAGGTTAACTAGCTTTTTATTAGCTTCAACTTCAGCCTTACCCATCACTTCATTCATTTTCTCATTCTTAACCATTCGTATAGACATTTCCACAAGATCACGAACCATGGACTCAACATCGCGTCCAACGTATCCAACCTCTGTATATTTTGTCGCTTCTACTTTCACGAATGGAGCACCGACCAAGTTAGCTAATCTTCTTGCTATTTCGGTTTTCCCCACCCCTGTAGGACCAATCATTAAAATATTCTTAGGAACAATCTCATCCTTGATCGTTTCATCAAGTCGCACCCGTCGATAACGATTTCTAAGCGCCACGGCTACTGATTTTTTTGCTTGTTGCTGTCCTATTATATATTTATCTAATTGACCCACAATTTGCTTTGGAGTGTAATCTATTCCCATACTTTCAGAAAGCCTCCTTTTATTCAAGCACCTCTAAAGTAATATGATCATTCGTATATATACATATTTCGCCAGCAATTTCCAGTGCCCTGTGTGCTATTTCTTTGGCAGATAACTGAGTAGCATGTCTCGTCAAAGCTCTGCCTGCACTAAGTGCATAGTTCCCGCCGGAGCCAATAGCCAGCAATCCATCATCAGGTTCAATGACTTCCCCTGTTCCTGATACTAAAAACATTTTCTCTTTATCCATGACAATAAGCATTGCTTCTAATTTGCGTAAAACCTTGTCACTACGCCATTCTTTCGCTAATTCGACAGAAGCGCGGGAAAGATTTCCATCGAAAGCTTCCAACTTCTCTTCAAACTTTTCAAATAATGTAAAAGCGTCAGCAACAGATCCTGCAAACCCTGCTAAGACCTTTCCCTTGAATAAAGTTCGGACTTTCTTTGCTTTATGTTTCATAACAACAGCATTACCTAAAGTAACTTGACCATCTCCGCTCATTGCACATTGACCGTTGTGTCTTACCGCAAAAATAGTTGTGGCATGCATTTCATTCCCCACCATCATCACCTCTGTTTCCGTTATTGGTCATTAGCCCGAGGATGGCTGTTCATATAAACATCACGTAAATGATTTTTTGTTACATGTGTGTAAATTTGTGTAGAGGATAAATTTTCATGTCCTAGTAGTTCCTGCACAGTACGAAGATCAGCACCTTCATTAAGCATATGTGTAGCAAATGTGTGGCGCAATTTATGCGGGTGAACATGGATAGTTAAAGCAGCTCGATCAACCATTTTATTAAGTATTAGCCGCATTCCTCTTACAGTTAACGGTGATCCCCGAGCATTTAAAAAGACTGAATCGGATGTTGTTTTAGCTTTTTCCAATAACTTATTCCTACCTTCAGTTATATACGTTTCCAAGGCAATCTCAGCAAATCTGCCAAATGGAATGTAGCGTTCCCTCCTGCCTTTTCCTGTAACAAGCATTGTTCCAATTGAAAAATCAATATCGCTTAGCGTAAGTCCTTGGCATTCACTAATCCTGATGCCAGTCGCATAGAGCGTTTCGAGCAACGCTTGGTCACGTTGGCCGAGAGGGTCGGTTAAATCACTTACATCGAAAAGTTTTTCTAATTCTTCCATATATAGAAAGCCAGGTATTGGTTTATTGGTTTTTGGTAAAGTAATACGCATGAATGGATTAGTCGAAAGAGAATGCTCCCGTTCCAAAAAATTATAAAAACCTCTTAATGCGGAAACTTTTCGCGATACAGATCTTCTGCTTAATTGTTGATCATATAGTTTAGTCAAAAACAAACGTACAACACGTTGATCAACCTCGCTTAAATCATCTATACCTTCTCCTGCTAAGAAGTCAAAGAACATTTCCAGATCATTCAGATAATATTCCACAGTATATGGGGAGGCATTCTTCTCTACTTGTAAGTACTCTACAAACTCCTTACAATCCGTTGTAAAATGATGCAAATCCTCATCCCCTAAATCGTAGCGCATAAATCATATCATACTAATTTTTTTATTGCAATAAATTTAACATAATTGCAATAAAATTCTGAATCAGTCTCTACGTTAATGTTCCATATTTCACGAAATCAGTCATTCATCATTTTTAAACTTTTTACCATAACTGTTAAAATACTCGGCAAAATGTTTATCGACCACCTACTGTCAAGTAAACATCCTTACCAATGGTAAATTATATCTTTTTCAAATTAAATAGTCAACAAACATCAATTCAATTAATGAAAAGAAATAGGATTATGTGAAAAATGTGTGAATAAATGTCTACTATTGGTATAACCAAGTTTTTAATCAATTATTCCTAATTTTTTTATTTTTGATCTGGTCTCATCCGTCCCAAGAGCATATAATCGTTGATAAATACTTATTAAACGATCATCATATGTTTTCCTTTCATCATCTGCTCCCCACTCATCAAAAGGCTTTCCAATATATTTCGCAGCATTTTTTGCATTTTTATCTTTCATCCGAAATAATGCTTCTATTTCTTCTTTTTCATCATAGGTTGCAATAATTTCATACTCGATTTCATTATCAGGGATTGATACTTCCCGGATCTCTTCGGTGTCCACAGTTACGTAATAATTTTTCCTTTCTGGCAATTTGACAACCTCCTTATCCATACTATCCCCTTTTTCCACGAACATGAAACAATAAAATAAAGCTGCCCTCTACAAGAGCAGCCATAGGTCAACTTTGAATTTTTTCTTCTTTATACTCACAATTTGTGCATTGAATTTGTACTTCTTTCTTACTTTTCTTTTCAACCAGTAATGATTCGCATTTCGGACAAGGTCTGGCTATCGGTTTATCCCATGATACGAAATCGCAATCCGGAAAACGGTCACATCCATAGAAAGTTCTACGTTTCTTTGATTTTCTTTCTACTACATCTCCTTCTTTACATTTCGGACATGTAACGCCTATTTTCTTTAGAATCGGTTTCGTATTTCGGCATTCCGGAAAGTTAGAACACGCTAAAAACTTTCCATAGCGTCCCATCTTATAAACCATCTCATGCCCGCAATTTTCACAAGTTATACCAGCAGGCTCATCTCGGATTTCAATTTTTTCCATTTCTTCCTCTGCTATTTCCAAGCGCTTATGGAAATCTTGATAAAAATCGTCAATAACGTTTACCCACTCCGTTTTTCCTTCTTCAATAGAGTCTAAGTCACTTTCCATTTTTACAGTAAAATCAACATTGATGATTTCAGGAAAAAACTCTTCCACTAGTTCAAGGATAATCGTTCCTAGCTCTGTTGGTATAAATCGTTTATTGTCTATACTAACGTATCCCCTGCGCTGGATGGTATCCAATGTAGGAGCATAGGTAGAAGGACGTCCAATACCCAACTCTTCCATTGTTCGTACAAGTCTAGCTTCCGTAAATCTCGGTGGCGGCTGGGTAAAATGCTGATTTGGTGTAATCTCAGTCGCTTCCACTTCCATCCCTTCGGATAAATCGGGCAACGTTTTATTTTCATCTTTTTTGTTATCATCCGTACCTTCTACATATACTTTCATAAAACCTTTGAACTTAATTTTCGAACCGGTTGCACGAAATTCTACGCCATTATTTAATAGATGTACCGTCATTGTATCCATCACTGCCGGTGCCATCTGGCTAGCTAAGAATCGCTCCCAAATCAGTTTGTATAATCGATACTGATCTCTTGATAAAATAGGCTTTAATGATCTTGGATCACGTAGTGCAGATGTAGGGCGCACAGCTTCATGGGCGTCCTGCGCACCTTCCTTTTTCTTATCTTCCTTGTTATGTCCAAGGAATTCTTTGCCGTATTTTTCCTCAATATAGGCTTTTGCTTCCTGCTTGGCCGATTCAGAAATCCGTGTTGAATCTGTACGCATATACGTAACTAAACCAGTAATGCCACCGGATTTCTTCCCTAAATCGATACCTTCATATAATTGCTGTGCCACCATCATTGTTTTCTTCGCTCGGAAGTTTAGCTTTCTGGCTGCCTCTTGCTGTAGAGAAGATGTAATAAAGGGCTTAGCAGGATTTCGTTTACGCTCCCGCTTTTTAACTTTATCGACTGTAAACTTCTTTTCCTTTAATGTGTCTACAATTTTTTTTACATCCTCTTCTGATTTCAGTTCCTGCTTTTTACCATCAACGCCATAAAAGGCCCCTTCAAATGTTTCTTTATCTTTCTGGAACATGCCTTCAATGGACCAGTATTCTTGAGGCTGGAAATTCTCAATCTCTTTTTCTCTGTCAACAATCATTTTCAATGCTACAGATTGTACACGACCTGCGCTTAATCCCTTTTTTACTTTTTTCCATAATAGCGGACTAATGTTATACCCAACTAAGCGATCCAGAATACGTCTAGCTTGTTGAGCATCAACTAAATCCATATCAATCGTCCGTGGATTTTTAAAGGCATCCTTTATCGCGTCTTTCGTAATTTCATTAAAAACAACACGACACTTGGAATTTTCATCGACATCCAGAATATGTGCCAAATGCCAAGCAATAGCTTCTCCTTCTCTATCCGGGTCGGCAGCTAGGAAAACTTTCTTTGCTTTCTTTGCGGCTTTTCTTAGATCTTTTAATATATCACCTTTTCCGCGTATCGTAATATATTTTGGTTTATAATTATTCTCCGTATCAACAGCCATCTGGCTTTTTGGCAAGTCACGTAAATGACCCATAGATGCTTTTACTTTATATTTTTTTCCCAAATAACGTTCAATCGTTTTCGCTTTTGCCGGCGATTCTACGATTACTAGATAATCTGACATGGTATTTCCTCCCAAATGAGGTTACAATAAATAATTTAGAAATCTTTCCTAATACTAAATACATCGTATAAATTTGTCAAACAAACTGTGACAAAAGCTTTATAAATAAATTGTGAACACAGTCCGCTTTTTATACGTAAAATAAATTCCTCCCTATGCTTTTCCAATCCTCTAGTATATCGTCAGGATCCATGGTCAACTTGGCACCATCTTGAATCATCCGATGACAGCCTTTGGTTTGTGGAACCATCAGCGATCCCGGTGCTGCATATACTTCTCTACCTTGGTCAAGTGCTTGATCCACTGTTATCAATGTACCACTTTTTTCAGTTGCTTCAATAACTAATGTTCCAAAACTTAAACCGCTTATAATACGATTTCTCTCAGGAAAATGATGCTTCTTAGGAGGAATATCCGGGGGATACTCAGATAATACTAATCCTTTTTCCACTATTTGTTTAAACAGTGCTGTATTTTGTTTCGGATAAATATGTTCAAATCCACCACCCAGGACAGCGATGGTGTTCCCCTCATTTTTTAAAGCATGTATATGGGCGTAGCTATCAATTCCCTTTGCCATACCACTTACGATTAGCCAATTTTTATCCAGTAGAGGATTTGTTAGATATTTTATTTTTGTCATGGCTTCATTGGAAGGATCCCTTGTACCAATCACGCTTAAACTAGGCACATGGGATAATAGAGACCTGTTTCCTGCGCCATATAAAACAATTGGCGGATCTTTTATAGTTTTTAACACAGGCGGATAATCTTCGTCAACTATTGTAATGATACTGTATATTTCTCTATCATATTTTATTTGTTCTGTAAGGTAATTATTATGAAGGTCTTTATAAAATAATGCAGCGTTTTTTATTGGAAGTTTATATAGTTGACTGATCTGAGAGGAGGATAATAAATAGAGTTGATGTAACTTAGGGTCATGGAAAAGGATCTTTCGAATGATTCTTCTTGTAATACCCCGACATCGATGTAAATAAATTAATTTATCACGAATTGACTGCAATGAATCACGTCCTCATTTATAGTGCGTAGAACCTCAAGCCCCAAGAAGCTGTATTGCCTGCTCTGGGGTTGGGGTCCCACTGTTCTAGATTAATGTGTTTTACATTTTTCCTGCAAGTTATTTTCTTTTAAAACATTTATCATTGTTTCACCAATTACAGCAGGCGTTTCAGCGACTTTAATACCAGCCTCTGTCATAACACGATTCTTTTCCTCTGCTGTGCCCTTACCACCGGAAACAATCGCGCCAGCATGACCCATGCGCTTACCTGGAGGGGCAGTTGCTCCGCCGATAAATCCAACGACAGGTTTTGACATATTTGCTTTCACCCATTCAGAAGCTTCTTCCTCTGCTGTTCCACCTATTTCACCAATCATCACCACTGCTTCTGTCTCAGGGTCTTCATTGAATGCTGTTAGAACGTCAATGAAATCCGTTCCGTTTACAGGGTCTCCACCAATACCTACAGCTGTTGTTTGGCCATATCCCGCTTCTGACAATTGATGAACAGCTTCATACGTTAATGTACCAGAGCGTGATACAACTCCAATATGTCCTTTTTTATGGATATATCCTGGCATAATACCGATTTTGCTTTCATCTGCTGTAATGACTCCCGGACAATTCGGTCCTATTAAACGGGTTTTCTTACCTTCCATATAGCGCTTTACTTTAACCATATCCATCACAGGAATATGTTCTGTAATACAAATGGCAAGATCGAGTTCTGCGTCCACCGCTTCGAGAATTGCATCTGCGGCAAAAGGTGCAGGCACATAAATGACGGAAACATTTGCACCTGTTTGGTCAACTGCCTCCTGTAAGGTATTAAATACAGGAACACCTTCTACTTCTGTACCACCTTTTTTCGGTGTGACACCACCAACGATTTTAGTTCCATATTCAAGCATTTGCTTTGTGTGGAACCTGGCTGTACCACCAGTGATTCCCTGGACAATTACTTTCGTATCTTTATTGACATATACACTCATTTTCGTCCGTCCTTTCTACAATGATAATCCCTTGTTATCTAATACCAATAGCATGAAAATTAGTTCACCATGGAAACAATTTTCTCTGCGCCATTTGCCATTGAACTAGCTGATGTAATATTTAATCCGGATTCATCCAGAATTTTTTTACCTTCATCTACATTCGTACCTTCCAGACGTACAACCAATGGAATTTCTAATCCTACTTCTTTTGTCGCTTCTACAACCCCTTCAGCGATAACATCACACTTCATAATTCCACCAAAGATGTTAACAAAGATACCCTTTACATTAGAATCGGACAAAATGATCTTAAATGCTGCGGTTACTTTCTCAGCTGTTGCACCGCCTCCAACATCAAGGAAGTTCGCCGGATCACCGCCATGATACTTAATAATATCCATTGTAGACATCGCTAATCCAGCACCATTAACCATACAACCAATATTTCCATCAAGGGAAATATAACTTAGATCGTATTTTGATGCTTCGATTTCTTTTTCATCTTCTTCATCTAAATCACGTAATTCCTGAACATCTTTTTGACGAAATAATGCATTGTCATCAAAATTTAATTTCGCATCCAATGCCAATACCTCACCATCACCAGTTGTAACTAATGGATTAATTTCTGCTGTTGAGCAATCTTTTTCAATAAACACGTTATAAAGACTGATCATGAATTTTACTGCTTTTCCTATTAATTCATCAGGAATATTGATATGAAATGCTAGTCTACGAGCTTGATAAGGAGATAAACCGATAACCGGATCGATTACTTCTTGAAAAATCTTCTCCGGCGTGTCTTTAGCTACTTCTTCTATTTCCGTACCACCTTCTTCAGACGCCATCATGACGACACGTGAAGTTGTACGATCGAGAACAACACCTATATAATATTCGTTTTTAATATCGCTACCCTCTTCAATTAGTAAGCGTTTAACTTCTTTGCCTTCAGGACCTGTTTGATGTGTAACTAATGTTTTACCAAGGATTTCGTTCGCGTATGTACGCACTTCTTCTTTATTTTTTGCAATCTTCACACCACCGGCTTTTCCCCGGCCCCCAGCGTGGATCTGTGCTTTAACTACGGTAACAGCACTTCCCAATTTTTCCGCAGCTTCAACGGCTTCATCTGCTGTATATGCTACATGTCCATCGGGAACTTTTACACCAAATTCACGTAAAAGGTCTTTGCCTTGATATTCATGAATATTCATTCTTCATCCTCCCATCAAATTCACTGCATTCCCATTGTATTAAAAAACTACAAATTTCACAAGAATAAGCGAATTTTTGCATTGTTAATATACACTTTATTTTCTTCTTTCAATGCTTTTATCAACCATTTTAATTATGTTAACACAACACGTTCCAACTACTGATTGACACTCCTATAACCCCATCTCTCTCGCACTAGCGATAAGTTGCGTGTTGTACTGGTGAAAATGATTTTCTATGATAAGGCGTCACGCCGCTTGTCATTAAGTTATCAAGGTGATGTTTTGTGCCATATCCCATATTTGATTCAAACCCATATGCAGGATATTCCTGATGTATTTTCTTCATAATCCGATCACGGCTAACCTTTGCTAAAATGCTTGCTGCCGCAATAGAGACACTTTTTCCATCCCCCTTTGTAATAGCTTCAGAGGTGCATGGAAGTCCCTTTAAATTCACCGCGTCAATTAATATGTGATTTGGTTTAGGGTTTAATTGATTTATTGCCTCATGCATGGCTAGTTTGGTTGCTTCAAATATATTGATTTCATCTATTTTTTTACTGTCTATAACAGAAACACCATAGCTAATAGCATGTTCTTTAATAACATGGAAAAAGTAATTTCTAGTCTGCTCACTTAACTTTTTCGAGTCATTTAAGCCAAGTAATTTAAAATCTCTTGGTAAAATAACAGCCGCTGCAACGACCGGACCTGCAAGCGGGCCTCTGCCAGCCTCATCAATACCCGCTATATATTCATATCCGTTCGCATAGGCACGTTGTTCAAATATGGACATTTCCATAAACTTTTTCTCTGCTATTTCTTCTTTCCGTTTCTTTTTTTCATAGGTTTTGATTAATTGCTGTACACCTTTTCGATCATCTGTTTTTAATTGGGTAATACAATCCTCATGTAATGCTCCCGAATCAAATAATTTCTTTAAAACGGCAATTGATCTATTCTCCATCATCACACCTCTCTCTATCGGCTTATCCATCTTACAGGGAAAAATGTTACGGAGAAGGTTCCAATGTAATGGAACCTAATCTCCCCGTACGAAGGTCTCCCAATACAATGTTAGAAACTTTTTCAAAATTCACCTCTCCACCACTTTCAAGTGCACCGCGTTGCTTCCCAATAGCGACAAAGATCTCCCACATATCTTCCATGTCACGATTAATAGCATAGCGTTCTTCTATTAAATCAGGATAATTTTCCTGCATATATTGAATAACAAATGCTGTAATATCTTGAAGTGACAGAAGCTTATCCTTTATCGTACCTATGGCGGCTAATTGGTACCCCACCATTTCATCTTCAAATTTAGGCCATAGAATTCCTGGTGTATCAAGCAATTCAAAATCTTTCTTTACTTTAATCCAAAATTGTTGTTTGGTAACGCCTGGTGTATCAGCTGTTTTCGCAATCCTTTTATTTGCAAGCCGATTAATCAATGTTGATTTGCCAACATTTGGAATGCCGATAATCATTGCTCGTGCAGGTCCTGGCTGAACTCCTTTTTTCCTCAAGTTTTCCATTTTTTCTTGGGTCAATTTTTTTGCTACTTGAGTGATACGATTTATATCTGCTTGATCATTTGCATTTATGGCAAGAGCTTGAATGTCATTCCTTTCAAAATAGTTAATCCATTTTTCTGTTTCTCGGTTATCTGCTAAATCTTTCTTCATTAACAGGACCATTTTTGGTTTATGTTGTAATATTTGTTGAAGCATTGGATTTTGTGATGCCAATGGAACTCTTGCATCAACCAACTCAACGACAAAGTCTACAAGCTTTACCTTTTCTTCTACTTCCCGTCTTGCCTTGGCCATATGCCCCGGGAACCACTGTATTGTCATATTCATCCTACTCTCCTACAATTTGCATTCGATCCACTGGCCAATAGATTAAATTTGTCTTTCCAACAATTTCATCCATGGAAACAACGCCTAGCATACGACTATCCGTTGAGTTCTTTCGATTGTCTCCTAAAACAAGCACATATCCTTCAGGTATACGCTCATAGCTACCTGGTAGGTTTTCTAGTACAAAATCGTTTGTATGCTGTTGATATATACCAGTTTGTTTTGTTATAAATGGCTCTTCCACCGCTTCACCATTAATGTACAGGACATTATTTTCATATGCAACATGCTCCCCGGGTAAGCCAATAACCCGTTTTATAAAATCCCTTTGTGTGGAAGCATGAAAAACAACAATATCAAATCGCTCTGGTTCTCTGATTTGATAAATAAATTTATTCACAATCATTTGATCCTTATCCTGCAATGTTGGTAGCATGGATGGACCATCAACAACAATCGGTGCAAAAAAGAACATTCGAATGATAAAAGCTAATGCAAAAGCAACAAGCAATGCTTTTAACCAATCGATCCATTCACTTTTTGATTTCGCCATGAACTCCCCTCCGACAACATCGCTATGTACGTATAGTATTATTTTAAACTTTATTTATTATAACATTCTTTTTGTAAGTATTAAGGAATTGAATAAAAAAAGGAGCTTGCACGTATTACCAAGCTCCTTTTAAAAATGACACTTATCCAGTTTTGAAAATGTATAAGTATACGAAAAAAGATACATTCCATTTTCATTATCTGCGTTCTTTAATACGTGCTGCTTTTCCGCGTAAATTACGAAGATAGTATAGCTTCGCACGACGTACAATACCACGACGGGAAACTTCGATTTTATCAATTCGTGGAGAATGTAATGGGAATGTACGTTCAACACCTACACCGTAAGAGATTTTTCTTACTGTAAATGTTTCACTGATTCCACCATTTTGGCGTTTAATTACAACACCTTCAAACACCTGAATACGCTCACGACTTCCTTCAACAACTTTCACGTGAACTTTTAACGTATCACCTGGGCGGAAATCAGGATGGTCGGTACGTAACTGATCCTTTGTGATGTCTGCAATAAGTTTTTGCATCCTGCTTCACTCCTTCCAAACCAATGCTCTTGTCTCACTAAGGAGCAGCGGAACATCGTTTATACGGCTTAAAGTATTCCTTTAAGCACAACAATTAATATACCATAAGACATAAGAGAGTTCAACTATATTTGTAAACGAATCTACAATTTTTCATCATCTTTAATACGCGTTATTAATTTTTTCTCTGTTTCTGATAATGTATGATTATCTAGTAGATCCCTTCGTCGCATGTAAGTTCTTTTAAGTGACTCACGCTTTCGCCACGTGGCAATATTTGCGTGATTGCCAGATAATAACACTTCCGGGGCAGTCATCCCTCGAAAATTAGCAGGTCTTGTGTAATGTGGGTGCTCTAATAATCCTGTTGAAAAGGAATCTCTTGATGCTGATTCTGTATTTCCGAGAACATCCGGCAATAATCGAACAATACTATCGAGAACTACCATCGCACCAAGCTCACCACCTGTTAAAACATAATCACCGATTGATATTTCATCTGTAACAAGATATTCCCTAATTCGCTCATCATAGCCTTCATAGTGCCCGCAAATAAATACAAGATGCTCAACATGGGCTAATTCTTCCGCTTTTTGTTGGGTATACCGCTCACCTTGTGGACTCATGAGAATAATCCGAGGTGATGTCTCTTTTTCATTTGTTACAGCGTCTACCGCATCAAAAATAGGTTGCGGTGTTAAGACCATACCTGCTCCACCACCATATGGATAATCATCCACTTTCCGATGCTTGTTCTCGCTGTAGTCTCGGAAATTAACCAGATTATAGCTGAACTTACCTTTATCTCGGGCCTTTTTAAGCATAGAGGAATCGAGAACACCTGTCATCATTTCCGGAAATAAAGTTAATATGTCAATATGCATTAATCCAGCAACCCTTCCATTGGTTCAATAACAACGTTTTGTGCTTTTACATCAATTTCTATCACGACGTCACTTATATAGGGGATTAATATATCTTTACCTCCAGGTTGTTTTACCACCCATACATCATTGGCACCAGGTGATAAAATTTCTTTAATTTCTCCTAAAACGCCCCCATCAACTGTATATACATCACAACCGATTATTTCGTGATAATAAAATTCATTCTCACCCAATTCGGTAAGTTGACCTTCTGTAATTTTTAACTGTGTCCCCTTTAAATGTTCTACCTCATTAATGGTGCCAAATCCTTTAAAAAAGATTAGATCATATCCCTTGTGTATACGATGCGCAGTAATAACTAATTCCACTTGTTTTCCATCTTCCTTAACCGCATATACTGTTTCCCCGACAGCAAACCGTTCTTCAAAATCAGTGATACGCATTACTTTAACTTCCCCATGGATTCCATGTGTATTGATGATTTTTCCAATCGTGAACATTTTCTCGGTCATTTAATCACCTACTAATTATCAACTTGAATTACGACATCGTCTTTAATAACAATCGCTCTTTCTCCCATGATTTCATCCCAATTCGAACCAACACCCACTTCAACAAGAGCCTCAACCTCTTTTTCAATAATTTCACTGCCCAATTCCAGCATATTTAACTGTTCGATTTTAAAATCAGCTAATTTAATTTTTTCTTTTCTATTATTGATTTCCTGCTGAAAACGATGAGCGATATCTTGTTTAGAGACACCTGCTTTATTTTCCAGCTTTCGTTGTTCAAAGCGCAATTGTTGACACTCTTGTTCAAGTCGCATTTTAGATTCATGGAAATTTCGCTGTAGTTTTTCTTTGCTTTTTTCTGTGACAATTTGTTTGATTAGGACATTCTTGATTATCTTCATTATTATTCCCCTCCCTCTCACAAATGTCTTCAATCTTATATGCCTTATCGTTTATGTATAAAAGGGAAAGAGGCAGGCACCTCTTCCCCTTACATAATATCCAAATAAATTCGCTTTTCTGCATCCGTTTTTGCCGCATATACGACTGTGCGTATTGCTTTTGCAATACGGCCATTTTTACCAATCACCTTACCAACATCGTCAGCATTCACAGTAAGATGATAAACGATCTTCGTATCTTCTTCTGTTTCAGTCACGACGATGTCCTGCGGGTGATCAACTAAAGATGTAACAATGGTTTCAATCAGGGCTTTCATGATATCACACTACTTTACGAATGATTTTTTCGATCGTGAAATTTCTTCATGATGCCTTCTTTTGAGAAAAGATTTCGAACGGTGTCACTTGGTTTTGCACCATTTGCCATCCAATTAAGAGCCTTTTCTTCATCTATTTTAACTTCAATTGGATTAACTACAGGGTTATATGTTCCAATTTGTTCAATAGAACGTCCATCACGAGGAGAACGTGAATCAGCTACAATAATACGATAAAATGGATTCCGCTTGGATCCCATACGTTTCATACGAATTTTAACAGCCATCTCTTACACCTCCAATAAAAGTATTACACAATTTTAGATTCTAACAGAAAATAGATAACCTGTAAAGGCTTTTTCCATTACATGCTATAGTGGCACAACCCAATCGTTTCTAACCGGGCGCCTTGGGCCTTTGTTCATTACATGAATGGAAGGTTCATTCCCTTGCCTTTTTTCCCTTTTTTCTGCGTGTTCGTCATTTGTTTCATCATTTTCTTCATTTCTTCAAATTGCTTTAACAAACGGTTCACCTGCGAAACGGAAGTACCTGAACCTTTAGCAATACGCTTTTTACGGCTCGCATTCATAATGCTTGGCTCTTGTCGTTCCTCCTTCGTCATAGATTGAATGATGGCCTCGACATGTACGAGCTGCTTTTCATCCAATTGCGCGTTTTTTAACCCTTTCATTTTACCGGCTCCTGGGATCATTGCCATTAAATCATCTAGCGGCCCCATGTTTTTTACTTGTCCCATCTGCTCTAAGAAATCATCAAAGGTGAACGACATGTTTCGCATTTTGCCTTCCAATTCTTTTGCCTGTTTTTGATCAACGTTTGTCTCCGCTTTCTCGATCAGAGACAAAACATCACCCATTCCGAGAATTCTAGACGCCATACGATCTGGATGAAATACTTCCAACTCGTCTAATTTTTCGCCCATACCAGCGAATTTGATCGGCTTATCCGTAACAGCTTTAATGGATAAAGCTGCACCACCACGGGTGTCACCATCAAGCTTTGTTAATACAACGCCGGAAATATCCAGCTGGTCGTTGAAACTCTCTGCCACATTTATGGCATCCTGTCCTGTCATTGAATCAACAACGAGTAAAATTTCATCCGGTTTCACATTAGTTTTAATTTGCTGCAATTCGTCCATTAGTTCATTATCAACATGCAGACGTCCTGCTGTATCAATAATTACATAATCATTATGTTCCGCTTTTGCCTGTTCAATTGCCTGGTTTGCGATATCAACCGGTTTAGCATCCGTTCCGCGTGAAAAAACAGGCATATTCATTTGTTCCCCAAGTGTTTCTAACTGGTCGATAGCTGCCGGACGATATATATCTGCTGCAACAAGTAACGGCGAGCGATTATGTTTTTTTCGCAAATGATTAGCCAATTTGCCTGTTGTTGTTGTTTTACCCGCTCCCTGAAGTCCAACCATCATAATGACGGTAGGGGAGCGATCAGCAACAGCAATTTTACTTTGTTCTCCACCCATCAATGCGGTTAATTCTTCTCTTACCACTTTGATGACTTGTTGGCCTGGTGTGAGACTTTCCATTACCTCTTGTCCAACAGCGCGTTCTTTAATACGGTTAATTAAATCCTTCACGACTTTAAAATTAACATCGGCTTCAAGTAAAGCAAGGCGAACTTCACGTGTCATCTCTTTAACGTCCTGTTCACTAACCTTCCCTTTGCCCGTTATTTTTTTAATTGTACCTTGCAGGCGATCAGCTAGTCCTTCAAATGCCATAGAAGGTGTCCCCCTAATCTAATTCTTTTAATTGATTTAACATATGCAACAAGTCACGCTCGTTATCAGGGACTGTCTCCTCCATTTTCTCAATAAGGGCAGCCCGTTGCATGAATTTCTCGTATAAATGCAATTTCTTTTCATAGGATTCAAGCATTGTTTCTGTTCGTTTAATATTATCATACACCGCTTGTCGTGAAACTAAAGACAAATCGGAAATTTCACCCAGCGAATAATCCTCTCGAAAGTACATTTCCATATAATCACACTGTTTAGGTGTCAGCAATGCTTGATAAAAATCAAATAAATAATTAATGCGCGTTGTTTTCTCCAGCAATCCACACACCCCTTGTTAAGTGAAATTCCTTTACAATACATCATAACGGGAAAACAGCCCCATTGTCAAGAAAGATTCTAATCTGATTCTTCTAAGACATCAGCAAATAACCCATATACAAAGGCATGTGCATTAAATTCTTGTAAATCCTCTACTTGCTCACCAAGGCCGACATATTTTACCGGTATTTTCAATTCATTACGAATTGCCAGTACAATTCCTCCTTTAGCAGTTCCATCCAATTTGGTCAACATGATCCCAGAGACATCTGTAGCATCAGAAAACGTTTTTGCCTGACTTAAGGCGTTTTGCCCTGTTGTTGCGTCAAGGACAAGTAACACTTCATGTGGTGCGCCTGGGATTTCTCGCTCAATAACGCGTTTCACTTTAGAAAGCTCATTCATTAAATTGACTTTGTTCTGTAATCTACCTGCTGTATCACAGATAAGTACATCTGCATCGCGCGATTTAGCCGCCTTTATTCCGTCAAATATCACTGCTGCAGGATCACTGCCCGCATTTTGTTTAATAACGTCAACATCAGCACGTTCGCCCCACACTTCCAATTGTTCAATGGCACCTGCCCGGAATGTATCGCCCGCAGCCAACACGACCTTCTTTCCTTCCTGCTTTAATTGATGTGCCAATTTCCCAATAGACGTTGTTTTTCCTACTCCATTAACACCAACAACCAATATGACCGATAGCGCGTTTCCTTGCATATTTAATTTCTCTATTTGTTCATCATCATCACCATAATAGATATCAACCAGTTTTTCAGAGATGACATCCTTTACCTCTTTCGTATCCTTTATGTTTTGGCGTTTTACTTCCATTTTTAATTCCTCAACCAAATCCATCACAGTTGTAACACCTACATCAGCAGATATCAGCACTTCCTCCAGCTCTTCAAAAAAATCCTCGTCAACTTTACGATAACGTGCAATCAAATCATTAATTTTTCCTGAAAATGAATTCCGACTTTTTTTCATACCTTCTTTATATTTTTCGGAGACTTTTTCCGCCTCCTCATTCTGTTGAAATTTATTTTTTATTTTTTGCATGAAACTCATATAAATAAAAACTCCCTTCTTAGGATTGGATCAACTCTTTTGTTTCTTCCAAACGAACAGACACCAATCGGGATACACCCGCTTCCTGCATGGTAACACCATATAGAACATCCGCTTCTTCCATGGTTCCTTTTCGATGGGTTATTACAATAAATTGGGTTTTTTCACTATGCATGCTAACATATTGCGCAAATCGACTAATATTTGCTTCATCAAGCGCTGATTCCACTTCGTCCAATACACAGAAGGGAACGGGACGAACACGTAATATAGAAAATAATAAAGCAATCGCTGTTAAAGCACGCTCGCCACCAGAAAGTAATCCGAGATGCTGCAATTTTTTCCCAGGTGGCTGTGCCACAATATCGACACCCGTATCCAAAAGATTCTTAGGATCTGTTAATTTTAAATCAGCGCGTCCCCCGCCGAATAATTGTTTAAATACAGTCTGAAATTCTTCTTTGATTTGAGTGAAGGTTAGATCAAATCGTTTTTGCATCTCATCATCCATTTCAGCAATAACCGCATATAGTGTTTCTTTTGCTTGAATAAGATCGTTTCTTTGTTCGTTTAAAAAGGTATAACGTTCCAAAACACGTTCATATTCCTCAATAGCCCCTAAATTAATGGGACCCAATTGATCGATGCTTTGTTTCAAACGTTTAACAATAGATCTTATTTCTTCCGGATTATCCGTTTTATCATATGTTTGTTTTGCTTTTTCATAAGTTATGGTGTATTCGGTTTGCAAATGAGACAAATGATTTTCGAGCTCAACATCAAGCCGATTGGCGTTGACTTCTTTTTGTTGAATGGCCTGAATGTAGTCTTGATGTTTTCTATGTTCTTCCTTTAATTCTCTTTCTTGATTCTGCATAAATTGCGTACGTTCCAATCGTTCCGAACGTTTCTCCTGAATAGCATTCGTTGCCTTTGTTTTCTCCTCCTTTTTGGACAGAATCGTATGTTCAATCTCCTCTTCTGTTTCTTCCATTTCACTAACCTCTATAAGCTGATTTAAGTCAGATGTATAATTCTTATGTTTCGTCTCTAACTCTGTTAATTGCTTTTGAAGTGTATTTGTTTTCTCACTTTGATTTTTCACACGCTCTTCCTGCTCAGCCAGTGTAACTTGCCTGCGATGTAAATCGTTTTGCAACTGTTCCTGGTTTTCTTTCCATGTTGCTTCTTGATTGGTTAACCTGTCAATTTCTTCTTTGATCTTAAGTAACTTCTGATTTACCTCCTTTAAATCTTGATCCAATTGTTTATTTCGAGAGTTCATTTCTTCTATATCTTGATCATATTGCTGATTTTCTTGATCATATAGTTCGAGATTATCATTCAGTGAAGCTTGTTTCATTTCGAGTTCTTTATATTCGGTTCGAAATTCCTCCAACCTACTCTGTACGGAAATAATTGCTTGTTCTTCCGTCTCCAAACGTTTCTCTTTTTCAGCTATTTGCTGCTTTTTCTCATCCACCCTCGTTTCAAATGTTGCAGCCTTTTTCCTAAATGCATTAAGCTTTTCTGTTATTTCCTGTAAATCCTTTTCTCTTGTAAACAAAGATTGATTTGTCTTCTTTTGTGCACCGCCGGACATCGCCCCACCTGGGTTTACTACATCCCCTTCAAGGGTCACGATGCGATATCGCCTCATGGTAATTGTTGCAATTTCATTTGCGTCCTTCAACGTGCCTGCTATCACAACATGTCCCATTAAATGTTTAACAGCTATCTGATAATTGGCCTCTGTTTGCACTAAATCTGCAGCAACACCAATAAAGCCTTGATGACTTTTTATTTTATTTAACATATCGCTGGTTATAAAACGTTCTTTAATTGATCCCAAAGGTAAAAACGTTGCCCTACCATTATTTGTTTTCTTTAAGCGTGAAATCGCAGCCCGTGCCGCAGTATCATCATTAACAATGATATGCTGGGCCTGACCTCCTAAAACCGTTTCAATAGCAGTAATATATTCTTTAGGGACATCCATAAGTTCAATTACTGCACCATGAATATGTGATAAGGTTCCTTCCTCTCGTGCCTTTAACACTGCCTTTACCCCTTGGAAAAAACCTTGGTAGTCCTCTTTCATTTCTTCCAACATTTCTTTTTTTGATCTTAGTTTTTCAATATGCTGATAGCCTTGATATAATTTCGTCTGGGATTCTTGAAAAGATGCTCGTTCCTGTTCCAGATCTTTTTTCAACTGCATAATAATTGTATTTTTTTCATTATAATGCTTTTCTTGTGCAGTAAAATCAGCTTTCATTTGATTTACGTTCTCATTTAATTCTCTCCTTGATATAATAAGATCCTGGAATTTCGCCTCTTGATTATTCTTTTTATTGGTAAGTTGCTGCAACTGCTGCTGAATGGATTGTTTCTCGTTTCGCTTTGCTGCCTGGCTATTTAGGTATTCGATATATTCGGATCTCATTTCTTCTATTTTTTCGGTGATATTTTCATTGCTTATGTTAAGCTTCTCTTTTAACTGATCTATATCCTGTTTCGTTTCTTGTTTCATCGCTCGCAGATCGTATAGCTGTTGCTTTTCCTTGGATAACTCTTCCTTTTGTTCAGCTATTTGAGTCACCATTTCATGCTTTTGTTCCTCAAGCTTTTGTTTGTTTTCTGCAAAATGCTTGGTTCGTTCATGAAGCAGTTGTTTTTTTCCTTCAAATTGTTCAAGTTCCTGTGTTGTGGTTAATAAATCTGCCTGTAATTCTTCAATGGCATCATCTATTTTTTGTATTTCCTGACGTTCTTTTTCCAATTCCGCTTCTTTTTGTTGTATGTATGTTTTCAGCTCTATTTCATTCGCTTTTTCCTTCTCCAGTTCTTTCAACATATGTTGCCATCGCTCATGGAGCTCTTCGATTTCAGTTATAAGAAGTGTTATTTCATTGTGCTTCAATTTTTCTATCAGGTCGTTATATTTTTTTGCCGTTTCTGCTTGTTGTTCCAATGGGTCGATTTGCTGCTGAATTTCATGGATGATATCCTCCACTCGATTTAAGTTTTCCTGTGTTTCCTCCAGCTTATTTTCCGATTTCTTTTTTCGTTCTTTATACTTTAAAACACCCGCTGCCTCTTCAAAAATCGTGCGTCTTTCTTCTGCTTTTGAACTTAGAATTTCTTCGACTTTACCCTGGCTGATAATGGAAAAAGCTTCACGGCCAAGTCCGGAATCCATAAATAAGTCTATAATATCCTTTAATCTGCAGAGTTGTTTATTTATATAAAATTCACTTTCTCCAGAACGATAAACACGCCTTGTTACACTCACTTCTTCATAATCCAGTGCTAGGGTCTGATCCTGATTATCCAACACTAAGGTAACCTCTGCTACATTTAACGGCTTTCTGGTATCACTGCCCTGGAATATAATATCTTCCATTTTTGCACCACGTAATGATTTTACGGACTGTTCTCCAAGTACCCAACGAATAGCATCCGTTATATTACTTTTCCCACTACCATTTGGGCCCACAACAGCTGTCACGCCTGGAACAAATTCCACATTAATTCGCTTGGCAAATGATTTGAAACCCACACTTTCCAGCCGTTTTAAATACATATACATTCTCCTAATTGAAAAGAATCGACAATACGGACGTTGTCTTTTAGTTAAGTGAAAAATAATTTGGTTTTTTACCGCATTTATTTTATCATAAAGAGAGGAACAAAAGAAGCGAAGAACCATTACATACATTCTGAGTATCGCTATTCATAAAAATAAGGGAGTGTTAACGTGAATTTAGAATATCCATCAAAAGAAAATTTAAAATTGTTGCTTCATGAATTAGCTGACCATTTAGGGGTTGTTAACCGGAAGATCATGGATCCGGATGACTATGATATAGATAAATATGATGATTTGAAGCTCATGTATGATATGATTACACAAAAAACCAACTTAAGTGCAGCTGAAAAACAAGCTTTTATAGAAGAATTGCGATCTGTAAGAAAAAGTTGAATCATTACATAAGGCAGGGGTAAAACAAAAATGCTTTATAAATTTTACTTTTGTTTTGCCCCTGCCTCTATTTTTCATGAATATTTATCGAGCGCTGCCTTTGCCGCACGTTGTTCTGCTTCTTTTTTGGTCCGGCCCATGCCAGCTCCCGCCATTTCATCTTTAATAATAACGTGAACAACAAACTCCCTATCATGTGAAGGGCCTTTTTCTTCGACAATTTCATAGGCAATGGATTGATTTTTATACTGCTGAACTAATTCCTGCAGTTGGCTTTTATAATCCATCGCATGCGAAAAAGCACCTGTGGTTATTTTCGGAATAACATGTTCGTTTAGAAAAGATAGAACTTTATCATATCCATGATCTAAATATAATGATCCCAGAAAGGCTTCAAATGCGTCTGCAAGTAAAGCCGGACGATCACGGCCACCCGTTTGTTCTTCCCCTTTACCAAGCAAAATATAATCACCAAACTGTAGATCACGTGCAAAATTAGCCAAGGAAGGCTCACAAACAATCGAGGCACGTAATTTTGTCATTTCTCCTTCGGGCATGTTCTTATTTTCCCGATATAAATACTGCGAAATACCTAATTCCAATACAGCGTCGCCTAAAAACTCCAACCGTTCATTATCCGAAAATGATTTTCCACGATGCTCATTCACATAAGATGAATGTGTAAAAGCTTGTCTTAATAAATTTTTGTCACTAAATGTAATGCCGATTTGCTTTTCTAATTGAGTAACATTCATACCCGATCTTCACCTCTGTCTCAAGGATGTAATAGAAAGTCCCGCGAATGCGGGACTTTCTATTTAGCTAGGACTGTAAACTATTTATGTAGTTTACAGCATCTCCAACCGTATTTATTTTTTCAGCTTCTTCATCTGCAATTTCCATATCAAATTCATCTTCCAACTCCATAACAAGCTCTACCACATCTAAAGAGTCTGCCTCAAGATCATCTTTGAAAGAGGCTGCCATGGTTACTTTGGAATCTTCTACATCAAGATTATCAACGATAATAGCCTTTACACGATCGAACACATCTGCCACTGACTTCACCTCCTTTCACGTAAATATAAACGCGCGTAAAAAGTGGAAAAACAAGCAACGAAGCGATTCGCTGCTTATCATTCGATAATATGTTGCGTAACTTTAATATGACTTAGTTAACTCATTTTTCGAAAGCTACATCACCATACCGCCATCAATATGAATGGTTTGCCCTGTGATATAATTGGCGTCCTCGGATGTCAAAAATCTTACAACATTTGCTACGTCCTCTGGAGTTCCCAGTCTTTCCAACGGAATCAACGCTTCTATGCTGGATCTCTGTTCGTCGGTTAATTCATCTGTCATATCGGTTGTTATAAATCCCGGAGCTACAGCATTTACAAGTATGTTACGCGCTGCTAATTCTTTTGCTGTTGTCTTCGTCAAACCAATGACACCTGCTTTGGCAGCTACATAATTCGCTTGTCCGGCATTTCCACTAACGCCGACAATCGATGCAACATTTATAATTCTGCCATTCTTTTGTTTCATCATTTGCCTCGTGACTGCTTTTGTACACACAAAGGCACCTTTTAGATTTGTATTTATAACTTGATCAAATTCTTCCTCTTTCATGCGCATTAATAAATTATCTTTATTGATCCCAGCATTATTTACCAAAATATCCAGGCTTCCAAACTGATGGACCACTTCCTTCACCATGTTTTTTACATCTGTCTCATTAGCCACATCGGCCTGAATGTTAAATGCTTTTACACCGATTTCTTCCAACTCTTTTACAACAGCTTTCGCTTTTGCTTCACTTCCAGCATAATTAACCGCTATATTTACACCTTGCTTGGCCAACTCAATTGCAATTGCTCGGCCAATTCCGCGTGACGCGCCTGTAACTAAAGCGTTCTTACCTTTTAACATTATGATTCCTCCCTGTACCATGAAATAAAATCATTCATTGACTCTATATCTTGTACTGCAAATGTAGGTATCCTGCGATTTATTTTTTTAACCAGACCACTCAACACTTTTCCATTACCAACTTCTACAAAGGCGTCAATACCTTGATCCATCATGTGTCGAATCGATTCTTCAAATCGTACAGGAGAATACAATTGTTTAATGAGAAGATCTTTTATTTGATTACTTTCCGTTACAGGTGCTGCTGACACATTAGCATAAATAGGAATACTAGCGGGCTTTATTTCCGTCTCATCCAAATATCTCGTAAATGCGGTATTTGCAGTTTTCATTAACCTGGAATGAAATGGCCCACTGACATTAAGCGGAAGAATACGTTTCGCACCATTTTCCTTTAAAATGGCAGAAGCTTGTTCGATCCCCTCTTTGGACCCGGAAATAACAATTTGTCCTGGAGAGTTTAAATTCGCAATATCAACAATGTAATCTTCACTTACTTGCTGCAGAGCGTTTTCTATTTCCTTTTCAGAAAGACCTAGCACTGCCGCCATTGTTCCTTGGCCTTTCGGGAAAGCTTCTTCCATTAATTTACCACGGGTGGCTACAAGGGGTAAAGCTTTTTCCAAAGGAATTGATCCTGCTGCAACTAACGCACTGTATTCCCCCAGGCTGTGACCTACCGTCATAACTGGTTGAATTTGTTCTTTTAAAAGTAATGTGTGTATCGCAATGCTCGATAACAACAGTGCGGGCTGTGCATTTTCAGTTTCTGTTAACTCCTCTTTCGGTCCCTCAAACATAAGCTTGGTAATATCTCTATTCAACGTCTGATTCGCTTCCTGATACAGTTCTTTCATGTCCGGGTAACGATCATAGAATACCTTCCCCATACCAACTGCTTGTGAACCTTGTCCTGGAAACATAAAAGCTACACGCTTCACTGAGATCCCTCCTTCTCTTCTTTGTCCAAGGATTCAACGGTCATTTTAATCCTATCTGTCACATTATATTCAACCATGTGACAAGCTTGTTTAATCGCATTAAAAACCGCTCTTTGATTGGATGATCCATGTGCTTTAATGACAGGTGATGCTAAACCAAACAGGCCGGCACCACCATATTCCGAATAATCCAGTTTTGTTTTTAGCCCTTTTAAATCACCTTTCACCATGCCTGCTGCCATTTTTGTTTTCATGGAAGACATAAACGTTTCCTTTAACATTGAAAACATTGTCATTGCTGTACCTTCAATTGTTTTTAATGCGATATTTCCACTAAATCCATCTGTCACAACGACGTCAGCCGCTCCACTTAGTATATCTCTGGCTTCCACATTTCCTATAAAATTAATAGGTGCATCTTTCATCAAGGAAAACGCCTTTTTTGTAAGGTCATTTCCTTTACCTTCTTCCGTTCCTACGTTCAAAAGGCCTACTGTCGGATTTTGTTGTGCACGTACTTTCTCCGTATAAATGGATCCCATTACTGCATATTGAACAAGATGATCAGGCTTTGCATCAACATTTGCCCCTACATCTAATAACAGGAAACCCTTCCCGTCGATAGTAGGAAGTGTCGGACTAAGCGCAGGCCGATCAATCCCGGGTATCCTCCCAACAACAAACAAGCCTGCACTCATTAATGCTCCGGTGTTTCCTGCCGAAATACAAGCATCAGCTCGGCCTTCATTAACTTCTTTTGCCATTAAAACAAGCGAGGATCTTTTTTTACGGCGAACCGCTCGAACAGGCTCATCTTCACTTGTTATTACTTCTTCTGTATGTATAATATCCATGTTTGTTGTATTGGATAAATGAGCGTTAATCATATTTTCATCACCTATTAAGGTGATATGCAAATCATCTATTTGAGAAATAGCTTCCATCGCACCCAGTACGATTTCCTTGGGTGCATGATCGCCTCCCATGGCATCAATTGCTAACCTCACTTAAGCGATTCCCCTTTCTGTTCATGTGTTTGATACATGTAAAATAGCCCTGTCAATACCTGCTCATTTTCTACAAAACTATTCACGTTAACGATTCTGAAACCTTTATCATCTTTCCCTTCCGTGGTCGCTTTGGCAATGACACGTTCACCTTCTTTTACCTGCCGCGTAAATTTAAGCTCTGTTTTTGCTGTGAGGGCCAGCTCATCGTTTATGACTGCGACAGCAAGTGAATTGGCCTGTGCAAACAAATGATGACCCCGCGCTATTTTATTACGGGAAAATACATGCTCTGATTTAATATCCAAAATGGAAATCGCCCGCTTATCCAATTCCAAATCAATAATTTCACCAATAACTTCTTCCATTGGTAATGCTTTAATTTGATTGTTTGCAACGGATTTAATCCGCTCCCGAAGTTCTGGAATGGACAGCTCCATGCGGTCAAGGCGTATCGTTTGAATACTTACTGCAAACTTTTGAGCAAGTTGCTCATCATTTATAAATGGTGTCTCCGCAATAGTTTCTTTTAAAGCTTGTTGACGTTCTGCTTTTGTTCTTTTCATATATATGGCACCATCCAACAACATAATCTAGCGTTTATGACTTGGTACTAATAGTAATATATAATACTGCTATTAATTATGCAAGGGGGGCTTTTAATCTAGTTTATCTGTGAAAAAAGAGCTGTTTTCCAAGTACTGATTTAGTTGATAAAATTCCTCATCTTCCTCCAGCAAATTTTTTTCAAGAATTTCTTGCGCATCATTACGCGCTGTCTCTAGTGCCCTGTAATCATGGATCATATCAGCAACTTTAAAATCCGGAATACCACTTTGTTTTTTCCCAAAAAAGTCCCCTGGACCCCTTAATTTTAAATCCTGCTCGGATAACTCAAACCCATTGGTTGTTTCTGTCATGACACGCATTCTTTCTTTTCCTATCTCGCCTTTTGGATCAGCGATTAAAATACAATAGCTTTGCTTATCTCCTCTGCCAACTCTTCCTCTTAACTGATGAAGCTGTGACAAGCCGAATCGCTCGGCATCATAAATGACCATAATCGTTGCATTTGGAACATCGACGCCGACCTCCACAACAGTTGTAGAAACAAGTATCTGAATGTCATTTTCTGCAAATTGCTTCATGACACCCTCTTTTTCTTCTGTAGAAAGCCTGCCATGCATTAGACCAATTTTTACATCATCTGGGTAAAAATCCAACAATTGGTTATAAAGGTCAACCGCATCTTGAATATCCAATTTATCGGACTCCTCGATCAGTGGGCAAATGACATACGCCTGCTCACCAAAAGAAATCTGTTTTTCAATGAAACCCAGTACTCTTTCAAATGTATTTTCCTTTGTCCAATAGGTTTCTATTTCTTTTCTGCCTTGTGGCATTTCATCAATTGCCGAAACATCCATATCTCCAAAGGCTGTAATCGCTAGTGTACGAGGAATCGGTGTTGCCGTCATGAATAAAACATCAGGATAAAGCCCTTTATCTCGTAAAGCTCGCCTTTGATTGACACCAAAACGGTGTTGCTCGTCCACGATAACAAATCCTAAATCATCAAAAATAACATCATCTTGTATAAGAGCATGGGTTCCAATGACAATATTAACTTGATGATTTTCAATAGCAGCTACTATTTCTTTTCTTTTTTTCCCTTTTACCGCACCTGTTAATAGAACGATCGTTGCTTTTTCTCCAAATAAGTTCGTTAATGAGTGATAGTGCTGTTCTGCAAGGATTTCCGTTGGAACCATTAATGCCCCTTGCTTTCCTGCAGTAATCGATGCGTATAGACATATTGCAGCTACAGCAGTCTTTCCTGACCCTACATCGCCTTGTAGAAGCCTGTTCATCCTGTATGGAGATTTCATGTCAGCTAAAATCTGGTTCAACGATGTTTGTTGTGCTTTTGTCAACTCAAATGGGAACAAATTCATAAAACCCTGTATTCTAACAGCATCATAGTGCTGTGCATTACCCTGAGTAGCTTCTCGTTTTAATTTCCTTAGAAGCTGCATTTTAAGTTGAAACAATAGAAATTCCTCATAGATAAATCGTCGTCTCGCATGTTTAAGTGCTATTCTATTTGTGGGAAAATGCATGGTTCTTAAAGCTTGTTTTCGATCAGGTAACTTATATGCATCCAGAAAACGCTCCGGCAGAAGCTCTGTCGTTTCATGTACATAATCCCTTAAAGCTTGCTGGATCGTTTTCTTTAATTTAGCACTCGATATTTCCCCTTTTATTGAGTACATCGGTTGAATGGTTGCCCGATCTCCCGCAGCACCTTTTTTATAATGGCTAACCGTAATTTGCAGACGATGCGCATCCCATTTCCCTGTTAATGTTACAGTGTCTCCCGGATTTATTTGCTTTTTGGCAAAGGCCCGATTAAACATCACCGCTTTTATAGCTACTTGTTCCACTTCTATAGTAAATGTAAGTCTGGACTTCTTTTTTCCATAAAAAGCGAGGGAGGGTTCATGAACAACCCTACCCTCAATGGTAACTTTATCCTCATGAATTAACTCAGCAAGCGGTTTAACTTCAAACACATCATATCGATAAGGAAAATAATGTAATAGATCTTCTATTGTATAGATATGTAACGCTGCTAAATCTGCAGCAAACTTTTCCCCTATGCCATTCATTTGTGTTACGGAGTCACGCAGCATGATTTATCACTCTTTCTATATAGACATTCCAAACAATTTTTCTTTTAACAAACGACCTGTCGGTGTGTCTGCCAGCCCACCTTCGCCGGTTTCACGTAAGCTGGATGGCATTTGTTTACCAATGCGATACATGGCTCCAATTACTTCATCACAAGGAATTCTGCTTGTCACCCCTGCCAGCGCCATATCTGCAGATACAATCGCAAGAGATGAACCTGCCGCATTTCTTTTTACACATGGAACTTCCACTAACCCTGCTACAGGATCACATACAAGTCCAAGCATATTCTTCAGTGTAATGGCAAATGCATCAGCTGATTGCTGCGCAGTTCCACCTGCCATTTCAACAATTGCAGCAGACGCCATCGCCCCAGCGGATCCTACCTCCGCTTGACAGCCTCCTGCTGCACCGGAAATAAATGAATTATTAGCAACAACAAAGCCAAACGCCCCTGATGTAAATAAATATCGGACCATTTGTTCACGTGTTGGATGTAATTGATTTTTCACAGCAAAAAGTGTACCTGGGACGCAGCCTGCACTTCCTGCAGTAGGCGTAGCACAAATTGTACCCATCGCTGCATTTACTTCGTTTGTACCCATTGCTTTACTAACGGCATCCATTAACAAATTGCCGGAAAGTGGCGTCTTATCACGCATATAGTTCTGAATTAAGACTGCATCCCCACCAGTTAATCCAGTAACGGACTCAACACCTTGAAGTCCGTCCTCAATTGCTTTCTCCATCACGTCCAAATTCTTTTCCATATTCGCGAAAACTTCCGCACGAGACAGATTTTTTTGATCCATTTCTTGAAGTATCATAACCTCAGATAGTAATATGCCCTTCGTATCAGCTATTTCTACCAATTCTGCTACACTACGAAACATAGGAAAACTCCTCTCCATAACCGATTGTTAGGCAAATTTGAGGGCGATTCAGCTAACAATTTTTGATATTTGTATAATATGATCGGCATTCTCTAATTCTTGTAAAATATGATCCTCCACATTTTGGTCTACTTCAATAACCATTAACGCCTCTTTTCCAACGTCTTTTCGATTAACCTCCATATGACCAATATTAATTTCATATTTTGCAAGAATTTTTGTAACTGATGCAATCGCACCAAAACGGTCATTATGCATAATCAAAATGGCAGGATGATTTCCGGATAAACGTAATTCAAATCCATTTAATTCGGTGATTTCGACCTTTCCACCACCAATGGAAATTCCCATTAACTCCATTTCTTTCGTATCATTTCCAATAATAATTCTTGCTGTGTTCGGGTGATTTGCCTTCGCGCTATCTTCGATAAATTCAATTTTTATATTTCTCGATTTTGCTATGTCTACTGCCTGACTCATACGAGGATCATCTGTTTCAAGACCAAGTAACCCTCCTACCAAAGCAAAATCAGTTCCATGTCCTTTATACGTTTTCGCAAATGATTCATATAAATGAATTTTTGCCCATTTTGGTTCTTCCCCAAATAAATTACGCGCAGCCTTTCCTATCCTGGCTGCACCTGCTGTATGTGAACTTGACGGTCCAATCATTACTGGACCAATGATATCAAATACGGAATTAAACTTCATTTTGATATACCCACCCTTTTGTCAGCTTATTGTAGATTATAACAAAAAAAACGATGACAATCATTATTTTGATTACACATCGCAATTCAAATTGAATTTGTACGCCTTATCATCTTTGAACAAGTCGTCAGGCGAAGATAGAAGTAAAGTCGCACTTATACCTGTGCCGAAAAAAACCGCTTTCTGTGAGATTTCACACTGCGCAACTCTCATAGGACGAGGGAGGATAGGGCTGCATGACATCGCATGAAGAAAATGGCTTTGTATTTTCGAGGAATCACTGTGTCCTTTCTCTGCTAGCTAACTTTCGATAGCATATTTATTTCTACCATAGATTCTGATGTTGACCCTTCATTTAAAATATTTCCTTTCATTTCCTGCAACTTTAGTTCCCATCAGACCGGGGCGATTTAACCTAAAGATGGAAATATCATGATCTGTTCGACCTGAAATGGTTAATTGAGATAAAATTTCTCCTACAACACTCGCAAATTTGAATCCATGCCCCGAAAATCCGGCAGCAATAGAAATATGAGCGTGTACCGGGTGCTTATCAATGATAAAGTGACCGTCTGGAGTTCTTGTATATTTACAAATCACGCCTTTCTTTAACGCTCCGGATGCTTTAGGCATAAATTTATCCAAGAACTCACGTATATGACCTTCATCGTTTTCATTTGATCCAAATTCACCATTCATTGTATCCGGATCTATGGCATCAACATATTCATGCCTTCCTACTTTTACCCCGCAACCACCAAAGCTTGGGAAGCCATAATATATTGCTCTGTTTTCACCATTTGGAATTTCAACCATGAAAGTAGGAAAGGCGTTTGCATTAAATAATGACTCATTTGCTTCAAACCAGGCCACAGGTTGACGTGAAGGAACGAGAGGTAGGTCAAGACCAACTTTAGCTGCTATTTTCCCACTCCAAGATCCAGCACTAATCACCAATTTATCAGCTGTAAATATGCTTTTTTCTGTCATTACCTTCACAGAATCATCATATGCTTCAATGTCTCTAACCGGGTCATTAATTGAAAATTCAGCGCCATGGTGTTCCGCTAAATCTCGATAAGCCTGAATACAATTTTCGCTAAACAAGAATCCCGAGTTTGGTTCATAAAAGGCATCATAGTTATCGGGTATTTGTAAACCCGGAAAACGTTCTTTCAACGCAGCGCCGGTAAAGCGTTCAACGTCCAGATTATACGCTTTCCCACTGGCAATTCCTTCATCAATAAAAGGAGCATCTCCTTTTTCACCAAATCCCATGGCGCCAGCTTGCATAAATATTTTATGATGTGTCTTTTTTTCTAAATCATTCCATAATACTTGAGACCGAAGTGCAAGCGGAACATATTCTCTTCCTTCTCCATATGCATGACGAATAATTCGAGTGTCACCATAGTGACTGCCTTGGTCATGTGGAGGATCAAAAGCATCCACCAGTAATACTTTGACGCCTTGTCTCGCTAAATAATATCCAGCAGCCATTCCCATCGAACCAGCTCCAACTACAATCACGTCATAATGATTTGTCATCTAAATTCCTCCTTGTTATTTACTTATACAATTTGGTTCAGCGAGGTTTCAACATAATATTCAATATCCAACATACTATTTCAATAATAAAAATTTGTTTAATATTTGAATTTATTATAAAATGAAATTATATTCTTGTATAATGATTAGAAACGATGGCTTCCATCATTATTACTGAATAGCAGAAACTGACTTCATTCTTAGGGAGGATCGTAAATGGAATTTAAAGACCTGCTTATTTTTCAAAGCGTTGCACAAAATGGTAGCATTAGTAAAGCAGCAAATGAATTAAGCTATGTTCAATCCCATATAACAGCTAGAATAAAGTCATTAGAATCAAATTTACAAACGGAATTATTTCATCGCCATAGCCGTGGAACAACATTGAATTCAGAAGGGAAAAAACTTTTATCCTACGCCGAGAAAATTTTATTCCTGGTAGACAAAACGAACAAGGCGTTCCATGATTCTGATAATCCTTCTGGCTCTTTAGAGATCGGAACAGTTGAAACCGTTATGAAACTCCCAACAATTTTATCCAACTATCACAAAAAATACCCCAACGTAGATTTATCACTAAAAACTGGTGTGACAAAGGACCTTATCAATCAAGTTTTAAAATGTAAACTAGACGGTGCTTTTGTAACAGGATTTGGTACACACCCAGACCTAGAACAAGTTGACGTTTTTCAAGAAAAATTGGTCTTAATATCCGATAATAAAGGCAGCCATTCTAACAACATTAAAAACATGCCTCTCCTCGTTTTTAATTCGGGTTGCAGTTATCGTGAACGTTTAGAAACTTGGCTTCGTGATGAAGGAATATTTCATGCAAAAGTGATGGAATTCGGCACATTAGAAACTATTTTGGGAAGCGTTGTTTCTGGGCTCGGCATCAGCCTAGTCCCCCATTCCGTAGTAAATCACCTAGAATTAGCAGGACTTATACATTGTCACTCCATTCCTAATCGATATAGTAATATTACAACCGTGTTTATTAGACGAGCAGATGCCTATCTAACAAATACGATGGAGAAATTCGTTGAGACGATTAACGATTTCAGCAGTATAGATCATCCGTCCTTATATAGTGTTACAAACGATGGGCCAGTCCCTTTATAGGAAAAACGAAATGGTTATCATTTTTACTAATAACAAATATCAATATTAGTCATTTTACCTGATGGCAGATACCGCTTATGATGGTGGTAAGAAATAACATCCTATAGTGTTTAATTAATACGGATGAAAGGGGGAAATGATCCATTAGACCAAATTTCTTCTGATTATGAAAAGCGTAATGACGGAGTAGTAAAAAATTCGTCATTATCCTTGGGAAACGCTGGCGTAATTTTTAAAAGTTAACACTGTAATCTATTTAAAATAAAGGGAGGATTCATTATGAGTAAAATCAATTTAGTAATTGCAAAACAATTAATTGAAAGCGCTGAAAAAGAGGCCGATAATATTGGTGTTTCCATGGTTATTTCCGTTTTAGACGAAGGGGTAATCTCATTGCCACACATCGTATGGATGATGCTTGGCTTGCAAGCATCGATATTGCCCAAAATAAAGCTTGGACTTCTGTTGCATTAAAAATGCCAACTTCTAATCTAGCTGAAGCAACGGTTCCTCACGCTGAACTATACGGAATAAATACCACAAATAACGGAAGACTTGTTGTCTTTGGCGGCGGTTTCCCACTAATAAAAGATGATAAGGTTATAGGCGCCGTAGGAGTTAGTGGGAGCTCTGTCGAACATGATGTTCAAGTAGCACAGGCAGCAGTAAACGCATTTGACAATTTAAATGTAAGTGTTGGGAACAACTAGCAAGAGCTCTCAAGTCCAAAGGAAAGTAAAGCGTTTCCCTAGCGAGCCTTAAATCCATCAACTAGGCCAGAGAAAGGTATTGTATCATATCTTTCTTTGGCCTTGTTTAATGATAAAAATGTCTAAAACGTTGCATGAACGAATGATTATTCAGAAACAGCCTATCCACCAATGCCAAACTATAGAAGCACATGAAAGCACCAATGATAAAGAAGACTTAGTGAGTGACCAGCCGTCAGGCGCAGACAGAGCCATAGTCACGCCACTTGAGTTAACCCACTCCGCATCAACCTCTTGTGTTGGACAGTACTTTATATCAATGTAACCCCAATATTTCATTCGCTTGATTGTCAATGAAAAGAAAAACCGTTATAATACTTATTTGTGGATTATTTTTATAATCGGGCGGGAGAGGGACAATTTAATGATGAGGAAAATATATGCCTTATAACAAGCAGGAATCAAAATTGCAACCAGAGGCGAATTTCCGCACCGAATGTATTGCAGGATTAACCGGTTATCTTACAACAGTATACATTGTAATTGTTAATGGATCGATACTTAGTGAAACCGGAATTTCTTTAGAAAGTGGAATGATAGCCACTATCTTTGTTAGTTTTATTGGAACGCTATTAATGGGGTTATTTACCAAATTACCATTAATTCTCATTCCTGGCATGGGAATTAACGCTCTCTTCGCCTATTCCATTGTAGAAGGAACGGGGCTCACCTTTCAGGAAGGTTTGGCAGCCGTGTTGCTAGCTGCTAGTATCTTTTTTGTGACAGCTTTTACGAAACTAGGATTTTTATTAAAAGAAGCTATTCCAGAATCGTTAAAGCATGGTATTACAGCAGGTTTAGGTTTATATCTTATTCTAATCGGACTAGAAAAAAGTGGTCTTGTCGTAGACGGAGATAATAGTGTCATTGCAATTGGAGATTTCACATCGCCAACAGTAATTGTTAGTTTATTAACATTATTCCTGGCAATATTTTTATTTATTAAAAATATTCCTGCTAACTTTTTGATTACAATGATTTGTGGTACTATCCTTGCTTCTTTCTTCGGTATTATTGATACTTCAGGGGAAAGCGGAAGTGCTATAGCATTCAATCAGCTGCAATTATTCTTTATCCCTTCGTTTTCAGCAGTTGGGAGCTGGCGTTTTGGTTGGCAGTATTTCCACTTGCCATGGTACTCATTTTCGAGAATATGGGATTACTTCATGGACAACTTGATATGCTGAATCGAAATGAAAGCTACAGCAAGGCTTATCGAGTAACAGCCTTTTCAACATTGACCTGCGCCTTCTTTGGCACATCACCTACTGTTTCATCGGCTGAAAATGCTGCGGTAATCGCAGCAGGTGGTAAAACGGGGAGAACAGCAATCATAGCAAGCCTATTGTTCCTAGGAACCTTGTTTGTCATTCCGTGGATAAGCCTAATTCCGAATACTGCCATTAGCCCTATTTTAATCATTGTTGGGATGATCATGGTCCAAAATATTCGCCAGATTCCCTTAGATAATTTAGCTGAAGCTATGCCAGCACTTCTAATCATTGTTATGATTCCATTCACATACAGTATTGCTGACGGGATGGCATTCGGATTTATTGCATATCCAATCGTAAAAATAGCAATGGGAAAACAAAAAGAATTAACTTCGGCTTTACTAGTTATTTCATTCCTATTCCTATTAGATTTCATTATGAAAGGTGTCGGAATATAAAAAGAAGATTGGACAAAATAAACGCGTGTAACTAAAAAACGAACATTGCACAAGTTAGCGTAGGAAATATACAAAAAACCCAGCGCGAGAAAAGGCATAGGTGAGGCACCTAAAGACGCGTGTAGCAATGATTTTGCGAGGAGTACTACTTCGCAATATTATTTGCAACACGACGAGCACAAGGGGGCTCACCAGCCACCCTAAGGTGCGCGACGTATATTTTTAGAAGCGATGTATATTCGGACTTTATTTGTAAAAAACTCGTTTGTTCCAACCTCTTTTTACTTTTTATTCCACGGAGAGGATATAGGAATATACTGGTTGATTGCCTTTATGAACTTCAACTTCTATATCTTCATACGCATCATCCATATAAGAAACAAGAGCCTCAACTTCCTTATCTTCTGTATCTTCCCCTGCAAAATGGTGAGAATCTCATCATCTTCTGAAATCATTTCATTAATTAATAATTTTACGACTTCCGTTTTGTTTTGATGTGATGCTTTAATTTTACCATCTGCTATTCCCATGAAGTTACCATTTTCAATCATCATGCCGTCAATCTGCGTATCACGCACTGCATATGTAACTTGTCCGGTTTTAACAAATTTTCTTGCTTCATTCATTGTTTTTTGATTCGTCGTAATATCAGATTGAGGGTGAAATGCTAATATCGCACTTATCCCTTGTGGGATTGTATTTGTTGGTACAACTTCTACATTTTCTTCTGCTAATTCTGCGGCTTGATCTGCTGCCATAATAATATTTTTGTTATTAGGTAAAATTAATATGTTTTTGGCATTTGCTTGTTTAATAGCATCGGTAATATCCTGTGTGCTAGGATTCATTGTTTGCCCACCTTCAATAACAACAGTAGCACCAAGGCTTTCCAATAATGTTTGCAAACCATTTCCGATTGCAACAGTCACAATTGCATATTCCGCTTTTTCTTTTGGTGTTTCTTTATTGCCTTTTTCTTCTACTAACGCCGTATGCTGCTCACGCATGTTTTCAATCTTCATGTTTGTCAAGCTTCCATATCGCTGTCCAATTGTCATAACTGTTCCTGGATACTCCGCATGTACATGAACTTTTACGATATCATCATCGGAGACAACTAATAAGGAATCTCCATGCTCACTTAATTCATTACGAAAATCTTCTTCGTTAAAAGGATGTTTAGCTATTTTCTCATCTTCAAATTTAACCATAAATTCCGTGCAATAACCAAATTCAATATCAGCTGTATCCATGAAATCCTGTGTGATTTTGTGGTGTTCTGCATTTATCATATCATCCATATCTATATCAGCGTCATTCTCAGGGAGCTTTTCCCCTTTTAACGCAGCAAGAAACCCTTCATAAATAGTAACCAGACCTTGTCCACCTGAATCAACAACACCGACTTCCTTTAATACAGGTAATAAATCAGGTGTACGTTTTAAAGATGCTTTGGCCTCCGTTATCACATTTTCCATTAAAGCGATTACATCGTTTTTCGTTTTCGCTTGTTTAACAGCTTCTTGTGCAGCATCTTTTGCAACCGTTAAAATAGTCCCTTCCACCGGTTTCATCACAGCTTTATATGCAGTTTGAACACCACTATCAAAAGCATTTGCTAAATCTTTCGCTGTAAGGGCTTGTTTTTTACCCATGCCTTTTGAAAAACCACGGAAAATTTGCGAGAGAATAACACCAGAATTTCCTCTTGCTCCCATTAATAACCCTTTAGCAAAGGCATTTGCTACTTCAGAGATATTATTACTATCCATCGTCTTAACTTCACTCGCTCCGGAAGTCATCGATAAATTCATATTTGTTCCAGTATCACCATCTGGTACTGGAAATACATTTAACGCATCAATTTTTTTGGCATTATCTGCTAAATGATAAGCTCCGAGCTGTACCATGTGCGCAAAAGTAACACCATCCAATTTTTGTACCGTCACAACTACTTCCTCCTCTAAAAAACAACTAAGCAAGGTTTTAATCCATCGCTACACGGACTCCTTGAATATATATATTTACTGAGTCAATGGCCAACCCCAATGAATGATTCAATGTGTATTTAACTTGGGATTGAACATTGTGAGCCACTTCAGATATCTTCGTTCCATAGCTTACGATAATATACATATCAATATGCAAGTGGCTTTCTTTCTGGCGTACAACAACACCTTTTGAAAAGTTTTCTCTTCTAAGAATTTCAGCAATTCCATCTCTAATTTGACTTTTAGACGCCATACCCACAATGCCATAGCATTCGACTGCTGCACCACCTGCAATTGTGGCAATAACCTCATTTGTAATTGTTACGTGACCATCATTTGTATTAAGTTCAATGGACATATTAAGCCTCCTTAGCCAACCGCTCATATACGCATATTTTACTACATTAAAAACAAATTTAAAAGCAGATACCAATTTACATAATTTTTACCTTATCACAATGGACGATTTGTTTTATTGTGTCAAGCTGTTTATCTTTATCATGTCAAAATATAGATCATCTTATAAAGCAACGTTGCCAGCAAAAACCATTCCAAGACAAACAATCCCCCAACGAAAGATTGCATTATGTCATGACTTGTGATAAATTAAGTAAGTATAAAAATGACATATGTTAGATTAGGAGGGATACCATGGCTAGAAAATGTGTTGTTACTGGACGTAAAACTCGCAGTGGAAACCAACGTTCTCACGCTATGAATTCCAACAAGCGTAATTGGAAAGCTAATGTGCAAAAAGTACGTATTATGGTAAACGGCAAACCTAAACGTGTTTATGTTTCTGCACGCGCACTTAAATCGGGTAAAGTCGAGCGCGTATAATATACTAACATTAAGTACAGGAAGCACACGTAAAACCTAAAAAGCACCAGTGTATACATATAGTGTATACCGGGTGCTTTTTTGATACCTCCAAGGACAATGTTTTATGGAAAACGGGCAATTCGTTTCAAAAAATAAGCTTCTGCCAAATTTGCCTGACAAAAGCTAGTCTCCATTATTTATCTTTTTTAAAAGCACCAATACAAACCCTGACAAATCCGCCAATAAATCTTGGGAGTTTAATCGTATAAAATTTCATGAGTTCGCCCTCCTCTAAAAACTACACTGGATTCATGTCACAACTCTTTACTAGTAATAATATGCCTTCTTTGTACGAAAAAGTACCATTATTTAAAAGAAGCCTGTTTGAAATACATAGTGTCGAGCCCCAGGAAATTGTTTGGCCAACTAATGAATACCTGAATCCGGATAAATGCAGCCCCCGTACATGTTGCGAAAACGGGATAAAAGAAATAATGGGGTAATTATCATCATGCCTGACAACATGCTCGCCCGGTAAGGTTAATTCTAAATAATTTGATTTATCTATCATAACTCCCTGAATACCTTTCGTTACAATGGAATATAGAAGTTGTATATTTACTAGTTCCTGATCGATTCTTCCACCAGTGACACCAAATAAATATATTTGATTCGGGCATAATTCATACGATTGTAGAAGCGCTAGCTCTATATCCGTTTCATCCTTTTCAGGGGGATATTCTACAAAGACTTTGGTGTTTTTTTGAATGGCATCTTTTTCTTCTTCGTTAATAGAATCAAAATCTCCTATTGCGTATTCGATCGGAATCTGATTTTTCGTTAATGTCCAAGCGCCTCGATCCGCACCTATCCAAATATCAACTTTGCTCATAAACTGTTGGAAATCAGGATGAAGCTCTATCGGACCATTCCCTACAATTGCTACAGATACCATAAATTCTACTTCCCATCTGCGGCATCTATAATATTTTTTATTGCTTCCTGTCTATCGGCATGGTTAAATACAGCGCTCCCTGCAACCAATACATCCGCTCCGGCATCTACACATTTTTTAGCAGTTTGACTATTTATTCCGCCATCTACTTCAATTTCAAAAGATACATTCATTTCCTCCCGCCATTTGGCAACTTGTTTTATTTTTTGAATTGTATTATCAATGAAAGTCTGTCCGCCAAACCCTGGATTTACAGTCATAATTAAAATGATATCCACGTCTGGTAATATAGGACGTAGCGTTTCAACAGGTGTTGCCGGATTAATAACAACACCTGCTTTGACTCCATTCTCTCTAATCTGCTGAACTGTTCGATGCAGATGGAGGCATGCTTCCTGATGGACAGTAATGATTGAAGCACCAGAACTCGCAAACATTGCTATATAATCATCCGGATTTTCAATCATTAAATGAACGTCCAAAGGCAATGAAACAATTGGCTGTATAGCACTTACAACCAAAGGACCTATTGTAATATTTGGAACAAAGTGGCCATCCATCACGTCCACATGAATATAATCTGCTCCGCTGCGCTCGACGTCTTTTATTTCTTCACCTAAATTTGCAAAATCTGCTGATAATATCGATGGTGCTATCTTGGTCATTGTCAATACCTCGGCTTTCGTGATTGATTATTTTTTAAAAAACGCAAATAGTGTTCATATCTGTATGCTGCTATTTCTTTTCGCTCTACAGCTTGTTTTACCGCACACTTTGGTTCTTTATGATGCATACAACCTCGGAATTTACAATCTGCTTTGATTTCTCTCATTTCCGGGAAACAGTCTGCTAGTTCTTCTACATCTATTTCACTTAAATCCAAAGAACTAAACCCTGGCGTATCTGCTACTAAGCCGTGTTGGATCTGCTGAAGTTCCACATGTCTGGTTGTATGCTTCCCTCTTCCCAGACTTTTGGAGATCTCGGCTGTTTTTAGCAGTAGAGATGGCTTTAAGGCATTTAAAATAGATGATTTCCCAACACCTGACTGCCCGGCAAAAACAGTTATATTATTTGAAAAGTAATGGGCAAAATTTGGTAAATGACTTGGCTCCTTTGTTGAAAGTAGTTCAACATCATAGCCGATTTCCTGATAGTCTTTTTGATAGCTTATCATGTTCGATCTCTCTTCATCTGAAGTAAGATCCATTTTAGTAATAAAAATAACTGGCTTAATATTCTTCGCTTCAATCAATACAAGAAACTGGTCTAACAAAACGGTACTAAAAGCAGGGTCAACGGCAGAACTGACAATAATAGCTTGATCAATATTCGCTATTGGTGGACGCACTAGTTCATTTTCTCTTTGCTTAATTGCCATAATATATCCTTCATTAGGGTTACTTATATCAAAAGTAACAAAATCACCTACCAGAGGTGTTATCTTTTTATTCCGAAAAAGGCCCCTTCCCCTGCATTGATATATATGCTCCTCTGCTTGAACATAATAGAATCCACTTAACGCCTTTATTATTCTACCCTCTGCCATTTATGCACCTTCTTCATCTTCATCTTCTTCACTTTCTTCATCGTCATACGAAACGGTCTCTTCTGTAAGTACTTCATCGTCACGCATAATTCTATACGCAGCGTCATCATTTGGGGCGATGGTTAAAGTAAATGTATACTCTGTATCTTCGGTAATTTCCTCTTCTTGATACACTTCATCTATATCATTGTTCATATCATCAATATAGATTTGAACGGTTTGTTCTTCCGGATCTTCCTCATCCCCTTCGGATTCTTCATCTGCCTCCGATTCTTCACTATCTTCATCCTCCAGATTGTATGGTACCGTGTAGGTTATAGAATGAGAAGCTGGGGATTGTTCTTCAGGCCCAGATGATATATATACATTTACCGTAGAACCTTCTTCTAATTCTGTATTAGCTTCAGGTTCTTGGCGAATCACTTCTCCCTCAGGTGTGCTGTCCGAATTCTCTTCCACCAGATTCATGGTTAAATTTTGATTATCTAAATAATCACTCGCTTCCTCTTCCGTCATTCCGGAAAGATTATTTAAACTGACTAATTCTGGACCAATACTTACTTCAAATATAACACTCGTTTCACTTGGTACAACGTCACTATCCGGTTTTGGTTGAATTTGAGTGAGAATTTCTCCAACCGGGCGATCGGAATGTGTGTCATAACTAATTATTTCTTCATAATCTTCTTCAAGTATTCGCTCAACTTGATTGTAATCTCTTCCGACATAATCATCAAAAGCCTCTGTTTCTTTCCCTTGACTAACAAATATCGTTATCGACGATCCTTCCTTAACAGTTCTTCCGGTTTGTGGATCTGTTTTTAATACAAGTCCCTCTTCTATTTCATCAGAATAACTTAATTCTTGTTCTGTCGTTAATTTAAGATTTTCCAATTCATCTTCTGCTTCACCAGCTTCCATTTCAGCTACATCTGGTACAGTAACATCATTCGGTTGTAAAAGAAAAAATGCAACCAATCCGGACACAAGTAAAATGAATAAAACGACAGCTATGATGATCCACTTTTTCCGACGCTTCTTCTTCGGCTTTTTCTTTTTTTTATCTTTTTTTGACTTCTTCTTATTTTTTTCATCTGGTGAATAGTTTTTAGTGCTTCCGGTTGTTTGATGAACCATCGTATCCTGATCTGCATTTTGCTCTGTCTGATTGTCTGTGATAATTGGAATTGCCTTCGTTTCTTCTCCAGCCTCAATAGGTGGTGAATAAACTTCTTCATTGATTTTACCGGGATCTAAAGCAGTTTCTATGGCATCCTCAACATCATAAACCGTCTCATAACGGTGAAAGGGATCCTTAGCTGTAGCTTTTAGAACAATATTCTCAACACTTTGTGGAACATCTGGATTAAATCTTCTCACAGATGGTGTATCACTCTGTAAATGTTTTAAGGCAATAGAAACTGGAGTTTGGCCAGAAAAAGGAAGTCTACCTGTTAAGAGCTCGAAAAGTACAATCCCAAGGGAATAAATATCGGACTTTTTTGTTGCAGTACCACCTCTTGCTTGCTCCGGCGATAAATAATGAACAGACCCTAAAATGGAATTCGTTTGCGTTAAGGAAGTTGCGCTTAATGCAATAGCAATACCAAAATCAGTCACTTTAGCTTGTCCATTAGCATCAATTAAAATATTCTGTGGCTTTATGTCCCTATGCACAATATCATTTGCATGTGCATGCGCAATTGCAGAAGTTAGTTGTTTCATAATATCCAAGGCTTTCTGAACTTCTATAGGACCATGCATTTGTATGTATTCTTTAAGGGTCATCCCGTCCACATATTCCATGACCATGTACAAAATTTGGTCTTCTTCTCCTACATCATAAATATTTACAATATTTGGATGTGAAAGACTTGTAGCTGATTGCGCTTCTCGGTCAAATCGTGCGATAAATTCTTCGTCATGGGCATATTCCAATCGAAGCACTTTTATGGCGACATCGCGATCCAAAATCGTATCTCGTGCTAAATAGACATTTGCCATGCCGCCTCCGCCAATTGTTTCTTTTATTTGGTATCGATCATTTAACAGGCGGCCGTTCAGCATGGATTTTCACCTTCTTTTAGAGTGGAATCATGCCAAACGATCAGGAGTGAAATATTATCTTCTCCTCCCCGTTCGTTCGCCAATTCAACCATTTGTTTCCCTATCTCATTTATATCACTATCAGTAGTTAAAAATGAAGCAAGTTCTTCATCTGAAACCTTGTTTGTTAAGCCGTCAGAACACAGTAGAACTCTGTCCCCATGCTTCCACCAAACAGATTGCGTCTCGGCGATCGCATTTTCTTCTGTTCCAAGTGCTCGCAGAAGCACATTTTTTCTTGGATGCTGTTCCGCATCATCTTTGGAGATTTGCCCGGAACGAACAAGTTCATTAACCAATGAATGATCCTCTGTCATTTGGTTAAAACCACTTTCACTATACAAATAACAACGGCTGTCACCAATATGCGAAATGGTAATAAATTCTTCTGTACAAATGGTCACCACAACCGTTGTTCCCATTCCTTCGTATTCCGAATTTGCAAGTGCATGTGCGTAAATGGATTCATTTATCTCTATTATAGCTTGAGAGATCCATTGTTCTGCTTCTTCTGCTGAATATAATTCGTTACTTTTCTTCCATTTCTCTTCGATTAAAGAGATTGCCATTTGACTTGCAACATCTCCCGCTTGATGGCCACCCATTCCATCGGCGATGATTGCCAATAACTGTCGGAATGAATTATAAAAAACGCCTCCAGCATCTTCGTTATAATTTCTAACCTTACCACGATCAGTCAGAAATTGTCCCTTCATTCTATCACCCCTTTGAAGAAAAACAGATTATAGTATATATAAAGTATTACACAAATCAGCTCATAAAAGAACATAATCATTTAACTTTTTTTAATCTGGTAATAAAGAACCCATCTGTTTGGCATGTTTGGGGAAATAATTGTAATCCATATTCCGTAATCCCTTGTGAACCTTGTACATTAGCTGGTAATTCTTCAAAGAAATGTGTATCAATTTTATAATCTGTATTTCGCTTTAAAAAATTTCTTACTACATGCTGATTCTCTTCTCTATCCACTGTACAGGTGCTGTAAACGAATAATCCTTCTTTTCTCAATAAAGGGGAAACGCTCTCCAATATATCTAACTGAATAGTTGCCAATCTGTGGATGTCCGCTTCTTGTTTGTCATACTTTATCTCCGGTTTTCCTCTGATAACACCCAGTCCAGAGCAAGGAGCGTCTATTAAAATCCGATCAAAACTCTCCGGTTCATGTTCTTCCTGTAAGTTCCTTGCATCCCCTTTTTTTGCATTAATAATGGACAGCTTTCGTTCGGAGGCTTTTTTATCAATTTGTTTCACTTTCTTTTGATGAAGGTCGTAAGCGTGAATCATTCCCTGATTTTGCATTATTTCAGCAATATGGGTTGCTTTTCCACCAGGAGCACTGCACGCGTCTAATACATGCATACCTGGTGAAACATGAAGCATTTCGGCTACAAGCATAGAGCTCTGATCCTGCACGGTAACATAGCCTTCTCTAAATAAATCTGTCTTTAGAATATTTCCCTCATCTATAATAATGCCTTGACTGGAAAAAGGGGAGGGTCTTACTTGAAATCCATGTTCCTCCAATCGTTTCATTGCTTTATCAAGCGTTATTCTTAAGGGCTGGATACGAACAGAATGATGCTTTCGAGATAAATTAGCTTCACACATTTCCTTGGTTGTTTGATAACCATAAAAAGAGATCCAGCGTTCGACCATCCACTCCGGATGACTTGTTTCTATTGCAAGCCTCTTCGCATAATTTGTGATCGAAGTAGTATCAGGCACACCTTTTCGTTGCATATTCCGAAGTACCCCATTTACAAAAGAAGCAACGCCTTTATGACCTCGTTGTTTTGCAATGCCTACCGCTTCATGAATAATGGCATGGTCCGGGACTTTATTCAGAAAAGTCATTTGATAAACGGACATTCGCAATAATTCCCTCACCCAAGATTCAAGCTTTTTCGTTGAATCAACAACGCTTTCTAAATAATAATCTAATGTGATTTTTCGTTGAATGGTACCATAAAAAATCTCTGTTAATAGTCTTTCATCCTGTGGACTTACGTTTCCTGACTTTAATTCATGGTCGATAAGTAAATGGCTGAACCCATGATCCTTTTCCACACGTAGTAATAAATCCAGGATTGCATTTCTTAAATGAAAATTACTCATATTAATCTCCCATTAGCGTACCTATTTTGATTCGTTCAACAGAACCCTGCAGATATTCGGCAACCGTCATTCGCTTTTTACCGGCGGGTTGGATTTCTTTGATTCGTATTCCTTTTTGATTCCCGCAAACCACAGTAAAGGCATCGTGATCTTTTCGAACAATTTCACCTGGCAATTCTACGTATTTTTCATTGTCTATTTCCCCCCACCAAAGCTTCATGATTTTACCAAAATATGTTGTGAAGGCAACTGGCCAGGGGTGCAAGCCTCTTATATGATTATAAATTTCCACATTGCTCTTTGTCCAATCGACTTTTTCCTGTTCGCGTTTAATATTCATGGCAAAGGTTGCTTTTGATTCATCCTGCTTGATTGGCTTTATGTTGCCGTTGAAAATGTTAGGTAAGCTTTCCATTAGTAAATTCGCACCTACCTCTGAGAGTTTCGCATGGAGGCTTCCGGCGTGATCCTCTCTATCAATCGGCACCGCTTGTTGGGCTAAAATATCCCCAGCATCCAGCTTTTCTGCCATATACATAAGGCTGATACCTGTCTCCTCTTTCCCTTGAAGAATGGCATAATGAATCGGTGCTCCGCCGCGTAATTCAGGGAGCAAAGAAGCATGAACATTGATGCACCCATGTTCCGGTGTCTCAAGCAATGCATTCGGTAGTATCTGCCCATAAGCTGCTGTAATAATAACATCAGGTTCATACGTTAGAATTTCTTCATAATTATCTTTTAGCTTTTCTGGTTGAAATACAGGAATATGATGTTTTTCCGCTTCTGTTTTTACTGGGGAAGGGGTGATTACCCTTTTCCTCCCTTTTGGTCGATCCGGTTGAGAAACAACGAGAACTACGTCATATTCCGATTTCACCAAAGCTCGTAAAATAGGAACCGAGAAATCCGGTGTACCCATAAAAACAATTCTCCTCAAGACAAAATCCCTCTTTCCCTTACATTAAATGATATGGTTGCATGTCTACCGTAATAAGCAAATCCTCTTTACGCATTTCTTCAGCAAACTGGCTAAGAATCTCATTGATATAGTGCCGTAGTTGCGGTTCATTTCTATATTTTACCATGCATTGATATCGATATCTATCCTTTATACGTGGTACCGCTGACGGCGTTGGGCCTAATACCACGGTATCATCTTTAACATTCTTTAAAAGCATTTGGACGATCTTTTGTGTTGTCTGAGCTGTTTTCACTTTATTTTGATGCGAAACAGTGAGTAGCGCTAAAAAAACATATGGTGGATATTGAAACGCTTTTCTCACAGCCATTTCTTTTTTATAAAATTCCTTAAAGTCATAGACACTTGCCAGTTCAATACTATAATGATCCGGTGTATATGTCTGAACGATGACTTCTCCAGTTAATTCATGCCTACCCGCACGTCCACTCACCTGTGTTAATAATTGAAATGTTTTTTCGGAAGAACGAAAATCTGGCAAATGCAACATGGAGTCAGCTGTTAACACCCCGACTAGGGAAACATTTTCAAAATCCAATCCTTTTGCTATCATTTGTGTTCCTAGTAATATATCTGCTTCTTTATTTATAAATTGGCGCAAGAGTTTTTCATGAGAGCCTTTTCTGCGTGTTGTATCCACATCCATTCGAATAACGCGTGCCTGTGGAATGACTTGGGTTAACATTTCTTCCACTTTCTGTGTTCCTGTGCCAAAATAACGAATTAAGTCACTACTGCACTCTGGACAGTTCATAGGCATTGGCTCCTCATAGGAACAATAATGACATTTAAGCCTGTTGGTATTTTTATGATAAGTCAGTGCAATATCACAATGGGGACATTCTTTAACATGGCCACATTCACGGCACATGACAAATGTCGAATACCCCCTTCTATTTAATAATAAAACAATTTGTTCCCCTTTTTGGATGCGTTGCTCGATACTTTCTTTTAGACGTCGGGAAAACATGGTTCGATTGCCCGCATGAAGTTCTGACCTCATATCCACAATTTCCACTTCAGGCATGTCCTTTTCGTTTGTCCGTTTCTGTAACGTTGCTAACTTATAAACTCCCTTTTGTGCACGGGCAAATGACTCCAATGTAGGGGTTGCACTTCCTAATATGACAGGACATTGATGGGTTTTGCCGCGATGAATCGCAACATCTCGTGCGTGATAACGTGGTTGATCTTCTTGCTTGTAACTCGTTTCATGCTCCTCATCAATAATAATAATACCGATATTTTCAAATGGCGCAAAAACGGCCGACCTTGCCCCGACAACTACTTGCACTTCTTTTCGCTGTATCCGACGCCATTCATCGTATTTTTCCCCGGCTGAAAGTGCACTATGCATGACAGCGACATTAGAACCAAATCTACCTTTAAAGCGATTAACCATCTGTGGAGTTAGGGAAATTTCCGGTACTAGAACAATGGCCTCTTTCCCATTATGAATAACATCCTGGATGGCTTGTAAGTAGATTTCCGTCTTTCCACTTCCTGTGACCCCGTGCAGGAGAAACACATCATGCTGCTTTTCTGCTATATCTTCCTGAATGGGTTTAATAGCTTGCCGCTGTTCTTCCGTTAACTCCAAGGCTTGCGTTCTTGAAATGTTCGCATCATCGTATGGATTACGATATATTTCAGATTGATAAGACTCTAGAAGTGATTTATCCAACAACGCCTTTACAGTACTGCTTGTAGTATTCATCTTTTTAAGCAGAAGGCTTTTTTCAATTGGTTCCGGATTATCTATAAAATAAGCCAATAGTTGCTGTTGCTTTTTGGCATTGTTGGACAAATCCTGTATAGCTTCTTCTAATAAATAGGACGGACGAGCAGGCTGAACCATGGTCACTTGTTTCTTTGTTACTTTTGATTTGACAAGATATTCAATGGAAATGTCCCCATCCTGTACGGCTTTTTGAATCTGAGTATAATTGATTGTTGATGCTTCCAATTCCTCGTAAGCAACGATATCGCGCCCTGCAAAAAGATGCTCCAAATTATTTGGTAATGTAGCGTTCGTCAATCGCATGATTTCTTTTTTATATTGAGCTTTTAATACCTGTGGCAGCATCACTTGTAGAGACGTGATATAAAGGCTTAGTGTTTGATTTGCAATCCAATGCCCTAAATTCAATAATTCCGGTGTTAATGCAGGTGTTAAATCGAGTACGTCTGTGATTTCTTTTAACTTATCAAAAGACGACTCGGAAACTTTTCCCACAACAAATCCCATCACTTTTCTTGGGCCGAATGGAACAATGACACGCATTCCATTTGTAAGTATAGCCTGAAATTTCTCCGGGATAAGATAGTCGAATGTCTGATTAATGGAACTAGCTGGTACATCAACAATAACTTTAGCGATATTCACTGTGCTTCATCCTTCATATCTCGATCGATAAAGGTTAAAATTTTTTCCGCAATTTCTTGTTTTGTAGATAGTTCTATTTCTTCCTGCCTTTGGTGCTTGTTCACATACGTTACAATATTTGTATCCCCACCAAAGCCGGCTCCTTCTGTAGAAACATTGTTAATGACAATCCCGTCCAGATTCTTTTTCGTTAATTTTTGCACGCCGTATTTCAAAGGTGTTGATGTCTCAGCTGCAAAACCTACTAAATATTGATTGGTCTTTATGTCTCCAAGTGATTGAAGGATATCTTTGGTTCGCTGCATTTCGATAAACATATCATCCTCCTGCTTTTTCATTTTTTCATGATGCACACGTTTTGGACGGTAGTCCGCGACCGCTGCCGCTTTAATAACGATGTCACTAGCGGGGAAATGTTGATGCATTGCCTCAAACATTTCTTCTGCAGTTGTAACATCCTCGCGTCGTATCGCAGTCGTTGCAACTTCCATCTCTGTTGGTCCGGCCACAAGTGTTACTTCCGCTCCACGTTTAGCAGCCGCTTCCGCCAAAGCGAATCCCATTTTCCCTGAAGACCTATTCGTAAAAAAGCGGACTGGATCTATTTGTTCACGTGTAGGACCTGCTGAGACCAAAACCTTTTTACCTTTTAAAAACGGATCAATAGATTGGTGATTGTTGATAACATTTATTATCTCTGCAGGTTCTTCCAATCGCCCTTTTCCTACATACCCACATGCTAAATAACCATCTCCCGGTTCAATAAAATGATATCCCCACTCCTCTAATTGTTTCATATTACTGATTACTGCAGGGTGAGCATACATATGTACGTTCATTGCCGGTGCAATATACACATCAGCAAGGGTGGCCAATAATGTCGTTGAAAGCATATCATCAGCAATTCCGTTTGCTATTTTCCCGATAATATTTGCAGTTGCTGGGGCAATTATTACAATATCTGCCCAGTCTGCAACATCAATATGCGCAATTTGAGTAGGGTCTTTTTCATCAAATGTATCTACATAAACGGAATTTCGGGATATAGCTTGAAATGAAAGTGGGGAAACAAATTCAGTAGAATTCGGTGTCATCATCACACGTACATTTGCCCCTTGCTGGGTTAATTTACTTGTTAATGCGATGGCTTTATATACGGCAATTCCACCAGACACCCCTAAAAGAACATTCTTACCTGCGACCATCTTATAATCTCCTCCTTTCGAATCAATCTTCTTTCTTTATTTATAACATAAATTTCACAGGCCGTCCTTCACAAATAGTTAAAACCCCCGCAAATAGAAATAAGCGAGGGGATTTATTTATTCTAAGAAGTTATAAAATTTTAGCGTTGTGGAGAATTCATCATCCAAATAAGCCTTGCCCAGCCCCGACGTCCAACACCTATCAAACTTCGCATTTCTCCATTACGATAAAGAAGACTTACTGATTGCGGGGCCACAGGCGTAGGCAGAAGGAAAGTCTCAACTTTGCCCTGTGGGTGGTTGACCGTCAGAAGCTTAGTCAACTTTCCCCCTGTGGTAAAAGCAGGCATCGGTATGAAGGAGAAGGAAGTTCAACTAAAAACACTACGCTGTAGAGACACACCTAACCATCCACAGCGCTACATGCAGTTTGTATGTTGCTAATCGGGCGCTTCCACCTTTGTTTTATTCATCTTCCTTAACTGTTAATTTTTCTGCGATGACCTCTTCAAGTGCGATACCAACATACTTGCTTGACTTCGGATTCTCGATTAATGGCATATCCGTATGACTCATTTGTCTTGCCCGTCTTGCTGCTAACGTTACAAGGGTGTATTTCGAATTAATTTTTTCCTGCAATGCATCAATTGAGGGTTCTAACATCATGATATTTCATCCTCCAATATTTGTTTATACTGTCTTGCAATTCGTTCTCTTTTCAAATGTTCACTTTGTATAATTGATTGAATCTTTTTTACTGCAAGTTCTACTTGATCATTCACAACAACATAATCATAGGCGTCCATCAATTTAATTTCATTTCTTGCTTCTTTCAGGCGGTTTCGCACTAATTCTGTTGACTCTGTACCACGATCAACAATTCGATTTTTTAACTCCTCCAGGCTGGGAGGAAACAGAAAAATAAATACGCCTTCTGGAAAGTTTTCTTTAACCTGTAATGCTCCCTGCGTTTCTATTTCCAAGAACACATCGTGTCCACTTGCCAGCGTCTCTTCTACGTATGCCCGTGGTGTACCGTAATAATTATTAACATATTGAGCATATTCTAAAAGCTGGTTCTGCTCTACTAAATTTTTAAATTCCTGTTTGGTTTTATAGAAATAATCGACTCCATCCGCCTCACCCGGTCGTATATCTCTTGTCGTCATTGATATAGAATATTTCAAATCGGTCTTATGGTTAAACAGCTCTTTTCTTACCGTTCCTTTCCCAACACCAGATGGACCGGAAAGAACAAATAAAATTCCCTTCTCTTCAATCAAAACTTCTCCTCCTAAGTGACGCGTGAATTATTCGTCCGAATCCTCTTCATGGCTTAATACGCGCTGTCCAACAGTCTCAGGTTGTACAGCAGATAAGACGACATGGTCACTGTCTGTTACGATAACTGCACGTGTACGTCTTCCATATGTTGCGTCAACTAATTTATTATTATCTCTAGCTATGGTGACAATTCGTTTAATCGGTGCAGATTCCGGCGATACAATCGATATTATTCGATTCGCAGACACCACATTGCCAAATCCGATATTAATTAATCGTAAACTCAAATTTGCTCCCCCTTACCAATTAAACCTGAATTTCATTCTATCATACGAATGATAAAAGTACATCACATACAGGCTATTCTATATTTTGCAGTTGTTCTTTCATTTTCTCTATTTCTCGCTTTAATGATATGCTATATTCACTAATTTTCGTATCTGTAGATTTGGAACCAATCGTATTAGCTTCACGATGCATTTCCTGTGTAATAAAGTCCAACGTTCTGCCAATTGGTTCTGCGGTGTTTAGCGTTTCTTTAAAATGCGCTACATGGCCGAGGAGGCGTACAATCTCTTCGGTTATGTCACCTTTTTCTGTAAGAAGAACAATTTCCTGATGTATGTTTGCCTCATCAATTCTAGTATCGTCTAAATGTTCTCTGATGCGTTTTTGGATTCGCTCCCTGTATTCCTCCATTACTCTTCTTCGGTCTGTTTGTAATGATGAGACGATCGTATAAATGGTAGTTAATCTTTCCTTCAAATCATTACTTAAAAATGCCCCTTCTGCTTGCCTCATCACCCGTACCTGTTCACACGCCTCGTTTGTACATGCCAGAATCGCTTCGTTTAATCCATCCGGATATTCCTCTGCTTCCTGAATTGTAATTAGATCCGGAACAGCAGCCAGGACTTCAGCAGGAATATCCCCTATTAAATGATAACGCCTCGTTGCTTCACCTAGCTGATCCATGTATTGATCCATTAATTCCCAGTCTGTTTTCACCGTTTTTTTAACAAAACCTTCCCCTTCAATACGGATATAAACTTCTATTCTTCCACGTTCAAAATAAGATTGGATTATTTTTTTTATTTTGTCTTCCAAGAATAAAAAGGAACTAGGAATTTTTGCAGTAAAATCCAAATAACGATGATTTACACTCCGAATTTCAACTGTTACCACTGTATTTGCTAAATGATAAATACTAGTCCCATATCCAGTCATACTCATTGCCATGATTACCACATCCATTGTCATTAATATATATTATAACGTTGATTCACCAAAAATGAAAACCCGAATTGTGATTTTAACACAATCCGGGCATATATTATTTTTTTGTATAACCAAATAAAACAGTTGGTATCGCGCTTAATACCAGGATAAATATCCAATCTCTTAAGCTTAAAAAAATTGTATGGAATATTGGTTGTAGCGGCTCCCAATAGATAACAACAAGCAATAATAATAAAGAAGATAACACTGCTAGTACTAAGTAAATATTTTCAAAGGGATTTCTGGAGAAAATCGAGTTCTCACTGCGACAGTCAAACACATGAATTAACTGGGCCATTACCAAGGTTGTAAAAGCTACTGTTTGCCCGTAAACCAGGTTATCCGGATTGTTCTGATATGTTAACATAAAAGCAATTAATGTTACGAGACCAATCATAATCCCTCGGCTAATAATCTTATACCCCATCCCACGGGCAAATACTCCTTCCCGTGGATTTCTTGGTCTTCGTTTCATCACATCCCCTTCTGCTTTATCCATGCCTAATGCCATTGCCGGAAGCCCATCTGTCACAAGATTAACCCATAGTATTTGTACAGGCACAAGGGGGAGAGGGAGTGCCAAAAGCATAGCAAACAGCATAACCAATATTTCACCAACATTCGATGCTAATAAATACCGGATGAATTTACGTATATTTTCATATATATTTCGTCCTTCTTGAATCGCCGATTTAATCGTTGCAAAATTATCATCCATCAGGACTAGCGATGAAGCTTCTTTCGTAACATCGGTACCGCTCATTCCCATACTAATACCAATATCACTGGCTTTTATTGCTGGTGCATCATTTACCCCGTCCCCTGTCATTGCTACAATATGTCCTTTCTTCTGAAAGGCTTTAACAATTTTTAATTTATGTTCCGGTGTGACTCTTGCAAATACAAATGTATCATCAATAACATCTTCTAGTTCGGAGATGGAGAGCTGATTTAATTGATGACCTTCCAATACTCGTCCGTGTTCAGGGAGCAGATGCAGTTTTTGTGCAATGGCACTAGCTGTTTTTACGTGATCACCTGTAATCATTACTGTTTTTATTCCAGCCTGCCTACATTCTTCAATTGCTGATTGTACTTCTTTTCTTGGTGGATCAATCATTCCATACAATCCGATAAATGTAAGATCGTCTTCAATAAAGGCTGTATTTAATGATTCATCTTTCGGAATAGACTTTATACCAATTGCTATGGTTCGCAAGGCTTTTTCCGCCATCTGATCTACAGCCTGATTAATATTGCTTTTGGCGGCCTTGTTTAAAACTTTTCTTCCCCCTTCTTCCATGTGAAATGTGGATCTGGGAAGCAGAACATCAGGCGCTCCCTTTGTTATTAAAAAACGCATATTATTTTCATCTTCTACAATGACGCTCATTCGTTTTCTATCTGAATCAAAGGGTATCTCTTTGACCATACGATACTTATCACCAAGTGATGATGTTAAGCCCATCTTTCTGGCAGCAATTAAAAGCGCCCCATCCGTTGGGTCCCCATCCACATTATATTTTCCTTTTTTCACTTGTAACGAAGCGTTATTACAAAGCATTCCATATAAAAGCATTGCTTCCAAATTTGGAAAATCCGTATCAATTTTATCCTCTTCTAAAAAATAATCTCCTTGTATATCATAGCCATCACCTGTTACATATAGTTGACTACCATTTACATAGACTTCTTTTACTGTCATTTGATTTTCTGTCATGGTACCTGTTTTATCTGAACAAATAACCGAGGCAGACCCTAGTGTTTCCACAGCAGATAATTTTCGTACAATGGCACGTTTCCTAATCATGCGCTGTACACCTAATGATAGGGCAACTGTAACAATAGCCGGTAATCCTTCCGGAATGGCGGCAACCGCTAATGAGACACCTGCTAAAAACATACTATAAACTGGATGTCCCTGGAATACTCCAACTCCAACGACTAAGGCTGTTAACACTAGAGCGACAACAATTAATATTTTCCCCAGCTCTGCTAACTTATTCTCCAGTGGTGTGCTCATCTTCTTTGTACTAACCATTAAGGAAGCAATTTGACCCATTACTGTATGCATACCGGTCCCAACAACAATACCAACACCGGACCCTCTCGTGACCAGCGTACCCATAAATCCCATATTAACCTGATCCTGTGCTTCAAGATGATTGCTTTCAATAGCAGTAGCATGTTTCACAACAGGAAGGGATTCCCCTGTCAGCGCTGATTCCTCTGTTTCCATACTATTTGATTTTACAATTCGAATGTCAGCAGGAATGCGATCACCACTGTTCATTTTAACGACATCCCCTACAACGATATCCCTTGAGTTTATTTTTTCCCAGTTTTCATTTCGCAGGACATTCGCCATCGGGGCCGATAATTCTTTTAATTTATCAAGGGATTTCTCAGCCTTTTGTTCCTGAAAGTACCCAATACACCCATTTACCAGCACAATGACCATAATCGCGATTGCATCAATATATTCCCCAAGCAATCCAGCTATTAAAGTTGCGGCAAGTAACACCAATACCATAAAATCCTGAAATTGTTTTAAAAAGAGTAACCATCTTGGTGTATGCTTCTGTCCTTCCAGAATATTAGAACCATACTGCTTGCGGCGCTGTTCCACTTGTTTAACGTTAAGCCCTCGATTTGACGTGACATGCAACTTCTGTTCCACGCGATCTACATCTAATTGATACCACCTCATACTGCATTCCTCCAAATTCGTTACAACATGCAATGCTATATTTTGAATGTATGACAACCTACTAATGGATATTTATGCAGACCTGTCCCAAAACATGCTATAATTACTCGAGAGGTGATTGTATGCCATTCGACGGAATTGTTACACGAGCAGTAACAAACGAATTAAAAGAAGAAATCATTCCAGGAAAGATTACAAAAATTTATCAACCTACAAATACAGAACTCATTTTCACCATTCGGAGCAACGGAAAAAATCAAGCATTATTATTTTCCATTCATCCGACATATGCGCGTCTGCATATAACAGATGACACGTATACCAATCCAAAAGAACCACCCATGTTTTGTATGATTCTCAGGAAACATTTATCTGGTGCAGTCATAGAGGAAGTGCAGCAATATGGAATGGAGCGTATCATCACTTTCTCTATTAAAACGAGGAATGAAATTGGGGATATTGCCTATAAAACCCTTATTATGGAATTAATGGGGAAACATAGCAATGTTATGTTAGTAGATAAAGAAAAAGGCCATATTATAGACAGTTTGAAACATGTTTCTATCACGCAAAACCGCTACCGGATTATTCAACCAGGACAAGATTATAAGCTTCCTCCCATGCAAGACAAAGTGAATCCATTGGATATCAATGGGGAACAATTTAAGAAACAACTTGATTTCAATGCAGGAAAACTGGATACACAAATGGTTCATGCATTTGTTGGTTTCTCCCCAGTTATCGCCAGGGAAATCATTAACCGTGCCAACTTGGGCTCCACCAATAAATACATGGAGAAATTCATGGAAATCCAAGAAAAAATACAACATCACAGATACGCTCCCGCTATCTACCGAAATAAAAAAGAAGACTTTCACGTGCTTCCCCTTACATTCCTTGAAGGGGAAAAGGAAAGCTTTCTATCCACGAATAAGATGCTCGATACATTTTATTCCGGAAAAGCGGAGCGTGATCGTGTCAAGCAGCAAGCCAAGGATTTATATCGATTTATAAAGAATGAGAAAGATAAAAACAATCGAAAAATGAAAAAGCATAAGCAAACGATGAAAAAAGCAGAAAGTGCAAATCATTATCAAAAACTGGGTGAGCTCTTGACTGCACACATGCATCTGGTAGCACAAGGAGATACAAGTATTTCAGTAACGGACTATTATGACCCGGAGCAAAACGAAATAACAATAGATTTAAATCCAACGCAAACACCAAGTGAAAATGCACAGGCTTATTTTAAAACCTATCAAAAACTTAAAAAGTCCAGACAAGTAATAGAAAGGGAAATGATTAAAACCAAGAACGAAATGGAGTATCTGGATCAACTCCTACAGCAAATTGACGTGGCCAGTGTGGCAGATATAGAAGAAATTCGGGATGAACTACGTGAGGAAGGTTATTTAAAAAAACAAACGAAACAGAAGAAGCATAAAAATAAACCGAAAAATCCAGTACCGGAAGCGTACAAGGCAACAGATGGCACCACCATTCTTGTCGGTAAAAATAATAAACAAAACGAATATGTCACAAGTAAACTGGCAAATCGGGATGAAATTTGGCTTCATACGAAGAATATACCAGGCTCACATGTCATTATTCGTTCCAATGATCCCAGTGAAGAAACGCTTACAGAAGCAGCACAAATAGCAGCCTACTTCAGTAAATCACAGAACTCTTCCTCCGTTCCTGTAGATTATACAAAAATACGACATGTGAAAAAACCGAATGGGGCAAAACCTGGATATGTAACCTATGATAATCAGAAAACACTGTTTGTTACCCCACATCAAAAAACGATAAAGGCGTTGAAGAAAAAGTAAGATGGCTTGCTTTATTAGCACATCAAGTACCTCATTTAGGAAGGATGGCTCAAGTCACATATTGAAGGCGCTCCGTTATTTCGGGGCGCCTTCAATAGCTTACACTGCTTTTGGATTTAATTTCACTTCGATATTCCCTCTTGTTGCTTTGGAATATGGACAAACTTGGTGAGCTCCTTCTACAATTTCTTTTGCTTCTTCAGGGCTTGCACCTTCCACAGTAACATTGAGAGTAACGCCCAATTTATTACCACCGTCCGCGGCATCTTTCATAAAACTTACTTCGGCAGTCGTTTCAGACTGAATATCTTTCTTTTTTTGACTAGCTACTAAGTTTACAGCAGCGTCAAAACATGCTGAATAACCAGCCGCGAAAAATTCCTCCGGGTTAGCTCCTTTCCCTTCTTTATTATTTGCTGGGTTCTCTAGATTCACATCTATTAAGCCGTCACTTGTTTTCACATGGCCATCTCTTCCATTTTTTGCCGTTGCACTTGATGTAAATATTACTTCACTCATGGATAACACTCCTTTTTGACTAGTTATATCTATCTCTTCCTCAATCGGACATGGATTAAACATTTAAAGAAATGTTTTTTTCGTTAATGCATGTATAAACCGGTCCACCTGAGGTAATTCCCGAACTCCCTCCTGATAGCAGACCCACGTATCTCTTGTTATTTGTTTCCCATTAAGCTTTAATGAAATATGTGGGTATTCTTCTTTCATGGAATCAGAAACACTTTCAGGTAATACGGCCATACCCAGCCCTTGTTTCATAAATTGCTTACAGGTTTCAATCTGATCAACTGTAATGGTTTTCAACGGTTTTATTTTATCCTGATGGTAGTAAAGCCAATTATCCACAAGTTCATGCAAGCTATCGTCACTGCTAAACGAAATTAAAGGACGCTCCTTCATTTTATTTTTCGGAAAAGGCTTTGTATCGAAAATATATAATGGATCATCAAATAAACGTACACAAGTACTTTCTTTCAACTTTTCCCCTCGAATAATACAAGCATGGTAGTTTTTATGATTACGTTTAATGTCTTCACTAATTCCTGTTACAAGATCGATAGCCACCTTTGGAAAAGCATCATTAAATTCACCGAGAATAGCCGGTAAAAAACGCTGACTAATAAGAGAAGAACAAGCGATTGATAAGGTACCCTTGACTTCTTCACTTGATGCTGCAAGCTCATTTTTAATTGCCTTTTCCTGTTCCATAATGGAGATGGCGTGGTTGATGATCATTTCTCCAGCAGGGGTTAACACGAGACGTTTTGGTGTTCGAATAAAGATGGTTTGTCCAAAGTATGCTTCTATATATTTTAATCGTTGTGTTATCGCAGGCTGTGAAATCAATATGTCTTTAGCTGTTCCACGAATGGTCCCAATCTCATTTAATCTTATCAATAATACATAATCATCAATCTTCATTTTCATCTACCCCCTGCATGATAATATATGTTTATCACTTTTGATTATAAACGAATATTTTACTTATTGCATCAGGGAGCATATAATAATATATGAAAAGAGGTGGCTTCATGAAGGAAAAAGAAGACGTTCAACGTGTATTTTCAAAAAAGGCAGAGGCTTATGCGGCGAGTAGCACGCATTCCTCCGGAAGTGACCTGTCTTTATTAACGGAGTGGTTGAACCCACAATCTACAATGAATGTTATTGATATAGCAACAGGTGGAGGCCATGTGGCCAAACAACTGTCAACAGTCGTAAATCGAGTCATTGCCACAGATATAACCAAGGAAATGTTAGAAAATACAGCTTCCCATTTATCCTCTTTTACAAATATAGACTATGTCATTGCAGATGCAGAACAGTTACCTTTTTTGGATCACTCCTTTGATATTGCCACATGCCGAATTGCAGCACATCATTTTCCCAACCCTGTAACATTTATCAGTGAAGTGCACCGTGTATTAAAGCCGAATGGAAAATTTTTGCTGATCGATAATGTAGCTCCTGAAAAGGCGGAATTTGATGATTTCTATAATACTTTAGAAAAAATGCGTGATTATAGCCATGTTCGCTCTTTGAAGATTTCTGAGTGGAAACAATTTCTACGTCAACATAACTTATCCATTATAGATCAACAGGTAAGGAAGAAAACATTACCATATAAGTCATGGATTAATAGGACAATGGAAACGAAAGAAGGCATGGATCAAGTAAGCAATTTTATTATAGATGCCCCCGAAGAATTACAACATTATTATCACGTAAAAATGAATGATGGAACAATTCAATCCTTTGCCATTGATGAATGGATGGTTCTATGTACAAAGAAATGACCTCTCATTGGTCATTTCTCTGTACAACTCAAAGATTATCTTTTCATTATCTGACCTGAGACAAAGAACCTGTCCCTTATGTCCCTATCGCATTTCGCCATGCTATTAATTCTCTTTTTTCCTTTTCTTTTATTTTACCATCCTCGGTTAAAGCATCTACTAATGGATCAAAGCCTGTAATTGTTTGAAAGGCTAATTTAGCATCGGAAAATTGTTGAATGGACTTCTGTAATCCGTACGTGAAAATGGCCAATACCCCGATCACTTCAGCTCCTTCATAGCGCAAGGCTTTTGTAGCATCAATAGATGAGGTTCCGGTAGAGATAAGGTCTTCAATCACAAGTACCTTTTGTCCTTTTGTAAGCATTCCTTCGATTTGGTTTTCTTTGCCATGCGCTTTTGGTTTGGAACGAACATAAACCATTGGCAGATTCAGTCTGTCAGCAAGCCATGCTGCATGAGGGATGCCTGCAGTAGCACAACCTGCAATAATATCAGGTTTCTTCTCCATTTTTTCGATCATTTGCATAAAGGCCTTTGAAATTTTATTACGTACCGCAGGATGAGACATGCTCAATCGATTATCACAATAGATAGGCGATTTAATCCCTGAAGTCCATGTAAAGTATGCAGTTGTATTAATTTGTACAGCTTTAATAGCTAATAGTTCCCTGGCCAATTCATGGGTTAATTCCATGGTTCCACTCCTTCACTGCTTGATTGTACGCTCGATATGGTACGGTTGCTTTTGTCACACTTCTTCCTATCACTAATACATCAGAGCCATGATCCCGAGCAAAGCCAGGTGTTGCTACTCGTTTCTGATCATCCGAACTTGATTCCCGCAGCCGAATACCCGGCGTTACCGTTAGGAAATCAGCACCACATGCTGCCTTCATTTGCTTTGCTTCATAAACCGAACAAACGATGCCATCTGCACCATTTTGTTTTGCCAGTGACGCAAAATGCACAGCATTTTTATCAAGTTTTCCTGGCAATAAAAGTTCCTGATTCATCGTTTCATTACCCATAGAAGTTAATAGACTGACCGCAATCAGTTTCGTTTGATGCCCATTGCTGCAACCGGAATCAAGCCCTTCTTTCGCACTTCTGATCATTTCACTCCCACCCAGTGCATGAACATTTACCATATCAACATGGAGTTCAGCAATGTTTCTCATTGCCTTCCTAACCGTTGTTGGAATATCATGTAATTTCAAATCAAGAAAAATCGGATGATGATTTTCTTTTAATTTTTCTATAACATGTGGACCTTCTCGGTAAAATAACTCCATACCTACTTTGACTGGAATTCCTTGAAGGTCATTTGCTTCCAGGAATTGTTTGGAATCAACCCAAGTTGGAAAATCCAACGCCAGATATATAGATTTGTTCATACAATTTGTGCCCCCTTTTCGATTACATTCTGTAGGGAATGAAATCCATAGTTTCTCAATACCATAGGCAATTCATCCATTATTTCCGGACAAATAAATGGATTTTGAAAGTTAGCTGTACCGACTGCAACTGCACTTGCACCGGCTAAAAGAAATTCCAACACATCTTCCACATTGCTAATTCCTCCCATACCGATTATCGGAATAGAAACTTGTTGTTTCACTTCATAAATCATTCGGATAGCTATGGGTTTAATTGCCGGGCCAGATAAGCCCCCTGTTTGATTCGCCAACAAGGGACGTTTTTTGGCTACGTCTATTTTCATTCCTGACAACGTATTAATCATGGATAACCCATCTGCTCCAGCCGCTTTCACAGCTTTCGCCATTACAACAATATCGGAAACATTGGGAGAAAGTTTCACATATACGGGCAAATTACTGACCTGTTTCACCTTTTTGGTTACGTTCGCTGCCATATCAGGGTCCGTACCAAATTGAATACCACCTTTTTTCACATTCGGACAGGAAATATTCAATTCCAGTGCATATACATCGTCAGTTTGGTTAAAAGCTGCTGCCACCTCTTCATATTCTTCTATTGTACTTCCTGCTATATTTGCGATAATTGGAATGTCGTAGTTTGCCAGAAAAGGAACTTCCGTTTCTATTATTTTCTCAACGCCGGGATTTTGCAGCCCAATTGCATTAAGCATGCCGGATGCTGTTTCAGCAACACGAGGGGTATGATTGCCAAACCGCTCGTTTCCGGTTGCTGCTTTCATGATAACCGCACCTAATTTTCCTAAGTCATAAAAGTCACTGTATTCACGTCCAAATCCAAAACAGCCAGAGGCAGGCATGATTGGATTTTTCAAATGCAAACCAGGTAATTCAACTGCTAAATTCATCATAATGCCACCTCCTTAGCACGAAAAACAGGACCATCTTTACAAATTTTATAATATCCTCTATCATTCGTTCTCGGTATTACACAAGCCAAGCATGCCCCAATTCCACAACCCATCCGTTCCTCCAACGACACATACCCCTGTTTATGTTCTAATTTTTTTGTAACGGCCTGCAGCATGGGCATTGGCCCACAGGAATAGTAACGATCAACATCCTCTATTTTATCAAGAACATCTGTAACGAATCCTTTTTCACCATAGGAACCATCATTTGTGACCATCCATGTTTCACCAAGTGCTTGAAATTTTTCCCGGTAAAAAACATATTCAGCGGATTGAAATCCTAGTAGAGAAATGATTTTCATATCTTGTTTCGCTAACGTTTTACCCAGATAATAGAGCGGCGGGACACCGATACCTCCACCTACTAGTAGAATACGGGAGCATTCTTTATCCAATTTAAACCCATTTCCGTTAGGACCTAACACGTCAAGTGTCATTCCTTCCTGATACATAGCCAACCGCTTCGTTCCGGTACCCTCCTTTTTAAATAGGATGGTGACGGTTTCCTTTTCCCTATCTACATCTGCAATAGATATTGGTCTGCGTAAAGAGAGCCCATCAATAAATAGATGGAGGAATTGACCAGGTATTGCTGTTTGGCTAATATAGTAATTTTTCAATACCATTTCTATTGTGTTTCGTGCAATAGGCAGTGATGATTGAATATACATTACTTCTTTTCTCATAACTGTATTGCCTCTCTGTTTATCATAGCTGGAACATCTGGCTCCAGATTATCTAATTTTGCTTGTTGGTTTCTCATGAATATCCTCCTGATAAGCAATTCTCCCTTCAACTAGTGTCAAAATTGGTAAACCTTTAACTTCCCAGTTATGAAACGGAGTGTTTTTTCCTTTAGACTGAAAACTTTCCTTATCAATGACTGTTTCTTTTTCTAAATTTATCAACGTAATATCTGCCACTGCATTTTCTTCAAGGATACCATAGGGCAAATCAAACACTTGGGCAGGTTTAATGGTTAACCAATCCACTAATTGCTTTAGTGTCATTTGTTCCGCTTTGACAAGGTTGGTATAAAGCAATGAAAATGCAGTTTCCAAACCTACAATTCCAAAAGGAGATGTTCGAAAGCCTGTTTCTTTTTCGTCTTTTGCATGTGGCGCATGATCTGTTGCAATAAAATCTATTGTCCCATCCAATAATCCTTCTAATAATGCCTTTTGATCTTCTTTTGCTCGCAGTGGTGGGTTCATCTTCAAATTAGCATCATCTTGCGTGATAGCTTCCTCATTAAGTAACAGGTGATGCGGCGTCACTTCAGCAGTTATATGTATACCAGCTCTTTTTGCATCACGAATAATTCTCACAGACTCTTTCGTACTGACATGACAGACATGATAATGACAACCTGCCTTCTCAGCAAGTAACGCATCTCGTGCGATTTGTATGGATTCACTTACGGAGGGGATTCCTGGTAATCCTAATTTTTCGCTTACTTTCCCATCATGGACGACACCTCCATAAACAATCGAGTTGTCCTCACAATGTGCTATGATTGGCATATTACAGGCTGCTGCTTGTTTCATCGCTTGCAACATTAAGTCGGCACTTTGGATTCCTACTCCATCATCCGTAAAAGCAAACACTCCCTTGTCAGCGATTTCCGGTATATTCGTTAATGTCTCACCTTGTAAATGGTTCGTAATGGCTGCATAGGGGATCACTCGCACAACAGCATGCTGATTGATTTTTTCCAAAAGTGCTTCTACTGTAGATACATGATCTGGTACTGGATTTGTATTAGGCATTGCACAAACAGTTGTAAAACCACCACGAGCAGCTGCTTTTGTACCAGAAGTAATGGTTTCTTTATGCTCCCCACCAGGTTCACGTAGATGGATGTGTACATCAATAAATCCAGGCACGATCAGATTTTCTTTACAGTCAATCATATTGTCGGCTTCCGCTGGAATAGATGCAGCTATCTGCTTGATTTTCTTTCCTTCAATCAATATGTCACATATTTCCGTTTCACCTGTTGCTAACAGTCGTTTTGCATTCTTCAATATAGTTTTCACTCGTAATCCCCCATTCTTGTAACATGTTCGTGATAAGCGCCATTCTTAAATAAACGCCATTTTCCATTTGCTTAAAAATACGTGATCGCTCACACTCTACTAAATCAGAATCTATTTCAATTCCCCTGTTTACTGGTGCAGGGTGAAGAATAATGGCATGCTTTTTCATTTGTTTTTCCCGATTTTTGGTTAAACCATAGTTTTCCAAGTAGCTCTGGTTTACCGTTGAACTTTCCTGATGCCGTTCATGTTGAATACGTAAAAGCATAAGCGCATCACAACTATTTACAGCTTCGTCGATCGAAATATATGGAAAACCAAGGGAATAATCTTCAAAGCCTGGAGCCGCACTTAACCAGACTGTTGCGCCTAAGGCTTTTAACGCGTATGCATTGGAACGGGCAACACGGCTATGTTTAATATCACCTGCAATAACAACCTGCAAATCGTTGAAACTTTGAAATTCTTGGTAAATGGTTAGCATATCTAACAAACATTGTGTCGGATGTTCCGCTTTTCCTGCCCCCGCATTGATAATTGGTATAGAAATATGATCTCTGAGCTGCTCGAACCAGGTGTCAGAGCAGTCACGAACGGTAATTAAATCTGCACCCAATGCTTCAAAGGTTTTTACCGTGTCATACAACGACTCCCCTTTTTCCGTACTAGAGGTTGTAGCATGAAAATCCAGTACCTCCATTCCAAGTTTCCGCTCAGCTATAATAAAGCTGCTTTTTGTCCTTGTACTTGGTTCGAAAAATAAATTTGCAGCAAATCTCTGTTGCTTCAGCTTATAACCAGTATGACGATACCTATCAGCCGTTTTTAAAAGACGCATCATTTCGTCTGCAGTTAATTGGTTAACCGATATAAAGTGTCGCATCATTACCTCCTTGTTAAGATACATGCTTTTGATCATCCGGAACCTCCGTACTTTCAAACAATGCACCATTACCATATCCACTTTCTCTGCCGGGTAAGATAAGATTTAGAATAACTCCAATGATTGCGGATAAGGCCATCCCGGCAATTTCCAGTCCGTCATATACTTCAATGTAAGCTCCACCAACTCCGATAACCAGTATGACAGAGGCGATAATTAAATTGCGATTGTTCCCTAAATCTATTTGATTATCAATGAGCATTCGCAGTCCATTAGAGGCGATGATACCAAATAATAGAATGGATACCCCTCCCATAACAGCAGTGGGAATGGAACTAATCGTCACTGTAATAATTCCTATAAACCCAAATAATACCGCAAGTACGGCTGCGCCTCCTATAACAAACACACTAAACACTTTAGTAATAGATAATACGCCAATATTTTCACCATACGTTGTGTTTGGTGGCCCTCCGATAAAAGAGGCAATCACTGTCGCCACCCCGTCTCCTAATATAGAGCGATGCAGTCCGGGATTTTTCAAGAAATTGCGCCCTGCAACTTTGGATAAAACCATCTGATCCCCTATATGTTCAGCAATGGTTACTAGTGCTACAGGAACCATTACTGCTACGATTTGCAGATTCATAATATCCAACGGAGTATAGTCAACAAATGGAATGATAAATTCCGGCATTTGAAAAAAGGCTCCCAAAAATTCTCCAACCGAATTCGATGACAGCATGGCATTCCATTCTGCTTGAATTGGTGCCGTATCAACAATCCCCTGTATAAGAGCAAATAGATAACCACCTACAATTCCAATTAATATGGGAATAAGTCCAAAAAAACCTTTAAAGAAAATATTAGCAATAATGGTAATAATCAACGTCACTAACGCTACGGTTACATAGGTCCCACTATAAACCTCGTCATCGAACATAGCCATATCAATCGCAGTGGGAGCTAAACCCAATCCAATTACGATAATGACTGGACCGACTACAACCGGGGGAAGTATCCGCATAAGCCAATTGGTACCAAGGAATGTAATGAGTAAGGCGACCATTCCGTAGACAATTCCTGCTAAGAAGCTTCCTATCATCGCACCAGCCGGGCCTACCCCAGCACTTGCAGCAATAATGGGCGCAATAAATGCGAAACTGGATCCCAGATATGCCGGTATTCTCCCTCTTGTGATTACTAAATACGCCAGTGTACCAGTCCCGCTTGATATTAGTGCCACAGCAGGGGATAAATCGGTAAGAAACGGTACTAAGATCGTAGAGCCAAACATTGCAAATAAATGTTGAATGCTGAGTAAAAGCCATTGTCCGATTTTTGGTACTTCATTAACATCCATTGACATTTTTTTCGTTGTCATTTTTTATACCTCCATGTTTAGAAGACGTTTATGTCCATTAAAAAAGCCTCTTTGCTAAAGGCTGCAAAGAGGCACACGTGTATAGCTTTCTACCCACGTTTCCTTAAACAACCTTGTAAATCTCGCTGGATTTCATTAAAGGTTTTGCTATTTATTTATCATAAATGGATACTTGATCGATCTCGTCGGATTCTGCCAATTGGACCACAACAATTTCTTTTTCAGATGTTGGAATGTTTTTACCTACGTAATCTGCCCGTATCGGTAATTCTCTATGGCCTCTATCAACGAGGACACCCAATTGAATCTGTGATGGCCTTCCAGTATCCATCACCGCATCCATTGCTGCTCGTATGGTCCTGCCGGTATAAAGTACATCATCTATGAGTATCACTTTTTTCCCTGTTACATCTATATCAATTTTTGTGGATTTCAGTTGTGGATCATTACTATTAGTTGCCATTTCCAAATCATCTCGGTATAACGTTATATCCAATTCACCTGTTGGTAGATCCAGTCCTTCAATTTGTTTTATTCTATCCTGTAATCTGTTCGTTAACGGTACTCCCCTCGTTTTCACCCCAACTAAGACCAGATTTTCCCCACCTTTATTTTTTTCAACGATTTCATGAGCAATTCGGGTTAATGCCCGGTTAATTGCCGGCTGATCCAATATGTCTGTTTTCTTTTGCAAGATCTCACCACCAGATATTAAAAATCCCTTCTCTCCGCAAGGAAAAAAGGGACGTTGGACACGTACATTCTCGAATTCCTTTTCAGCCTCGCGGGACTATATTAAAGGGTCACTTGTTTATTTCTTTTAATTATTTCAGAGTCAACGGTTATTGTCAATACAATTTTTCTATATTGGATAAAATCGCCTCAAAATAGGCAGGAGCTTTCACTTCAAATTCCATCCATCTATTCATATTTGGGTGCATAAAACCGAGCACACCGGCATGTAACACTTGGCCATTTGTTTCCATTGTTTTCCGGCGACCATATTTAGGGTCACCAACAAGGGGATAACCAATATATTTCATATGTACACGGATCTGATGTGTTCTTCCTGTCTCTAATTGACATTTTACATATGTATAATCAGGGTAGCTTTTTATCACATTAAAATGTGTCACGGCAGGTTTTCCATCATCGACTATCCCCATTCGCTGGCGATCTTTCGGATCTCTCCCAATCGGGGCATCAATCATCCCCGTTTCATGCGGAATTTTTCCATGAACAATGGCGGTATATACTCGTTTAACTTCTTTTGTTGATAGTTGATCGGATAGATGTGCATGTACTTGATTATTTTTTGCAACAACTAATAACCCACTTGTATCCTTATCAATTCGATGGACAATACCAGGTCGCTGCACACCATTTATACTGGATAGGTGATCACAATGATAAAGAAGTGCGTTAACAAGTGTACCGCTCGTATGTCCTGGAGACGGATGAATGACCATTCCCTTTGGCTTGTTAACTACCAATAAATCGCTGTCCTCATATACAATGGATAACGGTATATCCTCTGCAACGATTTCAAGCGTCTCTTCCTTCGGGATTGACCACTCTATAACATCACCTATCTGACACTTATCATTTGATTTTACGTACTCCTTATTAACGGTTACAAGCCCCTTTACAATCCATGATTGCACCTGTGAACGGGATGCTTCCGGATTTAGTGCAGCAAGTACTTTATCAATTCGTTGTTTTTCCTGCAATTCGTTAACAGTATGATAAAATAACGTCATTTTTCTGCTTTTCCTTTCTTCGCTTTTGTTTCATCGATGATGGTAATGATAAGAATAAATATAACCCCAACTGTTAAAGCAGCATCAGCTATATTAAAAATAGGAAAATTATAATGAAAGATGATAAAATCAAAGAAATCCACGACTTCTTGGTGGAAAAGACGGTCAATAAAGTTACCAATGGCTCCCCCCAGTACCAAGCTTAAGCTAATGGCTAACCCTCTATTTTTCTTTGCATATGCCTGCATGTAATAAATAATCCCTATAACGACAATGACTGTCACAAGATAGAAAATCAGCATCTGCCCCTCCAATATCCCCCACGCAGCACCGCTATTGCGATGTGATGTAAGATAAAAGAAGTTTTCTATAATTGTCATTTGTTCTCCAAGCTCCATTGCTCGGACAACCATCCATTTCGTCACTTGGTCAATGGCAATAATAACTAGTGCAATAATATAGTACACATACATCCCATGTCCCCCGTTTTCTACTCTAAGTCTTATTTATCTTAAACGTTAAAGCAATATTTTTCAAGAACAATGAAAGATCGGTATACATTATTATCAAAAAAACGACTCATGTTCAAGTGAACGTAAGTCGTCTTTTATACAAATCATTGAACTTGTTAAAATGGGCAACACCAAAATCAATGGCTGAAATACATGAATAAATATGGGGACAACTAGGTGCTGTAGATAAAAGTTTCATAATCAAAGGAAATTCCGGACTTGATACTAATTAAAAGCCGCCCGCGGAAAGCGTGGTGTTTTTTCCGCAGCGACGGCTGCCTTTACAATTTTAGCCTAGTTTATCAACCATTAATTTTGGTGAAGATCCGTTAAAACTAATACAATCTTAAGTGTCCTTCAGCTAGTTATGCCGTGTAATGCTCTTTTACAACACTCGCGCAACGGCTACATAATCCAGGATGTTCCGCATCTTCTCCAACTGTTTCCGATGCTACCCAGCAACGTTCACATCTTTCTCCGGGATGTTTCTCGACGAAAACATCCACATACTGATATTCCTTTGCTTCTGAACTACTATCGCGAATAATCGACTCTGATACGATTAAATATTGATGCAGATAATCAAATGTTTGTAATACTTCTTTGGTTTGATCATCTTTTGGCACAAGTGTAACTTTTGCTTCTAGCGATTTCCCGATTACTTTTTCATTCCTTGCTTCTTCCAGTGCTTTTAAAACATCATCACGAATATTCATGAAATGATCCCATTTTGGTTCCAGAACAGCCATACCTGCAATTTCATGTGTATTGGGGATATCTGTTAACTGTACACTCTCTTCTTCTACACCAGGAATATATTCCCATACTTCATCCGTCGTATGCGGAATGATAGGTGTCAATAATTTAACCAGTGTCGTTAAAATTTCATAATAGCCTGTTTGAATACTACGGCGACGCTTATTATCCTTTGCCTCGATATATAGTATATCTTTAGCAAAATCCAAATAGAATGAGCTTAAATCAACCGCACAGAAGTTGTGGATTTGATGGAAAATCGGTGCATATTCAAATTGCTCGTAGTTCTCCTTAACATTACCTAACATCTGCTGTAGGCGATGGATCATATAACGATCCACTTCTTCCATTTCCGCTTCCGGGACTCTGTCCATGTTTGGATCAAAGTCTGCTAAGTTTGCTAACATAAAACGAATCGTATTTCTAATTTTTCGATATGCTTCAGATGTTTGTTTAAGAATTTCCTGCGAAATACGTACATCTCCCTGATAATCAACAGAAGATACCCATAATCGTAAAATATCGGAACCTAATTGCTTTTGCACTTTGGAAGGTATCATGACATTTCCCAGAGATTTACTCATTTTCCGTCCATTACCATCTAATACAAAACCATGGCTAATGACATTTTCAAATGGTGCTTTTCCTGTCACTGCCACAGATGTAGATATGGAGGAATTGAACCAGCCACGGTATTGGTCACTGCCTTCCAAATAAACATCTGCCGGGCGTCTATGATACGGGCGACCTTCCAGTACAGCCTCATGGGATGATCCTGAATCAAACCATACATCCATAATATCTGTTTCTTTTGTGAATATTCCATTTGGACTATGTTCGGAAGTAAAACCTTCAGGCAATAAATCTTTAGCTTCCCATTCAAACCATACATTGGAACCATGTGCTTTAAATAAGTTAGCTACATGCTCAATAGTTTCATCATTAATAATAGGTTTATTATCTTCCCCGTAGAATACAGGCATTGGAACCCCCCACGTACGCTGACGCGAAATACACCAATCTTCCCTATCTCGGACCATGTTGTGAAGACGAGTCTCTCCCCATGATGGATACCAGTTAACGCGACTGATTTCATCCAGAATATCCTGACGAAAATCCTTAATGGATGCAAACCACTGCGATGTCGCTCGGAAAATTGTCGGTTTCTTCGTCCGCCAATCATGTGGATAAGAGTGTGTGATGAACGAAAGCTTGAGCAAAGCTCCTACTTCTTCCAGTTTTTCTGTAATAGACTTGTTCGCTTTATCATAGAATTGTCCTTCAAATCCAGGTGCTTCGTTTGTAAAGACGCCCCTATCATCAACAGGAGACAATGGGTCAATACCATAACTTCGAGCTACAACAAAGTCATCTTCCCCATGTCCTGGTGCTGTATGAACGCAACCAGTACCTGCATCTGTTGTTACATGTTCACCAAGCATAATGAGTGATTCACGATCATAAAATGGATGTTTAACGACAATTCTATCCGCTTCTTTTCCTTTAAATGATTTTATCACTTGTGGGTCTTCCCATTCCAATTCCTCCGCAACAGATTCAAGCAAGGAACGGGCGATAATATATTTTTCCTGGTTCACTTCCACAACCACGTATTCCAGATCAGGATGTAGACTAATTCCCAAGTTAGCCGGGAGGGTCCATGGCGTTGTTGTCCAAATAATAAATTTCTCTCCGCCTTCGAGTAAACCTTTTCCATCTATGACGTCAAAGGCAACGTAAATGGAAGGAGAGCGTTTATCATGATATTCTATTTCAGCCTCAGCTAGGGCAGATTCAGATGATGGTGACCAATAAACTGGCTTTAATCCCTTATAGATATAGCCTTTTTTGGCCATTTCTCCAAAGACCTTGATTTGGGCAGCCTCATAATCCTTTGTTAATGTAACATATGGATGATCCCAATCACCACGAACACCAAGAGATTTAAATTGCCTGCGTTGATTGTCCAATTGGTCCAACGCATATTCAGCACATAACTGTCTGAACGCCGCAATACTCATTTCTTTTCGTTTTACTTTTTTATTTTTCGTTAATGCCGTCTCAACCGGTAATCCATGTGTATCCCAACCTGGAATATATGGCGCATGATAACCAGTCATTGACTTATAACGGGTAATAAAATCCTTCAAAATTTTATTTAATGCATGGCCAATATGCAAATCACCATTTGCATATGGAGGGCCATCATGCAAAATAAACAATGGTCTTCCTTTCGTTCTTTCCTGGACTTTGTCATATAAATTTGCCTCATCCCAATGCTCTTGCCTTTTTGGTTCTTTATTCGGCAAATTACCACGCATTGGAAAGGACGTTTTCGGCATCAACAATGTATCTTTATAATCCATCCATGCTTCCTCCTTCATGTCTCTAAATAAAAAAGTCCCCTACATCCCAAAAGGGACGAGAAGACTCGTGTTACCACCCTTATAAATGCAAACTCACACATGTTTACATTCACTCGATATTCGTAACGGGAATAAATCGTCCATTCCTACTGAAATTCAGAATGGATGCTCAAGAGTGATTTTCTAAAGGCAATACTGTATCGGGCTTTCACCATCCCCCGATTCGCTAATCAGGACAAACCTTTATACTAGCTCTTTCGATGCAGGCATTTATGAATTAGAACTCTATGTGTATGAATTATATGTAAAATTTCACAAGACGTCAAGATCTATGAATTATTTTCTGCCAGATCAAGGTCTTCACCCAATTCTTCATCAAATAAATCTTCCCAATCGTTTGTGTCAATCATATCCAGTTGCGCTTCAACCAACATTTTCAAACGTGTTCGAAATACCTTAGCCTGTTTCTTTAACTCTTCCACATCCATAGATATGCGGCGTGACTTACTTAATGCATCATTAATGATGCGATCGGCATTTTTTTCTGCTTCTTTGATAATTAATTTAGATTCCTTTGTCGCACTCCCTTTCACTTCTTCAGCAGTCTCCTGCGCAACTAAAATGGATTTGTTTAATGTTTCTTCAATATTGGTAAAGTGTCCAAGCTTTTCCTCCAATTGATCCACTTTTTCCTTTGCATCTTTCTTTTCTCTGATTACTGTCTCATAATCTTTAATGATCTGATCTAAGAATTCATTTACTTCGTCTTCATTATATCCTCGAATACTTCTTGTAAACTCTTTATTATGAATATCTAATGGTGTTAATGGCACATTGGCCACCTCCTTAGGGGAAATTATCAACAATAACGTTCATGATGAAAAATACATTAAACACGTATTCGACATAAATCAATTAATTCCTGCATGTGGTAAAAATTTATTTTAATATAGCGGTGGTTATCCGCCACTTGTTCTTTTTTGTTTGTCCATTTACGGATACGAGTTTACTCCTTCCTTTTCCACGGACGGAAAGTAAATCACCCTCCTGTAAAAGGAACTTAGCATCGTCAACCACCTTAAAATTCACTTTAACTTGAAGTTTTTTTATAAATTCCGCAGCATCTTTTCTAGAGATATTATAAATTACTGTTAACACAGCATCTAATCGTAATGAGGATACAGTTTGATCTGTTTCCATCCACGTTATATCCTTTTCCATTAATGCAGTGAAAGGTTTTTCCACAAGCTTTACGTTAGCTTTTTTAATGGCCGTCAGGTTAGCTAATACAAATGGGGCAATTTCTTTGGCCATAACAATTTGAATGACCCCATCCTCAACAATGATATCACCAAGCTTTTTTCGTTTTATTCCCAGCGATAAAAAAGCTCCCATCACGTCACGATGTTCCAATGATATGAACTTGCTTTGAAACGCTGCCTGTACCAACGTAAGCTGAAAGACTTCTTCAGCTATCTCTTCATATGGAGGAAGTATGACAGCACGCTTTCTTTCCGCATACGGGCCGCCACCACATAAATGGATGCTAACATCACTGTTTTCTCCAACTAATAAGTGCATTATTTGCTGTTCTCTTGGATCAAGGAAATCAGTTACTCTCAATTGGTACGTTGCTTCAACCTGCTCCACCCAAGCTAATACCTTGTCAATAAATGGCTGCTCTTCTTTTCGAAAATGTTGATAAATATCCATTCCATTCCCTCCTTAGAAGAACAGCATGAAAAATAATTCACGTAGTCCCATTTTGGCAAATTGTATCACAAAAATAGCTACAATTGGGGATAAATCAATCATACCTAATGGTGGAATAAATCGGCGGAATATTTCCAGGTACGGTTCGCAGATATTTGCTAAAAAGACACCGAAAGATGATTCCCGCGCCCCCGGGAACCATGACATAAAAATATAAATAAGTAAGGCAAAACTGTAAATCGTTAAAGCAGTATCTAATAAATTAAGTAACTGGATCATTGATTACTACCATCCTTTTTCAAATTCATCTTCCTCCACATAACTTTCGGATATTGTTCCGGATACATCGACATTATCAGGGGTGCATAGAAATGTTTCAGATCCGAGTTTTTGAATATCACCGTTCACAGCATAGACGGTGCCACTAAGAAAATCAACCACCCTCTTCGCTTGTGTGCTCTCCAAACGTTGCAGATTAATAACAACAGCTCTCCTATTTACAATATTATCTGCTATTTCCTGTGCTTCATTATAGGTTCTTGGCTCATAAAGCACAACCTTCGATGAGGGCTGTTGCAAGCTTGTTAAATTGACTACATTTTGATTTTTCTGATCCACATTTGGCTTGCCTGCACCATCTACTTCTTCTGTATACTCGTATTCATATTCGTCATCCATCGTAAAATAATTTTTGATTTTATTTTTAATGCTCATATAAGCACCTCACTTCTATTATTATCCTACTAGATTTGAACCGATCCGTATATGCGTCGCTCCCTCTTCAATTGCTACTTCATAATCATTACTCATTCCCATCGATAAAAATTCACAAGGAGCGTTAGCCAAATTTTCCTGTTGAACTGTCTTTCGTAATAACGCTAGTCTTTTAAAAATACCCCTCAAACGTTCGTTATCTTCCAGATGTGGCGCCATTGTCATCAATCCTACAACGCGAACGTAGTTATACTTCTGAACCTCTTTAATAAAAGGGATAACATCTTCCGGTTGCAATCCATGTTTTGATTCTTCTCCACTTACATTCACCTGAACAAAACAATCGATTTGTTTACTTGCCCGCTTATTTATTTCTTTAGCAAGTGATAGGCGATCCAAAGAATGGATAGCATCTACTTTATCGACAACATCTTTTACTTTTCTTGATTGCAACGTACCTATAAAATGCCATTTCACATCACTGTCAATATGATTGTATTTTTCCAGAAATCCTTCCGAACGATTTTCGCCAAGGTTTTTAATCCCTGTATTTATGGCTTCTTTTGTTCGTTCTATTGTAACATATTTCGTAACGCCTATAACTGTTATTTCATTTGGATGTCGATTACTTTTTTCACAAGCTTGTCCAATATTGCTTTGAATCATCGTTAGATTTGTTGCTACATCCATTATTACCAACACTCCTCTTACGTATTAGGTTGTAAATCCTATAAAACCTAACATTCTCCCTGTATTTCCTTTGTCTCGTCGATGTGAAAAAAATAACAAATGATCTTGAAACGTGCAGTAATTTGTTACACCTATATTATTACGTAATACACCACATTGCAAAAGAATTTCTACATTTAGCTGTTTTAAATCTAACAAATAACGATTATTTTCTCTAGATAGGACTGTTTTTTTCTTATCATGTGTCGTTAGATGCCCGATAACATTTTCATCAACTTCATAATACTGTTGAGATATACAAGGACCGATGGCTACTAAAAGATCAGCAGGATTCACTCCCACCGCTTGCAATTCCTGAACCATTTGTTCACCAATACGATTGACGGATCCCTTCCAGCCGGCATGCGCTATCCCAATGTATTCGGATACCGGATCATAAAAGAATAAAGGGACACAATCAGCAAAAAAAGCAGTACATAATATTCCTCGCTCCTTTGTAATTAGACCATCTGTTTTTTTAATAGAACTTTGATAGGAAGCAGCCCCTTTTCCTTTATCTTCAGAATGGACCATTTTCACCATTGTTTGATGTGTCTGTTCTCCTGCCACCCAATTTTTCAAAGGGATCGACAAATGATTGGCTAAAATTTCTCGATTTGCGATGATTTGATCGTATTGGTCCTGTACATGCAATCCACAGTTTAATGTATCAAAAGGAGGCTGGCTTAATCCCCCATTTCTGGTTGTAAATCCAACATGCAGCTTTGGATTTCGTTTTTGCCATTCTTCTATATGTAAATAAGATTCATTTGTTTGTTTAAATGGTTCAGGCATTGCATTACAGCCTCCCTTAAAATTCTACTTGTACCATTTTACCATAATCTGCATTCATTTTTTATTCATTTACAAAAGGTTCCGCATACAATTTTGGCTCTTGGACCTCTTTGACCAGAATGACATCCGAGCCAACCCTTACAATTTGATCCCAATGAATGATCAATTCATCCGGTTTTCCAAACATTCCACCTTTCTTTTCCTTTTCAATAACAATAATAGCAAGTATTTTTCCTTTATCTTTATCAATTTCCAAATCGGATATATGTCCCAGTCGACTTCCATCATCAATAACAATTATTTCTTTTGTTTGCAATTCAGATAATTTTATCATTCCACTCACACCACCTTACTTTATACATATGCGTGAGTTTAAAATTAAAAACAAAAAAATCGAGTAGGAGGAGGTGACTAACCTCCGACCTCTCACACCACCATACGTACGGTTCCGTATACGGCGGTTTCATTTATGTCCAACGCTTCGTTAGATAGCTATTAGTTAGACTCTTCAAGCCTTGTTCTGACCAGTATTGGTCACCAAGTGCTCTATGCAAGATAGGGCTATTGGCGGTTCGCCAATAGCTCTTTCTTGTGTTTGCCCATTCCCACGCTTTTCCTTTCTTGATTCCTTGTTTCACAAGATTCTTGTGTTTCGTTTTCACTTTCTTCCACTCTTTCCAACGTATCATTCGTAGACGTCTTCGAATCCATCCGTCGAGTTCCTTGAATATCGTAGGTGTTTCTGCTAACTGGTAGTATCCCAGCCAGCCTGCGAGATATTGATTCAGTTTCTCGATTCTGTCCCCCATATTCATGGATTTCTTTCGAGACGTTAATTCTCGGATTCGTCGCTTGAAACGTTTGATGCTCTCTTTCGCAATCCGTATCTTGGGATTTTCCTTATGAAAGGTGAATGAGAATCCAAGGAATTTACGTTTCCATGGGCGGTCTACCGCACTTTTCTCTTTATTGACTTCCAATTTCATCTTCTTCTCTATAAAGTTGGTGATACTTTCCATTATTCGGTGTCCTGCCCTTTTCGAACGGACATAAATATGAAAGTCATCCGCATAGCGCACGAAATGGAGTCCTCTTTTCTCTAACTCTTTGTCCAGTTCATCCAGGACAATGTTTGAGAGAAGCGGACTTAACGGTCCGCCCTGAGACGCTCCTTCTGTATTCGGATGTACCACTCCGTCTTCCATGATTCCTGCTTGCAGGAATCTGCGGATAAGCTGAAGGACTTTCGGGTCTTTGACCCTCCGACTTAGCGTCCGCATCAAACGGTCGTGGTTTACTTTATCGAAGAATTTCTCTAAATCCATATCAATCACCCAGCGATATCCGTCCTTCATGTATGCCCTAGCTTTCCTTACAGCGTCGTGACCTCGACGCTTTGGGCGGAAGCCATAGCTATTTTCCGAGAAGGTCGGGTCATATATCGTGGTGAGCACTTGTGCGATGGCTTGTTGGATAAATCGGTCTAACACGGTGGGAATACCCAGTTTCCTCATACCGCCGCCTTCTTTACGGATTTTGTAATGGCGGACAGGCTGAGGATAGTAGGTTCCTGTTTCCAGTTGTTCCCGAATAGAAGCCCAGTGTTCAACGATATGCGCTCGTAAGTTTTGTACGGGCATTCCATCAACTCCGTGACTTCCTTTATTGCGCTCTACACGATGCAGAGCTGTCATTAAGTTTTCCCGTGATAGGATTTGTTCCAACATGTTATCTAACTCCTGCGTGAATTGTCCTTTCTTCTTGTGTGGCAATGTCTCTCAGCCCTTCTAATGTCCCCCGCGGGATTCACCGCTTCTTCCATTAGGAAGGTTTTCATGTTTCTGCTTCTTCGAGTATTGCGTACGCAAAGTGGCAATTCTCCTTAAATGATTCAGCCCTTCCCAGATATTCTAGAAGTATCTGGTACTACGGCTTCGGCTGACTTCTGATAGTTCAGTGAACATTCGCATGTTCAGTTACGGCATGTGTACCGCGTTTCTATCAGACCTCCCAGGGTAAGTACACACTCTTCCTCCCCATATCCCTTCTTCATTTACTCTATGCACCCTTTGGCAGTAAGGGCTTTGACTTGTTATGCAGTCTCACCCAAGTACATCTAGCCTTCTATGAAGTTCGTGTTCCTAAGGGCGGGGATTTGCCGCCGACTTCCTTCAGATTCTGGGTCACCCCAGACACCCTTGTCTTGAGCTAACCACTACTACTGCCTTCGTGATTCGGGACTTTAACCCTAGAGAATGTGCACATGCCTGGCACACATACAAAAGGAATGGTTTTCAAGTACCCATTCCTTTTGTTCTAGATCTTACACTTTTTTCCCTTATTAGCTACGTCCGGCTCCAGCGCCCAGCAACTAGCAAACTTCACATTCCTCCATTACGATAAGTCAACATCGGTTCACTTGTCAGCTCACCGTGTTTCCTTTATCTCACTCCAGTTTGTACGTTGCTAACCGGGCGTTTCCGCCTTTGTTATTTATTCAAACATTTCCTTATTCATCTGACTAATGGCAGCTTTTTCCAGGCGAGATACCTGGGCTTGTGAAATACCTATTTCATCGGCTACTTCCATTTGTGTTTTCCCTTGAAAAAAACGCTTATTTAATATCATCTCTTCTCTTTCGTTTAACTGGTACATCCCTTCCTTTAAGGAAAGTTTATCTGCCCATGTGGAATCCTTATCTTTCTCATCACTAATTTGATCCATTACAAATATGGGATCTCCTCCATCATTATAAATTGGTTCAAATAATGATACCGGATCTTGAATGGCATCCATGGCAAACACAATGTCGGAATGCGGAATTCCCATTTCTTCCGCAATCTCCATCGGTGTAGGTTCTTTCGACGTTTTACTAATTAATTTCTCCCTTACTTGCAGGGCTTTATAAGCTATATCACGTAAGGATCTTGAAACCCGAATCGGATTGTTATCTCTTAAATAACGTCTTATCTCGCCGATAATCATTGGAACAGCATATGTTGAAAATCTAACATTATGTGATAAGTCAAAATTGTCAATGGATTTCATCAAGCCAATACAGCCAACTTGAAATAAATCATCAACATATTCACCACGATTATTAAATCGTTGAATGACACTTAATACGAGACGCAGGTTTCCATTTACCAGTTCCTCACGTGCAGATTCCCCGTCTCCTTCTTGCATTTTCACAAATAACTTACGCATTTCTTCGTTTTTTAATACAGGTAGTTTCGATGTATCAACACCACATATCTCAACCTTATGCCTTGTCATCTATGTTCAACCCTCCCAGTTGGTGATGCTGTTCATGGACAGTATCTCCCCCTGGGAAAATTTTTATGCAGGAAAGTTCATTCGAAAAAAATGTAAAAACGCGTCGATTCTTAGAGAAACAAGGCTAAACCATTTTATTAAATTCTTTTTTTAGTCGCCTGATAATCTTTTTTTCTAAACGTGAAATATATGACTGTGAAATACCTAACATATCCGCTACATCCTTCTGCGTTTTTTCTTCCTCTCCAATCAATCCAAATCGCAATTCCATAATTTGCTTTTCACGAGCATTCAATTGGGACAAGGCATCCTTAAGTAAGCTTTTGTCCACTTTTGTTTCCAGATTTTTGGTAATAATATCCTCATCTGTTCCAAGAACATCTGATAATAATAACTCATTCCCATCCCAGTCTATGTTTAAAGGCTCATCAAAGGATATTTCAGATTTTAATTTATTATTTCTCCGTAGGTACATTAAAATTTCATTCTCAATACATCTGGATGCATACGTAGCCAATTTGATTTTTTTCTCCGGATTAAACGTATTAACACCTTTTATAAGTCCAATGGTACCTATACTTATCAGATCTTCTATGTTTATACCCGTATTTTCAAATTTCCTGGCAATATAAACAACCAGACGTAAATTTCGCTCAATTAACAATGCCCTTGCGGCTTGATCACCTTTAGGTAGTAATTCCAGCAATTCTGCTTCTTCTTCTTTGGAAAGTGGTGGAGGCAAAGCTTCACTTCCGCCTATATAATAAATCTCCTCAGACTTAACACCGAGTTTGATTAGCATATTATACCACTGTAAGCGCAGATGTAATTTCCAAGATTTCAACATTTATCTCTCCCTTATGCAGAATGCACAACTGCCTTTGTAATAATTTGCGGTTGAAGTAAACAATGATAACTGCGATCTTTCGTTAACGCTTCAAACTGAATGCCAATGACGAGTTTCCTTGTTATAATTTTCTGTTCCCCGTAGTATACAATGAGCTGATCAGGCCGTATGGCAAACAAAAAATTATTACCACCTTGTACGCCTCGATATGGCACAATTTGAATAGAATTTTCCCATTTTTTAGGTATTTTTTCCAAATCAAGTTCTTTATGAGCAGTTTTTAGTAAATTCCAGTCGGCTTCCGTAAACCATTGTTTTAAAAAAAGTTCATCACAAATAATGACCGGGTTTTTGGTTAATGGATCAATCAATTGATTTCCACTATCAATATATCCAGTTGTTGAATAACTCCTATTTTTTAATTGAATGGTTACTGGATAGATCTGGTCGTATCGAATTTTATCCACGACATGCTTGTCCATACGTCCTTTCGTAAATAACCACACCAAAGGGAATCCTATAACAACAAAGATCCAGCTTATTGAATCACCATAGCCGCTATTAAACGTTAAAATACCATTTGTAGAGACACCTAACGGACTTTGTAATAGAAAATGTAGTGCTATTAATCCACCTCCTATTGCAAAAGTAGTGAAATAAAATAACAGGAGCATTTTCATTATTCGATAGATACTAAAAAACCCAAACGTGCATAAAATAATAATGACAGAGTATAGAAGCTTTCCAATAACACTGTTAAAAAAAGAATCTGGAAAATAGATGGTTATTGGTACAAGCAGTGAAGCAATAAAAGCTCCAATTATTATTCTGCGTTTCCTTGTGCTGTCTCTTGCTAAAGCTTGTGTGAGCATTAAAAGCATCATGTCCAGAAAAAAATTCAACGTCCAGACAGCATCAAGATAGATGGTCACTACATTCTTCCTTTCCAAAAAATTACTATTAGATTCATAGATAAGATGATGTAAGAGAAGTATATCTAAGTTTATAAGCAAAGTCTGTCACATTTTGTGCGCATATTGGGGCTAATTTTAACTAGTTATTAGGGAGTTTGTCGCAGTAGTTATTTTACAAGAGGTGGAAATTCTATCTTTGTACGCAAAGGATGCTTTCTAAAAGATTGAGACTGTACCAAAGGTTCGTCCTACCAAAACCATTTGTTGTTTTTGACACAACAGATAGAAACTGCGACGTAAGTGTGGAATTCTCTTTGCGAACGATGGTTGAGTGCTTGGATGCCGCTACGGAAACACATTTCGCTTTCCGCGGGGGCTGATGAGCCACCTCGTGCTAGCGCACTTCGGCGTCTCATCTAGGCCTTTGCTCCCGCAGGAGTCTACATGTGTTTCCTCCGCTGGTGGTCCAGTTCCTACCATTAGACTGTATTTGTAAGCCATATTCAACATACCGAAGCGCCTAACCACTTCAGTGTTGAATAAATTTAGCGCCAGAAACTGTAACATTAGCGGAGGAAATACACGGAAACTCCAGCGGGATCAAAGGCATCGGTGAGACCCAGGAGTGCGCACGTCAGGAAGGGGCTCACCAGCCGCCCTAAGGTGCGCGAAGTGTATTTCCGGAGCGGTATCCCTACGCTCAACTATCATTAGAACGAGAACCTTCTCATAAAGTTACTTTCACTACGTCGCAGTTTCTACCAACGGCGACGATGTAAAGGCAACCGTATATGGAAATGATTCTACGCAAAAAAGCAAACAAATAACACAAGGGCTATTTGTTTGCTTTTTTATCAATATAGGATTATTTAACTTTTATCTTCTCCGATTGCGATTTCGTAGAAAGGTAGGTATATCCAACGTTTCTTCCTCTTGTTTTGGACGCTGTTGCTGCTGCTGTTGTTGCTGATTTGGTTCTTTCTGCACGTCATCATTATCCCTGGTAGCTGCTTGCTGTTTGTGATTGATGACAGGACGTTGCTGCTTCCTATCTTCTTTTTGCGTAGTTTCATCAAATCCTGTCGCAATAACTGTTACAATAATTTCATCATTTAAGTTTTCATTAATAACGGAACCGAAGATAACATTGACTTCATTATCTGCTGCAGAGGTTACTAAATCAGCAGCTTCCTGCACTTCATACAGGCTTAGGTTTGTGCCGCCTGTAATATTCATTAAAATACCATGTGCTCCATCAATAGATGTTTCCAATAATGGTGATGAAATTGCTTTTTTCGCAGCTTCAGAGGCTCGTGTTTCTCCAGTTGCAATACCAATTCCCATCAATGCTGACCCTTTATCCGTCATAATTGTTTTTACGTCTGCAAAGTCAACATTAATCAAGCCTGGTTTAGCAATGAGATCGGAAATGCCCTGTACACCTTGCCTAAGGACATTATCGGCTTCACGAAATGCTTCCAACATTGGTGTATTTTTATCAACGATTTCAAGTAGACGATCATTCGGTATTACAATTAATGTATCGACACTGCTTTTCAATTCATCAATTCCAGCAATAGCTTGTGTGGAACGTCTTCTTCCTTCAAAGGAAAATGGTCGTGTTACTACTCCAACTGTCAGGGCTCCCAGATCTTTAGCAATTTGAGCAATCACAGAAGCGCCACCAGTTCCTGTACCTCCTCCCATTCCAGCTGTAACAAAGATCATATCCGCACCTTGTAATACTTCCTCCAGTTGTTCTTTACTTTCTTCAGCAGCTTTTTTCCCAACATCTGGGTTAGCTCCTGCACCTAAACCTCGGGTTAACTTACCGCCTATTTGCACTTTCACTTCCGCTTTTGATAGATTTAAAGCTTGTGAATCTGTATTGACAGCGATAAATTCAACGCCTTCAACGCCATGCTCAATCATACGGTTGACTGCATTATTGCCGCCCCCGCCTACACCGATTACCTTAATTGAAGCTAGTTCTTCCATATTTGTATCAAACTCTAACATATTTCGTTCCTCCTAATATGCAAAATAACAAGAGTACCAGAAGCTAATACGTCAATGACTCAAGGATAAATATATCAATTGAGTCACCATGATTAAACAGGTTTAGTCAAAAAAATATTTAAACAAATTAGCAATTCCGGATTCCTTTTTCTTTTTTTCCTTTGGTTCATTCGATTTTGGTTGTTTTTTGGTTCGTTGCGGTCTCTGTTCATTGGTATTTTCAATAACAGAAGGGAATAATTCTTTACCTTGTATTTTCGCATTACGATAAGCAAATTGCAATATCCCTACCCCAGCTGTAAACTGAGGTTCTCTTACACCAATATAATCTGGGATCGCAATACGTACATTTGATTGAAATAAATCCTGAGCAAGCTCGGAAACACCAGGCATTGCCATTGTACCACCTGTTAGCACATATCCACCAGGTAATTCCTGGTAGCCCATTTTCCGTATTTCTCTTTCTGCAAAAGCATAGATTTCTTCCATTCTTGCTTCAATCATATCAGATATTTGCAGTTGATTATAGGTTTCTCTCGTATTACTTCCAATAATAGATGCTTCAAATGTTTCATCTTCCCTGGCCGTATCATAAAATGCATGTCCATAGTTGAGTTTTATGTCCTCAGCTTCTTCCGTAGATGTTCGCAGGCCAATAGATAAATCTTTCGTTATATTATCCCCACCTAAATTAACAACACTTGTAGACGCTAAATGATCATTTCCAAAGACAGAAACAGTAGAACATCCTCCACCAACATCGATTAATGCCACACCCATATTCTTCTCGTCGTCAGACAAAGCAATTGTTCCTGCTGCAAGGGGCTGCAAGCAAATGTCAGACACTTGTAAATTCGCACGTTCAACACATTTTAATGTATTATGTAAAACTGTTTTAGAACAGGTAATGATCGTGCCTTCCATTTCTAAACGAACGCCGATCATGCCTCTTGGATCATTGATTTCATCCAATCCATCAACGATAAATTGTTTAGGTATGACATCAATAATTTCCCTTTCCGGTGGTATGGACACAACTTGTGCTCCATCTATTACCCTTGTGATATCTTCATCATCAATTTCTCGATTTTCACTTTGAACAGCTACCACCCCATGACAGGATTGCAATTGAATATGGCTTCCATTAATACCTACCACGACACGGTCAATCTGCATTCCTACCATTCGTTCCGCCTGCTCTACTGCATTTCTGATCGAGTGTACTGTTTGGTCAATATCAACAATAGCACCTTTTTTCATACCATTGGACTTGGCAGTACCAACACCAATAATATTCAGTGAATCATTTAAAACTTCTCCAATAATTACTTTGATTTTTGTTGTCCCTATATCAAGACTAACTAGTACGTCACTGTTATTCAAAGAAAGGCACCTCCTAATTCAGCAGCACCTGATTAAATCAGATGTCATTTTTACAATTTCTATGGTTCTACTATAATTAATTATTTTAGAGGAAATTACGTAAAAAAGAAAATATATATAGGTAATTCTACAAAAAACAGTCAATCCCCTTTATTTTATTCCATTTTTACTATAAAATTCGTTATCTTCTTCCCATATATGGCTTTCGTTACTAAATTCATGGTTTGAACTTAATTGTAGTAACAGCCTCTATTCATCTTCATCATCAAATGATTCAAAATAAGCACCAACACCAATATGAATAATCCCTTCACTTTCCGGGTCCAACTGAGAAACAATAGAAGGATAAACCTGCATTTTATCAGCAAAATCTCTGATTGTCCCACTCACCAGGAATCCATCATTCATATAAAGCAGTATTTCATTCTGATTATCATCTGTTGGTTTCCAATGTATTTCCGAAATTAAATTTAAGATAGTATCAGGCAATTCCTGGAGTTCCCCTGTCATCCTATGTAAATATTCTTCTTCCGTAAAGTCTACAATCAGAGGAGCATCACCATTGATATTATCTTGTTCTATCTCTTGTAGCGTTGTTCCATTTCCTAAAATCGGATAGTAATTGTTTTCCTCTTTCACATATCCTACTCTCTCGTATTCCTTCAATTGAATATCTACTGTCCATGGGAGGTTTCTTTTCACCTCAGCAGATTCAATGACCGGATTATCCGTTAATGTTGCTGTTATTTCTGATTTGTTAATGGTCCAAATGTTCGTATTTGTTGTTAACCCACTTTGTTCCATAATTTCTTCATCTTCCAAAAACGAATTTCCTGTTACATGGATTGTTTTAATATGGCTCAAAGGTGATTGCAGATAGACAATAATGGAAATTAAAATGAAAAAAATAGATAAATAGAATATTAAACGTCGATTTGCCTTTTTTTTGCGTGCTTGTTTTAATTTTGGAATACGATCTTCAATTGAAACAACTTTCTTTTTGTTCATCTCCATTTCTTCCCTTATAAAAATATTATCAGAAATAAAAACGGCATAAAATTATGCCGCTATTTTTATGTTATATGAATTATATCATATAATGCACCCTAACATGTAGTACACATTGCATAGTTTATTTAGTTTTTTAGTGGAAAATTTTATAAATATTTACCAGCAGCTAAATTGGGATAAATGATTCGTTAAATTTTTGAATAGTAGCTAATATTCAGTAGAACACCTACCGAACATAATGTTAAGGTTAAAGAGGAACCGCCATAACTTAAAAATGGTAATGTAATCCCAGTTACTGGAATCAATCCAATAACAACACTAATATTTATCATGACCTGAATAATTAACATGGATACAATACCCAGTGCAAGGAAGCGCCCAAATAAGTCAGGTGCATCGAGTGAAATTTTAACACCACGCCATAACAACAAAAGAAATAGCCCAATGACAATCGTTCCGCCAATAAAACCAAGTTCCTCCCCCAATATGGCAAATATAAAATCGGTCTGTGGTTCGGGCAAATAGAAATATTTCTGCAAGCTTTCTCCTAAACCGACTCCCATTAACCCACCTGGTCCGATAGAATAAAGGGATTGAATAATCTGAAATCCATCTCCCAAAGGGTCTTCCCATGGATTTAGATAAGCTGTAATTCGACTGATCCGGTAAGGTGCCGAAATAATAAGAAATACAAATCCGGCAAGTCCTATAGCAGCTAGTCCGAGAAAATGGGATAGTCTTGCCCCAGCGACAAAAATCATAAGCATACATGTAAGTACAAGTACCATCCCTGTCCCTAAATCAGGTTGCAGCATAATTAATCCAAATGCAGTAAATACAAGTATAATAGAAGGAAAAAATCCTTTTTTAAATGATGTGATATATTTTTGGCCTGTAGCTAGATATGCCGCTAAAAAGAAAATTAATCCCAGTTTCATAAATTCGGAAGGCTGAATGCTAAATGCACCAACACCTATCCAGCTCTGTGCTCCTCCACGAACCATGCCGATCCCTGGTACCAACACAAGAAATAATAATATAAAACAACCTATTAACATAACTTTAGCATATTTTTTCCATGTGTTATATGGAATGAGCATGAAAAAAAACATTGCAATCACACCCGCACCTGCAAAAAGTAGTTGTCTTTTTACATAATACAATGAATCTGCAAATTTATATTCCGACCAAACGTAGGAAGCACTATAAACCATAATAATACCTGCAATTAATAAAATAAAAACGACGGCTAATAATATATAATCAGGTTTTTTTTGGTCTTTAACTAACCGTTGAAACAAAAAAACACCCCTTTTCCATTTTTTGGAAGAGGGGCCCTTTGCGTGTCAACATATTTATGACTATTTAAAAACAAGCCCCCTACATTAGTGTATGCACAGCTTGTATAAACATGTCACCTCTCTCTTCAAATGTTCTGTACTGATCCCAGCTCGCACAGGCAGGTGATAATAAAATTACATCTCCTTCTTCTGAGAATTGATAGGCTTTCAATGTTGCACTTGTTACATCTGAGGCATTCTTAATCACTGGGATACCTATACCTTCAGCTAAACTTTTCCATTTATCGGCAGTCTCTCCAAACGTTATCAATCCTTTGACATTTTTGAGAAAAGGGATTAAATCAGTAAATTCATTTCCGCGGTCAAGCCCTCCCGCTAATAGAATGATTGGCTGATGAAAAGAGGAAAGTGCTTTTTGTGTTGCTAATATATTCGTTGCTTTTGAATCATTATAAAAAAATCGACCGTTTAATTTATCAACAAATTGCAATCGGTGTTTTACACCCGAAAACGTTGCTAGTACTTCCTGTATACCCTTATTCGAAGCCCCGCTCAACTTAGCTGCTGCAACAGCTGCCAGAATATTCTCCAGATTATGCGTACCTACCAGTACAACCGATTTTCGATTCATAATTTTTTCATCTTTAAAGTAGATATTTTCATCATCTATCCATGCTCCATCCTCGCATTTTCGATTCACTGAAAATGGAACCTTTTTGGATTTTGCATATTTTACACCATCCATCACATTGGAATCATCAGCATTATAAACCAGATAATCTTCACTTGTTTGGTTCTTAAAAAGAGCATATTTGGCATTTCTATAGTTGTCAAATGTTTTATGATAGTCTATGTGCGCTTCATATATATTTAACAAAACAGCGATTTTGGGCTTAAATTTCTCAATCCCTAGTAATTGAAAGGAAGAAAGCTCTAAAACCAGTTTTTCCTCTTTAGCTAGAGATCCAGCAACATCCGTAGCAACTGTACCAATATTACCGGCCACTTTTACCGGCTGATTACTGGCAGCTAACATTTTTTCGGTAAGTGTTGTCGTTGTCGTTTTACCGTTGGATCCGGTAATTCCAATAATGGATTCCTCCACTAATCTTCCGGCAAGCTCAATCTCGGTAATAATCGGTATATTTCTATTTTGCGCTTCTAAGACAATCGGATTTTCATAGGATATCCCGGGATTTTTAACAATTACTTCAATATCAGCCAGAACGGCAAGCGGGTGGGAGCCAACAACCACTTCTGCTCCGATAGATACCAGCTCTTGCACAATAGCATCGTCCTCACTAGTCTTCATGTCATTTACCCGTACGTTTTTATTATTAGCCAAGAGCAGTTTAGTTGCTGCTGTTCCACTCTTCGCCAATCCCAGAACTAACACATGTGTATAATTGAAATCTGTTAATTTTTTCAACCTAAGCCCACCTCAATATAGATGCCAAGAGCGGCAAAAACGAGTCCGATTAACCAGAATGTTGTTACTACCCGCCATTCAGACCAGCCCATTAATTCATAATGATGATGCAAGGGGCTCATTTTAAACACTCTTTTGCCTGTTGTTTTAAAAGAAATAACCTGAATAATAACAGAAAGTGTTTCCATGACGAAAACTCCACCAACAATCACTAAAATAATTTCCAGTTTTGTTAAAATAGCTATTGCAGCTATAGATCCACCTAACGCAAGCGAACCGGTATCCCCCATAAACACTTTTGCAGGATGTGCATTAAATACGAGAAATCCAAGTAATGCACCAACAGCAGCTAAAGCAAAAATAGTTACTTCAGACGACGCGAGACCATACCAAGCTAAAATGCCGAAAGCTCCAAAAGCAATAGCAGCAGTTCCGGCTAATAACCCATCAAGCCCATCCGTTAAATTAACTGCATTGGATGAGCCAACCAACATTACAATAATGAGTAGTGCATACCCCCATCCGAGCTCCCACCGAAATTCCGTTCCAGGCACTTGAATATAAGTAGGGAAATCCTGACTACGTAAAATAAAATAAAATACAAGTGCAATAACAACCTGTCCAACCAATTTCTGCTTCGATGTTAATCCTAAATTCCGTTTCATTACTACTTTAATAAAATCATCAAGAAACCCTAATGTTCCATATCCAACTAAAACTAATAATAATAACCAAAGCTGATAACCAATCCCATCTTCGCCTGCTTTGCTCACCATGATAATTGATGTAATAATTATGCCAACAACAATGATGAGTCCACCCATGGTAGGAGTACCGGTTTTTTTCAAATGGGATTGCGGTCCTTCTTCCCTAATGCTTTGTCCAAACTTTAAACGTCTTAAAAATGGGATGAATATTGGAGACAAAAGGACGGTAATCAAAAATGCTATAGCGATTGTCATCAATAATACAAATATATTCACGTCTTATCCTCCTTGTACAGTAACCGTCCATAAAGCTTATGAATGAGTTATTTCATTAATAAACGATTCAAATTGTAAACCTCTTGAAGCTTTGAATAAAAGTAATGCGCTGTCTTGCAAATAGGGTTGCAGTGCATGTATGAGATCTTCCTTTTCTGTAAAATGCATGCAATAAACGGCATTGTTATTTTCTTTAACCGCGGTTGATATATATTTAGATTCATTGCCATATGTGAATACCGCTGTAATTGGATCCTCAATTACAGTTGCAATAGATTGGTGCATAACTGGAGAATATTCACCTAGTTCCAGGATATCACCAAGAATCAGTACCCTTTCCGTAAAATTATCCATTTGTTTCACTACTTCAATCGCTGCTTTCATGGAAGTAGGTGAAGCATTATATGCATCATTAATAATAGATACATCATTTATTCCTTTTATCATTTCAAAGCGCATTCCTGTTAGCTCTAAAGAACACAACGCCTGTCTTCTTTTTTCTATATCAATTCCCAGCCGCTCTCCAATCGCAATCGCAAAAGTCGCATTTAACGCATGATGTCTTCCCAATAGCGGAATCGTGTAACTAACACCATCTCCTAATTGAAACTTTGTTTGACGAGGCATAACATCTACATTGTTAATCGTGATATCATTCCCAGGTTGAAAACCGCAGGTGATGCAATTTTGTACATGGACCTGATTTAATAACGCCTCATCACCATCAACGATAATCAGTCCATTTTCCTTCATGCCATTTGTTATTTCCAGCTTAGCTTTTGCTATTCCTTCGCGAGAGCCTAGATATTCAATATGCGATTCACCAATATTGGTAATAATGACGTGATCCGGCCGGGCAATCCTGGATAATAAATCAATTTCTCCAAAGTCACTCATTCCCATTTCAAGCACCAGCATGTCAGTATCTCTTGGCATGGATAGAATGGTTAATGGTAACCCGATATGGTTATTATAATTCCCATCTGTATAATGCGTTCGATACGCTGTCTTTAGCATAGCTGCCACAAGATCTTTGGTCGTTGTTTTTCCGTTTGATCCGGTGATTCCAATGACAGTCGGGGCAATTTCATTTCTGTAATGAGCAGCTAACTGCTGTAGTGCTTCTACCGTATTATCTACAAAAAATACTGGAAAATCTTGCTGCAAAAATGTCGGCAGGCTTTTTTGCCGACTCCATAAAACAGCTGCGGCACCATTTTCAAAAGCCTGCTTAACGTAGTCATGCCCATCAAAATTTTCTCCGACTATCGGAACGAACAAAGCGTTCGTCACTTTTGTACGACTATCAGTAAATACTTCTTCAATTGCAATAGGCTCACCCTTTCCACTAAAGTCAGTGAAAAAATGGGATAACCATTCCGTAGTAAATAACATTCCTATTTCTCCTTAGCTTGGATTGCTTTGCGCGCAATTTTTCGATCATCAAAGTCATATTTCACATGCCCAATCTGCTGATAGGTTTCATGGCCTTTACCAGCGATTAATACAACATCTTCAGCCTGAGCATGTTCTATCGCCTGACAAATCGCCTTTTCCCGATCCACAATCACTTCATATTGTTCTCTACTTCTCTCTAAACCGGCAGTCATATCATCTAAAATGGCCTGCGGGTCTTCTGAACGTGGATTATCTGATGTAAATATTACATGATCCGCGTATTTTAATGCAATACCTGCCATAAGTGGTCGTTTTGTCCGATCGCGATTGCCTCCACACCCAACCACGACATGTACTTGTTTTCGGGCGAATCCTTTCACTGTTTGTAACACATTTTCCAGTGAATCAGGCGTATGCGCATAATCCACGATGACGGCATATGATTGATCACTGGTAACCGCCTCAAATCGTCCGTCTACGCCAGGTATACGCTCAAGTGCATGTTTAATGACATGTAATGGTACATCCCAGGCCATTGCAGCAGTACTTGCCGCTAACATATTATAAACGTTAAACATTCCGATCAGCCTACTCGTGATCGAAACGGTTCCTACGGGTGTCTTTAGCCTGAAAAACGTTCCTTTAGCATCCAGTTTGATATCTTCAGCCATTACCTGAGCCTTATTCTGACAACCATACGTTATAACATGCTGTGCTGTACTTTTTTTAATATATGTGCTTGAAGGTTCATCCTCATTAATAACAGCAAATTTCGGATCACCTTCTTTATAGGTATTCCCTAATTGAGCAAACAAAAGACTTTTTGCACGTAAATAATCATCTATATTTTTATGATAGTCCAAGTGGTCCTGGGAAAGATTCGTAAAAACAGCAACGTCATAATCACAACCATAAACCCTGCCAATATCGAGCGCATGAGAGGAAACCTCCATAATCGCTTGCTCTACATTCTGATCAAGCATCTGTTGAAAGGACTTTTGTAGCCATAATGAATTTGGTGTTGTATTGTTAATCGGATACGTATTTTCCCCTATTTGCATTCTTATAGTGCCAATGACCCCTGTCTTTTTCTTATTTTGCTTAAAAATCGTCTCCAATAAATAGCTTACAGTCGTTTTCCCATTTGTACCAGTAACTCCTATAAGCGGAATTTTATTTGTCGGATTGTTATAAAAATTAACTGCTATCATCGCTAGGGCTCTGGAAGTATCGGAGACAGTAACAACAGGCACAGAAGATGTCACCGTTTTTTGAGTAAGAATTGCAGCTGCACCGTTGGCAATGGCTTGATGTACATAATTATGACCATCCACCGTGAAGCCATCTATACATACAAATAGACTTCCCGATTTAACATTTCGTGAATCAATTTCTATATTCTGGATATCAATGTCTTCTAAAGATGATGCAGTTTCATAGAACGGTATGCCTGAAAGAATATTTGTTAATTTCATGAACAACATCCTATCTATAAGAATATCCGACATATGTACTTTTTTTAAGAGGGTGAAAGAATGCACCCTCTTCTATTTCTTTTACATTATAGCAAACTTTATCTTTATTCACGATCATTTTCATCAGATAAGAAAATTCGCATTGTTGAGCCTTCCTCAACTTTAGTTCCAGGACTTGGCGCTTGATCAATGATATAATCCCCCGATCCATTTGTTTCAATGGATAAATTTGTCATATATTCTGTTAGTTCATCCTTTGATAGTCCGAGCAAATCAGGAACTTCTACTTTCGGTTGTTCTGGCCATTGAACATCCTTTTCCGGGCCACTTGTCCGCGGTTCAACCTCCAACGCGCGCAAGCTATCATCTATAATTGTTCCGGCTATCGGGGCAGCTACCACACCACCGAACTGAACCGTATCTTTAGGATTATCAATAGCAACATATACAACTATTTCTGGATCATCTGCCGGGGCAAAACCCATAAATGATACCACATAATTATTTTCCATATAACCTCCATCAGGACCAACTTTTTGTGCTGTTCCTGTTTTTCCACCCACTCGATATCCATCAACATATGCAGGTCTACCTGTCCCTTGTGCAACAACACTTTCTAATGCATAACGAATTTCTTCTGAAGTGGATTCTGAGATTACCCGTTCTTTTACCTCTGGTTCAAACTCTTCTACTGTTTCTTCCGTTTGCGAATCAACCCATTCCTTGGCAATGTGAGGTTCGTATAAATAACCGCCATTTATGCTGGCTGCTACAGCCATCACTTGCTGAATAGGCGTCACGGAAACTCCCTGACCAAAAGAAGTAGTTGCTAATTCAACCGGACCGATGTCTTCGGGATTGAACAGGATCCCATTTCCTTCACCCTGTAGATCAATACCTGTTTTTTTACCAAAACCAAAGTTTCGAATATAGCTAAACAGTTTTTCTTCTCCAAGTTTTTGTCCTAACGCAACAAAACCAGGGTTAGAGGAATTTCGAACAACTTCTAAGAAGGTTTGCTCCCCATGCCCACCTTTTTTCCATGAATTAATTCTAACGTCATCAACCATAATATAACCTGGATCATAGAATGTATCTTCCTCTAAATCTACAATATTTTCCTCTAAAGCTGCAGCTAAGGTTATAATTTTAAAGGTTGATCCCGGCTCATATGTGCTCCAAATAGGCAAATTTCGATCAAATATAGAAGCATCCACTTCTTGATAGTTTTCTGGATTGAATGTAGGTCTTGACGACATTCCTAAGACTCCACCTGTTTTCGGATTCACAGCAATAGCAAGCGCTTGATCTGGATTGTATTGAGATTCAGCCAAGTCAAGTTCACGCTCGATAATGGTTTGTACCTTTGAGTCAATGGTTGTTTTTAAATTTAAGCCATCTTTGGGTGACGTATAACTATCCGCAAGCTGATCCAATCTTCCACCTTTAGCATCGGAATAATAAGACAAGCTTCCTTCTTCCCCACTTAGGTTATCATCGTAGTAAAGCTCCAGCCCCATCAATCCTTGATTGTCAATACCTGTAAACCCTAAGACATGTGCTAGGTTATCATCATATGGATAATGACGCTTTGAATCTTTGGCTAGATAAATACCATCAATATTAAGTGTTCGAAGTGCTTCTTCCTGAGTTTCGGAAATCTTCCTTCCTTCCGGGTGGATACGAACAATGTTTTCATTTTCCGTAAGATATCCGTAAGCTTCATCTACAGACAAGCCTAAAATGTCTGCCAGTTCCTCTGCTGTTTCTTCCGGGTTCTCTATTTGTCTTGGTACTACCATAACAGAAGGGGCTGACACATTCTCTGCCAAAACATCTCCAGTTCTGTCAAGTATATTACCACGATCAGCCTCAAAAGTTATATCTCTGCTCCATGATTCGTCCGCTTTTTCCATTAGTTCCTCGCCGAGCACAAATTGAACATACCCTAAACGGAAAACAATAACACCTACTAATAATAGACCAAAAAGAAAAACAGTAACGATTCGTTTTTTTACAGTGATAGTGGATACACGCTTCATTCTTCATCCCCTTTTCATAGGTAGGCTTGTATCCACTATATGAATTTTAAAAACGGAATAGAACACTGTTATTACCTGTTACTTTATTTATTCATCGTCACTAGTATCCTCATTCGGGGGAGTTAATTCCACTCCAAGATAGTCGTCTTTTTTAAGTAACGTACCCTCTTCAATATTTTGTGTTTCAACATACCCATTGCCAAATGTTTCTATTTTTAAGTCTGTTAAATCTGCCAGTTCCTGCACTTCTCTCAATGACCAACCCGTTATATTTGGCATTGTCGGTTCATCTGTAACTAAAAGAATACGGTCATTTGGAAGCACCTCATCTCCTTCTTGTACATTGGCAGCTACGACTTCACCTGATCCTATTGTTGTAACCTTTAAGTCTTGATCAGTTAACGCTTCTTCCGTTTGTGAAGCATCTGTCCCTACTATTTGTGGTAGTGTAACATGCTCTACGGAATAATCCTCATCTTTGTCAGGATCGATATTCAAATAGTGTAAACTACTTTCCATAACATTATTAAATACAAACGAAACAGGATCCGTACCTGACTCATCATCCTCCAATTCGGGTTGTTTGACGGATACATACATCATTAGCTCCGGATCGTCTATAGGAGCCATCCCCAAAAATGAAAATACATGATCTTCACGTCCATTTGCATAACCAGACCCATCAGGATTAGGTATCTGCGCAGTACCGGTTTTGCCTCCAACTGTATAATCCTTCAGTTTGTATTTTTCGCCGGTTGCGTCTTCTCCATTCACAGCAGAATCAAGTAAATTTCTAACATGCTCGGAAGTATCCTCAGAGATTGGTTCACCTACAACATCCGGTGATTTCTCTGTAATCACTTCTCCTGTTGATGGATCCACAACTTCTTGAACTACGTATGGTTGAAGCATTTTTCCGCCATTTGCAATGGCTGTTGCAGCTTTCATTTGCTGAATTGGAGTCACAGTACTACCTTGGCCAAACGAGGTGGTGATTTTCTCCAACGGCCAATTATATAGAATTTCACCTGAAACTTCACCGGGTAAATCAATTCCTGTTTCCTTATCCAAATCAAATGCATCTATATAGTCTAAGTACTTTTCTGCTCCAAGCTTCTCCCAGAGTAAATTGGCAGTAGCTACGTTTGATGAACGTCTAAATCCTTCATCATAAGAGATGGTTCCCCATCCCTCCCCGTGGTTGTGATCATGTACCGGAGCTATTTTTTCATTAGGACGGTACGTACCTGACTTATATTCTTCATCCCCGTTATAGACGTCTTCCTCGATTGCGGCAGCCCATGTAAACATTTTAACGGTAGACCCTGGTTCAAACGGATTTGAAACCACATCATTATACCAATTTTCCACATCTGTCGGGTTATTGGGATTATAACTTGGTCGATTACTCATCGCTACAATTTCACCCGTTTTCGGGTCCATCACAACTGCTGTCATACGTTCCGGATCGTACTCCTCCTCTACTTGAGACAACGTATCCTCGAGTAAGGTCTGTATCTTCTGATCAATGGTTAAATAAACATCATCACCATCTTCAGGCTTTTGAATCACCTCGTTTGGATCCAATAGCTTTTTATTATACTTGTCACGGTGATAAGATATATACCCATCTTGGCCACTTAATAATTCATCCATTTCTTTTTCCATACCAACTTCACCGGTGATTTCTCTCACGGTTTCTCCTTCGTCTGTTTCTCTTTCCGCATCTCTGGCAAATCCTATAATATGAGAGGCAAACATTCCATTTGGATAATAACGAAGGGCTTCTTTTTCAAATTTAATTCCCGGTAAATCCATTTCCTCAATCTCATCTTTTTCTTGCTGTGATAGTTCCTTTCCTGCGTTGCCAAACTCTACTTGAAACTGCTCCCCATCTATACCACTTTGCAGCTGGTCTAATACGGTACTCGCCTCCATATCTAATATGGGAGCCAGTAATTCAGCCGTTTTCTGGGGATCTGTTACATGATCCGGAGATTCTAAGTCACTTGAATAAGCTTCATCAACGATTGCGTATAATCGATATGTTGGTCTGTCATAAGCTAAGGTCATTCCATTTTTATCAAAAATTTGTCCTCGTTCTGCTTCTAACAGATAAGCCGATGTTCGCTTTTCATCAGCCCAATCTTCTAATGAAACATCATCAATTTCACCAGTTGCCTGTATATACAAGAACCTGCCTGTTATAACTAGAAAAACGGCAACAAAGAATAGGATTAAAATTCCTGCCATGAGGTGAGTTGTTTTATTTTTTCTCATAACATGTGCCCCTTGATTAATTCGTTGAAGCTGCGTTTGCTTGCATTACTTCCGCATCCTGTATTTGTAATCCATTTTCTTTTGCGATATGTGTAATTCTTTCTGGTCTGCTTAATTCTTTCACCTCAAATAGAAGGGCTTCATTTGTTACTTCTTGGTTTTGCACGGTTTGTTCTAATGTTTGCATTTCTCGATTTAATGTATCCGTAGATGATGAGAAGGAAACCATACCTATCCCGGCAAATATTAAACAAGCAGCTACTACCGAATATATAATTTTTTCACCTTTGGTTATCCATCCTTGTTTTCGTACTTTAACAGCAACCTGCCGTTCTTTATTTGGTGTTTGTATCGGTTCTGTCTGTTCCCAACTTCTGGCTTGATTTGCACTCATCATTTTGTCCACCCTTCCCCATAGGTAAATTCTTCATTCCATTCCTTGACTTTTTCACTAATACGCAATTTTGCCGATCTTGACCGTCGATTCGTTTCCAACTCAGTGTGACTTGCCTCAATGGGCTTCCTGGTAATTTGTTTAAAAGGAGGTTCATGACCCTTAGGGATTACTGGTAAATTTCTTGGCATCTCCTTTGGCGTACTCCATTTTTTAAACGCTTGTTTACACAGTCTATCTTCAAGAGAGTGAAACGTAATGACGACGATTCTTCCATGTATATCAATTGCTTTTGCAGCTTGATGGAGCGCATCATTGAATGCGTTCAATTCATCATTCACTGCAATGCGTAATGCTTGAAAAATGCGTTTTGCAGGATGACCACCTTTCCTTCGTGCCGGAGCAGGTATCCCGTCTTTAATAATCTCCACTAATTGGTATGTGGTATGGATTTGTTCTGTCTTTCTATATGCTTCTATCTTTCGCGCAATTTGTTTCGAAAACTTTTCTTCTCCATATTTAAAAAATATGGATACCAAATCATTATAGGACCAGTAATTTACGATCTCAAAAGCGGTAAGATCCTGAACTTGATTCATTCGCATATCAAGTTTGGCATCATATTGATAACTAAAGCCTCTTATACGTTCATCCAATTGTGGTGAAGATACACCAAGATCAAATAATATTCCATCCACATGACTAATATGGTGCCTGTCCAATTGCTCTTGCAAACATCGAAAATTAGCGTGGATAAAAACAATTCGATTTTGATATGGTTCTAATCTTTTCTTGGCAGCCTCTAATGCCTCCAAATCCTGATCAAATGCAAGCAGTAAACCACTCTCATCCAATTGAGAAGCAATTTGTTCAGCATGACCGCCGCCACCTAATGTGCAATCTACATATGTACCACTTGGATCAATATCCAGCCCTTTTATCGATTCATCTCTTAATACACTATAATGTTCAAACATCCATACACCTACTTCTGATATCTTCCTATCCCTACATTAGATTGCTGTCTGGCTTCAAATATCAAAGTCCATTAAGTTTTCAGCAATCTCAGCGAAAGATTCCTCGGAATCATTGAAGTAATCTTCCCAATTCTCGCTTGCCCAAAATTCAATTCGATTCGATACACCTATGACGACACATTCTTTATCTAGTGCCGCGTAATTTCTAAGGGATTGTGGAATGTTTATTCTTCCCTGTTTATCTACTTCGCATTCCACTGCTCCGGAGAAGAAAAAACGTGTGAATGCCCTAGCATCTTTTTTGGTTAACGGTAGTTTCTTTAGTTTTTCCTCTAGCATTTTCCATTCATTCATCGGATAAGCGAACAGACATTTATCAAGTCCACGGGTCACAACAAAAGACGCACCAAGCTCTTCACGAAACTTGGAAGGGACAATAATTCTACCTTTTGTATCAATGTTATGTTGGAATTCACCCATGAACATATAGTCCGCCCCACTTTCTATTTTTTATGTTACCACATTCCCCCACTATTCACCACCATAAATTCAAAAAAAATAAAATCCATTAATAACCATGTGTTTCAATTTCTTTTTAGAAACATAAAAAAAGCTGTCTTTTCAACGAAAGACAGCTCCTGAAACTATTTTATTAAATTGTGGTGGAAAGTGGGTGCTTTTGAACACACACTCACATATAAACAAGATAATGATCATGTTCAAATGAACAGGATGCGTTTGTTATCTTTTTTATAAAATCAATTCCATATGCATTGACCAGGGGAAAGGGATTCCAGATTCGCTCCTGCAGACCATCATAAGGTCGCAGTACATTATTAATATGATCGAATTCATATAATTCCTTTGCATACTTTTCCTGAAGTGCTTTCAAAATTCGATCTTCAAGGTATTCAATATCACGATAAAGATAATATAAATTCTTATCTGCTAACTCACCTAAATCGGAGCGGGTGTCCCTAGCAATATCTCTTAAGGGAGCATGAGCTTTATCGATAGTGGCTTTGATTTCATTGGCCACTTGTTCAACCGGTGGATTGCACTTTGACGCAAGCCAATGACCTTTTATATCCTTTATACCTTGGTTGACAGCTTCTACTGCAGGAATGTCAAATCGCTTTAAGGACTTTTCTACATTCCTATCGATATATGTCATCGAAAGTCTCGGTAATACAGGAGGCATTTTCATATTTAAAGCATGAAAAGCAGGTTTTAATGCAGCCCAATAGCTTATCTCTCCAGGTCCGCCTATAAACGCTAATGAGGGAAATAGCAATTCCTGCATCAAAGGTCGGGTTACAACATTATTACTCAAGTGCTCAGGATGCGTTTTTGCAATGGTTATTAATTCCTCCGTTGTAAGACGGACTTCATTTTGCTTTCCTACCCATTCCCCGTCATTATTTCGCATAAGCAATATTCGTTCATTATTTTTATGATAAAAAAGATGCCCATCAGTAGGATCTGCATCCAGCGATAGGGAATAACCTTTTTGCTGTAATTGAGAAAAGGCAGTATACACACCTTCACTTATCATGTTTTGGTTTTCAATTAATTGAATAAAATAACTGCTTTCTAATTGACGGACTTTCGGATCTGCAGAATCAATTAGCACTAAACCCTCTTCGGTAAATAATTGATAAATAACACGTGCAAAGAAATCCACATAAGTAGTAGATTTATCCAAACATCCTTTGATTGTTTCATATAACTCTTTCGTATATTGTGTTTCTGTCAATTGCTCAAACAGATCATTTAGCCATGCATTACTCTCCGCCGCATCCATATGTATATGTGATACAGAATGCTTCTCAAACCCGTGTTGAATAAGTTTATGTTTTTTCATTTTTGTTGCTTCCGGCAGGTATATATGATTGATTTCATCTAAATCATGATCCTCTCCAGCAATCCAGAATACGGGAATCACAGGAATATCTAGATTAGCTTCCTGTTGTCTGGCAAATTGGATGATGGAAATAATTTTATTAATCGTATACATCGGCCCTGTCATTAACCCAGCCTGCTGTCCGCCTATAACAACAACGCTATTATCTTCTTTTAATCGTTCTATATTATGATAGGTTGAATCAGGAGCTTCCCACTGCTCATTCATTGCATGTAATACCTCTACTAATCCCACGCGGTCAAAGACGCGATTTTCCAAGTCATTTATTCGCTGTTCACTGCTTCCAAAAGGCATATAGTCAAAAAAATAACTTATTTGACCACTTGTGTTTCGATAATCATATATCAGTTGGTTTTGTTTATATAATTGCACCGGATCGATCCGCATAGAACTCATGCTCCTTCTATTCATAATGTCCACCATGTATTGTACATAAAATCAACTTGAATTTCACCAAATCTGTTTTAAGGAGATTATGCTATACAATAATCCGTTGCACTATCCCTATCAACACAAAACAAATGTAGGAAAACGAGAAGAGTAAAAAACACAACCGCCAAAGGATTTTCAGAGCTTTGGTCAGTATTATCTCTGTTCTCATTTTCCATTGTAGAAAGATAATGCCGGCAAGCATACTTAAAAGCAATATGAGCAAAATGCCAGAAAATTCCCGGTCAAAGATGTTAGATACAAGTATCAGAACAGCTACCATATAGAAAACTGTTGTCCAACTAACGGAAATATGGATCGCCTTCCATGGATGACCATATAATTTTAAGGATATTTTATATATAATCATCGTCGCTAGAAAGGGAAAGGTAATAAAAAAAGCAATGAAATAAATAATAATATTCCCCATACCTAGTTAATTCCTTTCTTCATTTCCAATGCTTTTATACAGTTATAGACAAATGATGTATATGGAAGTTCTTTATCTGTATTCTTTCGTAAATAACCGGATATGGCCTCTATTTCCGTCATCTGGCTTTCCCTTATATCTTTCAGCATGGAAGATATATTTTTCCCTGTGCTGAACGTTATCTTTTCGACTCGATCCCACTGCTCTGAATAATTTAACCCCAATACCAACGCTGCTTCTTTACATAATTCATTGGCAAGTTTACGTATATAGGGATTACGTAATACATCTTCATTTAAACAACCGAATAAAGCTGTTAAAGGGTTGATAACAGCGTTAATTATCAATTTTTCAGCTAGAAGTTGCGACCAATCCTCAGCGATTTCTACGGGGAAACCATTCTGGTTTAATTGGCTTGCAAGCTCATACAGATTTAGACCACAATTAGAAAAAGATGCCAATTTAACTTTACCTTCTCCAGTGTGCTCAACAGTTGTATCACTCAGCCTGCGTGCTCCGTGCTCAATAACTCCAAGAAAAACGGGTTGCGTCCTGTTTTTAATACTATCTATGTGCCCCATCCCATTTTGCAGAAAGATTAAAGGAATACGTGCATTCACAGTAGGTATCAATGAAATAACACCAGAAACATGTGGTTGTTTAACACAAATAATTAGACAGTCTTCGCTTTTCATTTCTTCTATAAGCATTGATTTCACTGGAAAGGATTTATGGTAATGGGAGAAAAACAATCCATTTTTATTTATTTTTTCTTTTTGTTCCTTACGTCGGACATAAATAGTTATATGATGGACCGAACTCAACCATCCACTTATAAATAAACCAATGGACCCTCCACCGATAACACCGATTTTCATTGTTCATTGTACCCCTCTCTTTTTTCTCTGGGTTATATTGTATCAAACAGATTCCCTTTTGGCTTTTCTTTTTATAAATATTAGCTCTTTTATTTCATTCTGCTTTTATTTATAATATAATAAGTGTTAGAGATAATTCTGACATCAAAAGGGGGAAGCGTTACCATGCCAAATGTAAATATTGAAAAGCTTTTAATAAATTATAAAACATTGGAAGAATTTAAGCATTTTAAGGAATACGGAAATCAAGAATTATCCATGGTAGAAGACTTGCAAAATAATATCGTGGAAAATGACAGTGAATCTCCATTTTACGGAATTTACTATGGTAATAATCTTGTAGCTAGAATGAGTTTATATAGGGTTAAGGCCAAATATGATGCTTATTTCGAGCCGCCTCAAGACTACTTAACATTGTGGAAGTTAGAGGTTTTACCTAGTTATCAAGGTAAGGGATACGGGAAAGCATTGGTTGATTTTGCGAAAGACCATAAACTACCTATTAAAACAAACCCTCGTATTAACTCTCATGGTTTCTGGGAGAAAATGGGCTTTCAAAAAGCACATTATGATATGGAAAGAGACCTAGGAGAAAACCCGTTAATTTGGCTTCCGGAAGGCGTTCAAGAACAAGAAACTACCAATTAAAAACGAAAAATGAATGGTAAAAATTAAAGCTTTTGCCAGCCGGCAAAAGCCTTCGTTCCACTGCTGCAAATAAGGAAGTTTTTGACTACTTTCTTATTTGCAAAACTTTCATTCTTTATGGTTCTTCTTCACCCATCCCCATAATTTTCCTATCTCCCCCCAAGCACTATCATAACGCAGAAGTTGCTGTTTTAGCTGTTCGTTCTCCTCTTTTAATTGATTTATTATTTTTCCTTGCTCTTGTTGGATTATGTTATTTTCATCCGGGTAATTTGATTTTATTTTTTCCAATAATCCAATAGCTGTTTCTATCGTATCTCTTTCTTGTGTGTTTGATTCTGTGAAACTCCAGATATCTTTCCTACCATTTTGTTTTCTTTCTTCTTTCGCTAGTTGAACACGGTCCTGATAATGTTTGCGAATAGTTGCATTCCATCTGAATCCACATGCAGCTGATGTACGTGATAGTTGTTCTGCCACTTCTTTAAACGCTTCCAGCTGCGTTTTACCATCCCGGATATAGCGCAATACAGTTTCAGCTAAAATAATATCCTCATCTTTTGTCCAAGCATCCTGACGGGTTGCGTTCATATCATCCCTCCTTATATGTTTGCTATCAATTGTATGCAAAAAATAGGAGTGATAGAATAAAATCTTTATGCTTTTCAATCGAAAATTACTCAGACCACCTTTTTATTTTCAGCACGAAGACTTAGGGACGCCCGGTTAGCAACATGCGAACTGCGCGCAGCGCTGCTGGTGGTTCAGGTGTGCTCAGTAAAGTGGCGATCTTAGTTGAACTTCCCACCAGCAGGTGAGATTAGATGAACTTGACTTATCGCCAGTATTCTTGATGAATCAAAGTGAACCTTATACTTGGAAAGCGAAAAAGAAACATCCACCCCCTGCATCAGGGGATAGTGCGTTGGCCGGCAAAGCCGCTCTTAGTCGGCCTCCCTTTACTAAGTGAGCCGATGCTCGCTTACACTTCAAGGGTATAAATTGAAACTAAGCCTCTGCGAAACCAATCAGTAAGTCTTCTTTATGATAATGAGGAAGTGTGAAGTTTGGGACTGCGCTAAAAGCTCGTCCCACCGAAAGACCTGGGACTGCGCTGATGCTCGTCCCACCGAAAGACCTGCTAGTTGCTGGCGCTGGAGTCAAATGTGGCTACTTTCGGTAATGAACTTATACACAAAGCAAGTAATAACTTCCTATGTAATTAAAAAACAGATCACCTCGTAGTGACCTGTCCCTAAAATATAAATCCATTAGCTACTTACAACTTCCTTACCGTCATAATGTCCGCATGATTTGCAAACATGATGTGGCTTTGTTAATTCACCACAGTTGGAACACTCTACCATACCAGGTACGTGTAATTTTTTATGTGTACGGCGTTGGTTTTTCACTTTTTTAGAAGTTCTTCTTTTTGGTACTGCCATGACTTACACCTCCTTTTATATTGCGAAAGCTTAACATTCAAATCTTCACTCTTGCTTTGTATCATCATCTGTAAGCAAAGATTCCAGCTTTTTCAAACGTGGATCGACCTTCTTTTCATCAGATTCCTGTGAAACAAATTCCCATCCTTCGCCTTTAACAGGAGCTGTTTCCTGGTCAACTTTTGAAAATACTCGAAATGGAACTTCCAACAAAATATTTTCTTTAATATATGGGGTTAAATCAAGTATTTCTCCATCTACCGGATGAATTTCATTTTCCTCTTCTTCCTCCCCATAATATGGTGACGTTGAAAATACCTCAACCACTTTTATCTCAAAGGGATAGGGAACATCCACCAATGTACGAGCACAAGGTAAAATCATTTCTCCTACAATTGTAAAAGTGAAAATGATCTGCTCACCCTGATAGATATAGTTACCATAAACCCGAACAGGCTTTATTTCACGTATATCATTTTTCATTGTTTCCAGTTCAGAAACATCCACCTCATCATCGAAGGGATACGGTTCATCATTAGCATTTTTTCTAATTTGACCTAAAATAAATTTCATTACGATCACCTCAAGGCAACATGAATTATTCTAAAAGAAAAGGAGCGTTTTGTCAACATTTTTCTTTCTTCAGATATACGGATAGCTTTCCCATTCTAGATGACAGTAACCTCTTTTTTTTTTTGATGTAATCGTGCATATAATGGGTTTTTTTGATACAATAATGACCATCTTTACCTAATAGGAGATGGAACCCATGAAGGCTTGTGGTCTAATTGTTGAATACAACCCATTACATAATGGACATCTATACCATATGAAGGATGCAAAAGAAACTTCCGGAGCTGATTGCATCATTGCTGTTATGAGTGGTTCTTTTTTGCAAAGAGGAGAGCCTGCCATTATCGATAAGTTTTATCGTGCGCGTGCTGCACTTCAATCAGGCGTAGACATCGTTTTGGAATTGCCGTACCCTTATGCCGTTCAAAGCAGTGACAACTTTGCAGCGGGAGCTGTTCATACATTGCACCAAATAGGAGTTTCCAGTATTAACTTTGGCAGTGAATCCGGCAATATTTCTCATTTTATAACAAGTTATAAAACCTTTAAAGAAAAAGAAACTATTTTTAAACAAAAACTGAAATCTCAGCTGGACCAAGGTGTATCCTTTCCGGAAGCAAGTAGATCCGCCTATCAGCAAATTGGTTTAACAAGTGGTACGATGGATTTGGCAAAGCCAAACAATATACTCGGGTTCAGCTATGTTAAAACAATCCTGGAAAACAACCTGCCAATTCAGCCATTAACCACACAACGCACAAACAGTGGCTACCATGATCAAACGATTACTAACTCTATTGCAAGTGCCACAAGTATTCGGAAGACATTATTTGAAAATGGGATTATAACATCGAAAGTTGCTAAAACGATTCCCTCGGTAACATATCGACAACTTGAACAATATAAAAGTGAAGCTACTTCATGGCATACATGGGAAAAATATTTTCCACTGATTCATTACCGGGTGATGACGATGACACCAAAAGACCTTGCCGCAATCAGCGGGGTAGATGAAGGACTGGAATATCGAATTAAAAAAACAGCTAAACATGCCACATCTTTTACAACATGGATGGAAGCAATTAAAACAAAAAGATATACATGGACAAGGCTGCAGCGTATGTTTGTCCATATTTTAACAAATACCACCAAAAACGAAATGAAGGATATGCTGGAATCCCCTTGTGTCCCGTACATACGGTTACTTGGGTTAAATCAAACTGGAAGATCCTATATAAATCAGATGAGGAAAAAAGTGGACGTCCCCATTATCGATAAATTAAGTCGAAATACCCATGTCATGTTAACTAACGAAGAAAAGGTCAGCGATGCTTATTACAGCATCCTACCACCAAGACAAAAAAATCAACTTCGCAAACAGGAAATAGAGCCACCAATACGAATATAAAAACAGACCTCCTTATGTATGAAGGTCTGTTTTTCTCATTTGTTTGTGTTGATCTCTTGTAAATAAGTCAATGCATCCTGAAAAGTGTCCACAGGAACAATTTTCATATCTGCATCAATCTCTTCAGCTGCCTCTAATGCAACTTGATAATTGGAATCTTCAGCCCCATTTTCATTTGGAGCAAAGAATATATCAACACCTTCCCGGTCAGCTGCTACAATTTTTTTGTCTATCCCACCTATTCGTAATACATTTCCATCATAATCAACCTCACCTGTACCAGCGACTTCATATCCTTTTGTTATATCAGTTTCCGTCAGTTGATCATATATTTCCAATGAAAACATCAATCCTGCACTTGGCCCGCCAATGCTACCACTGGAGAAGTTCACTTCTGGATCAACCGTAACGTCGCGATCTGTTACTAAGCTAATTCCAATTCCTACTTTGTTATCTGCATCACTAAATTCTTCTAATGTAACATCTTCTGTTAGCGTTTCTTCATCGCGTACAACTTCAAGGGTGATTGTATCATTCGCTTCTTTATCTTCAACATAGTTAATTAGGTCCTCTGCCTCATGCATATCCATACCATCTATTTCAATAATACGATCTCCTATTTGAAGTTTGCCATCCGCTGGCATTCCTTCAACAACGGACACTACATAGATACCATCATAATCAATCGTAATATCTTCATTCGCTGCTTCATAAGCAACAACTGTTGATGCTTCCTGTGAACTTTCCATCATTTGTAGTTGAGCTTGCATATATTCGTCTTCTGTAATACCCTCAGGGCGAACTTGATCAAGTGGTACAATTTCACTATGCGGCAAAATCATCGCCCAAGCATATTGAATAGGTGTCGCCTGTCCACCACTGATTGTAACAAGATGCATGTCTCCCTCGCTCCCATAGCCTCCCTCTACTTCGACAATAGGATTTAAAGCATCTGCTGTACCAGGTTTTTGAATATAGTAGTCAAGCTGATATGCAGCAAGAAAATAAGCCACAATAACAACAACTACCAAAGAAATTATATGTTTTTTTGTAAATCTCATCAGTAAAGGGCCCCTTCCATATCCTACGATGCTCCAACATAAATAATGCAGCTGTAAAAAAAGTGTATGGCATAAATAGGATGTGTATGTGCGTATATTTATAGGGAGTTGTACCAAAAGCACATCAAAATTTAAACTAACAAACTAAAATTATTCTACTACTATCTACTTAAGATGTACAGAGCAAGGGGCACTTACTAGGAGGCTTTACTATTGAAACCAATAATGAAAACGATACTCTTATCGGGGATTACAAGCTTTTTTGCATTTGCTTTGCTAAAGTTTCCTGATCAAGCATTAGAAGCCAGCATTCGCGGATTAAACATATGGTGGGAAAGCGTCTTTCCGTCTTTACTTCCTTTTTTCATTACTGCTGAATTATTGACAGGATTTGGTGTTGTAAAATTTATCGGCGTATTGTTTGAACCAGTCATGCGTCCGTTATTTAATGTTCCGGGGGTGGGGAGTTTCGGATGGATGATGGGAATGTCAAGCGGTTATCCAACCGGAGCCAAAATTGCTGCAAGGCTTCGCGAAAAGAAACAACTCTCACAGATAGAGGCAGAACGACTTGTTTCTTTTACAAATGCGTCGAGCCCGTTATTTATTTTTGGTGCGGTATCCATCGGTTTTTTTCATGATGCTAAATTGGGCGTTTTACTTGCAACATGCCACTATTTGGGCAATGCAATTGTTGGGATCTGCATGCGGTTTTACCGACATAAAGAAGACAAGCAAGTCACACTTGCGAAAGAAAAAATAAAGTATCTGTTGTGCGGGCTTTCAAAGAAATGCATCAAACACGCTTACAAGATGAACGTTCGTTAGGCGAAATTCTCGGCGACGCTGTTCTAAACTCCATTAAGACCTTAATTATGGTTGGTGGTTTTATTGTTCTTTTCTCTGTGATTACAAAATTACTGTTCTTAATTGGTATATCTTCTACCATAGCTACCTGTGTTGGATATGTATTCCAACTACTCACATTACCAGTTGACGCAGCTTTACCTTTTTTATCAGGATTATTCGAGATAACGATCGGAGCACAGGGCCTGTCCCAACTAACAATAGATGCATTCCTACCAGTAGCGATTCTTATAAGTTTTATTTTAGGTTTTAACGGCTTTTCCGTTCAAGCACAAGTTGCAAGCATATTAGCTAAGACGGATATACGCTTTAGCCCATATTTTTTTGCACGGCTTTTACATGGTATTATTTCCAGCATATTGACCATTATTTTGTATAAACCTTTGTATCTGGATAAACAAGCCTTTGAAATGGATGATATCCCTGTTTCACAGGAGGCAAGCCAAAGCTTCTGGGTCACGATCTTAGATATGGCAAAACAAATAGGACCGTTAGTCACAATTGGCTTTTTGGGGATAGCTGTATTTATCATATATAGACGAAGTTTAAAGAACGATGCTACGTAACATGTTACGTAGCATCCGTTCAACCATTTAACGACTAAACTTTTCCTTTAAAGCCTTTCCCACAACATCGGGGACGAGATCGGAAACATTTGCATTATATTTAGCTGCTTCTTTAACAATACTAGAACTCAGGAATGAATACTGATTATTTGTCATCATATAAAATGTCTCAATATCCGGATTAAGCTTTCGATTCATGGATGTTAGTTGCAGTTCATATTCAAAATCACTCACAGCACGCAGACCTCGTATGATTGCATCTGCATTTTTTTCAGTTGCATAATCCATTAATAAATATTCAGAAGAATTCACACTAACATTTGGCAAATCTTTTGTAGCTTCCTCTATCAGTTCCATTCTTTCCTCAACGGTGAATAACGGGGCTTTCGATTGGTTATTAAAAACAATTACTTCTACATGCCCAAATATCTTCGCACCACGTTGAATAATATCTAAATGCCCAAGTGTAATTGGGTCAAAGCTCCCCGGACAAATCGCTAATTTGCTCATGATAGGGCTCCCTTCCTTACATCTTTTTGTAAATGGTAATACCGATTGTTTCGCCATAATTTGTTTGTTTCATTACAGAAAAATACGCATGATGTTTGGGGAGGTTTTCAGAAACATCATGTTCACAATAGATGAAACCGCCTTTTTTTAATAAACGGAGTTGTACAATCTCATTTAAATACGTCTCATAATCTACTGTCTTATAGGGGGGATCCAATAAAATCAGATCAAACTGTAAGCCTCTTTTGGCAGCGGCATGCAATGCACGAAATGCTTCTGTTTTAAAAACCTCCGTTTGTTCCCCCAGTTTCAATGCTCCTACATTCGCATTAATGATATGTATTGCTTTTGGATGCTTATCCACAAAAATCGCCCGGTCCATTCCTCTACTCAATGCTTCAATGCCTAATGATCCGCTTCCTGCAAATAGATCCATGACAGCTCCACCTTGGAAATATGGACCGATAACCTGAAATAAAGCCTCTTTCACTTTATCGGTTGTAGGTCTAGTAGAGTTTCCGGAAACAGCTTTTAATTGTCTACCTTTATATACTCCTGAAATTACACGCATCAATCCACCTCTATTTACGCTACTTGCCATTAATCCTACCATAAAAACAGCAAACTCAGGTAATAAATTGATCAAAAAGTTAGCATGGAATGTATATTATTTTTTTCATTGTACATACTTACCTAATGAGGCAACTAATTATTAGCTTGGTTGTTTCAAAACTCGGAGAAGACTTAAACTTCCCCATAAGTTCTTCCTCCGGTTTCTCCTCTCCCTTTGCCTTTTGTTTTTATAAAAGGGTCCTGCAGAAATTATTTCTGCAGGTATTTTTTTGCCATATGCTAGGTGATAGTTGATTAAAAGGGAATCACCATAATTAGCTTTATACCATATTTCCCATTAAAAAACCTTGCGAATATCTACGCAAGATTCGCAAGGCTATTAAATACCCATTTTATAATCATATTGTTTCGCCTTATCCGGCTTTGTATTTTCATAATTGGTTTGGAGAAAAGGCTTATGCGATCGGTCTACTTTAGAAATAAACGAAAGCTTCAGTAGTTTTTGCTCTATATTTTCCAGTTCCGATTGATCAACATAGATAACTGCATATTTTAATTTTTTTGATGTATAAATCAGGTTTCCATATCGCTTAATTTGCTTAATATTTTTCATATGTTGAAACCAAACGATAATGCCTTGCCGATTCATTCTCATAGCACGCCCTCACTAACGTTTTATTTAGCATTCTATATTTAAGATGCACAACCACAAGTGCCACCGCTTCCACAGCCACAGCCACTATCCGTCAAAGCGGCGCCATCTTTGGGAGCTTTAATATCTTTACTGGTACTTAATGCTACTAACTCACTAATTTCATCCAGTAACTTCTGTAAGTTACGTTCAGCTATTTTAAAAGAAGCAACCTTATCGTTCATATCCATCTCACGCTTGGAAGCACGAACTTGTTTCATTATTTCATTATAATCCGGATGATACCTTCCAAATCGTTGGACATCTTCATAATGACGTTTTATATCGTTAAACTTTTTAATTAGTTTCTGTGCTTCATTATCTTCATTCAGTTCTTTTTGTGAATGGTTATATGCTTTCATGACATCTGAGTCTAATACCATTTTACCCAATAGTTCTGAGTGGTCAAGTATATCTACATATTCCATCGTACCTATCATGATATAAACACCTCCACCATTATCATAGCATTTTATGAATCAGATGAAAATGGAAAAAGTATTAATCTTTCATTTCCTCAGCAAATCGCATAAGCATTCCAAACATTTGTACTTGATTATTTATTTTTTCCAATTGCTGTGGGAACGTTTTTCCGTAAAACTTTTTTGCCTCCTTTTCAATCTCATTAATTCGCTCTGGTTCTCTAGACAAATATCGGTACCAGATTGGGTTATAACGAACAAACATCGCCATTCTAGGATTATTTGCTAAATAGTTATAGCTGGTAGAATCCATTTTTCTCCTCCTTAATCCCGAAACCAATTAAACGGTTCTTTAGGTGTAGAATTTGCCTTTTTATTTTCCTGAAACTGATTAATTCCTCCTTGTATCATGGAAATCGTATTGTTTAAGTGATGTACCTGTTCTTGTACTTTGTCTAAATCCATATTTTTTGTGAGTTTCACCAATTGGTTGAATAATTCCGTATGCTTCTGTTCTTCCTTTGCTTGGGATTTATTAGCGTTCTCACGGTATTGCTCCCAAAAAGGGTCATCTTCACCAAGTAGTACCCATTTTTCATAATACTCCTGCCACGATCTCCCGTTCTTTCTTACTTCCTCAAGTAAAACCGGATGTTTATTCATGAATTCTTTGAATTCTAACACGGTAGGATGCAATTCACCCCTACTCATATGATTCACCTCATCCATATAGTCATTAGTCACTAATTAATTTATGTAAATTTATGCATACCGTGCGAAATCATAGTGAAAAAGCACGCAGGCGAATTCGCTTACGTGCCTTTTACGGTTTTTCCAGGAAATTTTGCGTGTAGTAAAAACGGTAAACGCCAACACCTAAATGGGTATAATCACCATTTAATAACGCTTCACGATGCCCTTCACTATTCAACCAACCTTCCATTGCTGCTGGTGCATCCGGATATTGTGCTGCGATATTTTCTCCTGCTGTAACATATGATATATCATCGAAGGATAATCGTTCCTTTAATCCATCACCATTTTGGCTATAATGAGAAAAATAATCATTTTCCGCCATATCTTTACTATGGGAAAATGCTACTTCACTAACAGTATCTTCCCAAGTCAATTTTGATTGCTCATGCTGATTTCGCATAACATTCGTTATATCAAATAGTTGTTTTTCCATCCCTTCTTCAACCTTTGCCCATTGTTCATCCGTTAGTTCGGGTTCGTCCGGTAGATCACCACGGTATTCCAATTCATATGGGCGATGTCTAAGCAATGTATCAGCTGTTAAAACACGTATGGAAGATAATTTTTCTGTAAATGTATCAAAATAAACTTGCATAAATACATCATCTGAAATTTTGATTAATGGACGTGTTTTCAAGTCATCTTGATTCAATTGGAAAGTATAAGAAGAAAAGCCCGGATTGTATGTTACTTCACTTACAAATGACAATTGTTCATCTACGTCGTCGTATGGTTGTCCTACTTGAATCGGTTCTGTATCCAGCTCACTTCCAGTTGCGTAAACGGTTATAATTTCATTATCCTGTATACCAAATTGGGTATACGTGCTATTATCTGTATATACCCACCATGTGTATTCGTAAGCGCTCAAATCTTTACGCTGTGGTTCACCTAAATTCTCAACTAATGATTGCTGAGACTCGCCTATCCACTGAAATAAACCTTCTTCCATTGGCTGGGGTTCTTTCTCAGGAGCTGTTTTTCTTTCAATCCGGCTTTCCCTTTCTACTACATCACTTGTGCTATCCATTGCTTTCTCAGGAGAGGAAGCATCTAGTTCTAATAAATAGAACCCCCCTATTCCAAGTAAAGCCAGTATAACTATATTTCGAATGACCCGCATAACACTACCCATCCCTTTACATATTTTAGATATATACTTCAACCTATGTTTTCACATAAGTATCCATTCTTTTTTATCTATTATTCCATATGATTTTAAGGCATTAGAAAATTCTTCCAAATTTGCTCCCTTTCCTAGAAACCTATATATGTTAGCATCCAAGTCCTAGTCGAAGCGACTTCGTTGTATTTAAGCAGATATGTATACTTATTTCTTTGTCAAGAAAGAAACAAAGCATATTATCTTTTCAATTGCAAGTTACCTCATTTCGTATTATTATAGGATAGTGAGGATAAATATGCGAGGTGATAAAATGAGATTAGAAAATACTGGGATAGAAGATGTTATAATTGAAGTTAAACCTCTGGATCATATTACCGGATTGCATGCTTTTATTCGTGCTGAGCAATGGGATTATGAACGAGTCACATATGATTATAGAATTGATTCGAAGGAAAAGAACATTACATACTATATTCGTGTCCAAGGATATGCAATCGAAGGAGATGTAGATCGCGGAAACGCTGTAATCAAGCTATTAACTCCGTTACTCGGGAAACACTATTACCCCCACGGTGTTGAATATGGAGAAGATGAAAATTTTCCAGAAAACCTCGTCGAGCGAGCAAACAATTTGGTAACAAAATTAGCAGAAGAAATTGACCAGTATAAGAAATAAGTATACGTATGAAACCAACTGCTGCATCCGTCCATAATCACAAAGCAGTTGGTTTTTTTATCAAGATTATGAAATCCGATCTAATCACTATCATGATTATACATCACATCAGTAAATTACTATGAAAGGAGATATCGTATAAACTTGCTTCGTTCTATTTCAAAACGTCAATGGTCGCTTATTTTTCTATTTATAATACTTTTATTATTTATCATCTTTGTATTGCCCGTATCCATTCCTTTAATTATTGCATTAATCACGGCGCTGGCACTTAATCCGCTTGTTCGGTTCATACAACGAAAAGGGAAAATGAGCCGAAAAATATCCGTAATTATTGTTTTTCTACTTTTTTTGATCATAATGGGAGTAGCAGGAACATTTGCAATAACAAAAGCAACAACCCAGGTTGTAAATTTCGTGGAAAATGTCCCCACCTATTTTAATGAGTTAAATGACATCTATCAGGATTGGGAAAGAAACCTTCAACAATATACCAACAATTTGCCCCCTGAATTTGTTAACCAAGTATCAAACAGCATTGAGGACAACTTAACCGCATTAAGTGAAACCGCAAGAGAAACGATTACATTAGATAATATAGCACAGGTATTTGCTAAGGTTCCATCCTTTTTAATCAGCTTTATTGTATATTTAATTGCTTTATTTTTATTTATGCTTGAATTACCAGTGCTAAAATCAAAGACATATCGTTTATTTACAAAAGAAACGGCCGAAAAAGTTTCCTTTATGAATAAGCGATTAACCGATGTTCTTTTAGGTTTTTTCAAAGCTCAATTTCTTGTGAGCCTTATTATACTTGCAGTCACGTTAATCGGTTTATATCTGATCATTCCGGAAGTAGCATTAATCATGTCATTGATTATATGGATCGTCGACCTTATCCCGATTATTGGTTCGATCGCCATATTAGGACCATGGGCATTATTCATGTTGTTAAGTGGAGACACTACGATGAGCGTACAATTAGCTGTATTGGCAATTATACTGCTTGCTATAAGACGAACAATAGAACCAAAAGTAATGGGACAGCATATAGGTTTATCACCGCTGTCAACATTAATTGCTATGTTTCTCGGCCTGCAGCTACTGGGTTTTCTAGGTTTCATTTTAGGACCCTTGTTTGTTATTGCATTTAATTCAGCAAAGGAAGCCGGCATTATAAAATGGAAAATTAAAATTTAATTCGAAAATGGGTGAGCAGCGATATGCTCACCCTTCTTCTATGTTCCTAATATAGCTTTCATTAAACTTGTTGTTTGTCCCCCATCAAAGAAAACATACAATAACAGATAAACCATAACTCCGGTTATCGCACTGAAAAACCATATAATACTTGTGTACGGCCCCAGTTTCCTATGTTTGATAATTTTTCGTTTAAACGCTAATGTCAACGAAATAACACCAAATACAGCGCCAATTGTTGCTAATGTAATATGAAAAATAAGAAATATCGTATAATAAATCTCTAATTCCTCAGGTCCACCAAAGCTTGTATTTCCAATAAAAATAGTTCTGGATATATAAATAATGAAAAACAAAAGAGCACTAATAGCAGCAGCTATCATCGTTTTCTTATGCGCTTCTGCCTTGCCCTTGCTTATAAATCTCCAACCAAACGCTACCAAAATAGCGCTTAGTAAAATAAAAAAGGTGCTTAATGTCGGTAAAAAAGGCATTTTTTTCTTCACATATCCTTTCTAATTGAGAAAACGTCAACAATGCATGAAACTAACGGTTTTAATATTAATGTATCTCCGCTGGTAGAGGATCTATTTTTTTATTTTCTTTACTAACCCACTTAAAGAAAATACGAGCCAGTAAAATTCCATACGTAATTTCTTGCACGACTTTCATAATAATGCCACCTAGCTGCTGGTCGTTCATGGTACTCAAAGATGTAAACATCTCCGGTCCGGTAAGAGGAGAAGAGAAGCCTTGTAAAACATCTCCAGGTACACATAGAGAAAGTGCCTGCATCCATGCGCCATCTTGTGTGTAAGCCGCGAACAATGGATGGTCTGCGAATATAATTAATGCACAAGCCGGCGTTATTAACACACTATTAGCAAGTATATAACCCATTTTTAAAATGGGGCTCATCGTATCAAATTCTTTAAGTGGTGACAATACTGGAAACCATACGATAAAAGCTGCAATCAATATAATAATGGAAGTGGATGTATGTGCAATCAATGATGATTTCGAAAAGTCAAATACAGCAGGGATATGGTAAAGAGAAAAAAGTGTGTTAAACAGCAACAAAGAAATAATAGGTTTTGTTAAAAGTTTTATAACCGGTTTAACCACCGGCGCATAAACAACCTTGCTCCAAATCCATGCTGGTATTCCCTTAATAATCAACATTGGAAATACAAGGTAATAGATAGCCATTTGAATCATGTGTGCAGTTAAAGTTATGTGTGACAATAAATCAATTGGGGCACCTTTTACAATATATAATAAAAGTAAACCCGAATAAAAGCAGATTTGCTGCCAGCCGCTTGGCTTTTCCGTACCTCCGAATTTATGACGATAAGGACCTGTTATTAAAAAGTAAAGCAAAGCCAAAATCAAAACATATGTTAGAAAATACGGACTCCATAGCGCACGGAATCCAAATATTTGTAGTTCCAGCCACATAATAATCCACCCTTAGAAAAACATGACTTATCACCAATCATTGGCGAAAGCCTCTTCTTATTTTTAACCATTAAACGCTATTTTATCTACTGCCATTCCTTTTTATATTATAACGCAAAACATCAACTTGTACATCTCTATATTGTGACGATTTTAGCAAAAAGTAAACGAAGAAAAAAGACCGGGAAACGTATTCCCGATCTAATCCAATCACCACCAGGTGATAACAAGTAAGGCTGCAAGAATCAGAAAAGTGACGAAAACACCACCATAAATAAATGCTGCTGGCATTTCATTCCCTTTGTCTTTCAGGTGCATAAAGTAATAAAACTGAAAGCCAACTTGAATCACCGCTAAAATAATCAGCACTGGTATGATAAACATACTTTCCATTGCACCTGTTGCAACAAGAGAGAAAGCAATTATCGTAAGACCGATCATTAAGACAAATGAAATTAACTGTTTCTTCATTTCCTCTTTCTTTTTCTGTTTTTGGAAGGTATTCATTTTATTGGTATCCTCTGCCATAAATTACACCATCCCCATTAAGTATACAACTGTGAAAATAAATACCCATACAACATCAATGAAGTGCCAGTATAGACTGAATGTATTAAACTTTGGAGCATTATATAAATTCAAGCCTCTTTTAGCATTACGAACCATTAACGTAATCAGCCAGCTCAAACCAAAGGCTACGTGGCCTCCATGAAATCCAACCAATGCGTAAAAGGCAGAGCCAAAAGCTGACGAACGGAAAGTGAAACCATAATCCGTAATATAATGGGCAAACTCATAGACCTCACATGCCAGGAAACCAATTCCAAGCAGAGCTGTTATTCCCAGCCATAGCTGCATCTTTTTAAAGTTATTATTTTTCATATGATACATTGCATATACACTAGTTAATGAACTTGTTAGTAGCATGACAGTCATAAGGAAAACGAGTTCCAAACCAAATATGTCATGTGAAGACGGCCCATCCGCCGTTGAGTTATTCAACGCGAGATAGGTCCCGAACAAACTTGCGAAAAGAACTGTTTCACCGCCAAGGAAGAACCACAAACCCAAAAATTTATTTCTTCCCTCAAGAGTAGCCTTTTCTGGTTCTTGTGGCATTGTTTCTGGATTTAAGGAATGATCGTGACTCATCTTAGTCAGCCTCCCTTTCTAGTTCTTCTTTTGTAATATGGTGTCCATGATCATCTTTCAACGATCTAAACGCCATAGCGCCAAGTGCTATTGCCATACCAACATAAACCGCACTTAGCCATGCACTATGATCCACTTGATAAATAAATCCGAAACCGGCGATAAAGAATCCAACTGACATAATAAATGGTACTATGGTCGAATTCGGCATATGGATATCATCTAATGGCTCTGCAGCGGTCATTTTACCTTTGCCCTCCATTTTTTCAATCCATAAAGGATCCAGTCCACGGACCAACGGTTCTTGTTTAAAGTTATAGTGTGGCGGTGGCGATGGTATGGACCATTCCAGCGAACGACCATCCCAAGGATCAGCTGGTGCTTTTTTGGATTTTATAGTGTAAAAAATATTAATTAAAAATACAATTACACCAATGGACATTAAAAATGCACCAATCGAACTGACTAAGTTACCAGTGTCTAATCCTTGCTCTTCTAGAAACACCCAATAACGACGAGGCATCCCCATTAATCCAAGGAAATGCTGAACGAAAAATGTCAAATGAAACCCAATAAAGAATGTCCAGAACGTGATTTTGCCCATACCTTCATGCAGAATTCTTCCAAACATTTTAGGCCACCAGTAATGCAGTGCGGACATAATTCCAAATACTGTACCACCAACCATTACATAGTGGAAGTGGGCCACAACAAAGTATGTGTCATGATATTGATAATCTGCTACAGCAGATGCAAGCATAACACCCGTCATACCACCAATCGTAAATGTAGGTATGAACCCTAAAGCCCAAAGCATAGAAGAATTAATTGTAATACTTCCACCCCACATGGTTGCCAACCAGTTAAAGATTTTAATTCCTGTAGGTACTGCAATAGCCATTGTTGCAATCGCAAAAATGGAGTTTGCTACAGGGCCCAATCCAACTGTGAACATATGGTGCGCCCATACCATGAATCCTAAAAATGCAATCAACACTGTCGCAAACACCATTGCTGTATAACCAAATAATCTTTTCTTGGAAAATGTTGAAAATACATCACTGAATAAACCAAACGCAGGTAATATTAGAATATAAACCTCAGGGTGACCAAACAGCCAGAACAAATGCTGCCAAATCACTGTATTTCCACCTAAAGCTACATCAAAGAATGCCGAACCAAACATACGGTCAAACATTAATAGAAATAAGTTAACTGTTAATGCAGGGAACGCAAATAATATTAATACACTTGTAATAAATGTAGCCCAAGTAAATAGTGGCATACGCATATAGGTCATTCCCGGCGCACGCATCGTAACAACCGTAACCAGGAAGTTTATACCACCAATTAATGTTCCTGCACCGGAAAGCTGCAATCCCATTACATAAAAATCAATACCGTGTCCCGGTGATTGTAATGATAACGGAGCATATGCAGTCCATCCCGAATCAGGAGCTCCGCCCAAAAACCAACTACAGTTTAACAACACTCCACCAAATATAAATAACCATAAGCCTAATGAATTTAAAAACGGAAATGCGACATCTCTCGCTCCGATTTGGAGTGGCATAATATAGTTCATTAGACCGATCAATAATGGCATTACTGCCAGGAAAATCATCGTTGTCCCATGCATGGTAAACATTTCATTGTAGAAACCTGCACTGATGAAATCATTTTCCGGTACTAATAGTTGAATACGTACAAACAAAGCTTCCAATCCACCGATCAGGAAAAAGAAACCACCGCCTATTAAATACAATATACCAATTTTTTTATGGTCTACAGTGGTTAAATAATCCCATAGCACAGCACCGAAGCCTCTTTTCTGAGTAGCTGCTATACTCAATACTTAAACCTCCCTTTTTCATCTTCCATCCCAATAATGTAAATTATGAAATTAATCTCCAGCACTTTCCGGTGTTACTTCAGAAGGCTGCAGTTGCATTAAATATTCTGCAATACTATCTGCTTCCTCTTCAGAAAGATCCGGATAATTACCAGTCATTTTGTTTCCAGGCTTAATTGATTCAGGATCCATAATCCAATCAACCAAATTTTCTTTTGTTGGTTCAAGAATACCTGCAATTTGAGAACGATCTCCAAATGCTGTTAAATTTGGTCCTACTTGCGCTGGTGAAGAACCAATTGCGTGACAACCCATGCAACTATTTTCTTCAAATGCAGCTTTTCCATCCTGCGCGACAGAATCTTCCGGCTCTTCATCAGGGTCAACACTTTGCATGTCATCAACCCATTGATCAAACTCTTCAGGACTGACTGCGATTACTTTAAAGTCCATCAATGAATGTGATGGTCCACAAAGTTCAGCACATTTGCCCCAGTAGACGCCTTCCTCATGGGCTTCAATGTACATATTATTTTCGTTTTCAGGGTTTGCATCCATTTTTCCTGAAAGTGATGGAACCCAGAATGAATGGATAACATCAGAGGATACCATATTCAAATGTACTTCTTCACCAACAGGAATGTACATATCCTGACTTGTCTGAATTTCCTGCCCCTCATAGTTAAAATGCCACCAGTATTGATTACCGGTAACTTCTATATTCAAACCATCCTCTGAACCTGTTTCATTCGCTAAATCGAATGTTGCTACTACTGTTGGTACAGCAAGTATTATAACCAAAATGATCGGAATAACCGTCCAAATAGTTTCAAGTGTCTTATTTCCTTCAACTTGTCTCGGTATATAATCTTCTTGCCCCTTCTTTTTACGGAAGCGTGATAAAACTACAACGTATACGAGCATGACAACGATAAACACAAATGTCATAATTATAATGGAAAGAATAATTAAATTCATCGATGAATCGGCACCGTAACCTTTTGGCCTGAGGGCTGATAAATTTTCTTTTCCACAACCGGCCAGAATTAGTGCTAATGAACCTAACAGGAATATAACTTTCGATTTTCCCATCCAACCTTTCATCTATTCATACCTCTCTTTCTCCTTATTGATTTTCTTTAAGCATGTTAGTTGAACTATTTATTTAAGAAAACATGGGTAAGGTTACAACAACCATCATTAGAAAAAGTATCGTTAAGTAATTTATCGAATAAACAAAAATCGTATTTGCCCATTTAAGATTATCTTTTACAAACAGACCTCTTAATCCAATAACGAGCCAACCAATATTAAGTAACGTCGCAATCACAATAAACGTTGTACCAAGCGACGCTAAAAAAAACGGTAACGGTAATAAGCACGCTGTATATACAACAATTTGCCGTTTTGTAAACTCAGATCCATGTACTACAGGTAACATCGGAATCCCAGCAGTTTTATATTCCTTTGTCTTTTTCATTGCTAGTGCCAGAAAATGCGGTGTTTGCCAAATAAACATGATCAAAAACAGCACTAAAGGTACGACATGGAAATGAGGATCAATCGCTGCCCAACCAATTAAAGGTGGTACCGCCCCTGAAAAACTGCCAACAATTGTATTTAACGTATATTTTCGTTTTGACCACATCGTGTATAAAACTACATATACGAACCAGCCAAACAACGCAAGCAATGCGGCTTCCACTGTTGTGAAAAGCAGTAGTAGTAATCCAAGTGCAGTGGCTCCGAGCCCCAGCCCCATAACTGTATGTAGTGAGAGTTTCCCAGTTACAGTAGGTCGATTCTTTGTCCTTGACATCACCTGATCAATATCAGCATCATACCAATTATTTAGTATACACCCACCGGCAATAACAAATGCAACACCTGCCATTGTTAATAAAAATATGTCCCAATGCGTGAACAGTGAAGAATTGGTAAAATAGAGTGCTAACCAAAAGCCCGCAAATGCAGTAATTAAATTAGAATTTATAATACCAATTTTAACCAATGCTTTAAGATCAGAGAATAGTGTTGTTTTTTGTGCTTTCGGGACAGTCTCTCCGTTAACCATTTGTGACGAAGGTGTCTCTATGTTGTCCATCTTGTGTCCCCCCTTCTAATTCCACCGAAAGCATTATAATATCAAGTATACATTTTAACGCTTAAGATTATACGCTTATGCATACTGATAATTATTTTTAATTGTATCATGGAATTGTATTACAATCTAATTAATTACATAACATTATTTTACTATATCGAAGCACTTACCTGACAAAGTAACGCAGATCATAAGGCAAATGTCCCTATATTATTTCTAGCAAACAAAACAGCACAATGCAAGGGTTTTCTATATTTTATACGATCAAAATAGTAATAATCCCTGAGACTCTAACAATTTTGTGTCATTTGTCATATTTTAAAGGTATTTCATTGCATTGTGTCATGGAAAAATACTATTATTAATTTGTCCATTGTACTTGTAAAGAATAATTTTACTTATATACGTGAAGTGAGGATGTATTATGATTAAGATATTAAAATGGTTATCTGTTATCTCCACCATAGGAATGACATTCATTTTACTTGGTGGAGCTTTAGTTACAAAAACAGACTCTGGAGATGGATGTGGCGATAGTTGGCCATTATGTGAGGGGCAGTTTTTACCATCAGCAATTTCGCCTGAACTCGTCATTGAATTAAGTCATAGGTTGGTTAGTGGAACTGTTGGTATTACTGTTCTGGCTTTAGCTATTATTGCGTGGAAATATATTGGACATATTCGTGAAGTGAAATTCCTGTCTCTATTATCTGTTTTCTTTTTGGCTCTGCAAGCCTTTGTAGGAGCAGCTGCGGTAATGTGGGGACAATCTGACTTCGTTTTGGCTGCTCATTTCGGTATTTCGCTGATTTCATTTGCAGCGGTTTTTTTACTAACACTACTCATATTTGAAATCGACAGGAAGTTCGATGCTACATCTCTATTCATTCAAAAAAAACATCGAATCGAAATTTATGCTCTAACTGTATATACGTTGATAGTTGTTTATACTGGAGCTTTAGTACGGCATACCGAAGCAAATTTGGTTTGCGGAGATTGGCCTTTCTGCTCAAATACATCACCATTCGCTTTTGCAGATTATAATTTCGAGCAATGGGTACAGATGGGACATCGCTTAGCTGCGGGCATTCTTTTCATTTGGACGATTGCTTTATTTATAAAAATGATTAAAAATTATAGGCAGCACAGAGTAATGTATTGGGGATGGATTGCTGCATTAGGGTTGATTGCTGCACAGGTATTTTTTGGGGCTATGATTATTTTCACCAGATTAAATTTGGGAGTTGCCTTATTACATGCGTTTATCATCTCCTGCTTCTTTGGAATGCTGAGTTATTTCATTCTCCTATCGTCTAGAAGTTCTAAGTATGAAAAAGAACTGCCTATAAAAGAAGATAAGCCCGTTTCCGGAAAATAATAGAGGCTGGGATGGAACCCGGTATGAATTAGGATTTGCCCTTATTCGTTATAGCAGTGATTCTCGGAGGATCACTGTCTCTACCATCTTTTTTATGTATATATATAATTCCAAAAAAGAGGAACGTCACATCGAGTTTCGATGTGACGTTCCTCTTTTTCTTTCTTTTGGCTAGTTATGTCCCGGTCTCCATGTAGTCTAGAATATTATAGAATCATGCGTATGCGGATAATTCAGTAGCCAACTTTATTCAAATTCAATTAATAAATCATCAACTGCAATGGACTGGCCATTTTCTACATGGATGTCTTTAATGACACCCTCGTATGGTGCTTGAACGGTTGTTTCCATTTTCATCGCCTCAGTTGTGAGGAGATAATCTCCTTTATTTACCTTATCTCCCTTTTTACTAATTACTTCGATTACGGTTCCAGGCATAGTAGCGCCTATATGTTTGTCATTAGATTTATCAACCTTAGGTGTTGTTGCCACCGTTGCTTTAACACTCTCGTCAGTAACGACAACTTCACGGGCCTGACCATTCAATTCAAAATAAACGACACGGGTTCCATCTGCTTTTGCTTCCGATATGGAAACTAATTTTACAATTAATGTTTTCCCTTGTTCGATTTCAACTTCTATTTGCTCACCCAAACTCATACCATAGAAAAATGTCGGTGTATTCAGAACGGACATATCCCCATACATTTCACAAAATTTATGGTGATCCATGAAGACCTTCGGATATAATGCATAGGATATAAGGTCAAAACTTGTTACCTGACGATCTAATGAAGTAAATAAAGTCTCTTTTAATTGGGTGAAATCAACTGGATCCAGTAATTCACCAGGCCGTACCTCAATTGCTTCTTTTCCTTTTAAAATAATTCGTTGTAACTTTTCCGGAAAACCTTGATACGGTTGTCCAATATATCCTTGAGCAAATTCAACAACAGAATCCGGAAAATCTATTGACTCCCCACGTTCATAGATATCATCTTCTGTTAAATTGTTTTGAACCATAAATAGGGTCATATCACCTATAACTTTGGAAGATGGTGTAACCTTCACAACATCTCCGAACATATCATTTACCTGACGATACATTCTTTTCACTTCATTCCATCGATCTCCCAGACCTACAGATTTAGCTTGTTGCTTTAAATTACTATATTGACCACCAGGCATTTCATGTAAGTAGATTTCAGTATGTGGTGCTTTCATGCCACTTTCAAAGTCCTTATAATACTCTCTTATCCCTTCCCAATAATGGGAAAGTTCTTCGTAGGCATCTACATCAATGTTTGGCTGCCGCTTGCCGCCTTCAAGAGCATGATATAATGTCTGTGCACTAGGTTGAGATGTCAGGCCTGCCATTGGACTTGCGGCGACATCCACTGCGTCCACTCCGGCATCAATTGCACGGAAATACGTATGAATACCATTACCACTTGTGTCATGTGTATGGAGATGAATAGGTATATTTATTGTTTCCTTTAAATTAGATATTAACTGATATGCTGCCTCAGGCTTAAGTAGGCCTGCCATATCCTTAATGCCCAGAATATGAGCGCCAGATTGTTCAAGCTGTTTTGCCAGATTTAAATAATAGGACAAATCATACTTCGAACGGCCAATATCCAATATGTTACCTGTGTAACACATAGAAGCTTCAGCGATTTTTTTATTCTCTCTAACAGATTCAATTGCCAGCTGCATTCCTTCAACCCAATTTAGACTATCAAAAATTCGGAAAATATCTATTCCTGCATTAGCACTCTTTTCAACAAATTCCTGTATAACATTATCGGGATAATTTTTATAACCTACAGCATTATTGGACCTAAGTAACATTTGCAGTAGAAGATTAGGCATTTTTTCACGCAATTTTAATAACCTGTCCCATGGATCTTCTTTCAAAAACCGGTATGCCACATCAAATGTTGCTCCACCCCACATTTCCACAGAGAAAAGATTCGGTAACATCCGGGCAGTTGGTTCAGCTATTCGATCCAAATCCTTCGTTCTCACCCTTGTAGCTAATAAGGATTGATGGGCGTCACGAAAAGTTGTATCCGTCAGCATGACTTCCTTTTGTTCCTTGAGCCATTTTGCTAATCCTTCCGGCCCTCGCTTATCTAAAATTTGCTTCGAACCATTAGGAATTTCTGTTAAAATGTCTGTCTTGGGTACAGTAAGAGCTGAAAAATCGGGTTTTTCCTTTTTTTCCACCCCTTCCATACCATTCACTGTTGTATGACCAATGTATGCAAGCATTTTTGTACCGCGATCTTTGCGCTTTGGAAATACGAACAGCTCAGGAGTTTCATCAATAAACGTCGTATTGTATTGCGCAGATAAAAATTTATCATGCAAGATAACGTTTTCTAGAAAAGGTATATTCGTTTTAATTCCGCGAATTCTGAATTCTTTTAAGTTTCGGACCATCTTTTGTGCTGCTTGCTCAAATGTTAGTGCCCATGTAGAAACCTTAACTAGTAATGAATCGTAATGTGGGGAGATTTCTGCACCCTGAAATCCATCTCCGGCATCCAAGCGAACACCAAAACCGCCACCTGTCCGGTAAGCCATTATTCTTCCTGTGTCAGGCATAAAATTGTTTAATGGGTCTTCTGTTGTGACACGAGATTGAATAGCATACCCATTCACAGTGATCTTATCCTGTCTTAAATTGCCGATTGAATTATCAAGTAAACTACGCCCTGCAGCAATTTTCAGCTGTGTTTGAACAATATCCACACCCGTAATCATTTCTGTAATCGTGTGTTCCACCTGTACACGTGGATTCACCTCAATAAAATAATAGGCATCATCCGTTACTAAAAATTCAACCGTACCAGCATTTAGATAGTTTACATTTTTCATTAATTGTACTGCAGCATTACATATTTCCATTCGACGACTGTCCGATAATGATAGACTTGGTGCAACTTCTACAACCTTTTGATGTCTGCGTTGTACAGAACAGTCTCTTTCGTACAAGTGAACAATATTTCCTTCTTCATCACCAATAATTTGAACTTCGATATGTTTTGGATTTTCAATTAATTTTTCCAGATAAATTTCGTCATTGCCAAATGCTGACTTTGCTTCTGATTTCGCCCGATCATAGGCCTCTGGGATTTCTTCTTCACTACGGACGATCCGCATACCACGGCCGCCTCCACCCAAGGATGCTTTAATAATAATTGGAAAACCATGCTTTCTTCCAAAAGCTTCTACTTCACTAGCAGAATGAACAGGTCCATCACTACCAGGTATTACCGGTAAATCAGCATTAACAGCCTGTTCCCTTGCCTTCACTTTGTCGCCAAACATATTCAAATGCTCACTTGTGGGGCCGATAAAAATAATTCCTTCTTCTTCACAGCGCTTTGCAAAATCGATATTTTCCGATAAAAATCCATACCCCGGATGAATGGCATCTACACCCACGCTTTTTGCTAGTTTAATAATCCCTTCGATATCCAGGTAAGCATCTATTGGCTTCTTATCTTCTCCTATCAAATAAGATTCATCTGCTTTATAGCGATGATAGGATCCTGAATCTTCTTTGGAATATATAGCAACTGTACGAATATCAAGTTCCGTACAAGCCCTGAATACCCGAATAGCAATTTCTCCTCGATTAGCAACCAATACCTTGTTTATCTGTTTTAATTCATCCATGTTCTTCCTCCTCTAGCATTAAATATATTTCTTTCAGATATAGATTGTGCGTTTTCTGGTTCTGTTTCTGCTTCTGACTCCCGTTCCTGTTTCTTTACTGACATTGCAATGTTATTTAATATCCCCATCGAAATCAGTAATATAAGCAGGGACGACCCGCCATAACTAACAAATGGTAAAGGAACCCCTGTAATTGGCAAGAGTCCACTTATTGCTCCAAGATTAATAAGTGCTTGTATTCCTACCATTGCAGATATACCTATCGCTAATAAGGCGCCAAAGCTATCTCTTGATTTTCTTGAGATAAAAATCCCTCGTAAAACAATTGTAGCAAGCAATCCTATAACGATGATCACACCTATAAAACCTAGTTCTTCTGCAATAATTGCCATAATAAAATCGGTGTGAGCTTCCATCAAATAACCTAACTTTTGTACACTTTGTCCAAGACCTTCACCAGTCAATCCTCCACCGCCGATAGCAAGGTAAGATTGGATTAATTGATAACCACCTGAATCCGGCGCCTGAAACGGCTGAAAGGCTCCTGTAAACCTTGCAATCCTAATATCTGTAACCATATTTGGAGCAGCAATTGCAAATATTACTACCCCTATAGAGATAAGTATAAATAGGTGTTTAAAACGAATTCCAGCACTAAAAATCACGGTACATGCTATAAGAAAGATAATCGCCGCTGTTCCAATATCCGGCTGCATCACGATTAACCCCAAGATAACCCCGGTCAAAATTAAGGGTGGTAATACACCTTTATTGAACTCACTAATATAGGCTTGCTTTTTTGAATAAACTGAAGCTAAATAAAGGATAAGGCCTAATTTTGCAAATTCAGCAGGTTGTAAACTTATTGGTCCAATCACGAACCATGACTGCGCATTATTAATGTTAATCCCGATAACCAGTACACCAATTAATAGTAAAATTACGCAGAAAATGATAATTTTCATGAACCTCTGGTAATATCTGTATGGAAAGATACTGCAAAATACAAATCCTATCATACCAGTACCAAACCAAGACGCTTGCCTGGTGAGATAATACGTACTTTCATTTCCTTCTACAACAGCAATTACCATACTTGCACTATAGATCATGACTAATCCAAAAGCTGTTAAAAGTATAGGTGTAATCATTAATGTAAAGTCATAATCTTTTAATCTCTTTATCATCTTACTTCTCCCCACTATATGTAAGATAATTACAGATGAAATAGAATTATTAAGTAGTATAACATAGTTTTAGACTAAAAATATTTCAATTTTTCATCTTTGCTCTTTTATAAAACTTTTCCTGTCAAACAAACGTAAACAAAAAAACCTTGCCACCGTAGTATGCAGGCAAAGTTTTTGCTGTGTTACATGACGTCACGAATGCGATCAACATTATGAATCACACAGACTTTTGCGTTGCTTCATGCAGTATATTTAGCTTCATCTCTAAATTTTCGAGAAGTTCTTTACCTTCATTTTCGCTGATCAAATTCAATCGCACAGCAAAGTCGATCTCCCGGGAGAGGCCAAACATTTGTGTATCCAGCACATCTTCATATACAGGACATTGTGGCATTGTTAAATTTTCAATTTGAACTTCTATCAGGCGTAAAATTTTATCAGCATCAGCCTTAAGAAGGGCATGGGCTTCTTCACTATAATTTGCAGTCACCTCAGGCATCAAACTTATCCCCTCCACTAAAAAAAGACTTCTTCTATACTTATAGTATCGTTACCTATAAGAAATTGCAAACATTTTTGTTATAAAAATGTTAATCACTAACAAGTGAAATATTAGATATTGTCTGCTATTCTTAGTGAAGATACATTGTGAGGGGGGAAAATCATGATAATACCAATAATTGGAAATGTCACTTACTCTATTACGTTAGATCCAACTGTCTGGATTTTTGATGACAGGAAAATATTACTAGAAGAAGCATTTACAAGTAAAGAAGATCAAGATGAACCAGAAGATGAGCTGAAAAAGGCTTCCGAAATATGGGATCGTGCTATTGAAAAAGCCCCACCTGTGAATAGAAGTATCTCACGGATGGAGGGGAATCAACTATTAGAAAATTCTTATGTCATGCCAATTCATTACTTTTTGGATAATGCAGAAATAAATCCCAAAGCTGAAACAGCAATACTTGTAACAAATCATGAAGATGTGGAAATACCACTTCAGGATCTTTATAACAGTTATTTCCTATTTTCGGTAGAAGGAAAGCCACTAAAAGAAGATGGTCCTGTTCATCTATACTATATGGATGGTTCCAACAAGGAAGAACCAATCAAAAGTGTTACCAAAATAATTATTAATTAACCGTTAATATTGACGAGCTCATCGCGTATTGGATTGACTTCTACATTGATTATTGATGTAAGTGTTTTTTTGGAAAAATCTTCCCTATAGAGTGTCATTATTACCGAGTTTTTGAACAACCTCTAAAAAGGTGATTCCCCAACCAAACAGGGATCACCTTTTTTCATTGTTCCCTTCTCTTTCAGGGTGGGACTGTTCTTCTTCAATATCTTCTAATTGTTGTTTATCTTCCTCAGGCATGATCTCTTTGTTCTGGTCAGGTTCCTGGGGCTGATCCTCACTTATAGGAAATTCAGGCATATACCTCCCTACAATTGCAGCGACTTCATCTACAACACCATCGACAGGATGACCCTGTCTTATTTTATTTCCCATACCGCGAATTCTTTCCATCACATCTGCATCCGCTACGACAACTGCTGTTTTCCCGTATGGATCATGCTGTAATGCTTCCGTGACAGAATATTTGATGGTGCCAACTCTAGAACGATCTAAATCCTTGTCAACATCAATTCCTACAACTGTGTAAGGCCCTGCAACAACTGCTGCTGAATCATGGACATTGGGTACATCACTTGCTACATTAGCTAAATGATCGGCGATTTCACTATTATTTAAATTTGTTCTTTCTGCTGGATCCGAGTTTTCCACTTGTGTTATTTTATTATTTTGTTCTTGCTCATTTGCTAAAGGTTCTTCTTCCTGTTGGCAGCCAGCGATAATAAATACACTAATTAAAAACAATATAGCTATTCGTACATTCATGCAGTATTCCTCCTAAATAATACTCAACTTAAGATTATTTTGGATGGAATACGAAAAAATATACAAAAAACTCATACAGCATGTTATAACAGCTTTAAAAGAACGTAATTTGCGTTACGAGAGAATATTCAAAAGGTCCATTCGACGCACAAGACGTGCTAATATCAACACTACACACGTTTTCGCTGGGACGAGGATTTACCAGCAATCCGCCACTATTTTGGTGCAACGAGCAATTTAGCACAGTCCTTAGATATAACTACCTTGACCGACGCGGACCTTTTTATCCATCTTTTAAATGATCTTTTTAGTTTGCATTTTCTTCCTGTACTTCATTATAATATTGGACACCAAATTGCGAACCTTCGGAAACCATTTTTGCGTTATCCCGTTGCGCAGGACTACTATTCGCTAATTGATCCGGAATTCCGGCATCTTCTAATAATGTATCCGATTCCTTTTTATTCGTTTTAAATTTACCTGTTAACAAATAACCTGTTACAGCAGCTCCGATGGCTCCTGCTGATAAAATATACCTTTTTTTCATCAAATCGACCTCCCCTATTTATTAATTACTATTTTCCCCTATCAAAACTGTTATAAACATCCATGGATTTTTAAGAAGCGCTTTCTGTGTTATAGTATGTATAGGCATTATAGTTTTGAGGTGAAAATTTATGCAGGTAAAATGCGTTATTTGTGATACAATAGAAACATTAGAAGATCATTCTCCTGAAGCAAAACGGCTAAGAAACCGCAGAGTTCATATGTATTTATGTGAAACATGTTACGAGCGAATTGGATATAAAACGATACAACGCCACTCAACAGGCAACTTTCACTTATATAGAAAGAAAAAACAAAAAAGGGATTTGATTTAAATCTAAAAAACGCCTTATTCAGGCGTTTTTTCATAGCTGTTATTCCTTTTTCTTTGCCTATGCAATCTGAATCGGTAAATCGCAAGCACGAGTGAAATAATTATGAGACTTTCTGTGATTGGCATTTGGAAGATGCTAAATATGGTAATAATGTATGTACCAACTGCAAGCATAACATATACAAAAATCGTTTTTAAAAGTGGTAGTTTTCTTGCAAATCCTAACTTAAAAGCAATAGCTCCAAAAATCAAATTAAGTACATAAAAAATCCAAAACAAATAATTGGGATAATGATTTAATACAAAATCGAAAATAGGACTAACATTGGTGGCATCCATTGGTCTTCCCCCATCGCTGCTGTTAATAATATTACGCTTTCTTCAATTCTTTCACCATCATACTAAATATTTATGCTTCATGCCAGTCATTCATTTGTTCGTCCCTTTGATTAGAACATTAAGTCATTTTGCTATATACTAATCTAAAGAGAGAAAGTAGAGGTGGTTCTATGAAAAACATTAACTTTCCCATGTTATTATTAGCTATACTTGTCATTTCTTTATTTGCTGCTGTAGGAGTTGCTATCGCCCTGCGCAATATTTGGCTAATATTCCTTTTTATCATCGCTGGATCCCTGGTCATGGGATATGGTATATCATTGAAACGAAAAAAAAGTGACTCCGTTTAAAGTGGACGTCACTTTTTTCCTGTTTGTAAATAATCGGCTATGATCCTCTTCTGAATGGTTGGGTTGCAAGTCAGAATGGAGCTCTTATCTAGCATATTCACTGGTACTCCATCTATATCCGAAGTAATGCCGCCTACTTCACCTACAATAACAATACCCGCTGCTACATCCCAAGGGGCAAGATTCATAGATAAGTAACCGTCCATTATTCCTTCCGCTACATACGCTAATTCCAGTGCTGCGGAACCATACGTTCTGGATCCTCGAATTGTTTTCACAAAATCTTGCATCCGTCGCTCATCAACCAAACGGTTTTCACATAACCAAAAATGATTTAAGCCAAATATGGCTTCCTCAAATTTTAAATTCGGATTTAAAGGAGCTAATCTCACATTATTTTTATATGCCCCTTCATTTCTTTTCGCGTAAAACAGGATGTCTGCCATTACATCATATATGATCCCTATTTCACCAATACCATCATGATATATACCTATAGATATAGCAAAGTTTCTTTTCTGATGTACGAAATTCATTGTGCCATCAATTGGATCAATTATCCATACTGTTCCATTTAATGTTGTTAAATGATCACCATATCCCTCCTCACTTAAAATTAAATGTTCAGGGTACGAGGCTCTTATATTTTTTATAAAAAAAGACTCTGTTTCTTTATCCATTGATGTTACAAGATCGTTCGCATCTGATTTTGTACCGATATCTAAAGGGTCATTTATCTTATTTCGAATAGTAGCTCCTGCTTCTAGCACCCATGCTTTAGCCTGATCAAAAAGGCTATCACGAAACGTTTTATTCATATGCTTTCCCCCATTTATTCTGTTTATTACTCATATTATCAGATTGAAAGATCGCAGTCATGAAATATGGATTGCTTTTGTTAATAAATAATCCCCATTAGGTTATTGTTAATATACCTAATGGGGATCGAATGTGCGCTTATTATTCATATGCAGCTTTCTGTAATTGTAATCTTAGTTGCTCTAATCGTTCTTTTGCTTTTATAATTTCTACGTTATCATTCGCTTTTAATGCGTCATGAAGTGTTACAAGTTCATAATCAATTTCCATACGTATAACTGGAAGCTTTTCCTGGGCCTCTTTACGTCTGATTGCCTCCATTACATATTTCAAACCATTCACGCCCTCTCAGAACACTTTTAATATATTTATGTTTATTTTTCCATTTTGGTACAGCACTTAACTTAAAATGAATCATTCATTTATTCTAATTTCCCCGAAGCTCTTAATTTTTAAACATGTTTTTTTCTGTACATTCCTTGACTAAAATGTAATAATTAATATCAATTATATGTCTGACATATGGAAAGGATGGTAACATGTCATTTGAAGGTTTTACGAAGCATGATTTTAACTCATTTTTAATACATGATTTGGACGGGCGAATGGAAGCAATTCAAACACGTATCCAACCAAAATTTCAGGAAATAGGAAGTTACCTTGCTGATTATTTATCTGCTGAACTAGGCAATGAAATGTATTTACATATTGCAAAACATGCGAGAAGAACCGTTAACCCACCAAACGATACATGGTTGGCAATTGCCGATAATAAACGAGGGTATAAAAAGCATCCGCATTTTCAGGTTGGTTTATTTGATGATCATGTTTTCATTTGGCTGGCTTTCATTTATGAACTAGACCATAAACCCGCAATAGCTCAAAGCTTTATAGACGATTTTGAAAATATAAAACGACTTCCTAATAATTATGTCATTTCGCTGGATCATATGAAAAAAGATGCCATAAAACTGAAAGACCTGCAATTAAAGGATGTGGAGCGGTTTCGTGACGTGAAAAAAGCAGAGTTTCTCATAGGCCAGCATTTACCTGTTGATGATCCTCGCCTAACAAATGGTGATACATTTTTAGAGACGGCTAAAGAGACATACCATAAATTATTGCCTTTTTACAAAAAAGCAATGGCAGCTAAATAAAAAGAAGAGGCAGCACGACTGAAGGTGCTGCCTCATTTCATTGAAATGGAATTCGCTTTTGATTCTTTTGCCTTTTTAACTACACGATAGCTTGTATAGCCTGAAGCTGTTTCAAACTCCTTAAATAAGGTTTTTTCTTCACTTTTTGATGGCACAACTTGCTTAAATTTATTATATCCGGCAAGTAATTCATCACGCTTCACTTGCTGCTCATATGCCTGTTCAATTAAACTGAAAAACTGAACGACAGCAACTATTTCCTTTTTCCCCCAACTTTCATCAATGGGATAATGATAATTCATTTATCAATCACCTCACATTTGGACTTGTTGATGATACATTTTATTTGTTCACCACTTATAACATTCGTTAGTAATCATCCACTTAGTCCCTTTCTCTATACCCAATAGGATAAATTAATAAATATATATTATCATTAAATGATGAATGGTGCTATCGATCAGAAATAGAGAAGAGCTACGTCGCAGCTCTTCTCTATTTCTGATCTTTATTTTTCATTACAAGTAGGACATGTTCCATATAGGGTAGTTACTTTTTCTTCATCATATGACTCAATTACTTTATGACAATCCTGACAAATTATCGTTCCCATTGGACCAGCTCCTTTTTATTTTATAATGTGTTATTCTAATTACATTATAATATGACACATTAAAAGTTACAACCCCAAATTAGAATAACATTATTTTAGATATGTTATATTTAAATATTAAAAAACAGCTAACCAATTGGCTAACTGTTCTCTAATTCCCCTTTTACTCTGACTGCTTTTGTATTAAATCCGGATCAACCGGTTCAAATCCTTTATCACGTAATCCATTAACAATATCACTTAAAGCTGCTGCTGTCCATTCCCGGTCATGCATTAATAAATTCGAACCATTGCCTAAAAATTCGGTATTAACCATAATATCTGCAAGTGCATCTTTATCCATATATTGTTCATCCCAATCATAGCCATAAGACCAATTCATTACTGTCATACCTTCATCTTCAACTACCTGTGTAGAGTAATCTGTATTCGCACCATGTGGAGCTCGGAAAAAGGATGGGCGCTCACCAATGATTTCCTCTACGCGATCATTTAAACTTACAATTTCCTCTTTTTGTTCTTCTTCCGATAACTCAGGTAACGTAGCATGACTATATGTATGATTCCCAATTGCAAATCCCATGTCATGAATTTCGTTGAGCATCTCTTCCTCTTCCGTTGTCTCCAAAAAATGCCCATTCACGAAAAAGATTGCATCTGCGTCCATTTCGTCTAATGTTTCAGCCATTTCTAATGCGTGTTCATCCGGTGCATCATCTATCGTTACAAGCACAACTTCTTCATTTGCATCATCTATCGGCACAACAGACCAATCCTCAGAAATTTTATATTCAGGCTCTTCCGATTCGGCAGCAATTTCCTCCTTTTCATCAGCCTCTTCTTGTTCTTCTGTATCTTCTTCCTTATTTTCCTGATTATTATCCTCTGTCTGTTCTTCCCTATTTTCATTTTCCTGCTCGTTAGATGAATCTGTATCCCCAGAAGCAGTTTCATCATTTCCGCCACATGCAGACAAAACGAATAATAGTGCAATGACCATGTAAATTAGCCTTTTTTTCATTTTATGTAATTCCCCCCTTGTACATATATGTCATTATTCATTATAATAGATGAATATAGAAAATCCTACCCTAAATACCAATTTAAGGGTTTAGCTTTATTTTTATCGGGAATCCCAAATATAATAGTGGTTAGAATTTTTGATCTGGTACAAACTAAAGATAATTTACCACCCGAAAATGGTTGAAACACCAAAATAGATACAACGGAAAACATGTTAATGGCTCAAGAAAAATGTTAAGATTAGGGAGGGATCAACCAAAGCCGATGCAAAACGATCATTCAGGGAAATACCTAAGGTAGAAGATGGGCATTATTCATGATTAATCAATGTCGATAAAATTGACATGGTGTCTACTTATGTTACACTATAAGAGTTTTGACAGAAAATTGTAGGGAGGTCTTATTATTAAATTCAAATCAATTACACCTGTTTTTTGGGTGTCTATGGCTCTAGTAACTGTATTTATCATTTGGGGAGCCTTTTTTCCGACAAATGTAGAATATGTATTAGGTTTGATTGATAGTTTTATTTCAGAAACATTTGGCTGGTTTTACCTATTAGTTACGACAGGATTTGTATTACTTGCCTTGTTTTTGATTTTCGGACCATATGGAAAAATCAAGCTTGGAAAGCCTGACGATAAGCCAGAATATAGTTATTTTACCTGGTTTGCTTTTTTGTTCACTGCTGGTATGGGAGTCGGACTCGTATTCTATGGAGTAACAGAACCTTTAACGCATTTTTATACTCCTCCTTCTGCTGATCCCGAAACAACAGCAGCCGCAGAAGAAGCCATGCAGTACACGTTATTCCATTGGGGGCTACATCCATGGGCTACATATGCTGTGCTTGCATTGACTCTAGCTTATTTTAAATTCCGTCACCGGGCACCTGCCTTGATTAGTTCTGCTTTTGCGCCACTTTTTGGCGACCGCGTTAAAGGTCCTTTGGGAATTGGTATTGATACACTCGCCGTTTTTGCTACTGTATTTGGTATTGCGACATCACTTGGTCTCGGCGCAACGCAAATCACTGCCGGGTTGAGCTTTACCTTTGAAGCAATTCCAAATACACTTACAGTTAATTTAATTGTCATTTTCGTTGTCACTGTACTATTTATCCTTTCAGCTACTACTGGAATCAACCGAGGCATTCGTTACCTGAGCTGGGCAAATATTGTTCTTGCCATTGCATTAATGGTCTTTGTATTTATTCTTGGGTCTTCTGTACAGATGATCGAGTCTTTTACAACAACCATGGGTAACTATTTGCAAAATCTTCCAAGTATGACATTAGGTATGAATGCATTTACCGGTGATAGAGAATTTCTTAATGCATGGACACTATTTTACTGGTCTTGGTGGATCGGCTGGTCCCCATTTGTCGGAACCTTTATCGCTCGAGTTTCCAGAGGAAGGACCATTCGAGAATTCGTCATCGGAGTAACTGCTGTGCCAGTTGTATTCAGCGCCCTATGGTTCTCTATTTTTGGTGTTGCCGGACTGGAAATGGATGCAGCTGAAGGCGGCATTATCCATCAGTTAATGAATGAGCTGGGAAATGAGGTAGCTTTATTTGCATTTCTTGAGTCACAGCCTATGGCAGCCGTTGTTATCGGTGTCGCAGTGCTCTTGATTTCCTCCTTCTTTATTACATCTGCTGATTCCGGTACATTTGTGCTTAGTATGTTGACAACCGGAGGGAGATTAAATCCTGGCATGGGGATTAAAGCTGTCTGGGGATTATCCTCGCCGCAATCGCTGCTGTTCTACTGTGGTCCGGGGGATTATCGGCACTTGAAATGGCCATGTTGATTGCTGCTTTCCCATTTGGGATTTTAATGATCTTTATGTGTATTTCCCTTTTCAAAGCACTGAAAAGCGAACATGGTATTTTGCTAATGGAACACAAGCAGCGCGAACATGATCCGAAATTCCGAGAAAAACAGAAAAAAGAACTAAGAAAAATGCGCAAAGGATTTGAAGAAACACTTCCTGATGCTGAAGATGCTGATGAAGAAGAAAGAGAATCTTAATGAGAAAAGCTGTCCAGAAAAAGTGATTGAGTCTCACTCTGGACAGCTTTTTGTTAGTAAATATTAGTTCTCCTCATCATCCGGCGCTTTTTGAAATAAGGCTTCCGGGACCATTTCAAAGCCTTCAATCACTGTGTTTTCTTCTACTTCCATCATCAAGTAACGTTTCCCATTGAAATGGACTTGACGAACATAACTTAAGTCTTGTGGACTTATGGAGATATTTGCTATTTTCGTTTCTATTTTGATCGACTTTGAATTATAGTTTGGTACGATATTATTGGCTTTAAACTCATACTTTTCATCATCAATCACCGTTTTAAAAGCGGATTCTACCTTTTCCGTATTAACCTCTTCTATTCCACTACTTGTTAAGATGTCTTCAACATCTTTATAGTCTAATTTCGGTGTATCCTCTTCTTCATTCTCTTCTGCGACCCGATGAATTTCATCATATACATTCGAAAGTGTGGACGTATTGATTGCCTGATCACCGGCTACTTTTTTCACAACCTCCTCAAAGACCAATTTATCTTGTGCAGCCGTCATGATCTCTTCTGCATTCAAGACTTCTTCTATAAAATGATAATCGGGTTCATTCTTCTTCCCTGACGTATAAAGGACATGATTTACGTCCTGCGCATTATCCGTAATAGAAGGAAATAAAAATCCGGATATAGGAGATTTCAAGTTGATAATAGGATCTACAACAATATTATATTTAAATTCCTTTTCAACATAATCAAACAATAATTCTTTTTTCGGATCCTGCGTTTTATTTATGCTGCATAAAATAAAAGGATGGGAATAAACGGTATCACGTTCACTTTCCTCCGCCTCGTCACTTTTGTTCTTCATCGGTTTCATATATTCTCCCCGAATAAAACTTATAACAATATCCATTTCATATTGTTTATCTTTCAGCATCTTTTCTACAAGCCTAAGCATATACTCCTTCCATTCCTCTGTATCATTACTCAAAAGGCCTTGATGGAGAATGAGTTGACTGCTGTCCTCCACATCACGCTGAAACTTTAATTCAAATAATTTTTCATCCAATTGACCAGATAGTACTTTCTTAAAGTTATCCATAAACAATTCTTGTTGCTCCGTCTCCAGTATTTCAAATCGTGAGCTCTGGTGATGATAAATATCACTGGATTCTTTCATGATATACACATTAAATATTTCATGTATTTTCAATAAATCATTATCCACTTTAAATTGTCTGCGGATAGTTGCTATGTCATTTTTGTCCAAAGTTGTTTCACTCCTAAATTGGGTTATCTGCATGGATTTTTCATACACGCATATTCTATTATTTTATCATAGAATAGAACTTTTTTTCCTATCGTTTAATCATTTGCTACTGTCCTTTAGATTAAATGAGTTATTACTATTTTCTTAATAAATTCTCATTCGAATTAAATACCGATAAAAGAACACTGAAATTCATAAGCATTAAAAAACTCCCTGCTGGTAGATAACCAGCAGGGAGTTTTTTACACAAAACCTTTTACATAGTATGAATTGGGGTTCCTAAAGCTACTTCTGCAGCTTCCATCGTAATCTCACCAAGTGTTGGATGTGCATGAACGGTTAAGGAAATATCTTCAGCAGTCATACCTGCTTCAATCGCCAATCCGACCTCTGCAACCATATCACTTGCATTCGGTCCGGCAATTTGAGCTCCAATCACTAATCCATCCTCTTCACGTGTTACTAGTTTCATGAAACCATCGCTATCATTTAGTGATAAGGCACGTCCGTTGGCTGCAAATGGGAATTTAGATGCTTTTGCTTTATATCCAGCATCTTTCGCTTCTTTTTCAGTATAACCTACAGATGCAAGTTCAGGGTCTGTGAACGCAACAGCAGGCATTCCAATATAGTCAACTTCGGATTTTTCACCACTGATCACTTCAGCTGCTATTTTTCCTTCATAAGAAGCTTTATGCGCAAGCGGTGAGCCTGGTACGATATCACCAATTGCATAGATGTTATCGATATTTGTACGGCTTTGCTTATCCACTTTTACTAAACCTTTGTCGTCAGTTTCAATACCTACTTGCTCTAAACCAATTTCCTCTGTATTTGGACGACGACCTACTGTAACTAATACGTAATCTGCTTCGATCGTTTCTTCTTTACCGTCAACTTCATAGCTAACAGTTACGCCATCTTTGGATTCCTCGGCACCTTTAGCCATTGCTTTCGTGACAACTTTGACATCTTTTTGCTTCAGACGTTTTTTAACAACTTGTTTCATTTGTTTTTCAAAACCACCAAGTATATCGTCAGCACCTTCTAAGATGGTAACGTCTGTCCCGAAGTTCGCATAGGCAGAACCAAGTTCGGTGCCCACATAACCGCCACCGATGACAACCATTTTCTTAGGAACTTCTTTAAGATCAAGCGCACCGGTGGAATCCAGTACACGGTCAGAGAATTTAAAACTAGGAATTTCGATTGGTGATGATCCAGTTGCTATAATACAATTATTAAATTTATAGGTTTGCGAATTCTTTTCATCCATAATTTTTGCCGAATTTTTATCAACAAAATATGCTTCCCCTTTTACAATATCTACTTTATTCCCTTTCAAAAGACTCTCAACACCTGAAGTAAGTTTATTAACTACTTTGCCTTTCCATTCTTGAACTTTGGAAAAGTCTACAGAAACATTTTCCGTTGAAATACCCAGTTCTTCATTGCCGCGAGCATGTTCCGTTAAGTGTCCTGCTTGAATCAATGCTTTTGATGGAATACATCCAACGTTTAGACAAACCCCGCCGAGTGCTCCTTTATCAACAATAGTAACCTTTTGTCCTAATTGCGCTGCACGAATCGCAGCTACATAACCGCCTGGCCCGGCTCCTACAACCAGCGTGTCTACCTCAATTGGAAAGTCTCCTACTACCATAAATCTACGCCTCCATCATAATTAATTGTGGATCACTTAGTACTCGTTTGATTTGATTTAGAGCTAATTGTGCCGTAGCCCCATCAACAATACGGTGATCAAAGCTCAATGATAATGTTAATACTGGTGCAACTACTATCTCTCCATCTCTAACAATTGGCTTTTCAGCAATACGACCGATTCCAAGAATGGCAGCTTCCGGATAGTTAAGGACAGGTGTAAACCATTGTCCACCAGCTGATCCAATATTTGAGATGGTATTTGAAGCACCTTTCATTTCATCTGGTTTCAGTTTACCATCTCTTGCCTTTTCACCCAACTCATTAACCTCTTGAGAAATGGCAAAGATGGATTTACGATCGGCATCTTTGACTACTGGCACCATTAGGCCCCTGTCTGTATCTGCCGCGATACCAATATTATAATAGTGCTTGTGTATTATTTCATCCGTTTCTTCATCGATGGAAGCATTCATAATTGGATACTTTTTCGAAGCAGAAATTAATGCTTTTACAACATAAGGCATATACGTTAATTTAATATCTTGGTCTGCTGCGACCGGTTTAAATTTCTTACGATGTGCCACTAGATCCGTAACATCCACTTCATCGTGTAAGGTGACATGTGGAGCTTTCGTTTTGGAATTAACCATTGATTTGGCAATTGATTTACGAATACCGGACATTTTTTCACGTGTTTGAGGATATTCTGCTTGTGGAGCAGCAGCCGTTTGTTTTTCTTCTTGAACTCCTGTTTCCTCTGTCGTATCAGCTGTGTCCACTTGCTGATCACCACTTAAGAAGTTATCAATATCTTCTTTTAAAATGCGGCCGTTTTTACCGGTGCCATTTACTGCCTGAATCTTCACATCATTATCACGCGCATATTTTCTCACGGATGGCATTGCTATGACACGCTTTTCATCTGCCTCCCCGTCATCGCTTTGAACCGTTTGTTTTTCTTGCTCTTTGGCCTCTTCATCTTTTGAAGTTGTATCCGCTACTTCTTCTCCGCTGTCTTCAGAAGCATCCGCATCATCGGATTCGTATCCTTCTGCATCAAATGTAATTAGTGTATCGCCAACAACTGCTACGTCTTCTTCTTTTGCGTGAATCTGTTTAACCGTTCCTTCTACCGGTGAAGGAATTTCAACAACCGATTTATCATTTTGTACTTCACATAATACGTCGTCTTCTTTTACCTCATCGCCTTCTTTGACAAACCATTTCACGATTTCGCCTTCATGAATTCCTTCACCAATATCAGGCAGTTTAAATTCGTAAGCCATTATTATTTACCTCCTATCACGATTTTAATAATCAATTACGGTATTTACTTTTTCTATGATGTCTTTTTCGTTAGGTAACCATATTTCTTCCGCTTCAGAGAATGCATAAACCGTATCCGGTGCTGTAACACGTAATACAGGGGCTTCCAAGTGCATGATTGCTCTCTCTTGAATTTCAGCAACGACATTTGCAGCGACACCTGCTTGACGTTGTGCTTCCTGAACAACAATTGCATGATTTGTTTTCTTCACAGACTCAATAATTGTTTCGATATCAATCGGTGAGACGGTGCGAAGATCAATAACCTCTGCATCTATATCGTTTTTTTCAAGTTCGTCTGCCGCCTTTAAAGCCGAATGGACCATTGCCCCATAGGCAATAATACTCACGTCTTTTCCTTCGCGTTTTACATCAGCTTTCGTGAGATCAACGGTATATGCCTCTTCTGGTACTTCTCCACGGAAAGAACGATACAGTTTCATATGTTCTAAAAATAGAACCGGATCATTGTCACGAATAGCTGAAATTAATAAGCCTTTCGCATCGTATGGTGTGGAAGGAATAACAACTTTCATACCCGGTTGTTGTGCAATTAATCCTTCTAGTGAATCTGCGTGTAGCTCAGGTGTATGCACACCACCACCAAACGGCGCACGAATAGTTATCGGAGCGTTGTGTGCCCCACCGGTGCGATAACGCATACGAGCCATCTGGCCATTAATAGAGTCCATTGCTTCAAATACGAAGCCGAAGAATTGAATTTCCATTACCGGGCGATAGCCTTGCAAACCAAGACCGATTGAAAGACCGCCAATACCGGATTCAGCTAATGGCGTATCAAATACACGTTCTTCACCAAACTCATCTTGCAGGCCTTCTGTTGCGCGGAATACGCCACCATTTTGGCCAACATCTTCACCAAATACAAGTACATTCTCGTCATTTTTTAATTCCGTCTGCATTGCATTGGTGATTGCTTTAATCATTGTCATTTGTGCCATTGATTACTTCGACTCCTTTTCTTTGTATTCTTCCATTTGTTCTTGCAGGTTTACTGGAAGTTCTTCATACATATTGCCAATAAGATCGGTTACTTTTTGTTTTGGATAATTATCAGCTTCTTTAATTGCTTTTTTAATATCTTCTTTGGCATCTTCTACTACTTTATTTTCTTCCTCTTCGGACCATATTCCCTTTTCCTCCAGGAACTTGCGGAAACGTACAATTGGGTCTCTTTTCTCCCATTCATCATTAAGTTCATCTGTACGGTAGCGCGTTGGGTCATCGCCGGACATGGTATGTGGACCGTAACGGTATGTTAATGTTTCAATAAGCATTGGGCCGTCTCCATTAATGGCATGTTCACGAGCATGCTTCGTTACAGCGTACACTGCTAAAACATCCATTCCGTCCACTTGTATTCCTTCTATTCCGGCAGCAACAGATTTTTGTGCCAATGTTTTTACTGCTGATTGTTTTTCTACAGGTACAGATATAGCAAAATAGTTATTTTGAACAAAGAAAATCGCTGGAGCCCCGTATGCTCCTGCAAAGTTTATTCCTTCATAGAAATCACCTTGAGAGGTCCCGCCATCACCAGTATAGGCAACTGCAACATTCTTCTTACCTCGTAATTTCATACCTAAGGCAACCCCGGCCGTTTGAACATATTGTGCACCTATGATAATTTGTGGGCTTAAAGCCTGTACATTTTCCGGCATTTGATTCCCATGGAAATGTCCTTTTGAGAACAAGAATGCTTGATATAATGGAAGGCCCTGCCAAATAAGTTGTGGCACATCACGATATCCTGGCAGAAGAAAATCATCCTGCTCCAAAGCAAACTGACTTCCTAATTGAGAAGCTTCCTGACCAGCAGTTGGCGCATAGAACCCTAATCGCCCTTGTCGATTTAAGGCAATCGAGCGTTGATCTAATATACGTGTATACACCATTCTGCGCATGAGCTCTTTTAATTCTTCATCCGATAGATCAGGCATATCATCTTTGTTGACAATTTCTCCATTTTCATTCAGAACTTGGAACATTTCGAACTGACTTTCAACACTTTCAAGTACGTGTTTCAAAATAGGTCACCTCTTCCTTTCTTTATCTCCATTTTTATATTTCCTTACTAGCCTTCCCAAATAAGAAAAAAATCTGTACCATTTTTATCCCTTACTTCATGTACCCTTTTCACGTGTTCATTAATCACATAATGGAATGGAATTGTATATATCTGTTACATAATTTAAGTAAATTTTATTGGTACAATTTTTAATCTAGTTAAATTCTAGCCCATAAAGTAAATTTGGTCAAACACTTTGTATTAGATTATTTATTTTTATAAAGTGTTCTATGACAATGTAAGATAAGAAACCTAATCTGTTATACTTACACCCGTAATCTGTATTACTTCTCTCATTAAAAAAGGATGAAATAATCAATCGATTATTTCATCCTTCACAACTACATTTTTATTCAGACGCTTCCTCGTTCTCCCCTTCTTCAGCAGATGTATTCTCTTCATATTCTACATCTAAACCAGCCAACTCATAAAATTCCTGTTTTAATGCATTATATTCAACGGTATATTCATTAAATTGTTCATTCGCTTCAAGTACTTGCTGATAACCTTCGTTAACGGTGTTAATATGATCTGATAATGCCTCCTGCTCTAAATCTTCCTCTTGTAGCATGGAATATAATTCCCTTTCCAATTCGAGAGACTGGGTATACGCATCATACAAATCATTATAAGCACTATAACGATTTTCCATTATTTGATACATTTCCTCTGCCTTTGCTTTAGTCTCTTCTTCAAGATCTTCAATCAAGCCTGAAACTTCATTAAATTCCTCTTGAGATGCATCAATACTCTCTTTTTCCAGCTCTATTTTGTCGGAACGCTGATCAACAGTATTAATTGCCTGTTGGGAATTTTCCTGAATTTGATCCAATTCATCCGCATCTAGTTCAATAATTTCCTTATATAATTCCTGTTCCTGTTTTTCTAAGTTGATGATTTCCTCTTGTTGCTGTTCAAATTCTTCTTCTAAAGAAACAGCTTCTTCCAAATGATTATGTAATTGTTGCTCCGCTGATTCTCCACTGCATGCAGCTAAAACTATACTTAAGCTGATCGCGAGAACAATGATTGATTTCTTTAAAGGATTACGCATACTGACCTCCTACTCTTTCACTCCATCATTAATATCTTTCCTAGTATAACACAAATCAGTATAAAAATAGCATCAATTTTTTAACCTATTGCAGAGAAAATTTGTGAAATCCAAGCTATAGTTATGATAAAATAGAAATTGATGTGAGTATAAGGAGTGACAAGTCATGATAACAATGAAAGATATTGTTCGCGAAGGCCACCCGTCTTTAGTGACATTGGCAGATGAGGTGGAAGTTCCCCTAAGCGATGAAAATAAGCAATTATTAAAAGATATGATTACGTTTTTGAAAAATAGCCAAGATGAAGAAATAGCTGAAAAATATAATTTGAGGGCAGGAGTCGGATTAGCCGCTCCACAACTGGGGATTAATAAAAAACTAGCCGCCATCCACGTTGAAGATTCTAATGGTAAGCTTTACAGTTATGGATTAGTGAATCCGAAGATCATTAGTCATTCAGTGGAGAAATCCTATTTATCAAGTGGAGAAGGATGTCTCTCTGTTGATCGAAATGTCGAGGGATTCGTTCCGCGTCATGCACGTATTACTGTTAGGGCACATGATATGGACGGCAATCCCTTAAAGTTACGGTTAAAAGGATATCCTGCAATCATTTTTCAGCATGAGATTGATCATACAAATGGCATTATGTTTTTCGATCATATTAATAAAGATCAACCATTTGCAATCCCGGATAACGCGAAACCGGTTGATACTGAATAATGAAGAAGAGGTTGGGATAAAAACGTTTTTACCCCAGCCTCTTCTATATCTAGATTAATTCAAGCTTTTTTAATCCCTTTGCAATACCGTCATTTTCAACATCATCTGTGATATAATCGGCTACTTGTTTTAATTCCAGTACCCCATTTCCCATCACAACCCCTGTTCCTATTTCCTGAGTCATTTCCATATCATTCATCGCATCACCAAAACTGTAGGAATCATCTAGATGTAAGCCACTTGCTTTGAGCAGTTTTTTTACACCTACCGCTTTTGATCCCCCACTAGGCAACACATCACAAGAGTATTCATGCCATCTGACAAATTCCAATGATGCGTGATTTTGAATAAAAGGGTGTTCTTGGTTCTCTTCACAAAATAATAAGGCTTGATATATTGTATTCCCTTTAAAGAAGTCAGTATCAACTTCTGGGTAATGAAAGTGCAGACTATCCATACTTTTCGTGATCTGAGGATGTCCGCCTTCGGATGCTCGCATATGTTTATCCCCCATAAAAATCATGGGATAATTCCTTTCCTGAGCGTTCTTATACAGCATTGCAAGCTCTTTCTGTCCTATTGGATTGTTGTAAATGGTTTCCCCTTCAAAAACAACGTATTGACCGTTAAAACTAACAAATGATTCAATTCCCAATTCCTTCCGAATATCTTCAAACATAAACGGCGCCCGGCCCGTTGCTATTGCGACATATACTCCATTTTGTTTCAATTGTTCAACGGCTTTTTTTGTAGATAAAGGAATTTTTTTATTATGATCCAAAAGCGTTCCATCAATATCAAAAAAGACAATCTTTTTATTCATCCGTATTCTCCTAACATCATTTTAGTATAAGAATCATTTCTCTGTAAAAAATAGGTATAACAATAAATTTTTCGTACAAATAAAGTATTATTATTTCAATTTCCCTCAAATCGTACTATACTATAGTTAAGAGGGATTGGATCGGTAGAACGTTTTTTGTTGCTTTTCTTAAATTTTCAGGAAGGAGATGTGTGACCACATGCTAAAACGCCTAAGAGAAAAGCTGAAGAAACGCTGGAAGGACTTTTTAGGCCAAGGACGTGTACCTACAACTTGTGAAAAAGACTACCATTGATAAAACCAATCACAACAACAAGGTACCATAGAATAAATAGCCATGCTACGGAAACACATTGACGGAAATATTTTAAATACGGAATCTTTAAATGAATAATATTCAAATAAACAGTTAACGGGAAGTTTCGTTCTCCTGAGAACAAACTAACTTTTAACCAAATAATACAAAAGAAAATGAATTATAAGGAGAGATGAAATGATTTACAAAGTATTATTTCAAGAATTACCAGATGAAGTTCCTGTTCGTGAACGTACAAAGAGTTTATATATAGTAGCAGAATCTGAACGTGAGGTACGTCATAAACTAAGCGATCGCAATTTAAATATCGAGTATATCCATGTATTAAATGAAGCACATCTTAATTACGAAAAACAATCCGAGAATTTCACAACGGAGAATGTGTAAATAAATGAAGTTTGTGAAAAATGATCAAACAGCTGTTTTTGCGCTAGGTGGACTAGGTGAAATAGGAAAAAACACGTATGCCGTACAATTTCAGGATGAAATCATTTTAATCGATGCAGGTATGAAATTTCCTGAAGATGAGTTACTCGGCATTGACTATGTCATCCCGGACTATAGCTATCTAGTACAAAACCAGGATAAACTAAAAGGATTATTCATCACGCATGGACATGAAGATCACATCGGGGGTATCCCATACCTCTTACGTGAAATTAATGTGCCCATTTATGCTGGAAAACTCGCGCTCGGTTTAATAAGAAATAAATTGGATGAACATGGATTATTAAGAAATGCTAAATTAAACACCATTCAAGAAGATGATGTTATTAAATTCCGTAAAACTTCCGTCAGTTTTTTCCGTACAACACACAGTATTCCCGATTCCTATGGTATCGTTGTTAAAACACCTCCTGGAAATATTGTTCACACAGGTGATTTTAAATTTGATTTCACCCCGGTTGGTGAACCAGCTAATCTGACAAAAATGGCTGAAATAGGCAAAGAAGGCGTACTTTGCTTACTTTCAGATAGTACAAACAGTGAAATACCTGGTTTCACCATGTCCGAAAGAGTAGTTGGGGACAATATTGATGAAATTTTTGGCAGTGTTGATGGCAGGTTAATTTTTGCAACGTTTGCTTCCAATATTTATCGGCTTCAACAGGTGATTGATGCCGCTGTGAAGTATAATCGCAAAGTAGCGGTATTTGGTCGCAGCATGGAATCAGCAATCAATCTTGGCCAGGAGTTGGGTTACATTCAAGCTCCAAAGGATACATTTATTGAGCCAAATCAGATTAACCGTCTCCCTGCTCAAGAAGTAACCATTCTATGTACAGGATCCCAAGGTGAGCCAATGGCAGCTCTTTCCCGTATTGCAAACGGAACGCACAGACAGATACAAATGATACCTGGTGACACCGTTGTATTTTCTTCATCACCAATCCCTGGAAATACGGTTAGTGTTGGTAGGACCATTAATAAATTGTATCGCGCTGGCGCAGAAGTTATTCATGGACCCTTAAGTAATGTTCACACATCGGGACATGGAACGCAAGAAGATCAAAAACTAATGCTGCGTCTTATGCAACCGAAGTACTTCATGCCAATTCATGGAGAATACAGAATGCTAAAAGAACATATAAAACTTTCAGATGCATGCGGTATTGATCCAACCCATTCATTTGTTATGGATAATGGTGATGTACTGGCACTAGGTAAAGACAACGCATTAATAGCAGGGAAAATTCCTTCCGGATCGATATTTGTTGACGGTAGCGGCATTGGTGATATTGGAAATATTGTTCTTCGTGATCGACGTATTTTATCTGAAGAAGGATTGGTTATTGTTGTTGTCAGCATCAATATGAAAGAATTTAAAATTGCTTCAGGTCCGGATATAATCTCACGTGGATTTGTGTATATGCGTGAATCAGAAGACTTGATAAATGAAGCGCAGAAAAAGGTTTCTGCTCACTTGGAAAAAGTGATGGAAAGAAGAACAACCCAGTGGTCAGAAATTAAAAATGAAATAACCGACACAATAGCACCATTTCTGCATGATAAAACAAAACGCAGGCCGATGGTACTGCCAATCATTATGGAGATCTAAAAAAAGACATTGCTGGTAAAATAAATACCAGCAATGTCTTTTTTTGTCGCAAAAGAAATAAACTTGGACGTAGTTGTGCCATTCTTTTTCCAAACATTGGTTGAGCGTAGGATACCGCTACGCTCACAACTATCATTAGAACGAGAGCCTTCTCATAAAGTTACTTTCACTACGCCACAGTATTATATCAACCACGAAGTTTTAAAGCTACAATGGCTTAAGAAAAGCGCCTTAATTATCGATGACAAGGTGTTTCTCAAATCGGGAGATGTCCTTATCTGAACCTATGACAATAAGAATATCATCATTCTTCAATACCTCATCAGCACGTGGAGACACATTAATTTCCTCCCCTTGTCTGATTGCTACTATATTACATCCATAATTTGCCCGAATATTAAGATCGACTAGTGTTTTTCCAGCCATCTTCTTGCCTGCTTTCACTTCCACAATACTATGTTCATCCGATAATTCGATATAGTCCATAATATTATTGGAGAATATATGATGGGCGATACGCTTTCCCATATCCCGTTCAGGATGTACGACCTCATCAATTCCGAGTTTATTTAAAATCTTTTCATGATAATCGTTTTGGGCTTTTACTGTTATTCTTTTTATATCTAAATCCGTTAATATGACTGCAGTTAAAATACTTGCTTGAATATTCTCACCAATCGCTACAATGACATGATCAATATTTTTAATACCAATTTCTTTCAACATAGCTTCATCCGTTGAATCAGCAATAACTGCGTGTGATGCTATATTTTTAAATTCATTCACTTTCTCTTCATCATTATCAATCGCTAGTACTTGCATGCCTTCCCTGCTTAATTCCTGACAGATACTACCACCAAATCGACCTAAGCCAATAACCGCAAAATCCTGTTTCATAACGTTCTCCTCCATCAAATTTACAAACTATGTTTATCATACATGAGAGAATGAAAAAAGAGCAACCACGAAAGTTGCTTCTTTTATATGGCATCAAGCATTTGAAATTGTGATCGGATTAAACCAAAGTATTCTCCTCGTTGCTTCATTAATTCCGCATGATTACCACTTTCCAGAACTTGGCCGTTTTCCAATACATAAATATTATCTGATTCTCTTATGGTTGACAGACGGTGTGCAATTATAATCGCCGTTCTCCCTTTTAAGAGCTTCGCTAAAGCTGCTTGAATTTTCACTTCCGTTTCCGTATCAATACTTGCTGTCGCTTCATCCAATATCAGGATACTAGGATCAGCAAGCAATGCTCTAGCAAAGGACAGTAATTGACGCTCCCCGGCTGATAATACATTTCCCCTCTCTTCCACTTCCGTTTCATATCCAGCCGCAAGTCGCTGAATAAAATCGTCGGCTCCAACGACAATCGCAGCATCCACCACTTCCTGGTCTGTAGCGTCCGGTCTACCGAATCGGATGTTTTCCATAATCGTTCCGGAGAAAATAAATGTATCCTGCAGGACGACACTGATCTTTTGTCGGAGACTGTCTACTTTCACATCCCTTAAGTCATATCCATCAACTTTCACAGAACCTTTCGTTGGATCATAAAAGCGGCTGATTAAATTTGCTATGGTGGACTTCCCACTACCGGTATGTCCAACAAGGGCAATCGTTTGGCCTTGCTGAATATCCAGGGAAATTTCATGCAAGGCAACACGATCCGCATCATAAGAAAATTCCACATGATCAAATTCAATATGACCTTTCATATCTGTAAATGTATATGCATTTTCTTTCTCTTCTACATTTGGCTGTTCATCCAAAAATTCAAATATACGCTCAGATGAAGCCATCGCCATCAATAACTGATTGTACATTTGACCAAGCCTGGAAATCGGCTCCCAGAACATACCAAGAAAGAAAGCAAAAGTTACAAATGTACCTACTTGAATGGAACCACTTAAAATCAAATAGGCTCCATACGCAATAAGAATAATCGTCCCTATGGCATTACATATCTCCACAAGCGGGCCAAACATGGCACTTTTCTTTGTTGCTATTCGGAATCGTTGAAAGTAATCTTCATTGATCCCATTAAAAAATTCAGCATTTTCCTTTTCCTGCGAAAAGGATTGTGTAATACGTATACCCTGAATGCCTTCATTCAAATGTGAGTTTAACCTGGATTGTTGGATACGAACTTCCTGCCACGAACGCCGTATCGTTCTTCTTAATTTTGTAGAAATAAAAAACATAAGCGGCAATACAATTAAAACTGCCAAAGCAAGTTCCGGGCTTAATACAAATAAGACAACCATAATCCCTGTAAGCATCACCGTATCCATCAGTAAATTGATGATCCCATTCGTAAAAAGCTCTTGCAATGAATTAATATCATTCATAATCCGAACTAAAATGGATCCAGCTGAACGTGAATCGAAAAAACGATGTGACAGCCGCTGTACATGTGAAAACAAATGCTGCCGCAAATCGTAAATAACATTCTGTCCCAATAGATTTACCCATTTTATACGAAATGTATTTCCCACATAACTTAGTAAATATAAAATTCCTATCCCCAGAACAAGAAAAGCAAGTAGACCTAAATCCTCATTAAAAATAACAATATCGATGGCAACTTTCCCAATAAGAATAGGTACGATTAAACGCACAGCGGTGGATATTAGCATAGCAATCACCGCACCGGGAAGATAGGTTTTTGAATAAGGTTTTAAATAGTTAAGCAAGCGCACCATTTGTTTCCAATTAAATGGCTTTTCGATTGCCTGATCTACTGTATAATGGAACCTGTGAAGATGGCGGTTTTTTTCCTGCTTTGTTGCTTCATGCCCCATATATATCCCTCCATACCTTATTAATTGGCTCTATCCATAATAGCTTCGCGGTCTTGATATTGAATATTATATATTCGCATGTAGGGTCCATTATTTTGCAATAATTCCGCGTGAGTCCCCCGTTCTGCTACTTCTCCTTCATCTAACACCAGGATTTCATCAGCATGTTTTAATGAAGAAATACGGTGAGCAATAATAAAAGATGTTCTGTCTTTCATAACTTCTTTTAACGCTTTTTGAATGGCGAATTCGGTTTCCATATCTACAGCTGAAGTCGCATCATCCAATATCAAAATGCTTGGATTAATACAAATGGCTCTGGCAATAGCGATCCGCTGTTTTTGTCCTCCGGATAGTCCCATCCCCCGTTCTCCCAGCATGGTGTCATATCCGTCAGGCATCTCCATAATAAAATCATGGGCCTGCGCTCTTTTTGCTGCATCGATAATATTTTCCTCTGACATATCCGAATTTCCATATCTTATATTTTCCCGAATGGATGTGGAAAATAAGAATGGTTCCTGCAGAACAAATCCGATATGTTTTCGTAACGTTGTTAATTTATAATCTGAGACAGGTATTCCATCAACAAGGACTTCTCCTTTGTCCGCTTCATAAAAACGAGTGATTAACTGTGTAATACTAGTTTTCCCGGAACCTGTAGCACCGATTAAACCAACAACTTTTCCAGAAGGTGCGTCAAAACTAATATCCTTTAATGCCGCATCATCATCCGTTGTGTATGTCAATGTCACATTTTTAAATGTCACATGACCTTCTATTGCTCGGTCTGCAGCATTGCTCTTTTCCATAATATCCTCTCTTGCATCCAAAATTTCAAGTAGTCGCTCCCCGGAAGCTTTCGCCTGTGAAAATTGATTTATAATAAAGCCAAGGTTCATAAGTGGATTCATCATATACCAAACCAAACTAAAAAATGCAACTAACTCCCCTAATGCGAGATTTCCATAGATGACAAGATAGCCTCCAAATGCAAGTAAAGCAACCACACAAATATTTCCGATAAACTCCATTAATGGGAAATATTTAGCCCAGATTCCGGATGTCGTTAGATAATTTTGCCGATAATTTTGGTTACTGTCTGAAAACCTGTCAATCTCAAAACCTTCTCTTGATAATGACTTTACCGTGTTCATGCCACTAATATTTTCCTGCACCCGGGTATTTAGTCTTCCGAAAGATTTCCTTATTGATCGAAAAGCCGGATGCACACGCCTGTCAAATCGATATACAACAATAATTAGAAAAGGCATCGCAGCCATTGTCACAAGGGTTAGAGGAATAGAATAAAAAGACATAACGACCAGGCTGCTTACAAACAACAATGCCGCTTGTATTAGATCAGCAAATCCGAATGACAGAAAGTTACGGAACATTTCCACGTCTGCTGTTAAACGTGACATTAAATCACCGGTTTTCGCATTGTCATAATACTTAAATGATAAGATTTGTAGCTTTCCATACAAGGCTTCACGCAACTTATACACTGCTGTAATTCCAAACAGATCTCCTAAATATTGAAAGGAAAAAGAAGAAACAGCTTTAATTGCCATTAACATCAAAAATATAACTGAAATATACGGTATCAAATGATATTGATCAGCTAATACAACATTATCAATCGTTTGCTGTAAGACGATGGGATATACGACTGTAATAGCGGTTACAAAAAGTAAAAAGAATATAGACCAAAAGAAATATCGTATAAATGGCAGGTAAAATCCCTTTAGCCTTTTTAATATATTCATCACATTCCCTCCCCAAATGAGTATTTCAGCACAATTACTAATATAAAGGTTTTGGACATAAATATCCACTTTTTTTCATTAAATTTTTTAAACTTTTTTATTGTTCATATTTAAAAGAGAAAAAAATACACTCAGCTGATTTATGAGTGTATTCGTAAAAGGTTTTTTCAAATTGTACGATCCAGAACCCGATTTATTCGTTTTCGCAATATGTTTATACCGCCACTATTACCGCTTTGATAATATCTTAGTTTTCCTTCATGATCAAACAAATAATATGCAGGAACATATCTAACGCGAAAAGCATTTGTTAATGCATATTCATTGTCTACAATTATGGGCTGGGAAATCCCTTGTTCGTTGGCAACACCTTGTATTTGATCAAGATTAATATCTTCTTCGGAACGTGGCATATGAACTGCTATTATATTCAAGGTATCACTATAAGTATCTCTAAATATATTCACGTTAGACATATCTCTTTTACATGAATCACAACTAACAGACCAAAAATGAATTAATGTAGGTTTCCTTCCGATTATATCTTTTCTTTCCAGTTGTTTGCTATTCAACCATGCCGTTGCCCCGTCTAATTCAGGCATTTGATCCCTTAATTTCATTTTATCCCACCTTATTATTAGAATGTTCGTGATTTTTTCTACCATTAAAAAAGAAGCTAGGGATATACGGATAGACCTTAGCTTCATTATCGTATTCTATTTTAGGCTTTTTGTTCCTTAAACCTAAGATAATTTTCATCCTGGTTTAGATAACATTATACAGCACACTTTAACATCGTGAATCGCTCTATACTCCAAAACTCAGCCAACTTGTTGGTATTGCCAGCTGAATATTAAGTTTTTGATGTATACATATCTCGCTTTAGTTGCTTTAAAATAGCTCTTCTGGTTAGAATCCCATCAAAATATCCATCCCCATCTGCAACACAAACAAATGGATGATTGATAACAGCATTCATTCCTTTCATAAAGGTATCTTCTTTTAATAAACAAGGGATATCATCATTCATTACTTCATCAACTCGGATATCGGACAGCTTTTCAAATTCAATACGTTCCAATCCTAATATTTGATTTAAAATGCTTGTCATTCCAATAGTGCCAACTAATTTATAAGATGCATCCAAAACAGGAACGGCGGAGTAACCAGTTTTAATTAAAACTAATAATGCATGTTCTAAAGGATTATTCACCTGTACATGCGCAACCTTATCCGAAGCGATCATGACATCTTCAACAGCTATATTTGTCAATTGATTGTCTTGTGTTACACTCATATAAAAACGCCTCCTAAATTAAACTCCATATACATGTTCATTCCATTTTATCATTTATAATATCTGAAAAAGAAAACGCTTACCACACACAACTACATAATTATTTTACCATAGATTATAATAAGAAACATCTTCAGGAGTTATTATAGTTGACCCATTTTAAAAGTTTTTATAATATGATCATATGAACATGTAAAGCACACGCTCTAGGAGGTAAATCTTTTATGGAAAGTCATCATAATCATGCTCATCATCCAAGCAATACGCGTGTTCTATTCCTGAGTTTTCTATTCATATTTGCATTTATGATCGTAGAAGCAATTGGCGGCTTTCTAACCAATAGCCTTGCACTACTATCAGATGCTGGACATATGTTAAGTGACGCAGCAGCACTTGGATTGAGCCTACTCGCATTTAAAATTGGCGATAAAAAGGCGACCCAGGATAAAACATACGGGTATAGGCGTTTTGAGATCATTGCTGCCTTTTTGAATGGAGTTACGCTAATAGCCATTTCCCTATATATTTTTTATGAGGCCTTTCACCGATTTTCAAATCCGCCAAATGTGAGTGCGAGTATGATGGTGATTGCCTTTATGGGATTAATTGTTAACATTCTGGTAGCCTGGATGTTAATGCGTGGGGATTCCAAAGAAAATTTAAATATTAGAAGCGCATTACTTCATGTATTTGGTGATCTACTTGGCTCTATTGGCGCACTAATTGCAGGTGCCCTTATTTTCTTATTTAACTGGAATATTGCTGATCCCATTGCAAGCCTTATTGTTGCCTTTCTAATTATTATCTCTGGATTTCGCATTACCAAGGACGCCATCCACATTTTAATGGAAGGAAAACCGGATAATGTGGATATGGGTAAAATCATCGAAAACCTATATACGTTAGATGGTGTGAAAGATGTTCATGATTTGCATATATGGTCTATTACATCTGAATTCCCTGCAATGAGCTGCCATTTAATTGTTGATGACACAGTTGACCGGGATCACTTATTGCAAAAAGCCAATCGCGTATTAAAAACGCATTTTAATATTTCCCATTGCACCATACAAATAGAAGGGTTATATACATCCATCCATAATGAATCAGATTACTGTGATTAGATATTGGCTTTTCAAAATGGATGATACGCGTTTTAGTTTCTATTGTGATAACGATAGTATGATCTGAATAATTTCCCGATAATTATGATTATATTCTTTAACCACTAATTTTTTCTTTATCCGTGCTATAATCTTATTAGTTTCATATACCTGAGGTTATAGAAAGGTTTGACAATAATGAACAGACGATCGTTCTTGAAAAAAACACTCGGTAGTTTTTTAGCATTAGTTGGTTTAAGTGGCAGCACGTACTATTACGCCCGGGAAATTGAACCAGCATTGCTTCATATAAATGAAAATAATATTACTTCCAATAAGATTCCAGCCTCATTTAATAATTTCAAAATCGCGCAATTCTCCGATACACATATCGGTTTTCAATATACATTGGAACAATTTGAAGAATTAGTAGCAACGATTAACGAACTGGAAGCTGACTTGATTATATTTACAGGTGATCTTGTCGATAAACCCCATACATACCATTGGAATGATAATCTTACAAACGCCTTAACGCAATTAAACGCTCCAAAAGGCAAGTACTGGATATATGGAAATCATGACCATGGAGGTTATGGCACTGAAATTGTTCTGGATGTGATGGATCAAGCTGATTTTAAACTATTGAAAAATAGTCATTCTGTTATTGAAAAGGATAACGAACGTATCGTACTAGCTGGTGTGGATGATATCATGCTTGGTCAGCCAGATCTAAACACAACGTTAGATCAAGTGAATGCTGATCTGTTTACGATTTTGCTTGCACATGAGCCAGATTATGCGGATACCACTGTGAATTTCCCTGTAGATATTCAATTATCAGGACATAGCCATGGTGGTCAAGTTCGATTTCCATTTATCGGCCATTTGTACACACCGTCCTATGCGCAAAAATATGTAGCAGGGAAATACACTTTTGATCATGAAGGGCTCTCCCTATATGTCAATCGTGGTATCGGAACAACCAGGCTCCCTTATCGTTTCTTATGCCGACCGGAAATTCATGTATTTACGTTAAACAGTACAGCCTGAAGGAATCAAGTTACCGATAAATTGTCATAGATATGTCGATTTAAAATTATTATCCCAGTGTTATACTGTATTTAAAAGTTAACTTTGGGGTTAGATAGAAAGGCAGGGAGAATATGAAGCGATTTCAGATTTTACTTTTAGGTAGTTTAGTTCTTTTTCTCGCCGCCTGTGGAGAAGATATTGAAACAAATATGTCTGAAGATGTGGCAGACTTTGAGTTTACAACACAGGATAATGAGGCATTGAGTTCAGATGACCTAGATGGAGAATGGTGGGTAGCAGATTTTGTTTTCACAAATTGTACCACTGTTTGTCTCACGATGACACCAAATATGTCCAGATTACAATCAAGCTTGGAGGAAGAGGGTATTGATGCTCAACTCGTTTCATTCAGTGTAGATCCGGATTATGATACACCTGAAGTATTGAAAGAATATGCTGATGAATACGATGCGGATTTAAGTAACTGGTCATTTCTAACAGGGTATGACTTTGAGACCATTAAGGAATTTTCCATCACATCATTTCGTTCAATGGTAGCAGAGCCCCCATCTGATTCAGATCAAGTAACCCATGGAACTAGTTTCTTCCTGATTAATCCGGAAGGGGAAGTGATTAAACAGTATGATGGTTTGGATGTTAATGTAGTTGATCTAATTGTTGAGGATCTACAAGCTGTCATATAGTCATTGCTACAAAAGGAGTTTCCACATGAAAAAGAAAACTTGGATTTTTATCTTAACTTTCATAGGTATCATTCTTATTGCCGGGTTTACGATTCCTAAGGAGACCCATCCTTCTGGCGACACAAGGATTATTCTTGAACATAATAAAAGTACCTATATCGCACCATCTTGTTTTGAGCAATCCAATCCGACAAATTATCTTGAAGATGCCCAGTTGCAAGACGCAGCGGACTTAAACTATGAAGCCAATGGCTCCTGTACAGAGGATGCTTTCGAAAGCGAACAGGATGCATTGATCATTAGTCTCCTTAAAGATATAGGGATTTTAAATAAGAAATGGGATAATAGATAGATCTAAAGAAGAGCAGAAATACGTTTTTCTGTTCTTTTTTATTAAAAACATTTGCACTTGGACAGGCTTTACGATAGGATAAAGGCAAGTAATATATTTGATAGAAAAGGAGGGTAAGCAATGAAGAACAATATCAAGTTAAGTGATCTGGCTAAAGCTTTATTTACCATTAACCGACATGCCAAAACGGCTCCAGAACCTCAACATTTATATTTTATAAAAAAAGAAGCGATTAATCGCCTGCTGAAGGAAAAACAAGCTACAAAAGTAGGGCTACATTTCTCGGATCAACCGAAACTAAGCAATCAGCATTCCACCCTGCTTGTAAAAGTAGATAGTTATTTTTTTCATATACCTCCAGAAAAACAAGACTTCAAAGAGCTTAAACATTTAGGTTCACTTGACCATAATTACCGTAACCCTCAAACGAAGATGTCCTTATCACAAGCTAAGAAAATAGTCTATCGTTATATAGACTGGAAACCAAAGGAGAAAAGACAAACTTCTGTGCCCAGAAAAAGATATACTTCTTCCTATTTCACACCTTCCTCCTTAGGGAAAATGGAATGGCCATCAAAGAAAACACATCGAAATTAATAAAATCACGTTTCACTCTTCCGATAGTAAGGTATTATACCTGTAAAAGGAGGACTTCAAATGATAGAACTTCATGCCTTCATGTCTGAATTAAGAGGTTATGCTGAGCAAACGCATGAGTTAAAAGATCACTATGAAAAGCTGTCAGAAACTGAAAAAAAGCTAGTGATGGATGCAGCACCAGATCATTTAGACTCACCAGAGGAAATATTTCATCCGGTATTTCGCTGGCTGCAGAATTTGCAGAATGAACTGGACATGAAAAACGAAAAATAATATTTTTATAAGCGTATTGCCTCTTGCATACGCTTTTTTCAATTGGTTTTCATCAATCGCCGGTAACTATAAAATAAAATAAGCACAACCCCAAAAACTGCTAAAGTCTGTAATGTGATTTTTAACAAATGAACCCGTAAATGATGAAAGTCTCCTATGAATAGAACTACGATAAAACAACTAATAATAACCAATAAACTGCTGATAATATAGCTTAGTAATTTAGCAGACCGTTTTGCTACAAACCAGGTAATAAACGGTTGGACAACCAAGTAGCTTGTTATGATTCCTATAGCTATAAGCAAAACATAGATATGTTCCTCCCTTACTCCTAAAGGGGTAAACCGTGATAAATTAATCCAGCTGACGTTAAACATATATTGCTTCCCCCTATTCGTTCTGAATGTATGTATTTAAAGTCTCTACACTTATTTCTTCAAATATACATTTCTATGCTCTAATGTTGCCATCTATTTGTTATAATCTTCTTAACGATTTAAAAAAGGATGGTATAATACGTTGAATAAAGCTTTTCTACTCATCATCATCGGTGCTGGTTTATGGGGGACTATTGGCTGGTATGTAAATCATTTATATACATTTGGGTTTACACCTATGGAGGTTGTTACCTTAAGGTCGTGGTCTTCAGCCCTTTTATTATTACTCTATTTAATGATCACTTCACCTAAAAAGTTAAAATTACATACACCAAAAGATATAAAATATTTTTTAGGTACAGGTATTTTAAGCATCATCTTCTTTAATTATTGTTTGTTTACAGCTATCGAATTGTCTACACTCCCTGTTGCAACAGCATTATTGTATACAGCACCGGCTTTTGTAACAATGATGTCTTTTTTCCTATTTAAAGAGCCCCTGACAAGGGTGAAAATCATCTCCCTAGTTGTTACGCTGTTTGGGACTTGCTTCGTTGTTGGGGTAATTCCACTGAATATGCAATCGCTTCCTATTAACAGTATCTTATTTGGATTAGGATCAGGAGTTGGTTATGCACTATACAGCATATTTAGTAAATTCGCATTAGAAAAATATACAAGTTTAAGTATTACAACGTATACATTTATTGTCGCAGCAGTTGCACTAGTACCGTTTTTCCCATACCAAGAAAAAGCATTTTTACTTATGGAACCACTTGTCCTATCCTATGCGTTTGGGCTTGGGTTTTTACCAACTGCATTTGCGTATATTATTTACACCTATGGACTGCAGCAGACAGAAGCCTCGGAAGCTTCCATCTTAACTACAATTGAACCTATTGTAGCAACGTTTATCGGTATTTTTATTTTCCAGGAAGCATTTACGTTTATGCAGATGGTTGGAATGGCTTTGATTATTGGTGCGATTGTAGCCATTCAGGTAAATAGCAAATCTTATAGAAAAAAGTCAGGAGCGACTTAATGCCGCTCCTGACTTTTTTCTCTTGCGTCTGCTTGTTTTTTATCCAGCCTTATTTCTAATTGGGAAAGGCTTTTTTCATCATCTAATAATTCTCTTTTATTTTGTTGAACGAGTTGTTCAAAATTTAGCGATTTTGGTCTCATACATCATACACCCCTTTTTAATCCTTTACTATAAGTATACCCTAGTTTTCTCCCTCATAGTTTATAATTATTTGAACATTTTATGAAATTTTTATATTATACTTAATTTATCGGTCAATCAAGTATAGCATTCGAGTATTTGCTCCCCCCACCTAAGCAATAAGAAAGGAGCATACATCCTAAAATCTTTAGTGCGACAGTCGATTTAGTCGCACTTATACTAGGATTGGTATATATACTTTGGATCTGCCTAAAAAACCAAATTTAAAATGATTGTAAACATAAGGTTGGACATTTATGGAGCATTTACAGAGGGAAAACCTTGGATTAACCATGCATAGAACTGCAGAAAACAGATTATCATCTATTTTGTTCAATTTTTTTCATCGTCTCATAGAGGTTCAATAATTGATCCAATTCCTGACTGAGTTCAATTGAATCAATATGAGTATACCCTTTTTCGGTTGCAACTTCAGCCATTTGTTGGCGCAAAAATTCTATTCGTTTTAAAAGTTTATCGTCGGGATACATTATAATCGAATTGGTACCTCCTCAGGCTTTTCTTTACTTTAGCATAGGTAAATAGACAATGACAAGCTAACGAGTGAAGTTTTATCCCTAGAATACTTGTGTTCACTATGCTATTATACTATTGGAATGTCTTTTTCCAGAAAGGATGGATCTGTTGGCTGAAAAGAAAAAGAAAAACGAATTGCTGGAATGGACAAAGGCTATTATTATTGCTATCATCATAGCTTTCATTTTACGAACCTTTATATTTGCCACTTCGATCGTTGAAGGAGAAAGTATGGAGCCAACGCTGGAAAGCGGTGAACGAGTAATCGTTAATAAAGCAGTTTACTTACTTGATGAACCTGATCGTGGAGATGTAGTTATTATTCAAAGACCTTCGAAAAATTATGTAAAACGTGTCATTGGCTTACCCGGTGAAACCATCGAAATAAGTGACAATACATTATTCATTAACGGAGAAAAATATCAGCAAACATTTTTAAATGAGGAAGACTTACAACGAACCGGAAATTCAGGTCCTATTGAGGTCCCCGATGATTCTTACTTTGTAATGGGAGACAATCGTGGGATAAGTAAAGACAGCAGAAATGGATTGGGATTTATAGCTGAAGATGAGATTATTGGAAGGTCAGAATTTATCATATATCCGTTTAGTGAATGGGGCAAAACCAGGTAAGGATCAGACAACTGTCTGACCCTTACCTTATTCTCTATCAAAAAGGCAGTAACCTACATTCAAAACAATTATTCCTAAACAAACAACGCCGAAAGCTATTTCCCACATGAACGTGAACCTCCTTCATATTAACTATGTACCGTTTAGAAGATCTCTAATAAATATAATACTCCTCCCTACTATCATATCAAGATCCTTCCCCTAAATAAAGTAAAATAGGATGAAAATAATATCAGAGCTAATATACAACTAATAAAGTAAATGATTAGCCAATGATCATTTTTTCTTTTGGATAATGGTAATTTCCGCTTTTCTTATTCGTTTTAAACGAAAATAAAATTGTAATGATACCAACCCTACCAATAAACATTAAGAACATGAGAATAATCTTGCTAAATGCAGATAATTCACTTGTTATACCAGAAGAAAGCCCGACAGTTCCAAAAGCTGATGTGGCTTCAAAGAGCGTTTGACTTAAAGAATATGGTTCTGCAACCGAGATCAGTATGATGGAAATAAATACAAGAATAATCGCCAGCAAAGTTACAGTAACGGCTTTTAACAAGTCTTCCTCATACACCTCCCGATTAAAAATACGAATACTTCTTCTACCTCTGGCAAATGTAATAATAAAAATGACTACAAGCGCAAAGGTTGTTGTTCGAATACCGCCACCTGCACTACTAGGAGAAGCTCCGATAAACATTAAGAAAGACATAAACAGATGATTTTGCTCTGTCAGTTGACTGACATCCATTGTAGCTAAGCCACCGCTTCTAGTAGTCACAGATTGAAAAAACGCATAAAACAATGCTTCATGCCAAGATTTATCCGCAAAAAAATGACCAACATCCAGTATGTAAATAAATAAAGCACCAATGACAATCAGGATAAAAAAAGTAGTTGTCGTTACTTTTGAAAACAGACTAAAGCGCACTTCCCCACGTTTGCCTAATTTTGACAATATATATTCTTTTAACTCGATGAGAACCGGAAAACCAATGGCTCCAAAAATAATTAAGATCATATTTATAAATTGTACAAAGTAATCATCCTTAAATAGAACTAACGACTCACCGGTAATATCAAAACCACCATTTGATACGGCACTTATTGTTGCAAAAAAACCTTGTAAATAAGCTTCTCCAACAGTTGGAAAATACTGCAGGAAATAGGTCCCCAAAATAAAAAAGCTAATCAATTCGACCGTTAATAATAAATAAACGATTTGTTTAATCAAGCGAACCATGCCTTCAAAAGAAGTTTGATTTTGGTCTGTCATAATTAGACGACGCTCTTTCAAACCAATTTTCTTGCCTAAAAGCAGCCAAATAAATGTACCAATTGCCATAACTCCTACTGCACCTAACTGCATAATAAATGCAAGAACGATAATACCACTTGTACTGAGTGTATCCGTAATCACGATGGTACTTAATCCGGTAACACTTAAAGCACTTACTGCTGTAAAAAGGATATCGACAAAGGAGATAGCTACATCGTCCTGATAAATGACAGGCAAAGACATAATTATTGTTGATAAAACAACCGCAATAGAATAAAAAATCAATAGAATTTGCACAGGCGAACGTTTATTTATCCACCAGGAAAAAGGATTTCGATGATTCATACATAATTCTCCTTACAGCTCATCTAATTCATGAAATACATGACCAAATTTTTCAATCTAACTTTTTAGCCACTACATCTTTAAATTTCTTTATTAAATCATTTCCTTGGTACCCTTCATCAATTAAACCAATTAGGATCTCTTCCACTTTATTTTTACGTCGATCAACAATTGACCCTAAAAATAGCACATTCATATGTTCCCCTATTTCGTTGACTCCAATAATGGTCGTGATAAATGTAGCGGGTTCATTACTTTCTTTGGTGATTTTTACCTGGAGCATGATCTCATTTTCTTTCTTTAGTTCATTAAAATAATGCAAGTAGGAATAGTCAATAAAAGCTTCGATAACCCATTGATTATTATCATCTTCCCGGTTAATCGTAAGACCATCTTTTAAGGGAATTTTTTTTGGCATAAGATTATCATCTCTTTGTTCGATAATTTCCAACGATTTCAGCTTAAAGGTTTTCATCTGCTGCTCCCCCCTCTTAATTTCTTCATCATTGTAACAAAAAATCTGGATAATTAATATTTTTATTACTAAAAAAAGCTTTTCACAAAAATCTATCGTTGATAAACGAGGGATAATTATCCATTTTTCAATTGCATATTCCTGTTAACATTTTAAAAATATTGTATAATTGGAGATGTTCGTTTGTATATGAAGAGCCAAATACAACGAATATTATTACGTGTACAAAGGAGCTTTTATTTATGAATACTACAGTAGAAACGATTCTTAATCATCGTTCTATCCGTAAATTTAAATCAGAAAAACTAACAAAAGATCAAATACATACCATCGTAAAGGCTGCTCAACAAGCTTCAACCTCGAGCCATGTTATGGCATATACTATTATAGGAATCACTGACGAAAATCTAAAGGCAGAGTTGTCAGCTGTTTCGGGACAGCCTTATGTAAAAGACAATGGCCACTTATTTGTATTCTGTGGAGACTTAAACCGTATTTATCAACAAGCTTCTATAGAAGAGCAATCACAAATGCAGGAAAGTATGGAAAGTACAGAACAATTTATTGTAACAACAATTGACGCGGCGCTGGCTGCACAAAATGCATCTGTTGCGGCAGAGTCGATGGGACTTGGTATTTGTTTTCTAGGCAGCCTGCGAAATGATATAACACGAGTAAGCAATTTATTGAAACTTCCTGAACACGTCATTCCTTTATTCGGACTAGCAGTGGGCTATCCGGATCAAGATCCTGAAATCAAACCACGTCTCCCGCTTGAAGTTGTTTATCAGGAGAATGAATATGCAACTGACAAGCAACACGCATTAATACGTGACTTTGATAATCAGCTTACATCCTATTATCAAAATCGCTCCAGCAATACACGAACAGATACATGGACCGAGCAAATGATTCGAAAGTACAGTCATCCCATACGAATGGATGTTACACCATTTATGAAGGATAAAAAATTTAATAAAAGATAAATCTAAAGCAGTATATCCATATGGGATGTGCTGCTTTTTTATTCTAATCTCCATAAAGGAAGAATGTAGAAAGTATATTTATACCTCAAAGCTCAAATTATAATTAACAACCTTACTAAAAAGGAGGATTTATATGACGGTAGGTAGCCAATTAAAACAGACCATTGCCGGGCTTAAAAGTGCACAAGCAAGTTTTGAGCAATTTGCATTGCAAACGGAAAATAAACAAGCCAAACAAACGTACGAAAATGCTGCACAACAAACACAAACTGTCTTGCAAAGTGTTGAACCAAGAGTACAGCAAATCGAACAGGAAGAACCACAATACAAAGGTTTTTAGAAGTAAACTTGGGGTTGGTGTTTTGCCAACCTCGCTATAACGCATAAATAGAGAAATGGGTGAAATGGATGAACACCTTGAAATCAATTGTATTTATCAGCTTCGCACTTTTGCTTGTTGGCTGTGGAACGAATTCTGAATCACAGGGAAATAATGATATTGAATTAAACCAGATTTCCACAACTTCAAATGCCATTGATCAAGAACCTGCAAATCAAGCAAAAGAATACTTAAGTAAATACGAAGAAATAACTTCTATAAAAGCTGTTAATACATCCAAGAAGCTGATGATCGCTATTGAAATTCAGCATCACGAACGATTTGGACTCGCAAATTTTCGAGAAGAACGAAAGAAAGAAATGAAAGAAAAATTTCCAAACATGGAAGTCGATATCTCCACAGATAAAAAAATAATTCTGGAACTTGAGCGACTAGAAAAAGCGCTTGAATCAAAAAAAGTATCAAAAAAAGAACTTGAGAAAGCATTGGATAAAATTATTTCCTTATCAAAAGAACAGACTTAGGAGAAAAGAGTGAAATGACATGGCAGATAAAAAGAAAAAAAATTTACCTCCAGAAGCACAATCCTATCAAGCATTTCAAGACAAGCGTGAAGTAAAAAGGCCCTTATTAAAAAACTGTATAAAAGCATTTTTTGTTGGTGGGTTCATCTGTTTTATCGGCCAAGTGATAACGACTTTCTATATTTACTACTTTAATTTTACCGAGCAAACAGCCGGGAGTCCAACAGTAGCCACACTTATTTTCATCACAATGCTATTAACCGGATTTGGTGTTTATGATCGTATCGGGCAATTTTCCGGCGCAGGTTCTGCCGTTCCTGTTACAGGATTTGGAAATGCGGTTATTTCTTCGGCTATCGAATACCGGACAGAGGGGTTTATCTTAGGTGTAGGAAGTAATATGTTAAAGCTCGCCGGTCCGGTTATAGTATATGGCGTGTTTTCTGCATTTATCATCGCACTCTTAAAAACAATTCTTATAAAATGGGGTGGATTATAATGTTGATTGGACATCAGACATGGACCTTCGAAAATAAACCTGTGATTATTTCTACCGGTACAGTAGGTGGGCCATTTGAGGCGAATGGAAACATTCCAAATGATTTTGATATTTTACATGAAGACATGTGGCAAAGGCAGGCATCTTTTGAAAAATCACAGCAAGTAATGATGGAAGAAGCCTGTCAGGTAGCCGTCAAAAAAAGCATCATTGAAAAAGAACAAGTTGAATTTTTTATAAGTGGGGACTTAATCAATCAAATTACTCCTTCTAACTTTGCTGCAAAAACAATGGGAATTCCCTATCTCGGTTTATTCAGTGCCTGTGCTACATCAATGGAAAGTTTAGCATTAGCTGCTTTTTTTATAAATAGTAACGGGGCTAATTATATATTGAGCGGAACGTCCAGTCATAACGCAGCAGCTGAGAAACAATTTCGCTATCCCACAGAATATGGCGGACAGAAACCACCAACGGCACAATGGACAGTTACTGGCGCCGGTTGTGCTTTAGTAGGAAAAGATGGTATAGGCCCAGTCGTCACCTCTTCTACCATTGGCAAGGTTGTCGATATGGGAATAACAGATCCCTTTAATATGGGGGGAGCTATGGCACCAGCAGCTGTAAATACCATTGAGACTCATTTTAAAGAAAGAAATGTGGATCCGGACTTCTATGATTTAATCATCACAGGTGACCTTGGTCATATTGGGAGAGAAGTTTCACTGGATCTTATGAATGAGCGTGGGCTTAATGTCAGAGAGGAGCAATTTGTAGACTGTGGGCTTACCATTTACCGAGAAGATCAGCCTGTTCTAGCTGGTGCAAGTGGACCTGCATGTTCGTCTATCGTGACATATGGACATTTTTTAAATCAAATGAAAAAAGGTGATCTAAAGCGAATTCTTGTTGTTGCCACTGGATCCCTTCATTCGCCAATGAGTATACAGCAAAAAGACCCCATCCCCTGTATCGCTCATGCAGTTTCTATCGAGTCAGGAAGTGAAACCTTATGATATTTTTCTGGGCCTTCGTAGTGGGTGGACTCATCTGTGTCATTGGACAAATTATGCTTGATGTATTTAAATTGAACCCTGCTCACATGTTAACGATTCTGGTGATCTCCGGGGCTGTGCTGGATGGAATAGGTTTATATGAACCATTGATTGATTTTGCTGGAGCAGGCGTTACCGTACCAATCACAAGCTTTGGTAACCAGTTGGTTCACGGTGCAATGCAAGAAGCGGAAACACATGGGCTTATTGGTGTTGTGACAGGTATGTTTGAAGTTACCAGTGCAGGTATTTCTGCTGCCATTATTTTCGGCGTGATTGGGGCAATACTGTTCAAATCAAAAGGATAGGAGTTGAAATGACATGACAGTCGGAGCGCAAGTGAAAAGCTGTTATTCATCGATAAAGAGTATAGAGGCAAGCTTGAATATGATGACAAATAAAGCCCAGGATCAGGAAACAAAGGATACATTTCATCAAGTTCAACAAATCATGAACGAAATAAAAATGGATTTGCAGCAACAGGTTATACATCTTGAAAAAGAAGAACCACAATACTAGCTGCCAACGAAAACAATGAGAAAGGTACGATTCTTATGCCGGATTGGATTACCATTATTTTACAGTCACTTACATTATTAGTTATTTTGTTTTTTATGACAAAATGGCTTGGCGCGAAACAAATGTCACAACTAAATGTTTTTGAATACATTTCTGGCATCGTTTTGGGTGGTATTGTAGCTATTCACACGATAGATCCAAACAGCAATCTCATATATGGAATTTTAGCCATGTTTGTCTGGTTTATTGTGCCTTTTACTGTCGAGTATATTTCGTTAAAAAGTAAATCTTTTCGTAATTTCACGGATGGAAAAAGTACAGTATTTATTCAAGACGGCAAAATTATGGAGGATAACTTAAAAAAAGAAGGATATACCACGGATGACTTACTTGAGAAATTGCGTGACAATAATGTATTCCTTGCTTCTGATGTTGAATTCGCTATATTGGACCCATCCGGAACAGTAAGTGTTCTGCCCAAAAAAGAGAACCGTCCTTTAACGCCAAAGGATCTAGGCTTAAAACTCGCACCGGAAAAAGAACCGCAAACGGTGATTATGGATGGAAAAGTCTTACTCGAACCCTTGGCCAATTTAAATTTGAATACAAATTGGCTGGAAACAGAATTGGATAAAATCAATGTTAGTATTGAAAATGTGTTTCTAGGACAAGCAGACACAAATGGTCAATTAACGGTCGATTTATATGATGATAAGATTGCAGTACCAAGCCCTTCAGAATTGCCTCTTCTACTGGCTACAATGAAAAAATCCCAAGCCGATCTAGAGCTGTTTGCATTGGCTACAGAAGATGAGAACGCCAAACAAATGTATGAAAAAAACAGCAAAAAAATGCAACAAGCGATTGATATGGCTGGTCCCTATTTAAAATAAATAATAACGTTCTTTTCATACGAGTGCTGTTTGCTATAATCACCGGCCAGGTGACCTAAGGGTGGATGCGTCCTTAGGTCACCCGCACTGGTAAGTAACTTCAATATATTGCATATAGATTACAGTTTAGCATGAATAACCGAGATATCAGCGGAGGAAACACATGATACGAGAGGCGAGGCATTGTTAATACACCTCAAATTACATTAGCAATCTTTTTTGCAAGCAGTGCTAGCTTCTCGAAATCACTTGCAGCACGACGAGTTTTAATTCATCCGCACAGCAATCTTTCCGAACTGCTTCCCTTCCTGCAAATACTCAAAAGCTTTCGCTGCTTCGTCCAATGAGAAGGTCTGATCAACGACAGGATGTGTTTTAAAATTTTCTATATGTTCCAGCATTGCGATGAGTTCTTGTCTGCTACCCATGGTTGATCCGAACAGCTGATATTGGCCATAGAAAAATTGGCGTAAATTAAAATCTACTGTATCGTCTGTGGTAGCACCAAATATCACGATTCGTCCACCTTTTTTCAAAACCTCTAATGAACGGTTAAATGTAGCTTGTCCAACACTGTCAATTACTAAATCAACCGTTTCATTTACTAGCTCCTTCGTCCAGTCACTAGCTGTATCCAATATAATGTCTGCTCCCAATTCCTTTGCTTGCCTTTGCTTTTCTACGTTTCGGGAAGTAACGATTACTTTTGCCCCTATATTTTTCGCAAACTGAATGAGATACGTTGCCACACCACTACCTGCTCCAGGAATAAATACCGTGTCTCCTTCTTTCACCTGCCCTTTTGTAAAAAGTGCTCGATATCCTGTTAATGCGCTTAATGCTAAAACACCAGCTTCTTCCCATGTTAAATGTTCCGGCTTTTTCTCGACTTGTGCTGCAGAAAGAACAATTTTTTCAGCGAAAGTGCCATGGTCCGGCATGCCAAGAATATCAAACTCCTTTGGCGGTGCGTCACTATTTTCCTCCCAACGTAGAGAAGGATTAATAATAACATCATCACCCACTTTCACACGTGTAACCCCATCACCTACTGACGCAATGACGCCAGCACCATCTGAACCAAGTACTAATGTATCTTCCGTACGTCCTCTTCGATTTGGAAGACCAACATCACGTCGATTTAAACCTGCTACATGCAAATGAACGACTACCTCTCCGCGCCCTGCAACCGGATCCTGAACATCCTTGACTTTTAATTCTCCATATTCATGTACAAATGCTTTCATTCCTGTCACCCTTTCTCATAATATATACTAAATTCCGCTAATTGATCTGTATTCGTTACATCATGGGAGAATAACGGCACATAAATACGTTCCTGTCTTTGAAATGTTTCTTCAATCATGGACACATACTGTTTTTCATGCTCTCTTCGCTGCAGCAAAAATTCTCCGTCTGCATCATCTGGCAGAACTTTATTCACGATTACAGTTTTTACATGCAAATGATACTGATCCAATAATTCAATCGCCTTTTTCGTTTCTAAAATTGGGAGTCTTTCCGGGTTCAGTACAAAAATAAAACCCGTCTTTTTCCCATCCAGCATAACCTCTCGGGCTTTTGAAAAGCGTTCCTGCCTTTCCCGCAACACATCGTAAATCGGATCCTCAACCGGATCCCCGTCGTTTAATAGCTGGGAATAATTTTCATTCGTTTTCCTTCTTTTTTGCAGCAATCCATTTATCCAAACACCCATTAGTTCAGGAAGTGATAATAATCGTATGGTGTGTCCTGTTGGTGCTGTATCAAAAATCAGCTTATCGAAATGCTTTCGCTCCTCTAAAATAATGGATATTAGCTTATCAAACAACGCAGCTTCATCCGCTCCTGGGGAAGCCTTAGCTGTGTCCAACTGCCGATGAACCTCTTCCATCATACTTGATTGTACAGTATCCTTAATATTTTCTTTTACACTTTTTATATATTTATCTGTTTCTATTTCCGGATCTATTTCCAATGCGGACAAATTATCTGCAACTAGCGTTATTTTCCCACCAATGGACTGCTTAAAAATATCTCCTAAATTATGTGCAGGATCTGTAGACACAAGTAATGTCTTATTTCCGGATTTCGCAGACTTCCAAGCAATCGCAGCAGCAGAAGTAGATTTTCCCACACCGCCTTTACCACCAACAAAAATAATATGCTTTGCTAATACTTCCACATTTTACGCCTCCTTCTTCTTTACGATTGCCTAGCAGCAGCGAATTCCTGTTAGAGGCGATTTATCCATACCCATACGCAAATGCCAATCATGGAAATTCTCGATCATGTATGGATAAAGTTCCAGTGTATAATAATAAATTGGATTTGGTATGCCAATCATCTCAGAATACAACAATAACAGAAACAAATCATCCTCATCCCGTAGTTCACGAGCAATTTCCTGACGATGTGGCATGCTTAATACTTCCTCATAAAATTGAATCATCTTTTTCACATATTCCAACATTGTCCTCACCTCGCTTGAGGGTTTTAAAGAAGAGACCATCCGTTAATGATCTCTTCCCTTCTTCCATTATTCATGATCCATTGGGTTATCATATTTTTTCGTCAGCACATTAAATGCGGTAAGAACAATCCACACTGCAAAAACGAATATGATCGCTCCAAGGACAAATAATAATATATCTGACTCTGTTCCATACCATGCCCATTCAAAGAAAACCTGCTGGAACATGGCGTATAATGTCATAAACATCAAGAAAATCATTGGGATTAATGTAATCGCATAATTACGCCCTTGTCGCTTCAACCAAATAGAGATTAACAATAAACTTATCCCGGCAAGCAATTGATTCGATGTTCCAAATAAAGGCCATATTAGATAACCACCAGAGCCAAAACCTTGTGGCCCTTGGGGAAGCAATACTAATGCCGCACTTGAGACAACAGCTACAGAACTTGCCACATGTTTTTTTGATAATTGAGGAACTTTATATTCAACACCCAATTCCCCAATAATATAGCGTAGCAACCGTACAGAAGTATCCAACGATGTAGCAGCAAAACTTACTACAATGATAGAGACAATCGTTGTAGCGATATCAGGTGGTATTGCTATCCCGGAAGCCAGATTAGCAGCGCCTTCTACAAATACACCGAGACCTGCACCATTTGCTTCTGTAAAGCTACCATACGTTTCAAAAAATGCATCTGCATTTGCAAATAAAGTGCCAGCAGCAATAATCGAAATTAACGCTAATATACCTTCACCGACAGCTCCAAAATAACCAACAAAACGTGCATCGGTATCCTTATCCAGCTGTTTGGATGACGTTCCGGATGAAACCAATCCATGAAAACCGGAAATAGCCCCACATGCGATCGTAATAAATAAAAGCGGGAACCAAGACGTATCTGGATTTGAATTTGTAACAGGTGCAGACATTTCGGGATTTAGGAAAAGTAAGCCCAAATATAGGATGCTGAGCCCTACAACAAGCTGATGTGAATTAATAAAATCTCTTGGTTGCAGCAATTTCCAAACCGGTAATGTGGATGCAAAATAAACATAAACCATTAATATAACAATCCAGATCAGAAATGCGGAGGAAACTGCTCCTAAACCTAATAAACCGGTACTTCCCTCTCCGCCAAAGTATCTAACCAGATCAATCTGGAGAAAATCAACTCTACTTGTTATGATAGCGACTCCGTACATAATCGCAAGCCCAATTAAAGAAGGTCCCAACATCTTTTTATTTCCCTTGTACACAGCGTACCCAATCCAAATTGCAATCGGTATTTGAATAAATACCGGCAATACGCTGGCTGGATACTCGATAAACTGATTCGCAACCACCCATGTAAATACAGCATTAACCATTAATAATAATATTAAGATAATAAATAAAAATAAAATCTTCGCTCGCTGCCCAATTAACCGGTTTGCCAGAGTTCCGATCGATTGCCCTTTATTACGGACGGAAACAACCAGTGTACCAAAATCATGCACCCCTGCAGCAAAAACTGTACCGAGGATAACCCATATAAATGCAGGTAGCCACCCCCAGTATAATGCTACTGCTGGACCCATTATCGGCGCTGCTCCAGCAACAGATGTGAAATGATGCCCCCATAGCACAAATTTATTTGTCGGCACAAAATCCACACCATCTTTGTACTTATGCGCTGGTGTGACATAATCAGGATCCAGACGATAGATCTTTTCTGCCACAAACTTTGAATAATAGCGATACCCTAAGGCTAATATAATAATCCCTATCAGCGCAACTAAAATCCCCGACATTTTTCTCCCCCCCATTTTAGGAATCATCTGACTATTTTTGGATAAAAAAATAGTCAACTTTACCCTAATTAAAGCTATGTTTGTTTGATAATATGTAGTACAACTTTCATTTTATTTAATAATGATATAATTGTAAACAATTTTGAACCTTTTCATGTGGAATAAAAGTAAAAGCCTAAACCTTTGTAACGGCTTAGGCCCTCATAATTCGTTAAAAAATAAGTACAGCAACCAACGTTGATACGAATAATCCGAGAATAACCGGGAAAAAGTTTTTACGAACCAGTGACATAACAGAAACGCCGCAAAAGCCTGCGATTGCAATCAGTGATGACCATGCGACAAGTGTTCCACCACCAGTCCAAATCGATCCCAATTGCCCAATGGCGGCAAGAGTACCAGCATCAATAGTCCCCGTTTCAAGTGAAGCAGCCAATGCGCCTGTGATCGGTAGTCCGGAGAATCCTGAGCCATCAAGCCCGGTAATGATACCGATGATCAATACGCTAAAAGCAGCAAGCAAGGAGCTTTCAGGCAAAAATCCTTGAGTGGATTGCACAAGGTCAAACAATAATGCAGGTGGATTTTCATCTAAACTTAAGATATTCCCGGAAAAATCCGAACTCCCCAGAAAGAAAAAGCCCGCGATTGGAATAACCGGTCCCATTGCTTTAAAAGCAAACACAAACCCATCCGTAATATGGTTTGTAATATAATCCAATGCATGCTCACGTCCAAAAGCTACCGTCGATAATAACAACAGAATCACGGCAACCCCACCAACAAAAGCAGCTCCATCTCCACCTTCAAGTCCACTCATTCTTCCGGAGATAAGCTTTTCGTAAACCATATAAACCACTACCCCAACCAGTACTAATGGGACTATAGTGGCAAATAATTTACTCCACATCGTTAAATGTAACGTTTTTGGATTATTTGTTGATTCCGTTGTAGATTGTAATTTCTGCAGATCAACGTCATTTAATTTATCATCTTTCGTACGAATTGACTTTCGATAAAGAAAATATGCTAAAAGAATCGCAGTTCCTCCAGCTATGAAAGATAGAATCAATGCTTTATCCGCAACCAAAGTCGTATCAATTCCAGCAGAGGTTGCTGACAGACTAGGTGCTACTTGCACCACATAATCAGAGGAAAGCGCCATTCCCTGCCCGGCAATAGCAATCGCAACCGCAGCAGTCATGACCGGTAAGCCTGCCCGTACTGCAGCAGGAACAAGTAGTGCACAGATTAAAGGAACAGCAGGTGTTGGCCAGAAGAAAAGTGAAATCACATAGGTCACGCCAACAAGAACAAAATAAGACACATGCCCATTAATCATCATCTTCTGGATAGGCTGAATCATTTTCCTATCTGCCCCAAGATCACGTAAAGAATAAAGAAGAGCCAACATAAAGGTAATAATTAAAAATATACTAAAAAGTTCTTGAGCTGCTACAAGATTGGCATTGAAAATTGCTGTAAACCCTTCAATTATACTTCCATTGTATACCCAAGCGATTATAAATGTCCCTAACAATGAAGGGAGTACAACACCTCTTCGAAAAATCATAGTACCTATAATCGCAAGTGTAAATAAACCATATAACCAATGAGCTATTGTCAGCTCCATATACGCTTCCTCCCATGATGAATAGTTCTATAGCCTATGCATGGAAGAGGAAAAGCGCTACAAATAAACACGACTCATCGTTTCCTTCTCATAAATGTAAGAGGCCGGGAAAAGTGTTTTTAACAAATAAATTCCAAACATATATCGCTTCCGTAATGTTCGTTTTCTTAGTTAAACACGTTTGCTTTGTCCCAACCTCTTATGTGAGCGAATAATTAATTGTTAAGCAGTTTTCACTAATGTCCTCGGCTGCTTATGAAATAGAAAGAACACGATGGCCGTACACAATATAAATGATGGTAGCATATAAGAAATATTGTACACGAGGGAATAGATCCAAACAGGCTGTCCCTCAATAGCCGACTCAAAAAATACAATACCAGCAACATAATGGGCAATAAAACGTAAACTTGATCCCAAGAGTACTCCTAACGTAATATATGAAAGATAAGCTTTTGTCCTACCTTCTTTAACTGCTTGCTGAACTTGCTTAGCAAAAACACCTGCAAAACCCAAAACGGTAAAAGCAAGCCCATATTCAATCAAGCCTTGCAGTGGGTGCAGAATATAGGACACACCTACAGCAACCTGCATAATCCCCCATAGGAATCCGGATAACAGCCCTCCTTTTAATCCCCAGCGAAATGCAACGATAAATATAGGTATCATGGCAAATGAAATCGAACCACCCATTGCCCATATTTTAAATGATAGACCCGGGATAATATCCAGAAGTAATGCTAGTGCCGTGAAAATTGCAACCTCAACTAAAAATAATATTTTGTTGGAACTCATTTTATTACCTCCCCTTTTTAAAGCAATCTACACAAAAAAAGCAATGCCAAGGGGAAGACTTCCTGATGGAGGAATCCGCTCACATTACTTTTATCCCATCAAAAAACCACCATCCCTACGCTAGTACTAACTAACAGGTTCGAAGGGTCAGAACAAAATTGTTCACTCTCAGCCAAACGGCTCCCCCTGCAGGCTTTTCATTCACTTTTTTTGTTACCTACTATTCTACCTCATATAGCAGACAATGACAATGCATACACCGCATCCGCAGGTTATAGCGCTAAAAATTCTTCGACATCATTCACACATAACTGAATGGCATTTTCCCAGAAATCCGTTTTCGTTATATCTACATTCAGATGTTTGTTTGCGAGATCTTCTACATTCATACTGCCTGTATCCCTTAACAATGCAATATAATCATCTTCAAAGCTACCGCCTTTTTCCTTCGCATATGCATAGATACCGAGACTAAATAAATAACCAAACGTATACGGGAAATTATAAAATGGTACTCCTGTCATGTGGAAATGCAATTTGGATGCCCAAAAGTTTGGATCATAATCCTTAACTGAATCACAATACGCTTCTTTCTGTGCCTCAACCATTAATTCATTTAATCGTTGGACGGAGACCATTCCCTGTTTTCGTTCTTCATAGAAACGATTTTCAAACATAAACCGGGCGTGGATATTCATGAAAAATGCCACACTGCGTTTTATTTTATCTTCCAATAACATCATCTTTTCATCCCTACTCCTCGCACGTTTAACAGACGCATCAGCTACAATCATTTCTGCAAACGTCGAAGCTGTTTCAGCAACATTCATCGCATATCCCTGATTCAATCCATTAACGTCATTCATGACATGTTGATGGTATGCATGCCCAAGTTCATGGGCAAGTGTAGCAATATTGGACGGGGTACCGGAATACGTCATGAAAATACGAGTTTGTTCACTGTCCGGAAAGCTTGTACAAAAACCGCCTGGTCGTTTTCCTGGACGATCTTCTGCTTCGATCCACTGTTTATCAAATGCCATTTGCGCGAAATCGGCCATTTTCGGACTGAACGCACGAAATTGTTCAACAATAAATGTCGCACCTTCTGTATAACTCGACGTTTTAACCGAATCTGTTAATGGTGCTTCCACATCATACATACTTAATTTTTCCAACCCCAACAGTTCTGCCTTCTTCTGCAGATAATCAACAAAATGACTTTTTTTATTCGTGATAGCAGTCCACATCGCATCAAGGGTTTCTTTTTTCATTCGATTAAGGGCTAATGGTTCTTTTAACACACTTTCCCAGTTACGGTGTTTATATTTCTGCAGACGGAAACCAGCCAAATGATTTAATGTCTGACCAAATAAATCAGCTTGACTACTCCATGCCTCATCCAATTGGTTGGATACATATTTACGAACGGATCTATCCGGATTGGTTAGTTTATTGGAAGCCTGTCCAACCGAATATAATTTGATCTCCCCCTTCTCTTCAATCTCTACACTCATATTTCCGACAATCGTTCCATACATCTGATTCCATGCATCATAGCCATCAACAGCAAGATCATTCATTAATATTTCTTCTTTTACGGATAACTGCTCTTTCGCCTGCTGCCTGCTTTCATTTAAAATAAAGGAAAGTTCTGCTAACTCCGGCTGGGTTAACAAGGTATCCCACATGTCATCATCAATGGCGGCTAACTTCTGATTAAAATTTGTTTTTATCCCGCTCATTTCAGCCTTCAGAACATTTCGCTGTCCATCTAAAAGTTTTGCTTTTTCGTCCTTTACATCTTGAGCAGTTAAACAACTGACAAACGCAGAAGCTTCAGTTACTTTTTTCCTCACATCTTCAAGTTGTTGAACAATGTCTATGAGATCTTGAATATTTTCTTCATCCGAGGCTGGCCTATATCTATCTACAGTTGCTGCAAGCCTTTCCATATCATTCCTTAAGTTATGAACATATGTAAAAAATTCCGCAGACTCGCTTCCCCCAGGAAAAATCACATCCAAATCCCATGTTGGATTATACGTTTGTTGCATCCAATCGCTCTCCTTTAATAAAGAATATTTTAACCTATCTTTCCATTATAACGAAAAGTAAAATATTTTCATCCTAAAATAAAGAACAGAAAAGAAGAAATTTCCTGTTCTTTATTTCTTAGGCCGTGTTAAACCTTTCTCCAGTAATGCTTCTTTTTGCCTCTGTCCTTTTTTTGTTACATAATTATTTTTGAACCAGGCGATTAAAGAAGCAATAACCGTAAATAAAACAGAGAAAAATTGTTCCACAAATACACTATCGATTGGCAGTGGTGATTTATCAAATAAAACAAGAATTTGGTTTATAAGAGCTACTAGTAATGCAATGGTACGAATTATTGTACCTTTGTCCATTGTTTCACCTCCTTGTTAACTCGGTATCGGGAAAATCTGTAATAAAGGTTGCCTTGCCTTTACTTCGCTGCACTTACTATCGTAAGCCTCTTCGGTAGGACGGGCATTTAGCGAAGTCCCAGGACCGATAATTTAGCCAATGAACAGTAAGATAGTAGGTATATTTTCTTAACTGCCAGAGGAAAATAACGTATATACTATTATTTTCAATTCATTGCAATATTGGAACGGCGAATCACATAAATCGTTTTTCTGCCTATAAAAGAAAACGAAGAATTTTAATTCTTGACATTATCGGTTTATCATTTTATACTAGGTAACATAAAGTAACCAGCGTGTTACATACTTATATATGGAGGGATTTATAATGACAAAAACAACCTGGAGTGTAGACACTGCACATAGTGAGATTGGATTTTCCGTAAAGCATATGATGATATCAAAAGCAAAAGGGGCGTTTGATAACTTTAGCGCTGAAATCGAAGCTAATGTTGATGATCTCACAGATTCAAAAGTGGAAGTAAAAATCGACGCAAGCAGCATTAATACTCGCCAAGAAGGACGAGACGAGCACTTGCGTTCAGCAGATTTCTTTGATGTTGAAAATCATCCAACCATCACCTTTGTTGCAACTGACATCAAGAAAAAATCAGCTAATAACTATGATATCACAGGAGATTTAACAATAATTGGAACGACCAAACCGGTTACAGTTGATGTTGAATTTGAAGGTCAAAGTAAAGATCCAATGAGCGGTGATATAGTTGCTGGATTCAGCGGTGAAACAACAATCAACCGTAAAGATTTTGGCTTAACCTGGAATACTGCAGTTGAAACTGGTGGCGTTCTGGTTGGAGATGAAGTTAAAATTCATGTAGAAATCGAAGCACACAAAGAAGCATAAATAGAAAAACAGGCTGTATTTTCTAACCGAAAATACAGCTTTTTCATAGTATAACATTACCAGCTCAGTAGTACTGATTGCGATGCCACAGGTGCAGGCAGAAGTAAAGTTGCACTTTGTAGTAAGGAGAAGACTCATATGCTGGCTCCGCCAGAGGCTTATATACTAAGCCCGGCTTTCTAATTTCTAAATATTATTAGTTTTAATTATCTGCGTATGAGGTAAACTATAAGGAGAACTGTTATGAAAGGAAGGAATAATTTATGGGTTTAAATGTGACACAAAAACTGATAAAAGACCATCTTGTATCAGGAGAAATGAAACCGGGAGAGGAAATCGGTCTAAAAATTGACCAAACATTAACACAGGACGCCACAGGTACAATGGTTATGCTCGAGTTAGAGGCAATGGGTTTAGATTATGCAAAAACAGAAGCCTCTGCTCAATATGTGGATCATAATTTAATCCAAGTTGACAGTAAAAATCCGGATGACCATCTATTTCTGGAAAGCTCAGCTAAACGTTTCGGCCTTCACTACAGTAGACCCGGAAATGGTGTAAGTCACCCTGTCCATATGCAGCGATTAGCAAAACCAGGTAAAACACTACTCGGTTCAGACAGCCACACACCTGCAAATGGATCCATGGGTATGTTTGCCATGGGTGCTGGAGGTATTGATGTCGCAATGGCCATCGCAGGTGAACCTATTTACATCACAATGCCTAAAGTATTTGGAGTTAAATTAACCGGTAAACTTCCAGACTGGGTGAGCGCTAAAGATGTTATTCTAGAAATGCTTCGTCGTTATGATGTAAAAGGAGGGGTAGGAAAAGTCATCGAATATTACGGCCCGGGGCTTGATAACCTCTCCGCCATGGATCGCCATGTCATTGCTAATATGGGGGCTGAACTTGGAGCAACCACTACCGTTTTTCCATCAGATAAAGAGGTAAAGAAATTCTTAGCAGAGCAAAACCGTGCAGATGACTGGGAGGAACTGATGGCAGATCAAGATGCCACCTATGATCTCCATGATGAAATTAATCTCTCTGAACTGGAGCCATTAGTCGCAAAACCAACTAGTCCCGGAAATGTAGTCTCGGTTAGCGAAGTTGCAGGCACACCCATTTACCAATCCTATATTGGTTCATCAGCAAATCCCGGTTATAGAGATTTTGCAATAGCTGCTGAAATTGTTAAAGATAGAACAATAGCACCAGGTCTTTCATTTGATATCAATCCGACGTCCCGTCAAATGTTAACCAATCTTGTAAAGGAACTTCATATTGCAAGTCTCTTGCAAGCTGGAGGCAGATTACATCAGGCTGGTTGTAATGGTTGTATTGGTATGGGGCAGGCACCTGCTTCAGGCAGAAATAGCTTACGAACAACGCCTAGGAATTTCCCAGGAAGATCAGGTACGAAAGAAGACAGTGTCTTTCTCACTGGTCCAGAAGTCGCTGCAGCCTCTGCTTTAACGGGAAAAATCACAGATCCAAGAACGCTTGATTTCCCTTATCCAAAAGTAAAGGAAGCTAAAAATGCAACTGTAGACGAAGGGTTATTGAATGCGCCGCTTCCTATTGAAGAAGCAAGACAAGTAACGTTAACAAAAGGAGCAAATATCGTGTCCATTCCTGAAATGGATGCACTTCCGGATACATTGGAAATACCCGTATTATTAAAGGTCGGCGACAACATATCCACAGATGAAATTCTTGCAGGTGGAGCGCGTGTCCTTCCATTTCGAAGTAATCTTCCGGAAATCAGCAAATTCACCTTTGAATCGGTAGACCCTACCTACGTTGAGCGGGGACTCAACAGCAAGGAAAAAGGCGGCCATGCGATTGTCGGCGGATATAATTACGGTCAAGGATCCAGTCGGGAACACGCCGCCCTTGCACCAAGATATCTTGGTTTACGTGCTGTTTTAGTTAAAGACTTTGCAAGGATTCATTGGCAAAATCTGATTAACTTTGGTATATTACCACTTACATTTACGGATGAAGCGGATTACGATAAATTAGCAGAAGGTGACGTACTTACATTTAATGACGTACGAAACCAAATGAAGCAAAGTGATCATTTAATTGCTAAACTACAAGGAAATGGAGAAGAAATTAAAGTAGAGCACGCCCTCTCCCCTCGCCAAAAAGATATTGTTTTACATGGTGGGCTAATTAACTGGATTAAAGCAAGACAAAAGCAACAACAAAACTAACGAAGAGACTGGGACAAAACAAACGTGTTTAACTAAAAAACGAATATTTCCAAACTTAGCGTAGGGAATATTCGTAGACCTCAACGGGAAGATTAAAACACGTTTGTCCCAGTCTCTTGTCATTTAAGAATCCTGATCATTTGAAGTGTTTTCAATCGTATCAGAAGCATATACCCTAACAACCATGTTCCCATTTTCTGCTTTTGCACGCAGCAAAATGGGCTGATTATACGTATTTTTAAATGCAAAATCCGGCCCCCACCAGCTAACCGTTGCATCACGTCCTGGCGGGACATATGGAACCGATCTGCTGTGTTCATACCGCTCTACAATTTCAATTCCTTCCAAATCAACAGCATTATAAAGCGTCGAAGATACCTGACATATCCCTCCGCCAACATCTTCTGCCAGTTCTCCTTTTACAATCACAGGTGCACGCATATACCCTCTTTCCTCTGTTCGCTCCCCTACTACCTCATTAAAAGAAAATGTTTTTCCAGAAAAAACGACAACGTTATTAATAGCCTCTGCGGCAAGTTCAATATTATGTGAGCGTTCGGCATTACCTTCCTTAAAAGTGGTAACATAGCTTCCTATCTCTTGGTTACTGATCTCAGCCAGCAGTTCACTATCTACATTGGGATAGATTTTTCTTTTTGGCACCTTTAATCTTTCGTTATTATCTGTATAAAAAAATTTCCGAAATAAGCTATGAAATTTCTCCTTATCTAAAGCAAAACCAGGCTCCCCCTCCATGATTTCACCTCTTTCATCCAACGTTGCATCAACCGGCGCTTGATATACTTTTTCCTCCAGATTTTCGATAAGGGTATTGAGTTTTTTCGTATCAATGAAAAGCTTACCTGAAAATGGAAGCGCATATTGTTCGATTTCAGCTTTTTCCAGCGCTATATCGTTGGTCGTGACATCTTCATTCGCCGAAATATGCATTACTGGGATAAGTAGTATAAGAATAGATAAAATTATGGTTTTCTTCATCAACTATACCTCCTCATCCTAGTATTAGAAAAAGGTTAAAAAAATAATCAGGAATTCTTGTTTTCAGTAATACAAGAGAACGTAATAACGAAAGGAAGTGCTTAACCGTAAAAGATTTATGACAAAATGTTAGAAAAATGACTAAAGGTTACGGCGACTAAGATTTACAACAGTGCTGCATAAAACAATAGCCATAAGGACGTGGATACACTGTCCTTATGGCTAAAAAATATAAATGGCAAATGCAATTAACGCTGCGAGAATGGTAATTGTATAAATCCAGATTTGTGTAGTAATATTGGATTTAGAAGTTGTTTCATAATCGAGCGATCGTTTTAATTCTTGTTCCACAGTTTCTCCCTCTTCTTCATATTTTTTCATTTTATTTTCTTCCTGTCTAAAAGCAAAAAATGTCCCACCGATAGCTCCGATAAATAAAATAATTAATATTATAATTAGTCCCACGCTCATATAAATACCTCCCAGTCAAATAATACCTCAAACATGAGTTGTTGTCAGTTATTTATATTTAAAAATTGACCATCCGGCACTTACGCTAAATGGTCAATTTTCCTTACATTTATCTATATTCCCTTGTATCCTCTAAACAGTCACTTGCAAGTCTATATCCTACCAATGAAATGAGGACAAGTACTATCCCCATAAGGCTCCTTTTTTCATTGAAAATTTACCTCCTCTAATTATAGCTTATATACGTAACAAATTTAAAATGATTAAAATGGACGTATTTTTCCTTTTTTCAGGACTAATTTCGCTCCGCCTACAAGGAATAAGGAACGATTATCAACTACTTTTTTCATTGCAGCCGCTGATTTCCCACGAAGTTTGTAATCATCAAATACCGTTCCAATCCCGTCTGTTACACCTAATGACGCTACCGTACCTTTACTTTTGAATACAAAGTTTTCTAATGGGCGATTCGTAAGCAGTGCTTTTACATTATTTGCTGCAACATCAGCTTCCTGTGTTGCTAACTGGGCAGTTGGCCCATACGGGCGATCTGCTTCTTTGTCCCATACCCATGAACAATCTCCTAAAACGAATATATTCTCTTCGCCAGGCAATCGAAGATCGGCATCCACATTTACTTTACCTTTTGTTAATTCAAATCCAGATTTTTCAAGGACGGAACTTCCTTTTACGCCGCCCGTCCAGACAACGGTTCCTGCTTTAATTAATTCCTTGTCATCGCCTACGATAAATCCTTCCGGAGTACATTCAGAAATAGGAGTACCAATTCTAAATTCTACCCCACGATCTTCTAACGACTTTCTTGCATAGTCTACAAGGTCTTTATCAAACATAGGGAGAATAGATGGTGCTGCTTCCACACTGATAATACGAACTTTACTTCGATCGATATCAAATTTTTTACATAGCTCCGGAACTTTTTCTACGAGTTCACCCAGCAGTTCGATACCGGTGAATCCAGCACCACCAACCATAATATGCAAACTGTCATCATCCGCATTCTCATCCATTTTATATTTTGCAAATTGATATTCCATATGTTCACTGATTAAGCGGCTGGAATCAATATCCTCAATCGCAAATGCATGTTCATCCATTCCCTTAATCCCAAAGTCATTTGACTCAAATCCAAGTGCGAAAACAAGATAATCATATGTGATCTCGTTATTTTCGAGTACAACGCGCTGTTCTTCTTTTTTCACTTCAACAACGGAATCATAAATGAGACGAACTCGATTTGGATTAACAATATCGCTAATCATAACACGAGCCTGATTTGGATTAATTGTACCCGCAGCTACTTCATGAAGCCATGTCGATTCATAATGATAATTATGTTTATTAACGAGTATAATCTCCGCTTCTTCCGGATGCAATTTCTGCATGAGTCGTTTCGTTGTTGTCAACCCCGCATAGCCTGCCCCGAGCACTACAATTTTTGGCTTACTGGTATTCATAAAATATTCCCCTTCCATTTTGTTATAACCCCAATTATTCTGTTATGTAATAAGCAATTTTAAAAAATGAATCATTTCACAAAGTTGTATTTACTAAAAACCGCTTATTGAAAAATAACTATGACATATTTCACACCAATGATACCAAAGTTCCAATAATTAAGCGAATGATTTAATTAATAGCTGTAAAAGATGAAAATACTGGCAGTTATTTTTTATCACACCGGCCTTACGGTTATCTCATTTACATTCACATAATCAGGTTGTGTTACTGCATATACAACAGCTTTAGCGATATCATCTGTTTCCAATGGTTTTCGGTCTTTCGGTTTATTGCCTGCCGTCTGATCTGTATCTACCATACCAGGTGATAGGTTTGTTACACGTACTCCTGTCCGTGCAAGTTCCTTTTCCATCCCCATTGACAAAGCCCGTGCTGCAAATTTCGTTGCACTGTATACGGTGCTTGATTTTGTTACTTCTTGTCCTGAGACCGAAGATATATTTACAATATGCCCTTGCGAACACTCTATCATTCTTGGCAAAACTGCATTAATTCCATATAAAACACCTTTGATATTGACATCAATCATATCTTCCCAATCTTCTACATAACCCTCTTGCACAACAGAACGTAACATTAAACCAGCATTATTTACATAAATGTCAATATCCCCGTAGGCATTTGTTGCTTGTTTCACTAAATTTTCCACATCGGAGCGATTGGAAACATCTACTTGGACAGCTAATGCTTCCCCCCCGTCTTTAGCATTTATATTATTCGCAACGGAAGTAAGCTTTTCCTTCCTTCTGGCTGCAAGTACAACATTTGCCCCCTCATTTGCAAGGTGTTCTGCTATCGTAGCACCTATCCCGCTGCTTGCTCCTGTAATAATTGCTGTTTTTCCTGTTAGATTTTGCATGTAACTTCCTCCCTCCCTCAATAAATTGAGGTTTTCGTCGTTTTTCTCCAATTTCTCCAACACCAATTTAGAAATAGTATAAGCGGAGTTGAATATGGAGTATTCTAACGCCCCTTAACAAATTTTAGCACCTATTCCTATTGTAAGCTTATATTGCTATTCTTTTCAATTACATTTGTAAATTTTCTTTCACATCGTACATCATTTTGTATCATAATGTCCCTTCCTTCCATATAGCTAAAATGCTGTTACAGCTATACTAGACAAATAGAAACAGTTCTTTAGATCCGTTTTGAAGTGTTCGGGGATAGTTCCTTATGGTTTAAAAGCTCATAAACTTAATACACATAACTCTTCCCCGCTTTTCCATCAAATCAAATGATGAAGCAATACTTTCTCTGGCAGATGATCACAAATATAAATAACAACTATCATTAGAATAAGTGATATTGGTGCTACGATAATTGGTTCAGCGTTCGTTGGGAGGAGTTGAAGAAAAACAAAAATCAGGAATGTCTGCTTTAAAAACACTCCTCCTTTGAAATTATTATCCCAATGAGAGTATTATGTTAGTAACTCCTTTAAAAAAGTTTCTGATATCATCGTCCATATCTAGAAGTTATTAAGAAAATCGCATGCATAATTGAAAATTGAAATTTATTTTAATTTATCATATATACGTTGTTTCTTCAAATGCTAATTCGTCTGCCAGTACGTAATATAACAATCTACTTTCATATTGTGAATTTCTTTCATTATAGGTTTATCGTATAATTTCATCATAATGAAAAGAAACTTTTAATGAAACGCTTACATACATTATGTTATACTTGTTATAGTTAATTTTAAACTTTATGTGAAGATAAAGGTGGGATACAATGGTCGATACAGAGGTGCGTGTTGTAAATAAGCACGGAAAAGACGTGGCACCAAATGGAATGGAAATTGGCGAAATCATTGTGAAAGGCAATGGGTTTACAGAGGATAGAAAAGAAGCAAATCAAGATGGATGGTTGTACACTGGTGATATGGGAACCAAGGATGAGCAGGGACGTATTACCATCGTAGAACATAAAAATGATCCAATAAATAATAATGAATACAATATATCAGCCCTTGAGGTTGAACGTATATTATATGAACATTCGGCAGTACAGGAGGTTGCAGTCATTGTTTCCCCGCATGAAGAATGGGGAGAGATTTCTCATGCGTTCGTCGTACCGTATACTAAATCTACGGTTACAGAAGAAGAATTAATAGAATTCTCAAGGGGGAAATTGGAAAATTTTAAATGTCCACAAACCATTACTTTTATGGAGGAGCTACCTAAGACTGTCAGCGGAAAGATTTTAAAAGTGAAATTAAAGGATATGAACTAACAACGAGCAAGCACAAAAAGTAAAGAGGTTGAGACAAAAGCTTTTTAACAAATAAATTCCGATCATACATCGCTTCGGAAATATTCGTTTTTTAGTTAAACACGTTTGTTTTGTCTCAGCCTCTAGTCCTCATCTTTTCTTCTCTCTTTAGAGGTGTATTAGTATCATACGATCATTTTTACCATTTTATCTGTTTGTTGAATTATTCTTTCCTCTATGTAGGATGTTTTAAGCATTTATATATAGAAAATGCATGTTGACCCCAAGTTTATCCTAGCTATTTCTTAAATTCCATCTTCCAGCTATAATAATCATTATCCGGGTTTTTCTCATACCGTAAATATGCATTGAACTTTTTGCCCTTTTTGCTTGTAAGCCCCTTTACATAGGCCCTTTTATTTTTTAATAGATTTTTCACAAGCGTTTTTGTTGGTTTTTTCTTCATGGATGCCAGATACTTGTCATTCTTCCAAATCATAAATTTGCAACCACTTTTCCAATTGCTGCAGCCAAAACCTTTATAACCTTCTATAATCTTACCACCACAAGCTGGGCAGCTGCCTAGCTCTTCATTTGTTTTCCCGGTTGCCGCAACTTCATTAATAATTTCATCTTTTCCACGCTTTATCGTTTCCACAGATTCATTCGTAAACGAAAAAATGAAATGTAAAAATTCCTTCTTGCTGACATTTCCATTTTGTATATCTGATAAAACTTTTTCTAAGCGGCCGGTAAACTCCAAGTCAAAGAGGTCTGTAACCGGAAAGGTTTCTACAAGCTTTCGACCCAACTGCGTACATAACAGATTTTTACCTTGCGTGGAAATATAGCCTACATCTTTTAATTTCTTGATTGTTTCAGCCCTTGTTGCAGGGGTTCCAATACTGAATCCTGCCAAAATACTTCCCGCTAATTCCTCGCTCTCATCTTCTTTAAAATGCTTACCACATGTTTCCATCAATCGTAATAAGGTTCGCTCCGTATGATGTTTTGGGGGTTTGGTTACATGGGACGTGACCGCTGCATCTAAAAGATAAACAGTCTCTTTGACTTGAACAGAAGGTAAAACAATCTCTTTGGATTCGATATTCTCAACCTTTTTCCACCCCTCAATGAGCTGCACCCTTCCTTTTGAGACAAACTCTCCTTTTACATCTCCTATTTTCGTCGTTAGTTTTGTCTCTTCATATACAGCCACCGGCATAAATTGCATGATGAAACGGTTTTTAATAGCTGTATAAACGATTTGTTCATCGTTTGTGAGACGTTTGGGTTTTAAATAGGTTGGAGTGATAGCACTATGGCTTTCCACTTTGGCGTTATTAAATACGCTTTTCGTTTTCATGAACTTGATTTCATCTTTATATGGAAGATCTTCTGCATGGGTTTCCAGTACCTTAGCTGTTTTTCCAACAAGGCTCTCATCTATGGCAGTACTGGGTGTACGTGGATACGTAATAAACTTTTTCTCATAAAGGGATTGGGCAACTTTTAGAACCTTATCAGATGTCCATCCTTTATATTTATTCGTAATATAACCTTGCAAATTGGAAAGGTTGAATAAAATAGGAGCAAATTCTTTCTTTTCTTTCATCTGCTTATCAATAATGTTTCCATGTTCATATTGAATAGCATTATAGATGATTTCCAAGTCTTCTTTCTTTTTGAATTTCTCATTGTTTTCTTCGACATATGTACCCTGATACTGCTGTTCATCCTCTGTTTGAAAAGTTGCGTTTAGCTTAAAATAGTCTTCCGGAACAAAATTTTCGATTTCCTTATCCCGATCATAAATAATTTTTAGTGTAGGAAGTAGCACCCTACCGATATTAAGGGCTTTCCCCTTCCCTTTCTGGTATTTTAATGTAGCAACAGAGGTTAAATTTATTCCAATCACCCAGTCAGCCCATTGCCTGCTGACACCCGCATCTCTTAACGGTTTCATCGTTTCATTGGTAATTAACTTTTCAAGTCCTTGAAGAACCTCTGCCTGCGTCCATTCATTTAATAATAATCGATACACTTCTTTGTTCGGCTTTTTCCCGCCACGATAAATGATACTGTCACCAATGATCTGGCCTTCCCGATCATAATCACAAGCAGAAATAATCATATCAACATCCTGCCGTTTCATTAAAAAATGGATCGTTTTTAATTGTTTGGCTGCACCACCATTTAATTGTTGCCTATTTCGTGGATTACTTTTTACTTTATATTTAAAATCAGAAGGAATAAATGGGAAGTTGTCCATTTTCCAGCGTGCCATTTTACTATCATAATCTTTCGCATCATAAAGCTGTACTAAATGCCCAAATGCCCATGTAATAATATAGTTATTTCCTTCAAAATAACCATCTTGCTTAGATTTAATCTTCAATGCATCGGCAATATTCTTGGCCACGGAAGGCTTTTCAGCTAATATTAATCTCATTTTTTTCACTCATTTTCATTCGTCTTTTTTATAGTATACCATGTTTCATGCAATATTGGAACAAATGTTCTTTATAAAATTAAAAATGCGATTCGACTGGGGACGTACGCCGAAACGAATGGCATGAATACCGAAGTACGTATATTAATGCCGAAACGAGTGACGTGAATGCCGAAGTAACTGCATTAAAGCCGAAACAAGTGACACGAATGCCGAAGTAAGTACATAAATGTACGATTACATTCAATAGCTTAGCGCAAGTGTATTCATTAATGGGCATCGTGCTTCCCCCATTTTTACTTTTCAGCCTTTTGCCTAATCATTTCACATGCTGTATCTGCCAAGCTTTTACATCTTTCTAATTCCTCCGAATTTGGCTCTAGATCTACTATTATTCTATCTGGAATCATGCTAGCACCTAATATTTCCAATTGCTCATAGACCATGCCAACTGCAGTGCCATATTGCTCATAAGAGGTGTCTGCTGAGCCAAACACGCCACAAATTTTTCCGCTTAAATCCATATCATATAATTTGTCATAAAAATCCTCTGCTTCGAGTGGTAAGTCACCATCGACCCATGTATAAACACCAATGAATATGGCATCATAATCTAAAATTTCATTCGGCTCTATTTCGTTATCTTCAAATAATTTGGTAACTACTTGATGATTATATTGTTCCAATTGTTTTAGTATTGCTTCTGCCATCCATTCCGTATTTCCGGTTAGACTGGTGTAAAGCATTAAAACCTTGCTCATCTCTAATCCCTCTTTCACTATGATGTCACCTAACCTTCACTTTACTGATAGTGATAATCATTTGCAAACAAAGAGGTCTATTTGTAGCCTAGATGCTAATAGACAATTATCTCCTGAGGCAGTTCCATTGACCAGAGAAACATAGTTGAATTATGATATTGCTGTAATAAGAAAAGGATACTATAAAAAATAGGAGGCTTTTTCATGCCACATCTTTTTTCTCCATTAACAATTAAGGATATAACGTTACGAAACAGAATCGGGGTCTCCCCCATGTGTCAATATAGTGCTGATGACGGGATTCCGAATGATTGGCATCTTGTTCACCTTGGTTCACGTGCCGTTGGCGGTGCAGGACTTGTCATTGTAGAAGCTACATCTGTTGAACCACGGGGACGAATTTCTCCTGAAGATCTAGGTATTTATTCCGAAAAACATGTAGAACCTTTCGAACGAATGACACGATTTATCAAAGATCAAGGAGCTGTTCCGGGGATTCAGCTGGCACACGCAGGAAGAAAAGCATCTACATATGCTCCCTGGAAACAAAAGGAGTACGGTGTCGATGTACCTGACCATCAAGGTGGGTGGGAAATTATCGGACCAAGTGCTATTCCCTTTTCCGAGAAAAATCGAACACCAAAAGCATTGTCGCTTGAAGACATCCAACAGATTCAAGAAGCATTTCGTCAAGCAACAATCAGAGCACGGGAAGCGGGATTTCAATGGGTTGAATTTCATGCCGCACACGGCTATTTAGCGCACAGTTTCTATTCACCTCTAAGTAACGAACGTACAGATCAATATGGAGGCAGTTTTGACAACCGGATTCGATTTGTGATAGAAACAGTTCGATTAATGCGCCAAGAGTGGCCGGACAATTTACCGTTCACTGTTCGCATATCTAGCACCGATTGGGTAGATGGCGGTTGGACTATTGAAGATTCCATCGAACTTTCCAAACGCTTAAAAAAAGAAGGAGTAGATCTTATTGATTGTAGTACGGGAGGAAATACACCAAATCCATCGATTAATGTTGGACCAAGTTATCAAGTTCCATTTTCAGAAAAAATCCGTCATGCAGCAGATATTGCAACAGCTGCCGTTGGATTAATTAACCAAGGCATGCAAGCAGACGATCACATTCGTAATGAGCGTGCTGACATCGTTCTCATGGGAAGAGAAATGTTACGAAATCCCTACTTCCCGTTAAAAGCTTCTCAGGATGTCCATCAGAAAGACAAGCTGGATATTCCAGTTCAATATGAACGTGGATGGACAGGTTGGAATTAAGGGTTGAAAAGAATAATTTCAAAGATTGGATCCCATAGAAACTAATTTACTATGGGATTCTTTTAGGCTAACAATTCACCCCCTATATTTCGATACCCTATTCTTAATCTCTCTTGGTCCAAGAATCATTGCGAGAATACCCATGAGGCCATAGATTGCGAATGTAAAAGCAAATCCGACAAGATCAATAAGCATACCTGCAAATAAGGAACCGATGACTTGCCCAACAGCAAGAAGTAAAAAAGGAGTGCCAATCCCTAAAGAAGCATTGGTAATAAATATCCTTATGCCCCAAACCATTAAAACACCTGTGATAAAGATATATGCAATCCCAAATAAAGCAGCTGAAATGTATGCCGCAACCCATTGTTCCGGGAGCCAAGCAAGTAAGATAGAAGCAGCACCAATGACGAGACTCGCCCATTTGTAAGCCCATGGAAGCCCGAAACGTTCAATAAGTGACCCAGAGAAGCCTCCTAATATACCAAAAACACCGATGATTATCCAAAACAGAGGTAACTGCCAGCCACTATAGGATCCCGTTGTTCCAATAAAATCAATGGAGAAGGTCCAAAAAGCCGCCGTCGATATGCCAAGTACTGTTGAACAAATGATCAAGGGCACAGCGCCTTTCACCCCTCTAAAAGAAAATTCCCCTTTATGAAATTTCACGTTGGGATCAGAACTGATTGGTGGGATCACCTTTGCATTCCATACAAGTGCAAACAGCGCAATAAACGCATAGATAAGATAGGTTAACCTCCACTCTGAAGCAAGCATAAGCGCCCCTGCCCCCGCGAGGACAATACCGATACTAGTACCGGAGTTAATCCATGTATTGGCTTTTCCTTGTTTTTTATGTTCAATCCAAAGGGAAACCGATGCGCCGTATGGCGGTGATACAAGCCCAGTGCTTGCGCCGGCAAATAGGACACCTAACCCTAATAGCCATACATTAGGAGATGTTCCCATGATTAATAAACCAAGAAAAGCAGAAGTACCGGCAGCAAGAATCATGATACGAGGCCCCTTATCGGTCGTTAGAACAGTAGAGAGTATGATTGCAAAACAATAAGCAAGATAGAAAAGGGAAGAGATTATACCGGAAACAAACGAGGACATTTCCAAACTATTATTGATATTTGGAAGCAACAACCCGTAGCTAAATCTTGCAAGTCCATACGTAACAGCGATCATCGTGATTCCTGGTATGACCAATCTTGAAAACTTCATGACACCTCTCTCCAATCATCAGTATATAGAACGACCTTTATAGTTTATATATAAAAAAGGAACGATGGCAGCTAAATAATCTTCTTGGCCATCGCCACAGAATATTCCGTCGCTTTTTCTGCTCCTATCAATGTAGTCATCGAAGTTGCTCCTTCAAGCAACAGTGTAAAATAATGAGCTAGATCTTTGTAACTTTCTTCACCATTTTGTTTCGCCAAAATTTGAAAATAACGCAGAAGTTTTGATTTATGTGAACGGGCAATACTTTCAATGTCATTATTGGTCCCCGCATAATCTTCTATCGCTCGTAAAAACATATCCCCTTGATAGGACTCTTCTTCCAGCCATTTTCCATGAGCTTCCACCGCCGTAAGAAAAGGAGAATCGCTCTCTCCCTGCTTAAAATTATCTAAGTACGACCAATATCTTTCTTCCCTTTGCTTTAAAACCTCTTCCACTAAATGATCTTTTGATGAAAAATGATTATAAAGCGTCATTGTCGCTACATCGGCCTCACTGATAATCTGCTTGAGGCCAACACCTCGAAAGCCATGTTCATAAAATAGTCTTTCTGCCACATTTAAGAGCGCCTCTTTTTTTACTGATGTATGCATACCATACCCCTTTTTAGATAGAATGACCTTTCTATTTATAAAACTAACATATTTTATAATCATCATCAACCGAATAGTCGTATAAACATTTAAATGACCACCCTAAAGAGGTGGTCATTTAAATGTTTGGTTTTTTATTACTCCATATCGTGTTCATTTGAAATCACGTTGGATTCCATTTTTTTCTCAAAAATATGATAGTTTATATCTGCTACATTCTTAATGAATGCTCGGTCATGGGTAACAAAAAGAATCGTTCCTTTATAGCCTGTTATAAACTGTTCTAATGCTTCGATAGCTTGAATATCTAAAAAATTAGTAGGTTCGTCTAATAATAAAATATTATATTCCCCTAAGAACAGCTGACAAAGTTGAAGACGAATAGCCTCACCTCCACTTAGTGACGTCACCTTTTTTTGTATATCTGTACCAACAAACTGCATTGAATGTAAAACACTTCGTAAAAATCCTTCATCATAGTCGGAAACGCTTTTCACGTGTTCAAGCACCGTTTTATCAGTTGTAAATTGATAACTCATTTGTTGAAAGTAACCAATTTTAGCTTTTGGTGAGATCGTCAATCCCTCTCTATTATTTGCAATATGATGAAGCAATGTACTTTTGCCACTGCCATTCGCGCCTGTAATTGCAATTTTTTTCCCGAGTGGAAATTGAAAACTTACCTTATCTAATAAGACGTTGCTCTCTATTTGAAGTGTGAATCGGTCTGCCATAATCGGGAATTTATTATGCAATTCCAATGCTTTGGACTGTCGGAATACGATTTGTCTTTCTTCTTGCAAAGCTTCGACTTCCTCAAGGTTTTCCAGTCGAGATTCAATCGCTTTTGCCGCACGTTGAACGCTCTTTTGGCTAGATCCTTTTGATTTCGTCATGAACGATTTATCCGGTTTTGCATTTGCTTCTTTTTTGGACATACGTCCAGCTTGAGCAACTTTTTCCGCTTTTTTCATCTTTTCCTGTGCAGCTTTTTCAAGCCGGCTTTTTTCCTTAAGAAATTGTTCATGCGCCTGACTTTGTTGTTCTCGCTCCAGCTGCTTTTGCTCCATATACGCGCTGTAATTCCCTGCATAAACACGTACCGTGCCTTCATGTACTTCCCAGATTGTTGTAACGAGTTCGTCGAGTACAGCGCGGTCATGACTAATTAACACAAGTGCTCCATAATAATAGCGTAATTGATCAAGTACAAATTCTATACCGGCTTGATCCAAGTGGGTTGTCGGCTCATCCATTAGTAATGCTTCGTGATAATGTGTAAACAGTTGTGCCATTTTAAGTCTTGTTTGCTCTCCGCCGCTTCGCCACTCAGAATGTTGTGCAGTAGCTAATTTTCCAAGTAACGCGGGGTCAGTCTCTCTGTCTACAGGCGCCTCCACTTGTTCAAAATAACCAGACTCTGCATGGATATTCACGTTCCCTTTTGATGGTTGAATAATACCGGCAAGTAGTTTTAATAACGTGCTTTTTCCTGCACCATTTTTCCCAACGATCCCAATGCGGTCAAATTGATGTACAGCTAACCGATCAATCTTTACTATCTCTTTATCTAAATACGTGACTTCGACATTTTCTAATTCAAAACATAATGGTTCCATCTTTGCTACCCCCCGAAATGTTGTAATTTCGTACCGATAGCCAGGATCGATACGAGCTTTTATTGCTATTTGAGCTCGTATCAGAAGAATAGTAAGAATTGCATCCTTCAATTTCCTCCTTCACCGTTTTACTGACTCCATTTAAAAAGTCACAAGCATCTGCTTGTGACTGAGAGTAAAGGGAAAGATACCGAAACCATCCTTATGAAAAGAAAGCGCTAGTAGATAAACCTGTCTTTAACATATGAAGGGAAATTTGACATAAAGAAAGAAAGGCAGAACAATCCACCTTTCTAACCATTGCATATTTTTATACATACATCACCTTTGTCAATCTGGTCGAAATGTATTTATCTAAAATATGAAATGAAGATTATTAAAAAAGGACAGACCAAACCCGTTTACTCTGATACAAACAGAGCCTTTGAACATATTCAATTACTGGTTCAAAGCTGAGAAACGTAGTCTCATCGCATGTGTCATTTTTAATAATCCTCCTTGTCCTTTAAAAGTATAATTTCATTATATGTTTTTGGCGAGAATAAGTCAACTTTTTTCGGGCATTCGATGGTTCATAACCTAGTAAATAGCTTCTCGTATTTGTTTCGTATAAAAATACCTTACTATCCCAAAATACACAACCTGAATCAATGCAAAACTGCCAAGCACAAGCGTCGACTCCTGTAGAAGGTTATAATCAAACATGTGTGAGAGCGCCGTTAGTGCTACTGCTCCATGAACAAGTGCAACAACAATCGGTGCGAAAAATAAAATTGCTGTTTGTCGGTTGATCACTTTTTTCAATTCGGAATTCGTCAACCCCATTTTCGCAATCGTCTTGAATTTTTCCTTATCATCATCAAGATCGGTATAAAGACGGAAATACAGAAAGCTTCCAGCGGAAACAAAGAACACGATCCCGATGAATAATCCAATAAACATGATAGGACCATATGCTTTATTAATTTGATAAATGGTGTGGTCGATTGCTAAAAAGTTATAGCCACCTATTTCATTAAATATATCTTCCCCTACCTGTACAAGTGTATCATGCTGTGCATTATCCGCAATCCATGCTACATTCGTCTCCGTGGAAGTAGGTTGTGGTAACTGTTCATACCTATCATCACTGATAATGTAATAGGAAAACATCTCCGGCAGCACATGAGCTTCCATCATCCTGCTTGGTTCTATGGTTGTACCATCTGCCAATTCAATCGGAACATTCATCAATCTATCCGATTCACTGCCAGGCATTAACACTCTATCGCTATCTGCTACAACAATCGCTTCATCATCTTCTACCTGAACCTTTTTTTCACCAATCAGTGCTGCCACTTGATTATAGTCAGATTCGTTGGTAATTAACACATCTTCATCATTCTGGTTAAAATAATTCATGTCAACGACACGTGCGTCTGTTTGAATATGATATGCATCCATTGTTTTTTCAATGATGCCAATATCTTTTTCCATATCGCCTTCCTGATCATCCGGATTGGAATTATACGAAAATGTGAACGGATGCATCTCCTCCAGCCCTCTTGTCGCATACGACTGGAAACCATATAAGGAACCAATGGCGCTAAAAGCAACAGTTGAAATAATGGCCACCATAAAAAATGTTCGTGCGTTATCCTTCATTCGGAATGATAAATCAGAAAAAAGCACCATATTTGTTTTACGCCAAAAAAATCGCTTGCTTCGTTTCAAACGTCGGATGACATAGACACTTAATTGGGTAAATAGCAAATATGTTCCAATAGTGACAACAATAATCACTGGCATCATGGCAACAACGACCTGTATTCCTTCTACAGATAGAGCCGTGCCATAGCCGACGATAAGTAGAATTGCAGCAATAATTGTAAGTATAATGGATGCTTTTGGCTCACCTTTTGATCGCACATCCCCTTTGATTAAGTCGATCAATTTTCGTGTACGGAGAATAAATGACACGAATAGTGAAATACATATAAACAAAATAATAAACGATACAAATGTTAAGATCATCGCCGCTGTCGGAAAATAAAAATTAAGTGTTTCATCAATAACGAGGACATTTTCCGCAAGCAGTAATATCGCCTTGGCAAAGACAAGACCAAGTATAATACCGCCCAATGTAGCAAGAAAACCGATCAGCATATTTTCCATAAATACCATTAGACGGATTTGTTTCGTGGACATCCCCTGCATCATCAGCAGTCCGAACTCTCTCTTGCGCGACTGCAAAAACGAACTCATGGAGTACAAGACAAAAAAGAAAGAAAACACATAAATGATTCCCCCGGCAATCGCCATGCCGTACAATATTTCACCTCGAATCGATCCATCCATAAAAGCCGGATGAAAGGCAAAGATGGCGAATGCAAAGAAAACCATCACGGTGAACAGGCTACTCAAGAAATAAGCAGCATACAACCGTTTGTTGCGGATGACATTATTAAACGCGAACTGACGAAAAGTCACTGTCATCCCCTCCCATCAGGGAAAGCGTATCAATAATTTTTTGGAAAAAGGTTTGCCGGCTCTCCCCACGGTGAATTTCCGAATAAAATTTCCCATCACGAATGAAAACAACCCGATCAGAATAGCTCGCTGCCTGCGGATCATGGGTAACAAGCATCATCGTTGTCCCATCCTCTTTATTGATGGCTTCAAACATTTCCATCACATCTTTAGAAGCTTTGGAATCTAAGTTTCCTGTCGGTTCATCCGCAAGTAGTAATTTGGGCTGATGGATCATTGCTCTGGCAGTAGCTGCGCGCTGTGCTTGACCACCGGATATTTCATAGGTACGCTTATCCATGATCTGGGAAATACCAAGTTTTTTCGCTATAACCTCTGCTTTATTTTTCATATCCTTGACACGTGCTCCATCCAACGTAAGTGGCAAAACAATATTTTCCTCAACTGTCAATGTGTGCAAGAGGTTAAATTCTTGAAACACAAATCCTAATTCTCGTCTCCTGAATTTGGCAAGCTCATTCTTATTCAACTTATGTGGATTTTTCCTTTCAATCAGAACTTCCCCCGATGTAGGTTCATCGATGGTAGCAATCATATTGAGAAGGGTCGTCTTCCCGCTTCCGGATGGTCCCATAATTGCGACGAACTCACCCTTTTCAATTTCCAGATCAATCGCTGACAAAGCCTTATAGGCAATTTTTCCTTCGTACACTTTACTAGCATTTTTTATTTGTAACATAATGGTCTCCTTTCACGGATGGCAAACTTAAATAATTGCCCCATACATATTTGCTACTATCAGTGTATCGCCCTTAGCCTTGTCACACCATGGATCATTCTTTCATTTTCCTTACAGTGATGTAATGTTTTGTGCAGATGAAAATACAATGCGAAATTTTGTCCCTTCACCGATTGTACTTTCCACCTCAATAGCATGTCCCAGATAATCGGACACCTCTTTGACAAGATACAGCCCCATACCGGTTGATTCTCGGAACTTACGCCCATTTTCACCAGTATAAAATGCATGAAAGATTCGCTTACGATCAGCTTCCGGAATCCCTATTCCAAAGTCCTTCACTTCAAAAACAGCCGCCCCCTTACGTTCATAAAGAGAAAGAATGATTTGCTTGCTTCTTCCTGCCGAATATTTCACCGCATTTTGGATGAGCTGTGTCATGATAAACAACAGCCACTTCTCATCTGATTCTACGACGATCCTGGATTTGTCTTTTTCCAATTTTGGATAGACTTCATTCCGGATAAAAAAACGTTTATTATCCTGGTTAATTTCATGAACAAGCTCCTCTACATCTACTGGTTTAATCTGGAAATCCTGCTCAATCGTCCTAAGGCGCGCCATATACAAAACCGTATTCAAGCCTGTCTTTATCTGCTCGGTTTCTTCTCGAATATTCGATGATTCCGGTTCATCGAGATTTTGAGCAGTCAATTCAATTACTGAAAGCGGTGTTTTCATTTGATGCACCCATCGATCGATAAACGTAAAATGTTCTTCTTTACTGGAATCAATTTCGCTAAGTTGTGCTGTGTATAACTTGTACTGCGATTTCAACAAATGATCGAGCGCTTTTGCAATCGGAACAGATTCCGTTTTTTGCAATGATTCATCAAGTGACTCCAACGGTTTCTCAAGCCGTTGGTAATATTTTCTTCTAGTAAAATAATGATAGACAAGATAACAGCCAAATAAGAAAAATCCAAGAAAAACCACATAGCTTATCGTTTGAATCTCACGGTATCCATCCAACCATAGAACGAAAAAAACCATGAGAAACTGAAAACATTGCAATCCGATCAATAATTTATTTTCATTCATGAATAACTTCATAGTGGAGTCGCCTCATCCCATGTCACATGAAGCCGGTAGCCTGCACCTCTAACCGTTTCCACAGCATCATTGATTCCAAGCTCTTGGAATTTTTTCCGAACACGGGTAATATTTACATTCAGTGTATTTTCATCGACAAACGTTTGATCATCCCATAATTTTTCCAGTAAGTCTTCCCTACCGGCCACCCTTGGATGTCTGTCCATCAAGCTTTCGATGATATCTGTCTCTTTCTTGGTGAGCGCAACTGTATTACTGGCAAATTTGAGCTCAAATCGTTCTGGAAAAAGCTTGAGCCCATGCTTTTGAAGGATTCTCTCCTCATGTTTCGCCGCATATTCCCCATAAGCCCGGCGCAATTGACTGCGTATTTTTGCCATGACAATATCCGGATGAAAGGGCTTTGTAATAAAATCGTCCCCGCCATTTTCCAGCGCCATCACCTGATCCATTTCCCCAGTCCGAGCAGAAATAAAAATAACGGGACAGATCGATTCAAGACGAATTTGTCTACACCAATAGAATCCATCAAAACTAGGAAGGTTGATATCAAGTAAAACAAGATCCGGAAGATAACTACGAAACGTAGTCATCAAGTTTTCAAAGTCATCGGCTATAACAACATCATAGCTGTATTTTTCTATAAAGGTATACAAATGATTCGCAATTTTTATGTCATCTTCGACAATCATTATTTTCTCCATGGTCAAGCCCTCGTTTCAAGTATACTGCAGTTTGATTATAACATTTCAAGTGCAAATCCAGAGTACTAAACTAGGACGGCGTAAACATCTCTTAATTAAATTTTACCACAAAAGCACCCCCAATGTACTGTTGCATACAATTATCGTTATTAAGAAAGGTCCCTTTTTTCAAGATTACCCTTCTTTATCATACAATCGAAAACAATCTGTCATTGGAGGTGTTACATTCTAAATTTTTAATCGTTTTGTTAACGGATATACACCTACACTTTGAACGACTAATGAAAGCAGAATCACAGCGAAAGTTAGAGAGATGAGGATATCATCATTACTAGCTGCTGCTTCAAGTCCCATAAGTAACGCTACAGACATCGTTCCCTTTATACCTGCCCATGTAATCAGCGAACTATCTTTTAAAGTGAATTCGCTTCTCCATGCGGGTATGATTTGAGTTAATCCCGTGAATGCCAACCAGCGAGTGACTAACGATAAAATAAAAATGATAACCGCCAGTGTCCACTGAGAAAAGACTAAATAGTCTGCTGCCTGGATGCCGATTAGCAAAAACAGCAAGGCTAACAGAGATGGCTCTACAATGTTCCAAAATCCGTCCAGAGAATCTCGAAAATGAGCCTCTTTGATATTTTTTCCGAATTCCCAGGAGAGCATCATTCCTGCTGTCACCGTGGATAGTACACCGGAAACGCCTACTAATTCACCAAGGTAAAAACTGCCATAGGCAACAATCAAACTTAACATTACTTGATAGGTTCGGTGTGATGAATAATGCACTGCTTTACTCATTAGCCATCCAAACGTAACACCAAGGGCAACACCACCGATAGATACAAATAAAAATTCTCCGAGGAATGCGCCGATAGAAAAGCTTGTTTCTTGGACAAACATCCCGAAAAATATAGAGAAAAGTACAATGCTCGTACCATCATTTAATAACGATTCGCTTTCTACAACATCGGCTATTTTTTCATTACTTAATGCGCTTTTTAAAATAGAAACGACAGAAACCGGATCCGTAGGCGAAAGTATGGAGGCCATCAATAATGCTCCTACAAACGACATTTGTATAAAAGTAGCACTGACAACATAAATAGCTGACCCTAGCAATATGACGGTTAATAGCAAACCAAGCGTACCAAGACAGATGACTATCCATTTATTTTTTCGCAAATAATCAAGCGGAAAGTTATAGGCGGAAGTAAATAACAACGCAGGCAAAAACACATTAAATAACAATTCTTTAGAAATCGTTATATCATCAAAATAAGGTACAAAAGCAAGGGCTAAACCTACTATCACTAAAACAACGGGTACCGGAAAATAGGTTTGTTTTTTATCCATAGAGAATACGATATATCCAATGAACAGCAAAAGCAGTACTTGATGGGAACTCAATGATCTCTCCCTTCCTTCATTTATGATTTCTTTTTACCAAAATATAATAACCCGGTTAATGCACCAATGACACACATAACCACTGCAAAAATAAAGAATGGTATCGCCCCAAGTTGATAGATTAGCGGTATCGATAAGGCGGTTACCAATCCGCCACCAAGAAATGGCTCATATATCAATTGCTTGTAACCAAAACCTTCAAATGCAGGTGATTCATTTTTGGGATCTGCTATTCGCATCAATAATAAACCTGTAGCTGTTATGCCCATCGATTGTCCGAAATCTCCGATACCACGTTCAAACCAGTAGGATGGGATCATTCGTGGTGCTAAATAAAGAATGCCAAATACGTTCCATGCTATTCCTGCTGCTGCCAATAGCAGAAATGGAATAATATACTGACCAATAATATCAAGGGAAACCGTAGCAATCGCTGTCAGAATTAATATATCAAGGGAAAATCCTTGGATTCGATTCATCATTTGCCGATCGATAATCTCTGTATTATCTATTTTATTAAAGAAAATCTGCAGGAGGATACCACCAATCATTGCTAATGGGAATAAGGGAATGTATGTCATGAATTCAGAACCTGTAAAGGCTCCCCATGTTGCTCCTTCCAGCCAAATTAAGAATTGCAGTATTACATACCCCACCAAAACAGCCAGTCCAACAACTGCAAAATGTAAGGAAAGGGGTTCAATCGATTCTGGACGAACCGTCATTGTAGCTGCATGATCTCGCTTTTCAAATTCCATTATTCCTTGCTTTCTTAAAGTGGAAAATCCTTTGACATCCTTAATCACATTTGTCTTTTCTTTACGTATTGCCCAATTAATTAAGATAATCCCTACAATTACACCGGATAGAATACCGACAGTGGCTAAACCAATAGCAAGATCATATCCTTCAGAAAACCCGAGTTCTTCAAATGTACCTTGCATTCCTGCAGCGGTACCATGCCCGCCTTCAAATGCTACTTCAATTAAAGCGCCTGTCATTGGTGGCAGTCCAAAGAACGGAGATAGAACGAAGATAGCAAGTAAAATACCAATGACATATTGCCCCCAGCCGATCGTCCAGCCAAATGAAAGCTGCGGGCCACCTATTTTCCATATTTTAGATAATGATGGGATCGTTGCTCCTAGGAATAATGTTGCAAAGACCACATTGATCATCAACCCAGGCAAGGCTTCCCAGACTTCCATCACTTCCGGCGTCATAACTCCAGTAGCCCAAAATGAATCTTCACCAACAAAATTCTCCATGATCTTCCCGAGAACCTGAGGCCCTAATAGCAACGCTAAAAAACCTCCAATGACGGAGGATGGAAGAAATAAATTTTGCAGCCAATTCACACGTACACGAATCCATTTTCCAATGAGAAGAAATACCCCTAAATATAATAATGTAAACCCTATTTGATCAGGTGTCATATAAAAAACTCCTTTTCATGTATGTGTTTATATCATCTTTTAATTTTTATTCCCTGAATTTTTATTTTCAAACGAAAGTAGGATAGATTTTAAATCTATCCCGATTCATGATCCTTTATGAAGTAAACATCTCTCTTTTTTAAAAATTTTATTATATAGACTCACATAAACAGAGGCTTAACCAATGAAGTGATTAAGCCGGTTCTTTTCTATTTTCTGTTCCAAAAGCGTTGCTGCGCGATAGCTGAAACAAAATCCTCTCTAAAGTTTTCATTGTTTTTAGCAAAAACCACGCCAGCAAAATTATTTTTACTCGACCTATGCATATATGCTTCTCCAGTCGTTGCAACTCCAATCGGTTTATAGTGTTTATATGCTTGACTTACATAAGTCATGATATCCTGGCTAAATTTTTCCTCATTTTTTGAACGCCCACCAACGATGTAAAGTGCATCATACAGATAAGGACTCCTTGTAATGAATATGGCATCAACGTTAAGACTTGTGCCATCTGATCCTGTAACCGTACCAAGTTGTTCACTTACAATTTCAAGAAATACTCCGGATTGCTGTAAATAGTCAAGTACACTTGTTACCTCATTTGTATCAAAATCATCGCCAATTAGTACACCTACTTTTTGCGTATAAGCATATTTTGGTGTATGGTACTGGCTAAGCGAAGGGTAACTTGTGGAAACGGGGACATTGGATCCACTTGGTTGTTCTACACCGATATTATCAGCAATAATGCAAGCCATTTCCTTATCCACATTGACTAGTAAATTAGCATTTTGCTGGCGAACCGATTTACTTTTTACCTTGCCAAGTTGATAACTAAACCCTTCAATGGTATGCTGCTTTTCAATAGGGGTCATGCTGTTCCAAAGTATCCTTGGTTGTGTAAAGTAATCTTTGAACGAATCGCTTCTGGCTCTAATTTTGTATCCTTCTACTTTGCCTGGATAACTTACATAACCGCCTTCTTCCGGGGGGACCGTGTATGGTGTATTATTTGCGAGTGAATTTTGATGATAGTTTACTGGATCAACATCGATTCGCTCCTTCATATAACCTCGTCGCTGATTATTATGAAATGGGCAGAGTGGTCGATTAATTGGTAAGTTTGCGTAATTAGAGCTGCCAAGTCGATGTTGTTGTGTATCTCGATACGCCAGTAATCTTCCTTGCAAGACAGGGTCATTGGAAAAATCGATTCCCGGAACGACGTTGGCAGGATTAAATGCGACTTGTTCAGACTCTGTAAAGTAATTATCAATATTTCGATTTAATGTCATCTTACCAACCTTGCGAACCGGGACAAGCTCTTCTGGCCAAAACTTGGCAGGATCGAGAACATCAAAATCAAATTTAAATTCATCCTCCATCGAAATCAACTGGACGCCCAATTCATATTCCGGATACGCTCCTTGATCAATCGCCTCTCGCAAGTCTTTGCGATGGAAGTCTGGATCGATACCACCAAGGTTTATGGCCTCATCTTGAAGCAGAGAGTGAACACCCAGTACAGGCTTCCACACAAAACGAACAAAAGTTGCGACTCCTTGCTCATTGACGAACAAGTACGTATTAATAGACCACGATTCCATCATTCGATAACTTCTCAAAATCCCCCGATCGGTCATGATCCACTGTACCATATGAAGTGCTTCGGGATTATTGGCTACATAATCCCAGAATCTATCATGTGCACCAGTAGCTGTTGGTATATCACTTGCTTGCTTCGATTGATACGAATGCATCGCATCCGGAAACTTCATCGCGTCTTGATTAATTAATACAGGCATGGCAATTGTTGTTAAATCATAATTTCCTTCTTCTGTATACATCTTTACACCGAGGCAACGTAAATCTCGTGCCGTATCATACGACCCTTTAGGTCCCTGTACAGTAGAAAATCGAACCGTTAATGGCGTTGTTTTACCTGCTTCTTGTAAAAATCCCGCCTTTGTCACATCTTTCATAGATTGATAACATTCAAACTCACCATACGCACTATAACCCCTAGCATGAACTACTCTTTCCGGAATCTCTTCATGGTCAAACCGTGACATTTTTTCAAAAAACTCATAGTCTTGACGTAATGAGGGGCCGCGTACGCCTGCTTTCAATTGATCCGTATCTTGTGATCTTTTTTTCCCTTCATCTGTCGTCATTGGCTCTCCAGCATTATTAATGCGATACTGATTTAGTTGCTCCTGTTTCGCATTTTGACCTACATGCCGATTGTTTTCTGAAGATGATGACTTCTCATCCATGTAACTTTACACCCCAATCTCAAATAGTTAAACCCTACACATACATATGCATTTTTTCTGGATTTAGAACGTGAATGACTCATCACTTAAGTAATTTTACAATATTCATTCACTATTTGAAGATTCTAAGGGGGAGTATCCGATATGACTTTTTAGAAGCATTTAACTCCCTTTTTCTATTTGAAATTAGACTATTAGCTATGATTGCTATTTCGAAAAAAAGCATCTACCGCAATCGATAGATACTTTTTATTATTTATTATGAAATTTGCACCTGCTCCTGGTGTAAATAGTTTCCTACATAATTTGTTAAATCAAGCACACGCCTAGAATAACCCCATTCATTATCATACCATGCCAGAACTTTGAGTTTATTATCTTCCAAAACAATAGTGGATAATCCATCAATAATTGCTGAATAATCAGTTGTGGTATAATCAATGGATACGAGTGGATCATCGCTATACTCCACAATTCCTTTCAAATTATTTTCAGACGCTCTTTTAAATGCATGATTTATCACATCAACCGTGATAGATTCTCTAACATCTACTACTAAATCTACCAAAGATACATTTGGTGTGGGCACCCTTAATGCCATACCGTGTAGTTTTCCATCTAAGTGAGGCATTACCTCACCTATAGCCTTTGCCGCACCAGTTGAAGTTGGAATAATAGATTGGGTGCACCCGCGTGCCCTGCGCAAATCTTTATGCGGATTATCTAAATTCTTTTGATCGTTTGTAATCGCATGCACTGTTGTCATCATACCACTGGTTACGGTAAAGTTATCATCCAATACCTTCATTACTGGTGCTAAACAATTTGTTGTACAAGAAGCATTGGAAATCACATCATCTTTTTGTGGATGATAGGTAGCTTCATTTACACCCATTACGATTGTCTTATCTACTTGTTTACCAGGGGCTGTAATAATCACTTTCTTTGCACCAGCCTGAAGATGCAGACCCGCGCTTTCCCTCGTTTTAAATTTACCTGTAGCTTCGACGACTACATCAATATCCAGCTGCCTCCACGGAAGTTTATCCGGTTCACGTGCGTTTACAATTTTAACTTCTTTATGATTAACAGTTAGTGTATCATGAAACGCTTTCACTTCTTCGTTAAAAATGCCATGAACACTATCGTATTTTATTAAATGTGCAAGTGTGGCTGAAGGATAGCTCGCATTAATTGCAACGACCTCTAGGTTGTCATCCATAACCGCCTGACGAAAGACCATTCGCCCAATCCGGCCAAATCCATTTATAGCAATTCGGATCCTGTTCATCAATAATCCCCCTAATTACGTTATACTATTTTTTGGTTTTATACAATTAGTATAACATATTTAAGCTAAAATGTGTTACCCAATTATTTATTTTAACTGTTTGTTTAGAGATGATTATTTTTGAATAAAAGGTATAAACTTCGATATTATGATAATTCCTTTGCAAACACTCATTGAGAGCAAGGATTCACTCCGGAAAACACACTTCGCTAATAGTGTGGCAGCTGCCGCCTTCCTCGCCAGTTTGGGGTAGCGAAGAGCGGTGACTCTTGCGGAAATAGCACGTGTCCGAAGCTCCGCAGCGGCATTTTTTCCGCGAGGAGGCTGAAGCCGTGCCCTAAGGATACGCATCCGCCTTCGCTGACCTGAATGGCGATTATAGCAAATAATATTTACGTCACAGTTATCAACTGTGGAAATAATATGTTATACGTCTTTCCATTCTTTTACCAATTGTTCCAACTGTTGATAGGATTCGTATTTGTCACCATTATTATTGATAATAGCATCTGCTTTTTCCGCTTTTTCCTTAATAGGGATCTGAGCACGGATACGCTGGTATGCTTCTTCTTCTGTATAGCCGTCCCGATTTATTAAACGTTGCAGTTGTACTTTCTCCTCTACATAGACAACTACTACCTTATCAACAAAATGGGTTAACTTACTCTCAAATAATAAAGGTATATCGAGAACAACTAAAGGCTCTTCTGCTTGTACATAAGCATCTCGTTGCTCAAGCATTTTTTCTCTGACTGCAGGATGCACAATACGGTTTAATGTTTTTCGCCTTTCTTCATCAGCAAAGACAATAGAACCTAACTTTTCCCGATCCAGCGTATTATCCTCCCGTAAAATATCCTCACCAAATGCATGAATAATGTTATCATAAGCTTTTTCACCGGGTTTTACGACTTCCCTTGAGATTTTATCTGCATCAATTACGGGTATATTCAAGTCATCGAACATTAAGGAAACAGTACTTTTTCCACTTGCGATACTGCCTGTTAATCCGATAATCAGCGTCATCTTTCTATCTCCTTTTATAGTTTTTGACAGGTATTACATATATGGGTCCCCCGGCCGCCAACTTTTATTTTGACGATAGGGCTTCCACATTTTTGACAGGCTTTATCTTCTTGGCCGTAAACAAACAACTCCTGCTGGAACATACCCATGTCACCTTGCACATTCACATAGGAACGAATAGTAGTACCTCCCTGTTTAACAGCATCGGCCAAGGTTGCTATAATTTGCTTTTGAATTGCTTTTATTTCGTTTTTCGTTAATTTACTGGATTGTTTTAATGGATGGACATTTGCTTTATATAACGTTTCATCAACATAAATGTTCCCAAGCCCACTTATAATAGATTGATCCAATAAAACAACTTTAATCACACGGTCTGTGCTTTTTAATTTATTATAAAGATAATCAAGGGTAAAAGTTTCATCAAAAGGATCAGGCCCCAGTTTGTTCAACGGTTTTTGAGATCCTTCTTCCCCTCTTTTATAAAGATGCATGGTACCAAATTTACGTACATCGTTATAGCGAAGTTCTCCACCATCTGTAAACGTAAAAATTACATGTGTATGTTTTTTTACAGGCTCTGAAGCTTGGTGAACACTATACTTTCCCTCCATACGCAAATGAGAAACTAACACGTAATCATCCAACTGAAATAGTAGGAATTTTCCTTTTCGTGTGAGATCCCGAATTGTTTGTCCTGCTAAGAGTGTTTTAAAACGCTCTACGTCATCGGGCTCCTTGACTATATTCGGCCAATAGATAGCTACGTCCTCGATTGTTTTATGCATAACGAGATGCTTTAATGTTTCTTTTATTGTTTCTACCTCTGGTAATTCCGGCATGTAAATGATTCTCCTTATTTTGCATCAAACCAGCTGTTTCCATATGCATAATCGACCTTAAGTGGTACATTTAAGTCGACTGTTTGTTCCATCGTCGCTGGCACTATTTCTTTTAACTGCTCCACTTCTTCTTTTGGAGCTTCAATAATTAATTCATCATGTACTTGCAGCAGCATACGAGACTGCAGACCTGCTTCTTTTAATTGACCATCAAGATCAATCATTGCCTTCTTAATAATATCTGCAGCACTGCCCTGTATAGGTGTATTCATCGCAGTACGTTCAGCAAAACTGCGCAAATTGAAATTTCGACTCGTAATCTCAGGCAGGTATCTTCGACGTTTCATTAATGTCGTAACATAACCATGCTGTTTAGCTTCTTGGACAATCTCTTCCATGTAGGTTTTTACATCCGGATAACTTGCAAAATAACGTTCAATAAATGATTTTGCTTCTTTTCTGGTTATTCCTAGACTTTGCGAAAGACCATAGTCACTTATTCCGTATACAATACCAAAATTAACAGCTTTTGCCTGGCGACGCATATTCGCTGTTATTTGTTCTTTATCTACATGAAAAACATCGATTGCTGTTTGTGTATGAATATCCACATCATTGTTAAAAGCAGCAACCAACTTTTCGTCATTTGCTATATGTGCTAACACACGCAACTCAATTTGTGAATAATCAGCAGAGAACATGATCCAGTCCTTTTTCGCTGGTATAAATGCTTGTCTAATTTTTCTTCCTTCCTCTAAACGAATAGGTATATTTTGCAGATTTGGTTCCATGGAACTTAATCTACCTGTTTGCGTTAATGCCTGATTAAAACGTGTATGAATTTTATCTGTATACTTATCTACAACTTTCAGCAATCCTTCGATATAGGTTGACTGAAGCTTGCCTAACTGCCTGTATAAAAGCAGCTTCGGTATAATTTCATGTTCCTGTTTCAATTCTTCCAAAACATCTGCTGCTGTTGAATAACCTGTCTTTGTTTTCTTTATTACAGGTAGCTTGAGCTTCTCAAACAGAATGGGACCAAGCTGTTTCGGGGAATTCAAATTAAACTCCTCACCAGCAAGATCATACACTTCCTTTTCCAAATCAGATAATCGCTGTTTGAGATTATTTCCTATCTCTTTTAAGTGTTCAACATCAATCTGTACACCCACATATTCCATTTCCCCTAAGATGAGAGTGAGTGGCATCTCCAAATCTATAAACAATTCATATTGCTCATTTGTTTTCAGACGGGCTTCCATGTGTTCTTTCGAGGAAAATAGTATATTCGTCTTCCGTGCAATATGTTCAGCCAAAATAGGCTCCTCAGGCACTTTTAATTTTGCGCCTTTGCCATAGACTTCTTCATCAAACAGAACTTCAGTTTCCCCTATTCTATTACCAATGGCGGGAATATCATGATTGTTTTCAGACGGATTAATCAAATAGGAAGCGAGGAACATATCAAATGTAATGCCTTGAAGATGGATGCCCCGATTTAATAAGGCGACTAACGATTTCTTGGCATCGAAAACACTTTTTAATTTAGTCACGTCTTCTGCCCATTGTTTAAACACTTCTGATTCAAGAGCTACGTCAGTCGGTACATAGTAAGCATGTTTTTCATTTACAATTCCAATCCCTTCGATCGCAGCCTTGTGGTAGTTTTCATCAATCATTTCTACTACTAATGCCTCATTGCCTGTGAACATATCAGACGTGACTTCATTGACCATTGAAAAGTCAAGGTCTGCTAATTCATTACTATTATCTTTCGTTCCTATGGATTCTCCATCTATTTTATTTAATAGGGACTGAAATCCCAGGTCTTTAAACAGACTACTAACGGTTGACACTTGGTATCCTTCAAAGATAAGGTCATCAAGCTTCACGGTTATAGGGGAATCCCTTTTAATTGTAACAAGTTCTTTACTCATAAATGCGTTCTCTTTGTATGTTTCTAATTTTTCCTTTAGTTTCTTCCCACTGACGTCATCAATATGATTGTACACTGCTTCTAGTGTTTTATGTTGTTTCAATAATTTTATAGCGGTTTTCTGGCCAATTCCAGGAACTCCAGGAATATTATCCGAGCTATCCCCCATCAAAGCTTTTAAATCAATAATCTGTTCTGGTGATATCTCCATTTTTTCCTTCATATAACTGGGCGTATATTTTTCCACCTCACTGATTCCCTTTTTCGTTAAATGAACCGTTACATCGTCGGACACCAATTGTAATAAATCTCTATCTCCTGATATAACCGTTACATCAAAGTCCCTGTCTTTTCCTTGTGTAGAAAGAGTTCCAATAATATCATCCGCTTCATAGTTCTCTAATTGATAATGTGTTATTTGAAATCCATCAAGTACTTCCTTTAAGAGCGGAAACTGTTCCGATAATTCCGGAGGTGTTTTCTGACGACCTCCTTTATATTCTTTGTATGTTTCATGGCGAAATGTCGTTTTCCCAGCATCAAAGGCGACAAGCATATGTGTTGGTTTTTCCTCTTCTAAGATTCGAAGAAGCATTGTTGTAAATCCGTAAACTCCGTTCGTATATACACCTTTATCATTGTTTAGCAAAGGCAACGCAAAAAAAGCACGGTAAATAATACTGTTTCCATCGATTAAAACGAGTTTGTTTGACATATGTACGCTTCCTCCTATGTTATTGCTCACTGTACCTATTTTATCATTATTGTATCAGTAAAGGAAAACTAATCTATTATTTGAGTAAGTATAACAAAACATCCTCAGGTTAGTGAGGATGTTTGTCGTTATTTATCAGGCGTTTTGGGTAAATGAACATGAACGGTCGTTCCTTTATTCAATTCACTATCAATTGTTATTTCTCCATGATGAACTTCAACAATATGCTTGACAATCGCCAACCCTAAACCAGTTCCTCCCGTATTTCTGCTCCGTGCTTTGTCAACACGATAAAATCGTTCAAATATACGTGTAAGTAACTTTTGATCAATACCTATTCCGGTATCCGCAACTTCAATACGCACATATTCTTCTGTCTCATCTACGTTTAACGTTACTTCACCATTTTCCGGTGTGTAGTGAATAGCATTATCCAAAAGGTTAATAAATACTTGCTTAATCCTTTCCCTGTCAGCAATAAAGGAAATATCCTCAGTATGAGATCGGAATTTAAGCTGTTTTTGTTTTGCTTTAAACGCAAGCGCGGGTACAACTTCATCAACTAACGGTTTCGTATTCACTTCTGATAAGTCAAGTTGAAAATCCTCCCGCTCTAATTTGGATAATGTCAATAAATCCTCAATGAGCAGTTGAAGGCGGTGGCTCTCATTGAAGATAAGCCTTGTAAATTCGGCTCTTGTTTTCTCATCATCAAATCCACTGTCCATAAGAGTTTCAGCAAATCCTTTGATCGACGTAATAGGTGTTTTAAGTTCATGCGATACATTGGCAACAAAGTCTTTGCGCATCAATTCCAGTTTTTTCATCTCTGTTATATCATATAACATCAGCACAGCGCCTTTTAACATATTTCGTTCATCAAATATGGGCGCACCAACGATCTCTAAATAATGTTTATGAACACCTCGAAAATGCGTAAAGGATTCTTTCATATTTTTTTCGTATAAAAACGTGTTTTGCACTGCTTCATGAATGATTTCATTGTCCAGTACCTCATAATAAAGATACCCGACGTAATCTCTGGATGTTTTCCCAAACAAAGAAATAAATTTACGATTTACCAGATGAATATAGCCTTTTTCATCAATAAGTACTAATCCACTTTCTGTATTATCAATGACAGAAGTCAATTGATCCGAATACATTTGCTCTTGGATAGAAAGCTCACTCAAATTACGTGCAAGTTGATTCACTCGATTACTTAATTCACCGATATCGCCATCTTCCGTGTGATAAAACCTCGCTCGGTAATTCCCTTTGACCATTTCATCAACGGTTTTGGTTACCTTTTTGATCGGTTTTATATACTTATCATAAATATGACGCATCAGGATCACTAAGATTATATATAATGTCAATAGCACCGCAAATAACATAATATAATTGTCAGTCAGCGGACTCAAGACGAATCCTGTCCCTGTAATTAAAATGAATATACCTAATACATAATTAAATAATGGTTTTGTAAATAACGCCTTCATGTTAGTGGCTCCTCCATCTTATAGCCAAGCCCTCGTATCGTTTTAATATACGTGGGCTTTTTTGTTGTTGGTTCAATTTTATCTCGCAGGTGACTTATGTGTACATCGACAATCCTCGTGTCTCCAATAAAGTCATAATTCCAAATCCGATTGAGCAACTGATCTCTCGATATAACCTTCCCCTTATGTTTAGCGAGATAGAATAAAAGTTCAAATTCTTTTCGTGTAAAGGTTATTATCTCATTATTCATTTCTACCTCATATCGTTCGGGAAAAATGACTAAATTACCTATGCGCAACGTTTTATTAACAGGTTGCTCGCCGTTTGTTCTTCTTAAAATTGCCTTTATTCGGGCGACAACCTCTTTAGGGCTGAACGGTTTGGTTAAATAATCGTCCGCTCCAAGTTCCAAGCCCAATATTTTGTCAAATTCATCATCTTTGGCAGTAAGCATTAGTATTGGGGTACTAATTTTATTGCTTCGTAAATGTTTACATACTTCCATCCCATCCATTCCCGGCAGCATTAAATCAAGTATAATAAGATCATAATCATTTTCTTCAGCCTTCTTCATTGCTTCTAGCCCATCATAGGCTACATCCGTTTGAAATCCCGCCATCTTCACATTATAGTCCACCAATGTAACGATAGAGGATTCATCATCAACAATTAGAACTTTTTGCTTCATTAATGTATATCCCCATTTCCTTATGAGCCCTTTGTTACTTTCATTCTACAATGTAGAAAGGAAAAAGTGAATATATGAAGCAGTTTGTAAAGAAAAATTTACAATTTATTGCATTCACTATTCTAGAAGAAATTATCCAATGAGTTTGCCGTTAACGTATTTGGGTAGCTGGGAGGGGATACATATAGTTTTCCACTTACAATGTCAAATCCATTTTTATCAAAGCCAATGACGGATACAGCTACTTTATGGTTATCTTCATCAATGGCGATAATTTCAATTGTAAGCGTCACCTCTGTATCATGCAACACTGGATTTGGAAAAATCATTTCATGCTGCGTAATATGACTTCCTGGACCAGGCAAATGCATGGAGATAATAGAAGAAACCATTCCAAATACCATCACAGAAGGTACAATAGGTTGCTTGTAAGGTGTTTGTGATGCATAATCATGTTGAATATAAAGCGGATTCGCATCGTCCGTTAATCCTAAGTACAACAGCAAATCTTTATCCTCGATTTTTTTAATTGCCCTATAGGTATCGCCTATCTGCAATTCACCCATTGCTTTACCTAGCTTTCGTTTTTTACCGATCAAGATAACCACCTCCGAATATGTAAGCGGTTTCTATTATAACAAAAATTTGCAGATTTTACTATATGGCTGTTTCTAAAAAATCGGGATTGCACCAAAGGTTCGTCTCACCGAAAACATTTGTGGTTTTTGACATAAAAGAAATAAACTGCGACGTAAATACTTTTTGCTATAAGTATTTGCTATGATCGCCGTTCGGGTGAGCGAAGGGTGGATGCGCATCCTTAGGGCACGGCCTCAGCCTCCCCGAGAAGACCACTCTGCGGAGTCTTCGGACACGTGCTATCCCCACAGGAGTCACCACCCTTCATTCAGCCGAACTGGTAAGGGACTTCGATTTTTTAATAGTGATTATGAACAATTAAGCATCAGTGATCAGAAAACCAGCGGAGGAAATACACGGAGACTCCTGTGGGAGCTAAAGGCCTAGGTGAGACCCCGCAGTGCGTCAGCACGAGGAGGCTCATCAGCCGCCCGCGGAAAGCGAAGTGTATTTCCGGAGCGGTATCCCTGCTCTCAACCAGTGTTGCAAAAGAATTTTCACTACGTCGCATTTTCTATCAACTGCGAAGCTTTAAAAGCAACAATACTTGCGAAATGAGTTTACTATATAAATAAAAAGCTTCTTACAACACGGTGTGCTATAAGAAGCTTGCATATCAAGAATTTATTTTAGTACATCAAGAACGTTTTTCACAGATGTTGCTGATTTATCCAGCTGCTCTTTTTCTTCATTGGTTAAGTCTAATTCAATGATCTCTTCAATTCCTTTTCCACCCAGTACAGTTGGAACACCGAGGTAGATATCGGAATAACCGTATTCTCCCTCTAGATAAGCGATAGATGGGAGTACACGTCGCTGATCTTTCAGAATCGCTTCTGCCATAACAGTAAGCGATGCAGCAGGTGCATAGTATGCACTACCATTTCCGAGAAGTCCAACGATTTCTCCACCGCCTTTTCGTGTGCGTTCAACAATTTCATCCAAACGATCTTTCGAGATCCATTTTTCCAGCGGAATTCCTCCGGCATAGGAATAACGAATTAGTGGAACCATATCATCTCCATGTCCACCTAACACAAAACCTGTAATGTCTTTAACAGATAGATTAAGTTCTTGTGCTACAAATGAACGGAAACGGGAAGTATCCAGTACCCCCGATTGCCCGATAACGCGCTCTTTCGGAAAACCTGATTCTTTAAACACCGTATATGTCATGGCATCAACTGGATTTGTCAGAACCACAATAAACGTTTCAGGTGAATATTTTACAATTTCGCTTGTAACAGATTTCATGATTTTTGCATTTGTGTTAACAAGGTCATCACGAGTCATACCTGGCTTACGAGCAATACCAGCCGTAATAATGACTAAATCAGAATCCTTTGTGTCCGCATAATTGGAAGTCCCTTGAACAATAGCGTCAAATCCTTGAGCAGGGCTGGCCTCTAACATATCCAGCGCTTTGCCTTTTGTTGGATCTTCCATATCCGGGACATCTACCAGTACAACGTCTCCCAGTTCTTTTTGAGCCATCATTAATGCCGTAGTAGCACCGGTGAACCCTGACCCGATTACTGAAATTTTATTTCTTTTTATTGCCATTGTACGTCAGTCTCCTATCCAATTAGTCCATGTTTTTAATTAATTCATTACCAAATTCAGATGTTTTAACTTCCGTAGCACCATCCATCAACCTTGCAAAATCGTATGTTACAACTTTGGAAGCAATCGTTTTATCCATTGCTTTTGTAATTAAATCTGCAGCTTCTCTCCATTCGAGATGTTCCAACATTAGCACTGCTGAGAGTACAACAGATGAAGGATTTACTTTATCCATTCCTGCATATTTTGGCGCGGTTCCATGGGTTGCCTCAAAAATGGCATGGCCTGTATCATAGTTAATATTCGCTCCAGGTGCGATTCCGATTCCACCAACTTGAGCTGCCAAAGCATCAGAAATATAGTCCCCATTCAGGTTCATAGAAGCAACGACATCAAATTCTTTCGGGCGTGTTAAAATTTGTTGCAGGAAAATATCTGCAATGGCATCTTTAACAAGAATTTTCCCTGCGGCTACTGCCTCATCCTGAGCTTTATTCGCTGCCTCTTTCCCATCACGCTCAACAATACGATCGTATTCTGCCCATGTAAATGTTTTATCACCATATTCTTCTTCAGCCACTTCATAGCCCCATGCTTTAAACGCACCTTCTGTATATTTCATGATGTTACCCTTATGTACTAAAGTAACACTCTTACGACCTTCGTTTAAGGCATAATCAATACTGGCGCGTACTAAACGTTTGGTCCCTTCTTCAGATACCGGTTTCACGCCAATACCAGACGTTTCAGGAAAACGAATATTCGTTACATCCATTTCATTTTTAAGAAAGTCAATTACTTTTTTGACTTCAGCGGAACCCTTTTGCCATTCGATACCAGCGTAAATGTCCTCTGTGTTTTCGCGGAAAATAACCATATCAACTTCTTCCGGACGTTTAACCGGGGATGGAACACCACTGAAATAACGAACAGGACGCAGGCATGTGAATAAGTCCAATTCCTGACGTAATGCAACGTTCAGGGAACGAATACCACCCCCGATCGGAGTTGTGAGTGGACCTTTTATCGCGATTTTGTATTCATTAATGATATCCAGCGTCTCCTGAGGTAGCCATTCCCCTGTTTTATCATATGCTTTTTGCCCGGCTAGCACCTCGGTCCAATCAATTTTTTTCTTGCCATTGTACGCTTTTTCTACGGATGCTTCGATAACATTTCTTGCCGCTGCCCAGATATCCGGGCCAGTTCCATCTCCTTCAATAAAAGGAATAACCGGATTGTCCGGTACTTGCATTTTCCCATTTTCAACAATAATCTTTTCTCCCTGTGCCATAAAAAATACCTCCTAATTATTTCTCGCATCGTTAGTTTAACATATATTCGTTTTTCAGTACGACCGCCTGTCCCAATACAGTTGATAACTTTTTACTTGCGGTCTTCCATCTTGATATATTTCTGTGTTTTTGGCCCTACATATTCAGCACGCGGACGAATGAGACGATTATTATTATATTGTTCCAGAATATGAGCTAACCAGCCGGACATACGGCTCACTGTGAATAGCGGTGTAAACAAATCATGGTCAATTCCCAAGCTGTGGTAAACAGAAGCAGAATAAAAGTCCACATTTGCCGGCAGGCCTTTCTGCTCTTTAATATAGTCCTCAATCTTTACAGACATGTTGTACCATTTATCTTCTCGGATAACTTTTGATAGTTCTTTCGACATTCTTCTTAGATGCTTGGCACGTGGATCACCATTTTCATATACACGATGTCCCATCCCCATAATTTTTTCTTTATTTTTAAATTTTTCGTCGATGTAAGGGATTGCATTTTCTATTTCACCAATGTCAGTGAGCATTTCCATAACACGCTCATTTGCTCCGCCGTGCAGAGGACCTTTTAGCGCTCCAATTGCAGCTGTTACACCGGAATAGATATCTGATAATGTTGCAACACATACCCTGGCGGTAAATGTTGAAGCATTTAATTCGTGATCAGCATGAAGTACCAATGCCTTATTAATAGCTTCCACTTCGATATCTTTTGGATCTTCACCATTAAGCATGTATAGAAAGTTCTTGGCATATCCGTAATCCTTTTTCGGTTTCACTGGATCTTTGCCTTGTCGAATTCTTGCGAATGCAGTCACAACTGCGGAAACTTTTGCCTGTATACGGAGGGCTTTTTGTTTGTTCGCCTGCTCCTCCATTACATCTGCCTGATCGTCATACAATCCAAGCAGTGAAACGGCGGTACGTACTCCTGCCATCGGATGAACGGTTGATAAATCATAGGAACGCAAGTGATCAATAATAGCCCCAGGAAGTTCCATGTTCGCGGCAAGCTCTGCTTTAAATGTATCTAATTCCGACTTATTCGGTAGCTTTTGATTCCATAATAAATAAACTACTTCTTCAAAACTAGAATTCTCAGCTAAATCGTCAATCTTATACCCAACATATGTCAGTTGATCATCAATAATAGAGCTGATAGACGATTGAGTTGCTACAACCCCTTCTAAACCTTTGGTTGATGTCATAACAAACCCTCTCCTTTTTCTTATATTATGATTATAAAATAATGTAAACCAAATGCGACAATATTCTACAATCCCTTCCCCCTCTAGAACAATTATAATGTATTTTGAAAGTGATGTGAATTGAAATCGATTAATTTTATCGAGAAAAATAAATTACTTTTTAAAAAGAACCTATCATTCCATTAATATGACAAAATACCAAGCTATGTAATTGTCTTTTAAACGAGACGTCTATTTCCCTTCTTTTCATCATATAAAACATAATACAAGCCTTTTAAAAAAATGGGGGAAATACATGTCCAAATCCTTCTTGTTTAAAATACTAAGGGTTCTATTTCTCATTGGCACGCTACTTATCAGTTATCTGCTGATTTCATATACATTCCCAATCCTTTATCCAATTATAGTGGCAGTGATTATCTCCTATCTCATTAATCCATTTGTAACCATTTTGGAAAACAAGCTTAAATTTCCCAGACCAATTGCTGTATTCACTGTTATCTGCACAATGTTTTCCTTTGTCCTAAGTACGGTATTCCTGATTATTGCAGAAATCATTCAGGGAACAGCCTTTTTAGCAGATAAAGTCCCTGAACATTTCCATGCATTGATTACGCTTATGGAGGATTTTTTTAATACAACAATCCTTCCAGCCTACGAAAAGCTGATGTCTTTTTTTCATATGCTGGATGCGTCACATCAAGTAACGATTACGGAGCATATACAACAATTTGCTAGTCATATTGCCACAACTGGTGCAGCATACCTGCAGGATTTTTTATTGAAAATACCAGCTGTTTTATCCATGCTTCCAAATTCGCTGACTGTATTTGTATTTATTGTCTTAGCAACTTTTCTAATCACAAACGACTGGAATAGGCTAGTGAAATCTGCGAAACGAATAATTCCATCTTCTGTAAAAACATCTACAGGAGAAGTACTAAATCACCTTAAAAAGGCAATATTTGGATTCGCTAAAGCACAAGTGATACTCATTTCCATTACAGCAGGAATTATTTTTATTGGATTATTATTTTTTCAAGTTGAACATGCTTTAACCATTGCATTACTAGCTGCTGCGGCTGATCTATTACCATATGTTGGGACAGGCATTATATTTATACCATGGATTATCTATCTGTTCATCACAGCTGAGTATTCAATGACAATCAGCCTGATCCTTTTATACATGTTCATCATCGTCCTGCGTCAAGTGCTGGAACCAAAAATTCTATCCACCAGCATTGGATTACATCCGCTTGCTGTGTTAGTGGCGTTATTTATCGGTATACAGGTGTGGGGATTTGTAGGAATAATTGTCGCCCCTATTCTCTTGGTCGTATTTAACGCAGTTCATCAGGCTGGGATTACAAAGCAACTATGGCTATTTATTAAAGGATAAAAATCACCATCTCCGATAAATGATGGTGTTTTTATCCATCATTCGTTTGATCACTTTCCATATACTGTTTTTAAACAGTTTTCTGGTGACTGGGATAACGAGGAGGAATCCAACCGCATCGGTAATAAATCCCGGTGTAAATAAAAACACTGCACCAATAAAAATACAAATGCCATCGATAATATATGCGGTGGGAGCTTCTCCGTTATTCATGGAAAAACTTGCACGCCTCCAGACTTCTATACCCTGTTGTTTCGCAAACATAACACCGATAATCCCTGTTAAAACAATGATTACGACCACCCACCATGGGCCAATCATGTCGCCAATCCAAATAAAAACTCCAATTTCCAGTGCGGACAGTACTAATAATGTTAACAGTAGCCACCTCATCGTATTCACCCTTACGTTATATACTTCATCCATCAAAGGTTATCACTGATCATGTGGTACCTTTTTGGACTACCTCTTACAAAACGCGCGTGTGACCTTTATAAATATCACCTTTCGAACCATCCAATGTAATAACTTGACCGTCCTTTATGACATCGAAAACATCCTTCACTCCGACAATTACAGGAATTCCCAAACTTAAACCAACTACGGCAGCATGTGATGTTAAACCACCTTCTTCCGTAATAATTCCGCTGACTTTCTCCAATGCCGGCATCATGTCTCTTTCTGTTCCATAAGTGACAAGAATATCTTCTTCATTCACCTTCTCGATGGCTTCTTTTGCTGTAGTGGCTACTACAGCCTTACCATAAGCGCTACGTTTACCGATTCCCTGTCCTTTCGCAACAACATCGCCAATGACATGCACCTTCAATAAGTTCGTTGTTCCACTTTCACCAACAGGTACACCTGCCGTGATAATTACCCTGCTTCCACGATCGAATAGATTCGTACTTAATCCACAATCAATGGCAACATCAAGCATTTCATCCGTTGTACTGGCTTTTTTGCCTGCCACCGCATGAACTCCCCAAACTAAGGATAACTGGCGCTCTACGCTGTTCGAAGAAGTAACTGCTACAATAGGTGCCTTTGGTCTATATTTGGAAATCATTCTTGCCGTATGACCACTTTCTGTTGGAGTAATAATGGCGCTTACGGAAAGATTTTTTGCCGTATGCGTTACTGATTGACTAATCGCATCTGTGATCGTCATATCAACATTTTTAGAACGTATTTCTAAAATAGCTTTATGATCCAATGCTGACTCTGCTTTTAGTGAAATATTACTCATCGTTTGTACAGCTTCTACAGGATAGTCTCCTGCAGCTGTTTCTCCGGATAACATAACAGCATCGGAACCATCAAAAATGGCATTAGCAACATCTGACGCTTCTGCTCTTGTTGGCCTAGGATTCTGTTGCATCGAATCAAGCATCTGTGTTGCCGTAATAACTGGTTTCCCTGCTGTATTACATCGCTTTATTAAATCTTTTTGAACAAGAGGCACGTCTTCTGAAGGAATTTCTACACCTAAGTCGCCACGAGCAACCATTAGCCCATCACTTACTTCTAAGATACGTTCAATATTGTCGACGCCTTCCTGATTTTCGATTTTAGGTATAATGTGAATGTGATTAGCATTATGCTCTTCAAGTAAGGCCTGTACCTCCATGATATCTGACGGACGACGAACGAAAGAAGCAGCAATAAAATCGACATCATGCTCAATACCAAATGTAATATCATTTGCATCCTTGTCCGTAATACCTGGTAAATTGACAGATACATTCGGCACATTAACACCTTTTTTATTTTTGATAATTCCGGAGTTTAACGCAATTGTTTTAAGCTCATTTTTATGTTTGTCAATTTCTGTTACTTCTAATTCAATGAGACCATCATCTAATAAAATCTTTGATCCTTCGTGAACGTCGTTAATTAAGTCATCATACGTAATGGAAAATCGCTCCGCAGTACCCTCAATATCCTCCATCTGAACATAAACAACCATTCCTTGAATAATTTCAGCTTGTCCATCTTTGAAATCTGCGGTCCTTATTTCAGGGCCTTTTGTATCTAATAGTATAGCAACTGTTTTTCCTGTATTCTCAGCCGCCTTTCGTATGTTTTTGATTCGTGCTTCATGTTCCTCGTAATTACCGTGGGAAAAATTCAATCGTGCAACATTCATCCCCGATTCAATCAATTGCTCCAGTTTTTCAATCGATTCAGAAGCAGGACCGATTGTACACACAATTTTTGTATTTCGCATGATTATTTCCTCCTTGTATATGCTTTGAACAACCTTTTATATTGAAAGTTCTTGTGATAAACGATACATATCATTATTAATTTGATGCTCTTCTGCCAGGATTTCCAAAATATCTCGAGCAACTAGTTGATTATTTTGAATACCCACCATTTTTCCAGCTTTACCTGCCTGTAACGCTTCTACGGCGCTCGCACCTAACCGACTCGCTAGTACTCGGTCCGATGCTGTGGGTGATCCACCACGCTGAATATGCCCAAGTACCGTTACTCGTGTCTCCAGTGCAGTAGCCTCTTGAATTCGTTCACCATAGTCAAACCCACTGCCAACACCTTCAGCAACAATAATAATACTGTGTTTTTTCCCGCGTTCGTGACCACGTTTCAGGCGCTGCACAATATCAGAGAAGTCTTCTTTTTTTTCAGGGATGATAATACTTTCAGCTCCACCAGATAACCCTGCCCATAGAGCAAGATCACCTGCATCCCTACCCATTACTTCAATGATATACGTTCGTTCATGAGATGTAGCTGTATCACGAATCTTATCAATTGCTTCAATAACCGTATTTAATGCTGTATCAAATCCAATGGTGAAGTCCGTCCCAGCAATATCGTTATCGATTGTAGCCGGAATACCAATGCATGGGTAACCTTGTTCCGTTAGCTTCTGTGCCCCATGAAAGCTACCATCTCCACCAATGATAATCAAACCTTCAATCCCATATTGATTTAATTGTTCCATTGCTTTTTGGCGGCCTTCTGCTGTTTTAAATTCATCACTTCTTGCAGATAATAATACTGTACCGCCCCGCTGTATAATATCACCGACTGAACCGATCTTCATCAACTCAATATTACCTTCTATTAATCCTTGAAAACCATTTTTAATGCCAAATACTTCAATATCTTGAAAAATGGCTTTTCTAATAACGGCGCGGATAGCTGCATTCATTCCAGGAGCATCGCCGCCACTTGTTAAAACACCAATTCTTTTCATCGTTCTTTCCACCTTTAAACTAATTTCATTATATTTTCATCCTCTTTAACGATAATGCGAAAAAGCAAAAATAGCAATTAATTACACGTATATAGAAGTATTTTTTTGATTTCGAAAAAATAATCAGAGACTGACAAATTGTCAGCCTCTCCTAACGTTACCCTAAAATTTCATAATTACCAATTTGTTTGTATTTTTCCCATCTTTTTTCCAGTAATTCTTCCTTTTTACATGCAGAAAGATCCGTCAAGGACTGTTCGATAACTTTCTCCATATACGCCGCTTGCTGGGCTAAATCCTCATGCGCCCCACCCTTTGGTTCAGGAATAATTGTATCTATAACGTCTAATTGTTTCAAATCATAGGAAGTTATTTTCATTGTTTCAGCTGCTTTTTGAGCTAAGCCCGAATCTTTCCACAACAGAGCAGCAGCTCCTTCTGGGGAGATAACAGAATATGTAGCATTCTCCAGCATATGAATATGATCTCCTATACCTATGGCTAAAGCTCCCCCGCTTCCTCCTTCACCTATAACAATGCAAATAATGGGAACGGTAAGCCCAGCCATTTCCATTAAATTACGGGCAATCGCTTCACTTTGTCCACGTTCTTCGGCAGCTTTACCTGGATAAGCACCCTTCGTATCAATAAACGAAATAATCGGGCGATGAAACTTCTCTGCCTGCTTCATATGTCGCAAAGCTTTACGATATCCTTCAGGATGTGGCATGCCGAAATTTCGCCGAATATTTTCTTTCGTGTCTTTTCCCCGCTGATGACCAATAATGGTTACAGGGGTATCTTTATAATACGCTATTCCAGCTACAATGGCTTTATCATCACCATACAGGCGATCACCATGAAATTCCATAAAATTGGTAAATATTTTATCAATATAATCAAGTGTTGTTGGTCGTTCTTGATGCCTTGCCATTTGAACACGATCCCAAGGTTTTAAATTCCCGTAAATATCAGCTTCCAATTCTGCCAGCCTTTTTTCCAATGTACTAATTTCTTCTGATAGGTCAATATCACCCTCTTCGGTAAAACGTTTCAATTCGGCTATCTTTTCTTTTAAATTTACAATCGGTTTCTCAAATTCCAATATTTGCTTCATGAGGTCGCACCACCCTTCTGATGAAATTCGAGTAATGTTGCGAGAAAACTATTCATCTCATGCCGATGGACGACCTGATCCAGCTGACCATGTTTTAATTGAAACTCAGCCGTTTGGAAATCCTCCGGTAACTTTTCACGGATTGTTTGTTCTATAATGCGTCTCCCTGCAAAACCTATCAAAGCACCGGGCTCAGCAAAATTATAATCTCCAAGTGATGCAAAACTTGCAGATACGCCTCCTGTAGTCGGGTTGGTCATAATAGAAATCATCAGTCCCCCTGATCCACTGAAACGCTGAATAGCTACAGAGGTTTTTGACATTTGCATAAGGCTTAGAACGCCTTCCTGCATTCTAGCACCACCGGAAGCAGTGAAGATGATAAAGGGCAATGATTCATCTTTAGCATTTTCAATCGCACGAGCAATTTTCTCACCCATTACGGAACCCATACTTCCCATTCTAAACCTTGCATCCATTACACTAAAAGCCACAGCCTGACCGTCTATCATTCCCTTGCCGGTTACCACACCTTCGTTAAGCCCTGTTTTTTCTCGATCACGGGCTATTTTCTCTTCGTATTCCGGAAATTCAAGTGGGTTACCAGTAATGAGCTGCTTGTCCCACTCCTGGAAAGTCCCTTCATCACATATTTGTTCAATTCGTTCCCAAGCCGTTAGTGGATGGTGAAAACCGCAGTTTGGACACACATTAAGATTCTTTTTCATTTCCTTACGATAATAAATTTTATGGCATTCCTTGCATTTTTGCATTAAACCTTCAGGAATATCCTGTTTGGCTTGTTCACTTGGCATGGTTGCATATTTCCTTCGCTTGCCAAAAAAATCCTTAAGCAAGGTAACACCTCCTTTTTCTACAAACCATGGCACATTCATTTAATACTATAAAGCATTCCATTTAAAAAAGGCGTCTAAAACTGTCGACAAGCCAATTATTATTCCATATTCGATAAAACAGCGCTGGCGAATAATTTCTCAATGGATTGATACTTTTTCTCTACATATAATTGAATTAAATCCATATAAAATGTCTTATCATAATATTGGTTGTTCAATGTATGAGAAAATTCTTCCATTAACTGCCATACTTTTGCTAACAAAAGATTCTCCGTTTTTTTACATAAGTAGTGAAAAAATGAGATATGTTTATCATATGGGGGAATTTCAACATTATTTATAATCCGTTGCAATTCTATTATATCCACTTCAGTTATATGATCAAAAGCTAATTTTGCTGCTTCTTTCTCTAAAAGATTCTTCGTTTGTATTAAGTCATGTTTTATACTATTTTCTTGTAAAATAAATGATGATAATAGCTCAACTGTTTGAAAGGGTTGATATATACTTAAAAATGTCCCTTCCCCATGCCTTGTTTCAATAAGCCCCAATAATTCCATTGCCCGTAGCGCTTCCCTGATAGAAGATCTACCTGCTTGTAATTTATCAGATAGCTCCCTTTCAGAAGGGAGCTTATCACCTGGTTTTAAATCATTGTGATCTATAAATTTTCGTATTTCTTGTAATACTTCCTGATATACTTTCTGTTTTAGTGACATGGACACAGCCATGATTCACTCCTTTTAACCCTCATTCTCTTTCATTATTAAATTTCTTGTATTTTCAGCAACCGTATCCGGGTCAACTTCGATTCTGGCCACACCTGATTCCATTGCTGCTTTGGCAACACCGGCGGCTACATGTGGGGCAACACGAGCGTCAAACGGATTCGGAATCACGTAATCTTCATTGAGCTCCTCATCTGTAATAAGTGCTGCAATAGCATTTGCCGCTGCCACCTTCATCCTCTCATTTATTCTGGTAGCCCGTACATCCAAGGCACCACGGAAAATGCCTGGAAATGCCAATACATTATTAACCTGGTTAGGAAAATCAGATCTACCCGTCCCAATTACTTTCGCACCGGATACTTTGGCATCATCCGGTGTAATTTCAGGATCCGGATTTGCCATAGCAAAAATAATCGCGTCATCACTCATTTTTTCAACCATGTCTTTCGATAACGCTCCAGCAACGGATACACCAAGAAATACATCTGCATCTTCAATCATTTCCTCCAGTGAACCTTCTTTTTTGGCATTATTGGTGAACTTGGCAACATTATCCTTTACCTCATTCATTCCATAAGATCTACCTTCAAAAATAGCTCCCTTGGAATCACACATTACCATCTCACGGACACCAAAATTATATAATAACTTAACAATTGCAATGCCAGCTGCCCCTGCACCATTTGCTACCACCTTAATATCGGAAAAAGATTTTCCAACTAGTTTTAATGCATTGATTAATCCAGCAACTGTTACAATAGCTGTTCCATGTTGATCATCATGAAAAATAGGGATATTCGTTTCTTTTTTTAAACGCTCCTCAATAATAAAGCAGTTCGGTGCTGCAATATCTTCTAAATTAACACCACCAAAAGTTGGCTCCATTAACTTTACCGTGCGTACAATTTCTTCTACATCATTTGTATCTAAACAAATGGGAAAAGAATCCACACCGGCAAAATTTTTAAACAACACGGATTTGCCCTCCATAACAGGTAGAGCTGCTTCAGGGCCGATATTACCCAGTCCTAGAACCGCGGATCCATCACTTACGACTCCAACCATATTTCCTTTCATCGTATAGTCATATACGGTTTCTTTACGATCATATATTTCTTTACAAGGTTCTGCAACACCAGGTGAATAAGCTAAACTTAAATCCTTGGCATTACGTACAGGAACTCTTGATTGCATTGTTAATTTCCCTTTGTTTTCTTTATGCATTTGCAAGGCTTCATCTCTCAAGCTGGCCATATTTTTAAATCGCTCCTTTTGAAGTAGAAATAATAGCATGTATAAGTCCGGGGGGTGGTCAGACCACCCTTAACTCCTTTATTATAACAGATGGGGTTTCACTGTAAAGGAAGAAAATTCACTTTTCCAAAACAACATTTACTTTCCCGAAATACGTTGACAGTGATTTTATACATTCCGAGTTCGGGTTAATGGAATAGTTATCTGCCAATTTATACGTCTTTTTGCTTCCTTCATGATGAATAATAATCGATGTACTTCCAGGATAAAGACTTGCGATTCGATGAATTTCCTGAAGTGCATGTTCATTATTTTCACCTGTTAACTTTATAAATAAATGCTTGTTATCACCCGATTTCAATTCATATTCATCAAATGGTTGAATTTCTGACAGTTGCCATTGAATACGATTATTTCTGGATTCGACTTTCCCCTTTAACAGGATGATCATTTCTTCTTGAAGCCATGTACTGGAATCTCGATATAATTCCGGGAAAACGACAGCTTCCATGTCACCTGTCTCATCTCCAATCGTGATAAAAGCCATTGGGTCCCCTCGTTTAGTACGGATTATTTTCATTGTTTGCACAATCGCTGCGCTTTTTATATGCCGTCTTCCAACTAACCTTCTGGCATGATTAATCGAAATATAACCATTTGCCCGTAGCTTGTTTCTATACGCTGTTAATGGGTGGCTGGACACATATATACCAAGAAGTTCTTTTTCGTCTGCTAATTTTTTCACTACGCTGAAATCCTTGGCAGCTTCATAGCTTGTCTCAAGCTCAATTTGTTCCTGAAATGAAGCCGGCTGATCATTGAATTCGCCAAACAGTTCCCCTTGTTCTATAGCATGATCAATGGATGCCACGAGACTTGCTCTATTTGGGTATAGTTCATCGAAGGCACCTGCCGTGATAAGAAGCTCCAATGCACCCCGATTAACGGTTTTTAATGAAACACGCAAACAGAAGTCGAATAAATTTTTAAACGGACCTTGCTTACGTACCGTAATAATTTCTTTCATTACCTGGTTCCCGATTCCCTTGATGCTTAAAAGCCCCATCCGAATACCCTTTCCTTCTACCGAAAACGTCCCATAACTTGCATTAATGGATGGTGGAAGCGGGCTGATATTGAATTCTTTCACCTCTTTCATATACGCGTTTACCTTATCCTGCTGATTTGCAACAGAGCTAAGCAGGGCAGCAAAGAAGTGAGACGGATAATGTGCTTTTAAATAACTGAGTTGATATGAAATTTTGCTATAAGCTACAGCATGACTTCGATTAAAACCATAATTGGAGAATTTTACTATCCAGGCAAAAATCTCTTCCGCTATGGACTTTTCATAGCCATTTTGCATACAGCCATTTACGAAGGCGGTCCTTTGTTCATCCATTACGTCTTGCTGTTTTTTACTAACAGCACGTCGCAGTATATCCGCTTTTCCAAGTGAAAAGCCGGCAATTTTACTAGCAATCTGCATGATTTGTTCTTGATAGACCAAAACACCGTAAGTACGCTCCAAAATTGGCTTCAAATCTGGATGTGGATAAGTAATTCTTTCCCGTTCATATTTACGATTGATATAGGTTGAAATAAAATCCATCGGACCGGGGCGAAACAAAGCATTAACCGCTACAATATCTTCAAATGTAGAGGGGCTTAATTGTTTAAGGACATTTTTCATACCTTGTGATTCCAGTTGAAAAACACCATTTGTCTTGCCGGTTTGCAAGAGGGCAAACGTTTTCTGATCGTTTCCTGGAATCATATCCAGTGATAGCTTTTTATTCCCTGTATGATTTATCGATCGGATAATTCGCTCTAATAATGTCAAGTTGCGCAGACCAAGAAAATCGATTTTTAATAAACCCAGTTCCTCCAGATCGTTCATGGGGTATTGTGTTAAATTCGTATTGTTTGCTCCAAGCGTTAGTGGAATATGTTCCATCAAAGGTCGCTCGCTAATCACAACGCCTGCTGCATGCGTAGAGATATGTCTTGGCAATCCTTCCAGCTTTGTAGCTACCCGAAATAAAGCCTTCAATTTTTCTGATTGCTTCAAATAATACGTTAAGTCCTCAGACTGCTTAACAAGGTCTGTAATCCGTTTGTTCTGAGAAAGTGGGATGTGTTTTAATATAAAAGCAGCATCCCGCTCATCAACATCCATTGTTTTCATTAACTCACGAAGTATGGACCGGGCAGCAAACGTACCAAATGTGATAATTTGCGCAACATGTTCTTCCCCGTACTTACTTCGAACATAGTCAATCACCTCATCACGTCTATCATCCGAAAAATCAATATCTATATCAGGCATGGTTAGTCGCTCCGGATTAAGAAAACGTTCAAATAACAAATCATATTTAATTGGATCCACATCCGTTATTCCCAGTACATACGCCACAAGCGAGCCCGCTGCGGAACCTCTTCCTGGTCCAACCAGTATATGATTCTCTTTTGCATAACCAATAAAATCGGCAACAATCAAAAAGTAATCACTAAACTGCATGGATTGAATAACTTTTAGTTCATAATGTAGGCGATCTTCAACCTTTTCTGCATTTCCTTCGTATTTTTGATGTAGATGTTCCCAACATTTTTTCTTCAAGTAAGCATGTGCATCCATTTCTTCCGGTACAGGATAAGTTGGAATCATATGTTGATTGAAATCGAATGTTACATGGCATTTTTCAGCAATAGCCTCTGTCTCTTTTACTACTTGCGGCCAAGAGGAAAATAATTGTTCCATTTCAAAAGGGGGGCGCAAATAATTCTGGCCCGCCCCTGCATCCGTATTCCGCATATCCCAATGATCTCCATTTTTCATTGCTTGCAGGCAATCATACGCGATATCATCCTTTTCATTTAAATACCGAACGTCATTAATCGCAACAACAGGAATGTTATACGTTTCCTGAAAAGCTTGTAATGGTTGTTGCATACGCTGTTCATGTTCCATTCCATGATCCTGAACTCCTAAATAAAAATCACCTGCTTGAGTTAGGTTTTTCCATGTGTTTAAATAAGCCAACACTTTATCATGGTTTTGAGTTTCCAATAAGTTCGCGAGCTTCTCATTACTTGCTGGTAAAATACAAATAAGCTCTTCCATATAATCATACAATTCTTCTGCTTTGACACTTGTCACTTTCAGACGCTGTATATATGTACTGATTTTAACAAGTGAACGATATCCTTTATTTGATTTTGCCAAAAGAACACAAGTTTGAATATCTTCCTGATCATCCATAGTATGTACAATCATCCCAATGATTGGCTCTATTCCATTACTTTTACAAGCTTTATAAAAAGGTATCACACCATACAGCACCTGTTCATCTGTAAGTGCCAGTGCTTCGAGTTTTAATTCTTTCGCTTTCTCTACTAATTTTTCGATTGTAATCGTGCTATTCATTAGGCTATAGCCACTTCTGATCTGCAAATGTGTATATGCCATCGTATCCCGCCTTTTTCGTCTATTTCTATTATAACAATCTACTCAAGCCGTGCACATGGATTGCTTCTTCAAAAACTATCATAACTCGTCCACTACGTTCATAAAATGTAAGGAATAAGCCTCTGGAAGGGGTAATGAACATATGGTCGATGAACGTTTTTTCGCTTCTTTTATTCATTGTTACTTTATTGCATTCGGTGTCATTATTGGTGGAGCTATCATCGGCAGTATTGGAGAATTTGCTACAGGCAATGCGCCGCTAACCTCTATTGGACGAATTGCTAAAAACTTACGCATATGGGCGATTGTTGCAGCAATTGGAGGCACATTTGATGCCATTGCTAATTTTGAAAGAGGCCTCTTTGACGGTTCAACAATGGATATATTTAAACAGGCATTTTTAATATTATCAGCAATGGGTGGCGTTAAAACAGCAATCACATTACTGGAATGGCTCATCCAGGAGGATATCACTTAATGCATATTCCTCCTTATCATAAAAAAGCAACATGGCAACGTTTTTTTATCGGAACTGTTATTGGTGCCATTCTATCCTATGGTATTTATCTCTATATGTATGGCTCCTTATATGAACAACTCTTGGAAGAAAACCTTGAACTGGAAGCGGAAGTGACAGAATTAGAAAAACAAAACGAAGCATTAACACAGGATAAAGAAGATTTAGATGAACAAAAAGAGCAGGAAATAACCGTGGAAACAATTGAAATAACCATTACAAACGAGAATGAGTTACGCCTTGATAGACTCATTGTCCATCAATTGGAGGAACTAATTAATGAGGAAATCAATCATCTGATCGGAGAGAATGTTACCATCATTGACGAGAGCAGTCAGCTATTACGCTCAAGTATTGAAAACAAAGGATTTTCCGTTGATGACTTTACGTATTACTTTGATGTAACACAACTAACGATTTCACGAAACATGATACTAACAGTTGAAGCAAAGCTGACGGACGAGTAGTTGGATAAATACAGAACTGCTGATTCCAAGCCTTAAGGGTTGGATCAGCATTCTTTTATTTGGTGAACATTCTACAAACCTCATCTAAATCTTTGATAACAGCTTCTGTCTCCTCCCATGTTTCAACAGACGCTCCTGAAGCCATTGGATGTCCTCCACCATTGTATTTTGCAGCGATTTTATTTATGGCCGGACCTTTGGATCGCAGGCGTACGCGTATCACATTTTCTTCCTCCACAAAAATAACCCACGCACAAATGCCTTCAACATCTCCCAATGAACCAACCAACTGTCCAGTTTCTGCTGGTTTTAATCCATATTCATCTAAAATTTCCTTCGTCAATGTAACAGAACTCATTCCAGATGGCGATAGCGTAAAATGCTGCATGATGTACCCTTTAAGTCTCACAATATTATCTTTCATACTATAAATGCCATCATACAGAGCTGGACGATCAAATTCAAATGACACCAATTCTGATGCATATTGGAATGTCTTTTGCGTTGTGCTTGGAAATAGGAATCTTCCTGTATCTCCTACAATTCCAGCATACAGAAGACGTGCACTTTCATTATTCAGCTTAAACCCCGCTTCCTTACCATGGAGATATAATTCATAAATCATCTCACTTGTTGAACTTGCATCTGTATCCACCCACAATAAATCTCCAAACGGATCTACATTTGGATGATGATCGATTTTAATCAGTTTCGTACCCAGATGGTAGCGTTCGTCTGAAATTCGTGGAGCATTTGCGGTATCACAAGCTATAATGAGCGCATTTTCATATATCTGGTCGTCTATCTGATCCATCCTTATCAAAAATGATAAACTGGGCTCTTCTTCTCCAACTACATACACATTTTTATTTGGAAATGAATACTTAATCAGTTCCTTCAAGCCACCTTGAGACCCTAACGCATCCGGGTCCGGACGAACATGCCTGTGTATAATAATCGTATCATACATTTTAATTGAATGAATAATTTGTCGAATGCTCATTATTATTCCCCTTATTCTTTTTAAATTGCTAGCTAAAACGATAAAAACAAGTTACAATAAAGACGAATGTCACTAGTTTTAGGAGAGATAAGATGTTTATTTTCCCAATTATTATCGTGCTTTCAGCTGTTTTATATGTATATTATAAAGTTGCTATTCTTAAAAGTGAAGACGGACTAACACAAGCCTATTTTAACGGAAAATCCCGTTTATGTCTTGGAAGTTTAGTTTTCTTTTTCGGTATAAATCAATACATTTTCTACCAGACAAGAATCTCTTTATTTATCGGTATCATTTTCGTTCTACTTGGTGGCTTCCTTCTTTATGACGCTGTCAAAGAAGTGAAGCATTACCGGAACGAATGGAAACGCCTAAATGCATAAAATATTTCAATCTGATTGATCACAGTTTCTTAAAGGGGCTGGGACAAAAGTGTTTTTAACGAATAAATTCCGAATATACATCGCTTCGGAAATACACTTCGCGCACCTAAGGGCGGCTGGTGAGCCCCCTTCGTGGCGCGCGCACTTGCAAGATTCACTTAGGCCTTGCCTCTCATCTTCGTGTGTTTCCTCCGCCGGTAGTAGGTTTGAAATATCACAACCCCTCGCCAGTTCGGGCAGCAAAGGGCGGTTACAGCAAATCATCACGACGTCGCAGTTTATATCCTTTGTGCTAAAAGCAATGGGCCTACCGGTAAATCAGTTGGGCCATGATTAAACCCTTTCCTACAATTCTTCGCTCATTGTATACTTCTACATCCATTTTAGCATACATACGGCCAGCTTCCAGAATTTTTGGCTTAATGGTCAAATGGCTATCTATTTGCACTGGTTTAATAAAAAATACCGTTAAGTTTTCAACAACCATATCTCCCTTTTTTCGATAAGCTAATAATCTGCTGCTGGCTTCTGTTATCAGGGATGTGAATACCCCGTTTGATAAGGTGCCCAGTTGGTTTGTCATTTGCGGGCTTACCACTGTTTGGAAGATTGTTTCTTCATCCTCTGAAGCGACAAGATTTGCTGCAACAATGTCGTCTATTGTCTCCCCGATTTGTGGTTGGCGTTGAACTTGCTGCAGGGCTTTTAACACATCTTGTCTTGTAATAATTCCAAGCAACTTATCTGCTTGTTCAACAACTGGAACCATTTCAATTCCTTCCCAAACCATCATATGTGCTACAGATGCAAGCGACGTCTTTTCTTGAACAGCTAGGGGAGCTTTACTCATTACCTTTTCGATGAGGACATCACTGTCCTTACCAATAATATCTTTGGACGTTACCATGCCAATCACTTGTTTTTTTTCATCTACAACAGGAAATCTTGTATGTGTTGACTGCTCATTAAGCTCATACCATTGTTTAATGGTATCTTTGGCATTTAAATAAAAAGCTTCCTCAAAGGGGGTGAAAATATCTCCCACAAAAACGATTTCCTTTTTGATTAATTGATCATAGATGGCACGGTTTATCATTGTCGCAACCGTAAAGGAATCGTAACTAGTTGATAAAATTGGCAATTTCCTCTCATCAGCCAAACGTTTTATGTGATCTTCTGTATCAAATCCACCAGTAATTAAAACTGCTGCGCCCTCGTTCAGTGCTAATTCATGTGCTTTTACGCGGTTTCCAACAATTAATAGCGAATCCGCTTCCGTATAGCGCATCATCGCATCCAGTTCCATCGCACCAATGACAAATTTATTTAACGTTTTATGCAGCCCTTCCCTTCCACCTAACACTTGTCCATCAATAATATTTATCACTTCAGCAAATGTTAATCGTTCGAAATTCTCTTTCTTTTTTTGTTCAATTCGAATGGTACCAACACGTTCTATTGTACTAACAATTCCTTGGTTTTCTGCTTCTTTAATTGCCCGATATGCTGTGCCATCACTAACATGTAAGCTTTTCGCAATTTGTCTTACAGATATTTTATTTCCTACCGGAAGAGCAATAATATGTTGAATAATTTGTTCATGTTTCGTTGCCAATTGTTGCCACCAACTTTCAAACTGTACTAGTATATGAATTACCATTTATTATACAGTTGAGTTGGTATAAACTCAATTATTATCGGTTTGTCTTCGCCTCGCATTTTCCTGTTCCATCACAGGAGGCTTTGTCATTTGTAAAAGTGTAGCAAAATTTGCACCAATTACTAGTACAAAAAACAGAAGCCACCCTCCCCAAAACGTTAACTCAAGCGTTGTTGCTGCTTCAGGTATTCTTGGCCAAGCAAAATAGAGGAAAAACCCAGCTAATAATAGTCGTAAAATGGCATAATGACGCATTGTAACCCCTCCTTCTTTGTTATTTTATGAAAAGGGAGCTATTTTCAGAACGATGACCTTGTGACTTACGTCTCTAAAAAAAGGTAAAATACCAATTTAATAGAGAATCACCGTGGAAATAGGTAAGAAATGCAGCTACAACGATATACGGTCCAAAAGGAACTTGTTGCTTACGGTCAATGATCTTAAATAAAAGTAGGATGACCCCAATAACCGCACCGATTATACATGATAGAAAAAAAGCTAATAATACTTTTTCTATACCCAAAATGATACCTAATAAGCCAAATAGCTTCATATCCCCAGCACCCATGCCACCACGACTAACAAGAATGATGAGGGCAATGATTATAAAACCAAGCAATCCCCCGGCAAGCGCTGACCACCAGGGATCAAGCGGTTGAATAATCCGCATTAGAATAATCAGTGGTAGAAAGAATAACAATATTTTGTTTGGAATCAGCATGTATTTGATATCCGAAACCAAAATGATTATAAGCATGGAAACTAGTAATAACGCTGTAATTAATTCCAATTGCAATCCAATCATCATGTAGCTATACATAAACAAAAATCCTGTGGTTATTTCCATGATCGGGTAGATAGGTGTTATTTCACCCCTACAATGTCTACATTTCCCAAGTTGAATGACATAGGAAATAACAGGGATTAATTCATACCAGGATAAGATATGCCTGCACCCTGGACAGATAGATCTGTCCATGATGAAAGTCTGATTCTTTGGTATGCGCAGACCTAATACATTGAAGAATGAACCAAAGATGAGACCGAATAAGAAAAAGAGTACGATAAAAAAGATATCCATGTTCCTGCTCCTTGAGATGAATTTAGGTTGTTTTGATTGTTTGGTACTTTTATCCTATTGTATCATTTTTGTTGTGTAAAAACATGAAAGGTTTAAAAATTGAAGGTATCGGGGTGTGGTATTAGCGAATAGTTGCACAAAAGATATTATTACAAACTACATATATTTGACGGTAAGAGAATCTATTTTAATAAAATTGATATCATCATAGACTCTTTTTTAGTAGACTTATTGTTGTTAAATCCCCTTAGTGAACAAGTTACATTCTATTTTTTGGAGGACATCTGAATTTCGGAGTAACGCATTATGATTCCTCGCCATCCCAAGCTGATATTACATCTAATGACTGTAATATGGCCTGATGAAGAATTTCTAGATCTTCCGTATAAGCATACCACTGTACATCGTTATACAATTTTTCTAATTGCTCTACCTCTATATTTTTTCTACTATTAAAATGTATAGCCATTTACTTTTCGTCTCTCCACTTTTTATCTCTACATACCTGTCATTCTTATTATACATTATATCCCGATTAAAAAAATAGAGAACGTTGGATTTGTACTATTATTTTGAAATTTGATAGTATCAACATCAAGTCCATGAATACAGATACTACTACAGCTTCGTTTTGTTATTCAATATTATCACTTCAATTACGTTTGCGGGAAATTGACAACACTATTAATAAAGCGTAGTGTCTAGATGGAGTATACATAACGTCAATCCGCTTGCTGCAGCTAATGAGAAAGGGAGGTTAAACAATGACGCAGGCAAATTTATCACTTAGACATAGACGTTTAATTGTTGCGATCGCACTGTCGGCTTCATTTCTATCCGTCCTTACGCAATTTCTCCTGATCACAGCCTTTCCAAAAATCATGGCTGAATTTGAGATTAACGCGAGTGAAGTACAATGGTTAACGATTGGCTATATGTTGGCGCTAGCCATACTTATTCCCATGACTGCGTATTTGATTGATCGTTTTAAAACAAGAACATTAATGATGGGCGCCATGATTTTGTTTTCATTAGGAACATTACTCGGGTTATTTTCTCTTTCCTTTGAAATGTTACTTGCCGGACGTATCATTCAAGGGGTAGGTTCCGGAATGATGATGCCGTTGATGCAAACATTACTTTTTCTCGTGTATCCACGGGAAAAGAGAGGCTATGCAATGGGCTTAGCCGGGCTTGTTATCAATGTTGCCCCTGCCATTGGCCCTCCAATATCCGGTGTATTGCTTAATTATTTCCAGTGGCGCTCCTTGTTTCTTTTAACGCTTCCGATTGCGGCGATAATTTTGTTGTTGATTTACCTATTTATGCGCAATGTTACCCAGCAACGAGAGACAGAAATTGACATTCTCTCGATACTCCTATCCAGTATTGGTTTTGGCGGGATTCTTTATGGATTTAATGTCATAGAGGCAACTGGAGTATCTGAAGCAAGTACGATCATTAGTATTGGTATAGGTGTATTGTCCCTTTGTTTATTTATAATAAGACAGCTGCGGTTAAAGAAACCAATCCTGGAACTGCGTGTTTTCAAAGTTCCGGTTTTTGCGCTCGTTGCGATCATCTCAATAATGTCTTTCAGCTTGTTAATTTCAATTGAAACGATTTTACCGATGTACGTCCAAAGCGCGCAACAATTGTCAGCTTTAAACGCGGGGCTTGTCGTGACACCTGGGGCGTTAACACTTGCTCTAATGTCACTTTTTGCAGGAACATTGTTCGATAAATACGGTGGCAAAATGATAACGATTATTGGTTTTGTTTTGCTTTCAATCAGTACGCTTTCGTATCATTTGATCCTTGGGTTAAACACATCTCTCATTATCGCATCGATCTTATTCATGCTAGCCATGGCCGGTGTTGCTTTGATTAATATGCCAATTATGACGGCAGGTATAAACGCACTGCCCGATACCTTAGTTGCACATGGGACGGCAATTATCAATACCGTTCGGCAATTTGGGGGATCCATAGGCTTAACATTTATTATCTCTTTTATCAGTAGTGAAGCGGCTGAATCTGGTACTACAGATGCGTTTAACTTCCTAACTGGTGTAAGAACTGCCTTCTTTGTCGCTTTTCTTTTTGCCATTACAGGACTCTTGCTTTCACTACTATTGAAAAAAGAAGAGAAATCTACCAGATAAATAAGAATGAATGCGAAGAAAGCCCAATTTCCCTATAAAGGGTAACTGGGCTTTCTGACAAAATGATTCTTCACACACCTTCCTGATGTATCGTGGTTGTCTGTTGCATTCGCTTTGGTTTCATATTGAAGACGATATTTAGGACAATAGCTGTTATGCTTCCTGCAACAATTCCATTACTTGTCAAAATTTGAACCCCCGATGGGAAGTACTGAAACAATTCCGGTACAACCGTTACCCCCATGCCCATGCCAATGGAACAAGCAATGATCATTCCGTTACCCGGAGATTCTGAAATGACCCCACTCAGCATTTTTATTCCTTGAGCAATAACCATCCCGAACATGGAAATCATAGCTCCACCCAACACTGCAGTCGGAATAATCGTTGTTATTGCAGCTATTTTCGGAATCAGCCCAAGCGTAACAAGCATCACACCAGTAATCATGATGACACGAACCGATTTGACACCTGTCATTTGCATCAGACCAACGTTCTGTGAAAAAGCTGTATACGGAAAAGCATTAAAAACACCACCGAGCAAAATGGCCAAACCTTCTGCACGATATCCGTTAGAAAGGTCCTCTTCTTTCAAATCTTTTTCCAAAATATCTCCCGTGGCAAAATAAACACCTGTTGATTCAACAAGAGATACCATCGCTACCAAAATCATGGTGAGTATGGCAGACCACTCGAATGTCGGCATGCCAAAATAAAACGGCTGAACCATATGGAACAAAGATGCTTCCTGAACAGCCGAAAAATCGACTTTACCCATAAACATCGCTGCTACTGTACCCACTATTAAACCGATTAGAATCGCAATTGATCGAGTGAATCCTTTTGTGAAACGATATATCAAAATAATGCATACGAGCGTTCCAAACGCCAATGAAAGATTTGCCATTGAGCCGAAATCAGCAGCATCTTCTCCCCCACCCATATTGGTTATAGCTGTAGGAATCAATGTCAAACCAATAATCATAACAACCGTTCCTGTCACGATCGGTGGAAAAAAGCGTACCAGTTTGCCAAAAAACTGACTGATACCAAAAACGACAATACCAGAGACAATAATGGCACCATATATGGCCGTTATCCCAAATTCGCTGCCAATGGCAATCATCGGTCCAACTGCAGTAAATGTACAACCAAGCACAACTGGCAAACCGATGCCAAAATAACGATTGCGGACAACCTGTAAAATCGTCGCTACGCCGCACATAAGGATATCAATGGACACGAGATATGTTAACTGCTCGGATGTCAGTCCTAATGCTTCTCCCACAATCAAAGGTACTAAAATCGCTCCAGCATACATTGCTAACAAATGCTGAAAACTTAAGGCAGCTGTTTTCATTCGGACAAAGCCTCCTTCGTTTGAAACGTGACATGTCCATCAGCTAGTGATTCTATAGAAGCCAATGTCTCTACGTGAATCCCTCGTTTACGCAATGCCTCTCTGCCTTCCTGAAATCCCTTCTCAATGACGACGCCGATTCCTTCTAGCGCAGCACCAGCTTGATCGATAATATTAACCATTCCTAACGCCGCCTGACCGTTTGCCAAGATATCATCAATAATCAGTACCCTATCATGAGCATCTATATAATCCTTCGAAACAGCTATATTATTTGCTTCCTGCTTCGTATACGAATAAACTTCAGCTGAATACATCTGTTCATGCAGTGTGAGCGATTGGCGCTTTCTTGCAAATACCACCGGCACTCCCAAACTTAACCCCGTCATAACAGCCGGTGCAATCCCGGATGATTCTAGGGTCAGAACTTTTGTGATCCCGGAACCTGTAAAAAGTTTAGAAAATTCCTCCCCAATTGATTGCATAAATACTGGGTCCACCTGATGATTCAGGAATGTATCAACCTTGATGACCGAATCAGATAAAACTTTACCTTCTTCTAAAATTTTTTGTTTGAGTGAATTCATGCTGATCCCCTTTCCAAATATAAAAACCCGAAAAACAAGCTTCCACTCAAACTAGGAGGAAAGCAATGTTTTCCGGGTTCTATCAACGCGCAACCCTAAACTCAAAGCATCAATAGCAGACGCTCCATTGAGCACGTCACGTTCAATCAAAATCCGAACATTATACAAAAGAAATTAACCAATTATCTGTTGATAACCTTCTGCTGCTTCCTTCCATAGTCGGTTCATTTATGGTGGCGAACCGGTAGAAACTTGCAGGCCATATTCCTGCGATTATATGAAAATAGCTATTTAATTGGTGTCCATTATAGCATTCTTCACAAAAAATACAACCCCTAAAATTTAAAAATTGGTTTTTATCCTGTTCCTCTGTTTATCTAATTGACATATCGATCAGAATCATGTAAATTAAACAATATACGAACATTTTTTTAATATGAATGATTAATATTCGTTTTTAGGAGTGTAATGATGGAAAATGTATTTGATTACGAAGATATTCAATTAATACCAGCCAAAGCAGTAGTCAGCAGCCGTTCTGAGTGCGATACAACTGTCAATTTTGGTAATTATACGTTTAACCTGCCTGTTGTACCAGCGAACATGCAGACGATCATCGATGAAAGCCTTGCTCAGAAATTAGCGGAAAGCGGCTATTTCTATGTCATGCACCGTTTCGCACCGGAAAAGCGAATCAATTTCGTACGGCATATGCAAAATCAAGGATTGATCGCATCAATAAGTGTCGGGGTCAAGGAAGAAGAGTATCATTTTATACAACAATTGGCTAATGAGCAACTCAGTCCAGAATTCATAACCATCGACATCGCACATGGGCATTCCGACGCTGTCATCCATATGATTCAACATATTAAAAAATATTCACCTACAAGTTTTGTGATTGCAGGCAATGTTGGGACACCTGAAGCAGTCAGGGAACTGGAACATGCTGGTGCAGATGCTACCAAAGTCGGCATCGGACCAGGAAAAGTATGTATCACTAAATTAAAAACTGGATTTGGAACAGGGGGATGGCAGCTTGCTGCACTCAAATGGTGTGCCAAAGCAGCAAGTAAGCCGATCATCGCTGACGGTGGCATCCGTACGCATGGGGATATTGCTAAATCTATCCGATTCGGCGCATCCATGGTCATGATAGGCTCCTTATTTGCTGGCCATGAAGAATCACCTGGTGAAACGATTGAGAAAAATGGAAACCGGTATAAGGAATATTTCGGTTCAGCTTCCGAATATCAAAAAGGGGAAAAGAAAAATGTGGAAGGTAAAAAAATGTATGTCGAGCATAAAGGGTCACTAAAAGATACATTGACCGAAATGAAGCAGGACCTTCAATCTTCCATTTCCTATGCTGGTGGTAGGGAATTGGAATCCATCCGCTATGTTGATTATGTCGTTGTGAAAAATTCCATTTTCAACGATAATGTCTAGGCCACCCATCATACAAAAACCCGTGAAGCAAACAGCCCACGGGTTTTATCTTACAACTCCATCTCTTCTCCAATTTCCATTGCTTTTCCTTGACCTGTTTTTACTTTTGCCGCAAAGTCTTCAGCATCCTGTTCGATCAGAGGGAATGTATTATAATGAACCGGAACAACATACTTCGCATCAATCCAATCTGCCGCAATTAATGCATCTTCCGGACCCATTGTAAAATTATCACCAATTGGAACGAATGCTACATCAATTTCATTCATTTCACCAATTAATCTCAAATCAGAGAACAGACCAGTATCTCCTACATGATAAATGGTTCTGTTATCAACCGTCAGTAATATCCCTGCTGGCATCCCTGTATAGACAATTGTTCCATCGTCTTCTGTAAAGGATGAACCATGAAATGCCTGTGTGAATTTCACACGACCAAAGTCAAAATCATGCTTTCCACCAATATGCATCGCATGCGTATTTAAACCTTTTGCTCCAAGATAATTAGCCAGTTCATTAGGTGCTACAACCAAAGCATCGTTTCGCTTGGCAATTTCCACCGTGTCACCAACATGGTCATTATGTCCATGTGTCAGCAAAATAACATCCGCTTTTTCCATGTCAGCATCTAAATCGCATGACCCGGTTCCTGAGATAAATGGATCAATTAATATCGTATGATGATTTGTTTCAATTTTTACTATAGAATGTCCATGATAGGATAGTTTCATGTTATCTCTCCTTATTAATTGCTTACGCTATGCTATACCCGATTTCTTTTACATGTATGCCTAATTTTTATGCTTTTTCTTTTTAAGTTCAGCTAACTCCTGGTCTACTTTACTTTCTTCAAGTGACTCAAATTCATCATCCAGCGTACGGGCGGCCTGCGATAAGTCTTTTGATGTTTCTGCTTCTGCCTCATATTCAAGAACTTTTTCCTCCATTCGCTCAAATCCCTGCCTTGATTCATCACTGCCGATCGCTGACATTGTTCGATTCATTTTCGTTTTTGTTTGCGCTGTTTCGGCACGTGCTTTAAGGGAATCTTTTTTCAGTTTCATTTGGTTATATTCTTTTTTCATTTCATCCAGTTTTTCTTTAATTTCATCACAGTCATTTTTGGCATTGGCCCATGATTCTTCCAATACTTCAAATTGCTGTTCATTTTCCGCTTTATCTTCAAGTGCCCTTCTTGCTAAATCGTCATTTCCAGCTTCCACGGCCTGTTCTGCTTGCATTTGCCTTTTATCCACCAAGGCTTTAGCATCATTGGCCTTACGCTTAAGCATTTTCTCATTCGCCATTTGCTGGGCAACAGCACTTTCTGCTTCTTGAATATCTTCTTCCATATCCCGCATGAACTGATCCAGCATTTTCACAGGGTCTTCTGCCTTATCCAGCATTGCATTCAATTCAGAGCCGACAACTGTCTTGATACGTCTGAAAAATGTGAACATATGACTTCCTCCTTATATGGATGGTGCAATTTCTATGTATTACGGCGATTCCCTTCAAAAGGTTTCAGTAAATACCCTAGATTCTGTTATAATCGTAATATACATAAATTATGAGTGAGGTGTCTTACGTATGTCAAATCGAATAGAAACACTAATGAAAGAAATGGAACGGAACCATTTAGATGGGATGCTCGTTACATCAACCGCCAATTTTTATTATTTGAGTGGTTACTACACAGATCCACATGAACGTTTAATTGCGGTTTATATAAGTACTTCGCTTGATCCGTTATTAATAGTACCCGCTATGGAAGTTGACGATGCGAAGAAAGCCGGCTGGAGCTTTACAATAATTGGCTATCACGATCACGAGAACCCATGGCAGTTGTTCGCAGAGACCTTACAAAGCAACGGGAAAGTTCCAAAGTCACTTGGTATTGAGTATGATCATATTACACTTGAGCGTTATGAATCCATAAAAGATAATCTCCCTGATACAGCTATTTCAAACGCACAAGAAATAGTGGCCAACTTGCGTGTTATGAAAAATAAAAAAGAATATACTTTGTTAAAACAAGCGGCGGAACTGGCTGATTTAGGTATAGATACAGGGATTAAAGCCATTAAAGAAGGAGTTAGTGAACTGGACGTTATCGCTCAAATCGAATTTGAATTAAAGAAACACGGTGTACAACAAATGTCCTTTCAGACAATGGCACTATCAGGAATTCAAACAGCCTCTCCACATGGAACCCCGTCCATGAAAAAAATTAGTGCAGGCGATTTAATCCTGTTTGATCTTGGTGTTGTTTTTGAGGGATATTGTTCTGATATTTCAAGAACAGTTGCCTATAAAACCATAACAGAAGAGCAAGAAAAAATTTATAACACAGTGTTAGCTGCCCAAGAAAAAGCAATTAAAGCGTCACAACCCCTAACACCCGTCGGCAACATTGATAAAGCGGCAAGAGATCATATCGACAAATCTGGTTATGGCGATTACTTCACACATCGGATCGGGCATGGATTAGGCATTCAAACACATGAATATCCTTCGATGCATGGGAATAATAAGTTGTCACTGAAGCCAGGAATGTGCTATACCATCGAACCGGGCATCTACGTCCCTGAAGCAGGCGGTGTTCGTATTGAAGATATGATCTTCATGACGGAAAAAGGCCCCGAAATCTTAACCAAATCGTCCAAGAAATTACAGATTATAGAATGATGAACAAGAGCACACAGGTACTGACCCCCAAAGAAATTTAACTTTGGAGGTCAATACCGTAAAAGTGCTCTTGTTCATGCCTTATTTTTTAATAATGCCTTTACATCTTCAAATTCCACATTATGGGCCTCTGCGACAGCTTTATGGGTCACATATCCATCTAATGTATTAATCCCTTTTAACAAGGATTCATTATCCAGACAAGCCTGAAGGTAGCCTTTGTTAGCTAATTGCAGTGCATAAGGAACCGTTACATTAGCTAATCCAATCGTTGCTGTTTGAGGTACTGCCCCTGGAATATTTGATACACAGTAGTGCAGAACGCCATGTTTTGTAAATGTAGGATCATCATGTGTTGTAATGTGATCGCTTGTTTCGAAATTTCCACCCTGATCAATGGCTACATCTACAATGACAGAGCCATCTCTCATTTCTTTTATCATTTCTTCCGTTACCAATTGCGGTGCTTTTGCGCCGGGAATTAATACAGAACCAATGACAAGATCTGATTCTGCCACAGCCTCACTAATATTCATCGGATTTGACATTAATGTATTAATCGAAGAACCAAAAAGATCATCTAGTTGGCGTAATCGTTCCGGATTTAAATCAATGATAGTTACATCCGCACCTAAACCGACCGCAATTTTGGCCGTATTCGTCCCAACTACACCGCCACCAATGATGGTTACTTTACTTCGCTTAACGCCTGGAATCGCGGCTAGCAGTGCCCCTTTTCCACCTTTAGACTTTTCTAAAAATTGCGCTCCAATTTGAGCAGCCATACGTCCAGCAACTTCACTCATAGGGGTTAACAATGGTAAAGAGCCATCTGCTAACTGTACGGTTTCATATGCTATACCGATAACTTTTTTATCAGCCATCACCTTCGTAAGTTTCGGTTCAGCCGCTAAATGTAAGTACGTAAATAAAATAAGACCTTCATAAAAATAATCGTATTCCGATTCCAGCGGTTCTTTTACCTTCATCACCATTTCCATTGACCATATTTCTTTTGCTGTTGACATCATTTTAGCTCCAGCATTTTCATACTGTTCGTCTGTAAAACCGGAGCCAAGTCCTGCTCCTGTTTCTATATAGACGTCATTGCCCGCTTCTTTTAGCGTAAAAACGCCAGACGGGGCAATTGCTACCCTGTTTTCATTGTTTTTAATCTCTCTTGGCACACCTATTTTCAAGTGCTATACCTCCTTTAACGTTATGTATATTTTCGATATTGAACATTGTAACCATTTTCATTATAGCAAATGTCTTTTTAAAAAGCACGACTATCATTTCATAAATGATCAAAGAAAAAATGATCCACCCTTTGGCAGGATGGATCATGAGGAATTAATTTTTTCGGTTATTATACGTGTATATATGCTTATTATTATTTAACTGTTCGATGACACCACTTTGGTAACTTTCATTCAGTTGATTTTGAACAGTGGCAATACCTTTTTTATCTTCCATAAGATTTTCTCGTTTGGTATCCTTTTTAGACAAAAAATCACCTCCTTTTATAGTGTGTCCAAAAATCTGTAACCATGTCTTGATTTATTTTTCCAAAAACGGATTGTCGTACATAAAAAAAGGGTATATACTTTAATGAGAGGGGGAATTCAAAATGGAATACAACCATATTGTTGTTGCTGTTGATGGTTCTGAAGCTTCTGAAAAGGCATTCAATAAGTCATTGGATATCGTCAAACGTAATAATGCACGACTTATTCTTGCCCATGTTGTTGATTCTCGCACATTTGCCACGGCAGAAGCATATGACCGCACATTGGCAGAGCGCTCTGAGAATCATGCGAAAGAACTGCTGGATAGTTACGTAGATAATGCCAAAACGGCAGGTGTAGAAAATATTGTTAAATGTATTGAGTACGGATCACCTAAAATTAAAATAGCAAAGGACATTGCCGGGAATTTTGATGCAGACCTGATTATATGTGGAGCAACTGGTATGAATGCTGTAGAGCGATTTCTAATTGGTAGTGTTTCTGAAAGTATAACCAGATATGCAACATGTGATGTGTTAGTTATACGTTAGGTTGAACGATTGCTTTTTCTAAAATCAAAAAGGTTTTGCAGGCGGCAAACCCAAGCAAAACCTTTTCGTTTATGAGGACAATCTTACTGTATCTCTTGCTATCATTACCTCTTCATTCGTTGGGATTACAATGACTTTGACTGGCGAATGCGGGTAATTAATGAATTGCTCTCTTCCTCGGATTTGATTTAATTTGGGATCCCAGTAGATCCCCATAAATTCCAACCCATTTAATACCTTTTCTCGAATCGTGGTACTATTTTCACCAACACCTGCTGTGAAGATAATGGCATCAACACCTGACATTTTGGCAGCGTAGGATCCGATATATTTATGGATTCTACCTGCAAAAACATCCAATGCAAGTTCTGCCCGATCATTTTCCCCGGATTGCAATTCAATATCGCGCAGATCACTCGAGAATCCGGACAATGCGAGCATTCCACTCCTTTTGTTAAGCACATCGATTACTTCTTCAGCAGAGTTGCCTGTCTTTTCCATAATATATGGAATCAAGGCCGGATCTATATTTCCGGAGCGCGTCCCCATTGTGACCCCCGCTAATGGAGTGAAGCCCATAGATGTATCGATCGATTCTCCATCCTTGATTGCAGCAATACTAGCCCCATTTCCTAAATGACATGAGATTAATCGTAGTTGATTTAATGGGAGACCAATGAGTTCTGCTGCACGCTGAGATACATATTTATGGGACGTCCCATGAAACCCGTATTTACGAATGCCATAATCCTTATAATATTCATATGGTAAACTGTATAAATAGGATGATTCAGGCATTGTTTGATGAAATGCCGTATCAAACACCGCAACCATTGGAACATTTGGCAGGATTTCTTTAAATGCGCGAATACCTGTTAAATTTGCTGGATTGTGTAATGGTGCTAATTCGGAAACTTTTTCGATCTTTTGAATAACTTCATCTGTCAATTTTACGGAATCGCTAAAGTACTCCCCACCATGGACAATGCGATGTCCGACTGCATCAACCTCATCAAGTGATTCAATTACCCCGGAAGACTTTAATCCCTGCAGTAGTTTTGTTACTGCAACCTCGTGATTAGGAATGTCCTCTACTACTTCTTCTTCATTGTCATTTACTTCCAGTGTAAACACGGAATCATTCAAGCCAATTCGTTCAATCAGTCCTTTAGCTGAAACTTCCTCTTCTGGCATTTGGATTAATTGAAATTTCAATGATGAACTGCCTGCATTTATTGCTAGTATATTACTCATCGTTGTTCAACTCCCTGTTGTTATACTTTGAAAACCACGTATTCATTTGTTCCAATATATCACTCATTGCTGCAGTATTTTTAAATGATGGCATTTGTACAAGCAATGGTTGTTTTGGCGCGGATGTACCTTCTCCTGCCTTTTGAAGAATTAGGATGCTTTTCATATTTTTTTCTGATTTAAAGGCACTCTCAGGTAACCGCACAACACCAACAATATGCGCATATTGTTGCATAAAGCTATGAAGCTTGTCTGACTGATCACTGTTAAATAGAAAATCAGGAATAACAAAAATTAAATATCCACCCGTATTCGTATAATTCAGTGCTTGTTCAATGAACAAATGGTGGGAATACGAATGACCTTCATCCGCTTTTAATTCAAAATCATTTGCCCTAATATCATCGGGATAATAGCCAACCGGCAAATCGGCAACTACTAAATCTACAGGATCCAGTAAAAAGGGGCGCAAACTATCCTGATGGAAGAATTCTATTTCTTTTTGTTGTAAATTAGCATTTAACATACCCAACTGAATTAGTGTAGGATCTACCTCTCCCGCATATGCTTCTACTACCTGCCTATCCAACTGGTTCATAACTGTAGTGAGAAGGTTGGCTGTTCCACTAACAGGATCAAAAAGGCTTACCTTTTTCTTGCCTACTGTTATTTTCTCTGCAAAATACCCTACTAATAATGCCACCGTTTCGGGAGTCATTAAATGCTGTTGTTGCGTCGAATCCTTCATACCTTTCAGTATAGCTAGTTGGATTCCTTTACGGATATCTTCTACTTTATACCCACCAAAATCAACTTCCTTTAAAGCATTTTGTACTTTATAGGATAAAATGTCATCCATCGCTTTCGGAACATCTTGATAAAAGAGTACTTCCATTGTCGTTGTCAGGCTATCCAAGTATGATTCCTCTTCATGCTTTTGTATTATTTCTACTGTCTGATCTAACCACTCATATAACATTTCCACATTTGATTTCTCCATTACAAATCCTCCGCTTCTTCCTATAAGCCGTATTTATTGTACCAAATTATAACCATCTATGTACAAACTTACACATGGAAGATCCATTCACAGAAAAAGACTCCCCCGCTGCACGCGAGAGAGAATCACGAATTTATTTTGCCGCTTGAGCTGCCTTTAAAGCAGCATCATAATCGGGATGATTGGTCACCTCGTTCACATATTCCACATAAGTAACGTTATCATTGGAGTCAACAACAAAGATCGATCTGGATAATAAACGTAATTCTTTGATTAAAACCCCGTATTTTTCACCGAAGTCTGCATATCGGTGATCCGATAATGTATCAAGTTTTTTAATACCATTGGCGGCACACCAGCGCTGTTGAGCAAAAGGAAGATCCATGCTGATGGTTAATACTTGAACATTATCCATTTTATCCGCTTCCTCATTAAAACGTTTCGTTTGCTCTGAACAAACGCCTGTATCAATAGAGGGTACGACACTAATTAACTTTATCTTCCCTTTGTAATCATTTAGTGAAACGTCCTTCAAATCATTGGATACAACAGTAAAGTCTTGTGCCTGATCACCTACTTGAATTTCTGTCCCTAGCAGAGTAACAGGTTCTTGATTGAATGTAATAGTAGCCATATAATCACTTCCCCTTATCGTTTACTTCTTTTATTATGACTATAATATCAGCGCTTGTCCAACAATACAAATCATTTAAACGGAATCCATTTACATATTTACGAAGCCCTAAATATCATACTTGGAGGCTTTTTTCGTTTGTTGCTTTTCCTTATCTTCCGGCATCTTTACTTTTCCTGCATCTTTAATAATTTCCTGCACCTTTTCCACAACCTGTGGTGCGAAGTCCAACATTTTCTCATATATATGTGTACTTTGATCTAAGTGAACCATCTTAATACCTTGCTCACTCACAATTAAAAATGCCACAGGAGTAATAGAGACGCCTCCTCCACTACCACCACCAAATGGAAGCGTATCCTCCGAGGCATCAGAACTACTACTGTAAGAATTGTTAAACTCGCTCCCTCCTGCAGCAAATCCAAATCCCAGTTTTGAAACCGGTATAATTAAACTGCCATCCGGAGATTTAACCGGATCTCCAATGATAGTATTAACCTCAATCATGTCTTTTAAATTTTCCATCGCTGTTGTCATTAATCCTTCGATAGGATGTTCACTCATGATGATCCTCCTTACGTTTTTTAACTGAATACCTTTTCTTTCCGGGAAAATACCCGCATTGCTTTAAAAAGTGCGTACATAGCTTTTCCTAACTTCAGTGACACCATACATTCAAATGTGGATAAAAAAAATGGCTGTTGAAAATGTGGAGATACGTGGATAACAGGTTGGCTTTTTAAATTACTTTTTTCCCCGATTATTCCAATAAGAATTCCCTTTATCGCCCATACACCTCCAGTTGCTACTCCAGTAGTACCTGCATCTCCGGTTCCGCCTTTAGTGATCCATTTTAGTTTATGGAAGTACGTGTTTTTTAGTATGTAATTTACAAGAGGATTTAATTCCTGTAATAAGTGAACGGCTAGACGCAAATCCCCCTGAAACGAATCAAAATTTATCTCCTTATGAGTTTCATGATCCATCGTGATAGCTGCCTTCTTTTGATACAAACGAATACGATACATGGAAACAGCAATTGAAAAAGACTGCTCACGTTGCGTATACGTAATCGTAGATGTAAAAGTTATCCGTGAAGATAATAGAATTAAAATGATAAGCATGAGGGCAACACTTAATAAGATCCATAGCATTACGCAACTCCTCCTACACTTATTTTGCTACAACTTTCCAATTTTAATCCATTAATCTCACTTTCATGGGATAATTTCGATAAAAATGCTAAAATATAGACAACCCTAATGAATGTGGAGGTAATGGTATGCCAAATAGAAGAAATATGTTTTTTTATTATCACAAGGATGAAACGATTGAAGATAAATTACAAACTTTATTCGATCTAGCAAAGGAAAATAATTTCAATGTGGTAGACAATGCAAATGACGCCAGTATTATCGTAAGTATTGGTGGAGACGGAGCTTTCCTGCAAGCTGTAAGAAAAACAGGATTTCGTCAGGATTGTTTATATACGGGAATAACTTATTCTGATGAATCAGGTTTATATTGTGATTTTAACATGGACAACTTTCAGCAAATGCTTGATACTATGTTATATGCAGAAATGGAAGTGCGCCGCTTCCCAGTTATAAAGGTAGTTATAAACGGCGAATCTGCGTTTTATTGCCTTAATGAATTAAGTGTACGATCAACGATTATTAAATCCATCGCTATTGATGTACATATAGATGACCTTCATTTTGAAACCTTCCGTGGAGATGGTTTAATTGTAGCAACCCCTACTGGTAGTACAGGGTATAATAAGTCAACAAACGGGGCAGTTATTGATCCATTAATTCCCAGCTTTCAAGTATCGGAGCTTGCATCCCTGAATAATAACCGGTACCGTACACTCGGCTCATCATTTGTTCTAAGCAAAGATCGCAAGTTAGGATTGGATGTCATTCAAGACGGAAATGATTATCCAATTATTGGATTGGACAATGAAGCATACTCTATTCGAAATATCAAAGATATAACCATCACATTAAGTGATAAGATAATTAAAACTGTTAAATTGAAAAATAACTCTTACTGGGATCGTGTGAAACGTACGTTTCTTTAGACATCCAATATCAGAAGTCATGTTGGTATAAATTAGAAAATATCTGATTTCCATTATCTTAATCTTTTCCGTTCATTTTTTCCCTATTTCATTGCAAATATAAAGATAAAGGGTTATTCCTATAATAGGAATAACCCTTAGCCATTCATATTTATTTAATATTGTTGACCACCAAATTGTTGTTCAGCCATTTGAACCAGACGTTTTGTGATTTCTCCCCCAACAGAACCGTTCGAACGAGAAGTTGAATCAGCACCAAGTTGCACGCCAAATTCTTGTGCAATCTCTGTTTTCATTTGGTCCAATGCTTGTTGAACACCAGGTACTACTAATTGGTTTGAGTTATTATTATTTGCCATGTTAGTTCACCTCCTTGCTTGGTACTTATAGAATGTGTCACAAGAAGGAAAACCATGCATGATTTTAATTGGTAGATGTTGTTAGATTAGCTTTTTTTACCATGTTATAATAAGTCATCAAATACGGACGCTGACTCTCTTTGGTCACTCACTTTAACGACTTCTGCTTGGTTTACTGCTTCTTCAATCAAATTTGTAAAATCTTTGTTGGATTCAAATTGATTTACTTTTTCACGAGTCGGCCTGGTTTTAGGTGATTTCGGAACAAATATCGTGCAACAGTCTTCATAAGGCAGAATGGAGGTATCATATGTGTCAATTTCCTGTGCAATCTTTATGATTTCCTGTTTATCCATGGTGATTAATGGCCTTAGGATTGGATAATTAGTGACTTCATTAATCGTGTGCATACTTTCCATCGTTTGGCTGGCAACCTGACCAAGATTTTCACCTGTTGTTATCGATAAGATCGATTCGCTTTCGCTGATTTTTTCACTGATACGCATCATGATACGGCGCATAATTGTCATTGCATAGCCATCAGGCATTTCACGAAAAATTTCCTGTTGCAGTTTTGTAAATGGTACCACATGAATCTTGATCGAATTTCCGTATTTCGTCAACGTTTCCGCCAAATCAATTACTTTCTGTTTAGCCCGCTCACTAGTAAATGGTGGGGAGTGAAAGTGGATTGCCTCAATCTGGACACCACGCTTCATTGCTAAATACCCTGCCACTGGACTATCAATTCCACCAGACAGCATCAAAAGTGATTTTCCTGATGTTCCCACAGGTAGTCCACCAAGTCCTGGTATCACTTGTGATGTAATATAAGTGGCTTCTGACCGAATTTCCACGTTGATTTCCATATCGGGCTGATGCACATCCACAGCATAGCCATCTGTATTTGACAGCAGGTGACCTCCTAACACTTGATTCATCTCTTGGGATCCTATAGGAAAATCTTTATTTACCCGTTTTACAGTTACCTTAAATTGATGAACATCAACACTGTTTGTCAATGCATACAATGCTCCGTCCTTAATTGCATCAACATCATTCTCTACCTTTATCGCCAGACTCAAGCTTTGAATACCGAAGACATTCTTACATTTGTCTATAACTTGTTCCGGGTCATGTCCATGTAATAAAACGAACATTCTCCCCTGTGTACGTTTCACCTTTATATGTGCAAATTCTTTTAATTTATGCTGGATATTTTCCTGTAATCGGCTAATAAATTTATTCATGTTTTTTCCTTTTAAAGCCATTTCGCCATAGCGGATTAAAATATGATCATATTGCATCGTTATCTACTCCATTACTTCTTTAAATTGGTTAATTGCTTTTTCTATAGCTTGAAGAAATACGGTAATATCATCCCTTGTTGTTTGATAGGATAAGCTAACGCGCAACGCGGAAGTTGAACGTGCTTTATCAAATCCACAAGCAGTAAGCACTTTGCTCTCATCCTTTTGTTTTGAAGAGCAAGCGGATTTGGTTGAAATAAAGATATTTTCCTCCCCAAGCATATGAATAATTACTTCCGGTTTCGCGCCCACGACTGAAAAATTGATAATGTGTGGAGCTGCATGATCTGCCGTATTTACCTCAACACTAGTCAATTGCTGCAATTCACTTTTTAGATAATCACTTAATTCATACAAACGATGGACTTCCTTTTTCTCCCTCTCTTTAATGAAACGAAGTGCTTTAACCATTGCTACAGCACCAGCTAGATTTTCAGTTCCTGAGCGAATACCCTGTTCCTGACTTCCCCCATGTAATAAGGGAAATAATTTTGTACGATTTCCTACATATAAAATACCCGTTCCTTTTAATCCATGAATTTTATGAGCCGAAAATGTACATAGATCAATACCGCTATCTCTTAATGGAAGCGGTACTTTCCCTATCCCTTGTACATCATCTACATGGAAAAAAAGTTTTGGATGCCGCTTGGCTATTTCTCCAATCTCTTTAATCGGTTGTATCGAACCCAGTTCATTATTTACATGCATCAAACTAATTAGAATCGTGTCATGCTTAATTGCGTTTTCCACATCTTCTACAGTGATTACACCGGCCTGATTAACGGGCAAATAGGTGATGTCAAATCCCAACGATTCTAAACTTTGACATGCATCGTGAACAGATGGATGCTCAATTTCTGAGGTAATAATATGCTTCCCTCTCTCCTGATGTTCCAATGCAATTCCTTTAATGGCTGTATTATTTCCTTCTGTTCCTCCGGATGTAAATACAATTTCATCGGGACTGACTTTTAGGATAGATGCAGCTTGTTTTTTAGCTTGTTTTAATAATTTTTCTGTTTCACCGCCAAGCTGATGAATGGATGACGGATTTGCAAAATATTGACTGGAAACCCGTTCAAAACTTTTCAGCACAGCTGGATCTGGTTTGGTTGTTGCGCTATTATCTAAGTAAATCATTGTTGAAAACTCCTTCATTCTATGCGAAAAAATACGAAAAAGGCAAGGCTGACCTTAGGAAAAGAATAATATTATTCTTTTCCTAAAGACAGCCTTTAGTCCTTGTTTATGATGAATGGGTTACTTCTACTTCCTGGTATGCTTCTATTCGTTTAAGGGCGCCCGGTTCTATTTCTTCTACAGCCTTTGCTGCTTTTTCTAGAGCTAATTCATATTCATAAGATCTAAACAAGCGCTCAGACTCACTGAGTTGGGCTGCAAGAAGTGGATACTGACTACGATATCTATTTGCATATTGAATAACCTGTTCTGTTAAATATGCCTGTTCTAACATCATATCCGTTTGCTCTATCACATTATCAATCGCTTTTTTGGATTCGTTCAAAGCGTGTTGAACTTCAGCCATATCCAATGGTTGTTTTTCCAATGCCTTCACAACACGGCTGTTTTTCTCTGAGGCGGTCTCTATCATATTCCAGATGAAAGTTGGAACACCAGGGATATTGCTTTTTTTCAACTTTCGACTTGTGTCGTAAAGCTCTCCCCTCATTTCCCGTAATTTCTCTTTTGCCTCTATTTCATCCTTACGCAAATTTTGAATTCGCTTTTTGAATTCTTCATGATTCTGTTGCAGTTCTTCTATTTGAACAAATCCGTTTTCAAGCTCTTCCCGTAACTGGGAATGAGATATATCCGCGGTTTCCATATCATTGGATAACTCTTCCAATTGACTTTTTAACGAACTAATTCTTTTATCCAAGGCTAAATAACTTTCCATATCACTGTCTTCAAAGTAATAGGTTTGTTTTAATTGTTCTACTTCTGTTTTCGTGTCTTGGAATGTATTGCTTAATTGATCTACTGAATCTCGAAAGCTTGGCATTTGACTTTCTACATAGTTCTTCGCAATTGCTTCTTTTTCCAAGAGCTGATACATCTCTTTAACTCTTTCATCAATTTCCGTAACCATTTCTTCAATTCCGGATGTATCCCCACTTTCCAACTTATTGACAGTATCTAAAAGTTGCTCCTTATACGCACGTATCTCCTTTTCAAAGGCAAGATGGTCCACACGATATCCATCCTTTTTCATCTCTTTTAGGCCGGCGTATAATTCATCAAGTTGCGTGGGCAATTCGTGTCTGCACATCTTATAAATAGCCGGAAACTCATCAATCTGTTGTTCTAGCCCTTCCAAACTAACCTTAAGGTCATCAATGGTTTGCTTCGCTTCATAATAATCTCCGGTTGACACTAAATCATAATATGTCGCCAGTTTTTCTTCTAATTCATCAATTTTTAGATCAAAATAACGTTCTGCTTTCCCGTATTGATATCGATTTTGGGAGAGAGCCTTACGTAAAGCTTTTATATTTGGCTCTATGTTTGTTGCCTCGGTTCGGCTTGTTTCTTCAGATTCAAGGAGATCATCGACTTCCTTCAACATTTTTTCAATATCATTTTCAATCGAATATAATACCTTCTCTGTATTATTTAATGTTTTTTTCGCTTTGGAAAACCGATAGCGATCTGCCGCTTCTTCTGCATCAAACAAATGTTCTTCGATATCCGGTAATTCTTTTGTTAGGATGAATTCTAATCGCTCTTTCCAAGCTTCGAATTTTTCCTGCGTTTCCCCTGATAAATTCAGACTTTTAATACGTCCAAGCTGCGAAGCAATGTTCCGGTCCATAATGTCCATTTTCCAGGCTTCATATTTATCCACAACATCATATACCCTCTTGCGTAAGATAAGTCCAATAATAATTAATGCGATAATAACTAGTATAATTCCAATGATGTATGCCATATCCAGATGCCTCCTAAAGATACTTCTATATAAGAGGGTGAAGCCTCTTGAAGAAAGAACAGGTAGTAGTATAAGATCGTAATTACATAATATAGTATCTATGATACCATGTTAAGAGCAATTTTGGCTAAAAAAATACAAATTAATTAAGAATTCGTGCCTTTTTTTATGATTTTTATTTCATTTCAGCAGTTACATCTTTTTGATCCATAATAAAATCCAACCAATAATGGATTGTTTTTACATATTTTTTTGCGAATACGTTATGGGAGTATTCACCCACCACTTGATCTTTCCATTCATTCTGCAGAACATACGGAGTGAGCAACATTCCCTTAAGCTGCATTAATAAAAACTGTCTGTCCACTTCGCTTTTCTCAGGCACATGTAACGCATCGAAAAACGTATTACTGATAATATGATTTTCCTTTGCCAGATAAGTCACAGCCATTTCTCTTACAAAAATGGAATCAAGCGATAATTCCCTGTGAATAAAACTGGAAAATTGATGATTATGCTGTTTATATTGTATAATGACAGAGATTAATTCTTTTAATTTTTCCAATGGAGTTAACGATTCTGTTTCCTCTAATGTCTCTTCCATGATTCGTAAATATGCTTCATAATACTGAGTGACCGCATATTCCAAAAGGCCTTGCTTACTCTTAAAATAATAGCTGATCAATGATACGTTTACATCGGCCTTTTCAGCGATATCTCTTACAGATGTGCCGCTGAACCCTTTTTGAAAAAACAGGGAAGAAGCAGCATCGATAACTTTTTGTTTAGATGGATTCTTTTTCATATCTACTCAACTCCTTAGTGGGGTGTTCAAAAAGGAGAATAAAAAAGACCGAGAAGTTCGAGGCGGCATAGCTTTAAAGCGCAACGGAACGTATACAATTAATACGTGAGTAGCGAAAAAGCAACCTTTCGTGCGAAATTCGTTGTCATTTTTTACCGGACTTTTTGAACATCCTCTTACATTATCCATTACGACAAAGAGACTAATTATCCTGCATTTTTTTCTCGACAAATCTCTCTGGATTGTCGAAATAGTTATAAGAAAAGAGGAAGATTTATGGTTCAAACAACTACGTATGCTGAAAACAAAATGAAAGACTATGAATTAATGATCAAACAGCTGGATGCACTTAGTAACGACGAGATGGATCACATTGCGCTGCTGTCCAATGCATCTGCATTACTAAACCAATTCTTAACAGAAATTAATTGGGTTGGTTTTTACATTTGGAGAAATCATGAGTTAGTTCTCGGCCCTTTCCAAGGACTACCTGCATGTATTCGAATCGCGTATGGCAAGGGTGTCTGCGGTACTGCCATGAAAGAGCGTGAAACGCAGCGTGTCGCTGATGTAAACCAATTTCCTGGACATATTGCTTGTGACGCCGCTAGTCAATCCGAAATTGTTGTGCCAATTTCCTTAGAGGATAATCTTTATGGTGTACTCGATATTGATAGCCCAATTATAGATCGGTTTGATGAAATGGATCAACATTATCTTGAAAAATTCGTTCGTGTGTTAGAAAGACATTTAAACAAATGACACGTTTTGTGACGAATAAATTTCTTTCTTCATTGTAACATGGAATACGAGATTGACAGGCATAAATAAATAGTTGACTTTTCGCTGTATAACTTATATACTATTTTTTGTGTAAAATAATAAAAGTAGCCTATGTGAATTTGCGCTTGAACCCATTGTGTTCCTCGTTTTACTGGATTTTTAAGCACAGATAAAGAGGTGTATCGTGTAACTCTCTGCTGCTGGAGCGATGGTACATGAAAACATAATGGACAACGTAGTGTTCACGCGCGTTTATTTTATGCAAAATAAACTAAGAAGGAGAAATTTATATGTCACGCTATACTGGATCCGTATGGAAGAAGTCACGTCGGTTTGGCATTTCATTAACGGGAACTGGTAAGGAATTGGATAAACGCCCTTACGCTCCTGGTCAACATGGTCCTAACCAAAGAAAGAAAATGTCTGAATATGGCCTACAACTACAAGAAAAGCAAAAATTGCGCTTCACTTACGGATTAAATGAACGTCAATTCGTTAACTTGTTTGAAAAGGCTGGAAACATGAAAGGTATCCATGGTGAAAATTTCATGATTCTACTTGACTCACGCCTTGATAACATGGTTTACCGCATGGGGCTCGCCCGTACACGTAAACAAGCACGTCAGCTAGTTAATCATGGTCATGTTACAGTAGATGGTAAACGTGTTGATATTCCATCTTATACCTTAGTACCAGGGCAAGTTGTCGGTTTACGTGAAAGATCGAAAAATCTCGACATCATTAAAGAGGCTCTTGAAGTAAACAACTTTGTACCGGAGTATATAACATTTGATGAAGATAAAATGGAAGGAACATACACGCGTTATCCTGAGCGTTCCGAACTTCCAGCTGAGATTAATGAAGCGCTAATTGTTGAATTCTACTCTCGTTAAAATTAATCGGATTTTAAACCCTAGAAATGAGGTCACACCATTTCTAGGGTTTTTTATGCATTCTACACTTGCGGGTATAAGCTATTTTCTTTTCCATAATCCAAACGGAAGACCTCCCTATTTTTATTTCCTTCATACATTTACAACTCAGTCACACATTAACACAGACATTCTCATACACCCCCATAATAGAACCAGCTTTTTAATAGTGAAGCGCATATGGCTTGCGTCGTATAAACAGGAGAAAAATTTTATTTAAAAAAATCTGTTCCAAAAAATTGAATACGGAAATAAAGAATGCTATAATATGAATTAATTTAATTATTTGAATAAAAATAATTAATACTTCAATTCATTATTTTGAAACAAGAACATGTAATTTCTATGAAAGGGAGGAATGTTCAATGGGAAAAATGAATCTAGAAATTGCTACGAAAATTATGGAACAAGCTGAGGCCGAAGCATCAAAGCTAGGCGTCCAAATGGTTATTTCCGTTTTAGATGAAGGTGGTAACCTCGTTGCAACGCACCGTATGGATGATGCTTGGTTGGCAAGTATTGACATCGCTCAGAATAAAGCATGGACGTCTGTAGCTTTAAAAATGCCTACTTCTAACCTCGAAGAAGCTACAGTACCGCATGCGGAACTGTATGGACTTAATACAACCAACCAGGGACGTATTGTCGTATTTGGTGGTGGTTTTCCACTTGAGAAAGATGGAAAAGTTGTAGGTGCAATTGGGGTGAGTGGGAGTACGGTTCCCAACGATGTAAAAGTAGCAGAAGCAGGTGTTAATGCATTCAATGAGCTTCATTTAGAAAACATGAGATAACGACAAAGAAGGAATATGTCGATAACAAAAGCTCGATGAGGCTGGAACAAAAGTGATTTTAACAAATAAATTCCGGACATATATCGCTTCGGAAATGTTCGTTTTCTTAGTTAAAACCGTTTGTTTGTCCCAGTCTCTCTTTTCCGGTACGTAACGAAATTCAACGAGCCCGAAAAGGGACCAGGACCCATGGTATGTATGAAAATAGCAAATGTGCTCATTCGTGTAGAATAAAATAATTCTATGGTACATCGTTTTGCATAATGTGCTCATTCATGTAGGATAGAAGGGTTCTATGAGGCTGTAGTTAGTCGACCTACCTTTCCAAGCAATCCGACATGTGCTTTCACTCGCAAGCTAACGTTTAGACCAAGCTTTTGCCGAAACCATCCGTAATTTTACCCACGGGGCAAAGTTAATACTTTACTTCTGTCTATGGCCCGCAATCAGCAAGTCTTCTTTATCATGTGGGGTGTGCTCCAGTTTGGAGAATCGCGACCCTAACAGAATTTTCTAATGTTGTTGTATCATCTGCTGATTGGCAATCGGCACACCCAAACTGAGCGTGTAGTCAACCAAGCCGGCACTGAAACTAAATCCGGCGGTCCACTCAAACATTGCTGCAATAAATAAAGATAGACCTGTCAATGCTGCGTGTACCACATACAATACAGGAGCCAGGAACATGAATGAGAATTCAAGCGCCTCTGTAACACCGGTAAAGAATGATGCGAACGCAGCTGCCATTAAGAGAGAAGCAGCTTGCTTTTTCCGCTTCGTTTTGGCCGTATGATACATTGCCAGCGCTGCTGCTGGTAATCCAAACATCATAATCGGGTAAAAACCTGCCTGATAACGACCGGTAATACCTTGTTCCCCTTCACTGGCCCAGAAGTTAGCAATATCATTGATACCTGCAACGTCAAACCAGAAAATGGAATTGAATCCGCTTACAAAATAATATAAAGATAATACCTATTGATATAGGCATCATGCATTTATTTCATGTGCTGGTTATCACCTTTTAGAGACTGTGATGATAATCGTTTCTCCTAGCTTTCCTTCTTTTTCATCCGTCATTTTGAACGCTTTGTCTATTTCCTTTTCATTCGTGATAACAATAGGGGTAATATCACTTTCTGCATTATTTTGGATGTATTCCAAATCGAAATCCATCAATGGCTGACCAACAGATACCTCATCTCCGGTATTGACATGAACATTAAAGCTTTTTCCGTTAAGTGTGACTGTCTCCAGTCCTATATGAATCAGAATTTCAATTCCATCCTCCGTGCGCAGTCCGATAGCATGTTTGGTTTCCGGGATCTGAGCAATTTTACCATTAACCGGAGAATAAATATTTCCTTCTGACGGCTTGATAGCTATACCATCTCCCATCATTTTTTGACTAAAAACCGGATCAGGTACTTCCTCTAATGGAATAATTTCACCGGTAATAGGTGCATAAATTTCTGCAGTCTGCCCCTCCTTTTCCTTTTTGAACCAATTTTTGAACATGGCAGATATCTCCTTTCTTATAGTAACTGTGGATCTTCTTTAATACGAGGCATTTGTTTGAAAAGGCATGGGAGGCATTACTTTCAAAGACCACCATGCCTGATACAATTAATATTTATTTTATCCAAATATAGCTTATCATGTAAGATGTCTAACGACAATAAATCTGGTTTTTCACCTAATGTTTGTAGAATCCCCCTTTATGTGTTTTTATTCAAAACGTATTAAGAAGTATTTTTTCTTTCCGCGACGAATAATAGTAAATCTATCTTCCACACGATCAGCAGCAGTTAGCTTGTACGCTAGATCTTGCTGTCTTTCCCCGTTAATATAAATCGCGCCATTGTTGATATCTTCCCTAGCTTGCCTTTTGGAGGAGGAAATGGAGGCATTTACTAACAAATCAATCAAACCTGTTTCCTCATGTGATGCCTGGTAGGTAGGAACATCTTTAAAACCTTGTTCAATATCACTGGCTGAGAGTTGCTTCAAGTCGTCACTAAATAGGGCGTGAGATATTTTTTGCGCTTGCTCTAGCGCTGATTGACTATGAACATCCCTTGTCATCTCTTCAGCTAAACGTTTTTGTGCCGCACGGTTTTCCGGTTGGTTGATCAATTCATCTTCCAGTTGCTGTATTTCTTCTTCAGAAATAAAGGTGAAGTAACGCAAGAATTTCAACACGTCACGATCATCTGTATTAAACCAGAATTGATAAAATTCATAGGGAGTTGTTTTTTCCGGATCTAGCCAAATAGCGCCGCCTGCAGTTTTCCCAAATTTCGTACCATCTGCTTTTGTAATTAAAGGGACAGTTAAACCAAAAACTTCTGTGTCCGTATTCTCATTTTCCCTTGAACGTCGAATTAATTCCATCCCTGCTGTAATGTTTCCCCACTGGTCACTACCACCAATTTGTAATGTACAATTCTCCTGTTCATACAGTTTGAGATAATCAAGTGATTGTAAAATCATATAACTAAATTCTGTAAATGTAATTCCCTGTTCAATACGTGCTGAAACCGATTCTTTTGACAGCATATAATTGATACCGAAATGTTTACCAGCATCACGCAGAAAATCAATGACCGTCATACTTGCCAGCCAATCATGATTATTTCTGGCAACAACAGGATTTTCACCTTTATCAGATTCAACCAGTCTGGCAATTTGCCGCTCTACTTTTTCACTGTATTCTTTAACGACACTGTCTTCATTTAAAGATCGCTCACTCGTGCGCCCACTGGGATCACCAATCATGCCTGTGCCGCCACCAACAAGTGCAATCGGTTTATGGCCAGCTTTTTGAAATCGCTTCAGCATCGTAATTGGCACCAAATGACCTATATGCAGGCTATCTGCAGTTGGATCAAACCCACAATACAATGTTACCTGATTGGCTGATAAATGTTGTTTTAACCCCTCAAAGTCTGTTGTCTGTTGAATTAAACCACGCGTTTCTAAATCTTGCAAAATATCCATTCTCTTCACACTCCATTCTAATTGTTTTAGTCAATATAAAAAACTCCTCCCTGAAAATAAGGGACGAGTTTACACGCGGTACCACCCTTGTTGCACATAAGTGCCACTTGGGGTTGTTAACGATGTTTATCACCGTTTCTTTAAGGATAAAGAAAATGCTCCAGATTGTAATTCGCCTGCAAATATATACCAGCTTGCACCCGCCGCCGGCTCTCTATAATAGGGAAATGCATAACTACTAATTCTTTCTACGCACGGTTTAGTTATTATTTATATTCATACCATATTCCCATCTGAAAAGCAATACTTACTCCCCTATATACCAAAATACAATTATGCTATAATTTAACCATGGTATGATAGGAGGTTTTTCAGTTGGACGTTAAGCAATTATATCATAAATATAAGAAAAAAATAAAGAAAGCCTGGATTACCGGCGATATCCAACGCTCATCACGGGTTACATATGATGTAACTTGGAATGTTATCTTGTTCTTTCTTATTATAGGATTCATTGGCTTATTTTTTGCTGGTGGTATTGGTGCAGGATATTTCGCTTCCCTTGTAAAGGATGAACCTGTATTAAGCTATGAATCTATGGAACAGGATATATATAATTATGAAGAAACATCGGAATTATATTTTGCAGATGAGCAGTCTCTTGGTGATATTCGTTCAGATCTCCATCGCGAAGAAGTTGATTTGGAAAACATCTCTGAAACATTAATTCACGCGGTAATCGCTACCGAGGATGAATATTTCAATGAACATGAAGGCGTTGTTCCAAAAGCAATTCTCCGTGCAGTCGTACAGGAAGCAACAAATGCAGATAATCAGTCAGGTGGCAGTACGTTAACCCAACAACTTATTAAAAATCAGGTTTTAACAGATGAGGTTTCCTTTGAACGAAAAGCAAAGGAAATACTGCTGGCACTTCGTTTGGAACGATTTTTTGATAAAGGTGAAATTCTGGAGGCTTATTTAAATATCGTTCCATATGGCCGTGATGCCTCTGGTAGAAATATTGCCGGAATACAAACGGCCGCAAAAGGGATATTCAACCTTAACGCAGATGAGGTTAACTTACCACAAGCCGCTTACTTAGCAGGGCTTCCTCAAAGTCCTTCATCCTACACCCCTTTTTCCAATCAAGGTGATCTAAAAGATGAAGACGATTTAAAGGCTGGGCTGAACCGTATGAAATCTGTGCTACAACGGATGTATGACGAAGGATACATTACAAACAGCGAGTACGAAGAAGCACTTGATTATGACATTGTTGGAGATTTCGCTGATAAATTTCAATCACCGATCGAACAATATCCATCCCTTACCTTTGAATTACAGGATAGAGCAACAGATATTATTATGAAACATATTGCGAATGAAGATGGTTATACCTCTGAGGATCTGAATAATGATGCAGATCTTAGGAAGGAATATGAGGAATTAGCGGAGCGTGACCTGCGACGTAGTGGATATCAAATTCACTCCACGATCGATAAGGATATTTTTGATACCATGCAAGAAATCACGGAGAAATTTGATAACTTTGGACCTGATACAGTAACAACGGTTGAACTAGAAAACGGGGAAGAGACTGAGATCACACAACAAGTGCAAGCAAGCGGTATATTAATAGAAAATAGCTCAGGCAAAATTATTAGTTTTGTTGGGGGCCGCGAATACAATGAAGATAACCAGCTAAATTATGCTACTAATGCAGTTAGATCAAATGGCAGTACGATTAAACCACTGCTGGTTTATGCTCCAGCAATGGAAAAGGGTATCATTCAGCCGGGATCACCAATTGCTGATGTCGATCTGCCAATTGGTCCACAAGAATGGGAACCAAGCAACTACAGCGGTGCACATTATGGTATAATTCCGGCGCGAAAAGCATTATCTAATTCCTATAATGTTTCCACAGCCAGGATTTATTCTCAAATGATAGAAGATGACCCAGGTGAATATATTAAAAAGATGGGAATTACAACCATAGCAGATGAGGAATTCGAGAATCCATCATTATCAATCGGAGGCACTACCACTGGTGTAACCTTAGAGGAAAATACAAATGCCTTTGCCACTTTTGGAAACAATGGACAATTCGCTGATGCCTATATGATTGATAAAATAACAACGAAAGATGGAGAAACCATTTATGAACACGAAAATGAAACAGAAGATGTATTCTCTCCGGAAACAAATTATTTAACGATAGATATTTTAAGAGATGTTATGGACGATGGAACAGGAACTCATGTTAACAGCCAACTGGCAAACACGAGCGTTGATTGGGCTGGCAAAACTGGTACTTCACAAGATTGGGAGAATGCTTGGTTTGTAGCAACGAATCCAAATGTAACGTTTGGAACATGGATGGGCTATGACATACCGGATTCCCTATACCGTTCATCAGACCCTCAGGGCTATAGCTACAGGGTACAACAATTTTGGGCAGAGCTGATAAATGGTGCTGCAGAAAGAAATCCAGATTTAATTAATCCTTCATCATCCTTCGAGCAGCCTGATGGTGTCGTTGAACAAAGTTATTGTTTAATATCCGGAATGCTCCCTTCAGACCTCTGTGAAGAAGTTGGCCTTGTTCAAACCGATTTATTTAATAAAAAATTTGTACCGGAAGAAACCGACGATAGTCTGATAAGAGCTGGAAGCAATGTAACGGTAAATGAAAATGACTCAGATACATCCAGTGAGTTTGTTGAAGGTAATGGAATTACTTTCAATCCTGAATTCCTAGAACAAAATAACTACGACCGGCTAAATGATATTACAGAACTTTATCCACGTACAAATCGAGAGCGATGGGAAAAAATCGGTTTTCCTACCGGGGAGAATTTGATTGAGGAAGATCAAATTGAAGATGAAAACGATAATAACGATGACGATGGGAACAATGACGATGATGATAATGATGAAGATGATGAAGACGATGAATAAAAGTAAAATGGGAGGCAAGGCCGATTTCCAGGCCCCTCCCCTTCTTTTTTATTTTATTTTTTTCTCGAATCACTAAAATTTCAATCAAATATGCTGTATAATGAATGTGAAAGCGCATTAATTCCTCTACAGGTGGTGAAATAATGAAGCATACAAAGACCTACCATTCTTTAATACGTGAAACTGCTAGTGAACGGATTACAATGGAGGGCCCATTGAATCGGGAAACATTAAAAAAGTATGATTTTCATGAAGATCTCATTGCATTCCGCCCTGCAAAGAAGCAATTTGAGGCATTGTTAAACATTGCTGATCTCCCGGAAGGACGCATTATCATTGCGAGAACAGAGGATACGATTATTGGATATGTTACATATATACACCCGGATCCTTTAGAAAGATGGTCAACATTTCGCATGGATGATTTACTTGAATTAGGAGCTATTGAGGTCATTGCTGACTACCGTGGCGCAGGGATTGCTTCTGGATTGTTAAACGTTTCTATGAGAGATGATTACATGGAAAATTATATCGTTATCTCAACAGAATATTACTGGCACTGGGACTTGGAACAAACCAAATTAAGCATTTGGGACTATCGTAAAGTGATGGAAAAAATGATGGCTGCAGGAGGGCTTTCACCGGCACCTACCGATGACCCTGAAATCATATCTCATCCAGCAAACTGTCTGATGGTGCGAATTGGAGAAAATGTATCAGAAGAATCAATCAAGCAATTTGATCAACTTCGATTTCTAGGGAGAGAGCAAAACCGACATATGAGGGAGGGGTTTTAAATGCTAGTGGAAGAAATTATGAAAACACAAATCATTACCTTATCACCTACGGCATCAATAGCTGAGGCATTACAGCTATTACAGAAACACCGGATCAGACATATTCCTATTGTAAATGAGACATTTAACATTGTAGGTATTGTCTCTGACAGGGATGTACGTGATGCCAGTCCTTCCATTTTTTATAGAGATGCGGATAAAAGTGAACTGGAAAATGATATCCAATCCATCATGAGCAGCCCGGTTGTAACCATTCATCCACTTGACTTTGTAGAGGAAATTGCTCGTATATTTTATGACGAGGAATTTGCTGCGCTCCCTGTTGTTAAAGAAAATATCCTTGTAGGAATGGTTACTGAAAAAGATATGCTGGATACATTAATACAATTGACGGGAACCAACGTACAAGGCTCCCATATAGAAGTAAAAGTTCCACACCAGCCTGGTATATTGCCTGAAGTAACATCTATCATAGGGGGAAGAAAAGCAAATATTATTTCTGTATTGGTCTATCCATGTACAGATGATCCAAGGTTTAAAATACTGGTATTTCGTATTCAAACAATGAATCCAATGCCTGTCATACACGATTTAAGAAATGCTGGATTTGAATTAATGTGGCCAAATAATATCTCGGAGCCAAAACTATGACAGGTAAGGCTGCTTTTATTTACTCAGACGCATTACTAAACTATCATTTTCATCCGGATCATCCTTTTGATCAGAAACGGGTCATATTAACAAAAGAATTAGTAGAGGCTGCAAATCAATTACATCCAAATGAGATTGTAGAACCTCGAATGGCCACAGAAAATGAATTGGCCCTTTTTCATGATCGCGCATATATTGAAGCCCTTAAAAAAGCCAGTAAGGGCCATTTAAGCGAAAATGAAGGATTGGAGTTCGGATTAGGAACTGAAGATACACCGATGTTTTTAGGGATGCATGAAGCATCTGCTTATTTGGTTGGTGGCAGCTTGACAGCGGTGGATACTGTATTGGAAGGAGATTTCTACCATGCTGTCAATGTGGGAGGTGGTCTCCACCATGGATTTAATCGACGAGCGTCTGGCTTTTGTATCTATAATGACGGTGCAGTAGCTATTAAATACATTCGAAAAAAATATGATTTGAAAGTTTTATATGTTGATACAGATGCCCATCATGGAGATGGAGTGCAATGGGCTTTCTATGATGACCCGAATGTTTGCACATTTTCAATACACGAAACCGGGAGATATCTCTTTCCCGGAACAGGAAATGTCAATGAACGAGGTATTAAAGAAGGTCATGGTTATGCATTTAACCTACCTATTGACGCTTTCACTGAAAATGAATCTTTCTTGCAGGGATATGAAACTGCCTTTAAAGAGATTGCAGCATTTTTCAAACCGGACGTAATCATAACGCAAAATGGTGCGGATGCCCATTGTTTTGATCCATTAACCCATTTATGCGCAACCATGGATATCTATGAAAGGATACCAGCATTAGCCCATGAATTAGCCCATCAGTACTGTAATGGAAAATGGATTGCATTAGGCGGCGGAGGTTATGATATTTGGAGAGTAGTCCCCCGTGCATGGGCGCAGGTTTGGAATGTGATGAAAACTGGAAAACCAGCGAAAGGAAATATCCCTGTGACCTGGTTAAAAAAATGGCAAGAGAAATCGCCCGTTACATTACCAGCAAAATGGCAAGACCATAGCGATATCGTTCCAACGATTCCAAGAAAAGCGGACATAACCGAAAAAAACGGGAAGCTCCTGCAAAATTTGCTCAAGTATACAAATCCTATTAAATAAATGCAAAGACGCCAGCTCAGACGGAAGGGCTATAGGATGTATGGTCAGTGCAGAATTGCGACAAATGACTTCGGTGGGATGAGCATTTATGCGCAATCCCAAATGGCTTCGGTAGGGGGAGCATTTATGCGTAGTCCCTAGACGTCGCAATCTTAGCCAGACTTCCTTGCTATAACAAGAGGGGACTACTGAGTGTCAGCCCCTTTCTCTGTACCTCTTCCATGATCTAATATCACAATCTCGACTATGCTATTTTGACCTTTTATTCTCTGAATGAGTATTTATATAAGTTCCTGCAGTACTAATCGCTCTGTTCTGTCCGTGGATATCAAATTATTTAGATCATGTTCATCTAAGTATTTTTCAATATCGTCCATTAATGTTTGTATATGTTTTCTTAATTTTGCGTATCATCACTATGATCCAGTAATGCTGTTGAAGCGTCACATTCATTTGAAGTTTCTCATTTTCCATATGGTTTGAACAATGACCTTTCATTCCTCGTACAGGTGCTTATTCACCGACCACGATCATAAACATAATAAGATCTAACGTAATGCCGACAGGAGTCAATATATCTATTTTCTTCATATATATTTCTCCCCTATAAAGAAGTTACTCTTTATATCGGCATTACATTTATTTTGTTGAGTTTCTTTTTTCAATTCGATGCGGTAAAACGACTTTTTTGTCAGTAACTTCCTCTTTATTCATATATTTTGTTAATAACCGCATGGCTACTGCTCCGATATCGTACATTGGCTGAACGATTGTAGATAACGTTGGACGTACCATCGAAGCCAACCTTGTATTATCAAACCCTACTACTTCAACATCATCTGGTACGTTATACCCCATATCTTGTGCTCCGTGGATTACACCTAATGCCATTTCATCAGATGCCACAAATATGGCGGTGGGTTTGTTTGGTGAATTTAAAAGCTCCTGTGCCGCTTCTATACCGGAATCATACGTGTATTCGCCTTTAATAATCAGATCTTCGTTAATTACAGCCGATGACTCTTCTATTGCACGCATATAGCCGTTATATTTTTGCTGATTAATTTGTGTATCTGCTTGTCCGGAAATAAATGCCGGGTGCTCATTTCCATTATCAATCAGGAATTTTGTTGCTTCATATGCTGCTTCTTGATAATCAATGTTTACCGACGGAATGGCCCCACTCTCATCATATGTGGCTGCTAGTACAACAGGTACGGAAGAACTTTGGAATTGGTTTACATGTTCCTCTGTTATATTACCTCCCATGAACAAAATACCATCCACTTGTTTTTCAAGCATCGCATTGATCAGCTGCAATTCCTTGTCTTTGTTTTGATCCGAATTGCTCAAAATCATATTGTATTTATACATTGTTGCAATATCTTCTATCCCTCTCGCTAATTCCGCAAAAAAGATACTGGATATATCAGGAATAATCGCCCCTACTGTCGTGGTTTTCTTACTTGCCAACCCTCTTGCTACTGCATTTGGACGATATCCTAATTGCTCGATTGTATTTAACACTTTCTTACGAGTCGTGGGTTTTACGTTCGGGTTTCCATTAACCACCCGTGAGACTGTTGCCATTGATACGTTTGCTTCTCTTGCTACATCATATATTGTTATTGTCATTTTACTTTTCCTCCTATAATATTTATTTCCTAAAGTTAACGTCTCCATTTTCTATATGATACGCTATCAAAGGAAAAATTACAAAAAATTTAAGGCTGATACATCCTAGGATGACCAGCCTTACCCCTATTTTAAACGTTGCTGCATATTATTTAAAGCCTCAATAAACGTATTGAACGTTGGAATATCCATTTGCTGTGCTGAATCTGAAAGAGCAACTGCCGGATCCGGATGAACCTCAGCCATAATACCATCTGCTCCGATTGCCAGTGCGGCCTTAGCAGTAGGAAGTAATAAATCCCGTCTTCCTGTTGAATGCGTCACATCAACCATAACCGGCAAATGAGTTTCTTGTTTTAAGACAGGTACAGCAGAAATGTCTAATGTATTTCTGGTCGCTTTTTCATACGTTCGAATACCTCGTTCACATAAAATGATATTTTTGTTTCCACGGGAGATAATGTACTCTGCAGCATTGATAAATTCAGATATCGTAGCTGAAAGACCTCGTTTCAGTAAAACTGGCTTATCTACATCTCCTGCGGCTCTTAGCAATTCAAAGTTCTGCATATTGCGCGCGCCAATTTGAATAACATCCACATAGTCCAGTGCTTGTTCGATATGTGCAGGATTTATAATTTCACTAACAACAGCTAAATCATGCTCATCTGCAGCACGCTTTAAGATTTCCAGTCCTTCTACTCCCAGCCCTTGGAAATCATATGGCGATGTTCTTGGTTTAAAGGCTCCACCGCGTAATAATTTAATTCCTTGCTCACTTACAGCCTCTGCAACACTTGATACCTGTTCGTAACTTTCAACAGAACATGGCCCCATAACAAATTGGGTGCTGCCATTTCCAATTTGAACACCTTTTACGTCAACGACTGTATCTTCTGGCTTCTTCTTCCTTGAGACAAGCAATGCTTTACGGTGATCATCCATTTGCAACTCCAAACCTGCTTTAAAAATCTCCTTAAAAATATGTTCAATTGTTGAGTTTTCAAAAGGTCCATCATTATGTGTGGTTATTTGATTTAACATCGTTCTTTCCCGTACCGGGTCAAATCGATTCATGCTTTGTTTACTTTTCACCTGGCCGATATCCTGCACAAGCTTTGCACGACGATTGATCAGTTCCAATATTTCCAGATTTACATCATCCAACTGTTCTCTTAATAGATCCATTTCATTTTGGCTCATTTTCCTATACCCCCTGTTTCAAATTTTTTAATAATAGTCACTATTATATAGAAAAATTGCTTGGTTGTCATCAAAAATTTTAAAATTTGTCGATTTAACTATTAGAAAACTTGGCATTTGCCACGCTTTGAGCAAATGCCTTAGTTGCACTTATGCAGTAAGAAGGTAGTTATACTTTCTTAACTGTCAAAAAAACAGGCACCGTGTTATGCACCGCTGCCTGTCCTAATTTTATTTTTTATTTTTCTTCTAACTCCTTAGCAGCATCTTCCACTGCTTCTGCAACATTTTCAGCAGCTTGTAAAGCTTCATCTTCTTTATTACGTTTTTCTTGTAATTTTCCCTGTACAGATTCTGTTAACTCTTTTGTTTTTTTAGAGGCATTTTTTGTTAGTTCCGATGTTGTATCCATCGCCTTTCTTTTTAAATCAGAACCAGTCGTGTAGGCTTTTTCTTTCCAATCTGCACCTTTTTCCTGTGCGATATCTTTAATATCGTAGGCACGGTCCTTCACCTGATGAGTTACTTGTTGTGCCCCTTCGTTAATATCTCCTCTTAATTCTCTTCCAGATTTCGGTGCAAATACTAAAGCTATAGCTGCGCCTACGACACCACCTATCAGCGTACCAATCATAAAGTCCTTGCTGTTAATATTTGTGTCATTATTATTGCTATTGTTATTCTCTCCCATTTCAAATTCCTCCTTATATTATTTTTATCTATTTCTTTTTCTTATTCCATAAGTCCATGATTGCAGATCCCCACTTGACTGCCTGCGATACTTTCTCCTGATTTTGCGCGGATGTTTGTGATATACTATTTGAAAGTTGTTTTAATGAATCATTAAAATCTTTTAGCGTCTCACCAATACCTTTTGCACCATCAAAAAGTCCATTTAGTTTCGTGGATTTTTGATTGACATCATCCGCTAATTGATTCGTTTTTGTTAATAATTCTGTCGTTTCTGTGGTGATTCCTTGCATTTGCTTTTCAAGACCTTGTAATGTATGTGACACGTCATTTAAGGTGCTTTTTGTCGCTTTTAAGGTAATTGCTAAATATACAACTAGTACCACAAAAGCTACTGCAGCAATCAATGCCGCAATATATAGCATGATTTCCATTTTCAATTATCACTCCTTATATTATCGTATTTTTGTAATTAGTGCAAAAAGGGGTAACATAAAATAAACGTCATATGTATCATAACATAGATGTTTGTACTAATAATACCCATTATATACGAACATAAACATATGTAGGAAATATTATAGTAATAATTCGACAAAATACTGTAAAATCCTTTATTTTTTCTATAAAAATATGTAGTTCCATGAAAACGCTTTTCTTTCATAGCAGATAGGTAAGCACAAGACTCCCCTACCTGCACGTTCAGCAGTGTCTATTTATTAATTTTGATTTTCTCTTCATAGGCATTCTGGAATTTCTGAATATCACCAGCACCCATAAAAATTAAAACACTATCGACATATTCCTGCAATATATCCGGATAGGACAACTCTAATATCGAACTATCAGGAACTAACTTTTGCAAATCAATAATAGTCATTTTCCCAGAATTTTCTCTGGCAGAACCGAAAATATCACATAAAAACACCGCATCTGCAAGATTTAGACTATCAGCAAACTCTTGCAAGAATGTTTTTGTCCTGCTAAACGTATGTGGTTGAAAAATAGCAACAACCTCTTTTTCCGGGTATTTCTTTCGAGCCGATTCAATGGTTGCCATAATTTCTTTGGGATGATGTGCATAATCATCAACTAAAATCTGGCTTCCCACTTTTTTCTCTGTAAATCGGCGTTTAACTCCTTGAAATGTACGGAGACTCTGTATATCTTCCGCTTTTATGCCTTCATAATGGCAAATCGCTATTGTTGCTAAGGCATTAAGAACGTTATGATTGCCATACATCGGAATCATAAATGTATAATAGTAAGTATTTCTTACAAAAACATCAAATTCCGTTCCATGCTCTGTTTCTACTACATTTTGTGCTTGAAAATCATTGGTAGCCGCAAATCCATAATAAACAACAGGAACTTTCGCCTGTATTTGCTGCAGCTGCTCATCATCACCACATGCGATAATTCCTTTCTTAACGCGATCTGCCATGGATTGGAATGCGTTGAACACATCATCGATACTCGTAAAATAATCCGGATGGTCAAAGTCAATATTGGTCATGATCGCATAATCTGGTTCATAACTCAAGAAATGGCGACGATACTCACATGCTTCAAATACAAAATACTCACTATCCACATGTCCATTACCAGTCCCATCACCGATTAGATAAGAAATCGGAAACGTATCATTTAGCACATGTGCCAGTAACCCTGTTGTAGATGTCTTTCCATGAGTTCCTGTGATCGCGATACTAGTATATTGCTTCAACCATTCTCCAAGAAATTCATGGTACCTGTAAAAGGTTAATCCTTTTCTTTTGGCTTCTTTAATTTCAATATGATCATCTGAAAATGCATTGCCTGCAATAATCGTATAATTATCTTTGATATTTGTCTCTGAAAAAGGAAAAATGGGAATGTTTTTTTCTTCTAACGCATCCTGTGTGAAAAAATGTTTCTCAATATCAGAGCCCAGCACTTTTTCCCCAGAATCATGAAGTATTTGTGCCAGTGCGCTCATTCCAGTTCCCTTAATACCAATAAAATGGTAAGTTGTCATAAAAAGAACCTCCAAAATTCGCCTGAAAGGAGGATTAGCCTCCCTGAGTTTCATGCTTTCATTATTAAAATCCGTAATATTTAACCATTATAGCAAACCTACATACATATGAAAATAATATGTTTCTTACCTAAGATTTTGCGAAATATTCAACTTCTTTCAATCTAGGGTTTGGACGGTACCTTCGCCCTTCTTTTGCTGAATGTGTACCATTCAGCAAAACATTGTCACCCGTAAAACCAATGTTAATCCGTAGTAGACTTCGACCTACACCATACATATCTACAGGCACACCCATTTTTTCATAATAGGTAATACGATCCTCTGTGAATCCACCGCTAGCCATAATCTTAACATGGGAATAGCCTTCATCGTTCAAGGCCTTTCTAAGCGCAAAAAGGAGCTCCGGGTTCACACCTCTTGGATCGAATGTACCCATCAAATGGTGGTTTCTCAGAAAATACTTATCAACAAGATTTCCTGATGTATCAACTCTTACAGATTTTAACTCTTTTCCAAATTCCCGAGCTACTTTTAATGAATCCGTGATAACATCATTATTGTAATCTACAAGTGCTGCAATATCATCCTCGGGATACATTTCGTGATAGGCTTTCGTTGCCGCTACAATGTCCCCACGAAACATTTGAATAAGCGCATGCGGCATGGTTCCCATGCCTTCTTTTCCCCACCATTCATTCATTGCATGTGTCGCTTGGGCAGTGGAACCACCGATAAAAGCTGCATACCCATCTCCTGCCTGTTGTGTATAATGGTCATCGCGATCACCCATGAAAATAACCGGTTTTTGTTTGCCGGAAGTTCGAGCTGCTTTTACGACATTGTATACATTCGTCGCTACCGATGTTCTTCTTCCCAATATTCCATCAATAATTCCTTCCAAAAAACCAAACTGCTGATAAGCACCGGATATTGTCAGTACAGATTCATATGGACGGATCTTATCCCCATCTTTTAGTGAATGTATCTCCAATGTTTCCGGGCTATCTGCAAAGGTGTGCAGTAAGGCAATGGCTTCATCCGTTCCGCATAATACCGCATCGGATTTTTGGAAAAATTGCATGGTTACATGATTGGAGCCTAATTTTTTTTCAACGATTTCTTTTGTCTTGAGAAAATAAACAGCTGAAAACCAGCCTTCTTTTATACGTTCATCAAATTTGAAGGTTTTATTTGTTAGACGCTCTATTTTTCCTGCCAGCTTTTGATCGATTTCTTTCATAGTAAGTTTCTCCCTTAATATTCTTTTCCCTATCATATATAAATTCTATAGAGGAAACAAGATTTTCACATTTCTTCAAGCTGTGTTTTGGCTACAAGAACCTCTCTTGGTTTGCTCCCATTTTGACCAGAGATGATCCCCCTGTCTTCTAATGAATCGATAAGCCGTGCAGCTCGGTTATATCCGATTTTAAAATGGCGCTGCAGAAGGGAGGTACTTGCATTATTTTGTTCTAAAACAAAAGCTATTGCTTCCTGTAATAGACTATCTTCTTCTTCATCCATGGTTACCTGTTCGAGTAACTGTTCCTGCTCAAACAAATAATGTGGTGTATCAATCGTTCTTGCATGATTGGTTACCCGTTCTATTTCATCATCGGAAACAAAAGGTCCCTGCAGCCTGATACTTTTTCCTGCGCCATTTTCAACAAACAGCATATCCCCTTTTCCTAAAAGCTTCTCGGCACCACTTGTATCAATTATTGTTCGTGAATCTACCTGTGACGATACGCTAAAGGCAATTCTTGTAGGAATGTTTGCTTTAATCAAGCCTGTTATCACATCAACAGAAGGACGTTGTGTTGCGACAAGCAAATGGATGCCACATGCACGCGCTTTTTGAGCAATTCGACTTATCGCATCTTCCACATCCTGTGGAGCAACCATCATTAAATCTGCTAATTCATCGATTACAATAACGATGAAAGGCATTTTTTCATTGACGCGTCCTTGATTTTTGATTTGTTGATTATAACGTTCAATATCACGTACACCTTCCTGCACAAATTTCTCATAACGATCTTCCATTTCTGCAACAGCCCATTTTAATGCGGCTGTTGCAGCTTTAACATCCGTAATAACAGGTGAAACTAAATGTGGTATGCCATTATAGGGAGCCAGTTCTACCATTTTAGGATCAATCAATAAAAATTTCACATCCTCGTGATTTGCTTTATATATTAAACTGATCAAAATCGTATTGATACATACACTTTTTCCGGATCCAGTTGCACCTGCAATTAATCCATGAGGCATCTTTTGAACATTCGTAACCAGTGGCGATCCTTCGATACTTAAACCTAAAGCAATACTTAAAGGTGATTTACTGTCTTTAAATTGTTCTGTTTCAAAAATCCCTTGTAGGCCAACCATTTGCGCCTTCGGATTAGGCACTTCAATCCCAATTGTATTTTTACCAGGGATGGGGGCTTCAATCCGAATATCCTTGGCAGCCATATTTAGTTTTAAATCATCACTTAAGTTTTTCACTTTACTAACCTTAACACCTAATTCAGGATGTACCTCAAATCGTGTAACAGAAGGCCCTTGTGTCGCCTTGACTACACTTGCTCGTACATTAAAATGTTTTAATGTTTGTTCCAATAATTGCTGCTGATGCTGTACCCATTTGTGATCTTCATTGCTTTTTTGCTGTGGATCATCCAACAGATGATATGGAATACTTTCTTGATGTTTTTCCTGATGAGGCGTGGGTGTATTCACCGCTGCTTTTTCTTTTTCTAATCTATTCTTTTTATCTCTAGGTGTCATGATGACATTGTAAGGGATCTGGCTTGCATTTTCCTTCTCCCTGTCCACCTTTTTGTTGTGTTTCTGCCTAGAAGAAGTAGGCTTATTCTCTTCAATTGATTGCGTGTTTTGATTTTCTTTGCTTTTATCTAAATGGAAACCAGATTCTGGAACTTCCTGATTCGACTGCTCTACTTCTTCCACCGTGTTATCCACTTCACTATGTACGATTTCATTGGTAGCTGCTGACTGCGCCTCCCCTTCATCTACTTGACTTGGTTGCTCCTCTGTATCTATCACTTGTGACGTAATTTTTTCATCTGTCTTCTGTTCTTTTCGTGTAAATGCCGGTATATTTTCGATGTTTTTTTCTTGATTCTTTCGATGATATCCATAAATAGGGGAAGGTACCTCCGTAGGCTGAAAAGGCACATCCTCATTCTTTTTATATACTTTATTATTCTGCTCTTGTTCATTTTTTAAAGGCTGAGTTTGCTTTCTTTCCTGTTCTCTGCCCGTATTTTTCTTTCGCCTAAAGGCGGGAGTATCGAAAGTTATTTCTGTTTTTTCCTCCTGATCCGGAATTACCGGAAACCTGAATGCCTTCTTGTCCGGATACTGATACATCATTTTGGCCTGTAGATCCTGCTTTTTAGGTCTAGGTCTCAGTTCAGGTTTTTCTTCCTCTTGTTCATACTCTACTTCCTCTACTTCACGAGTAAAAAAATCCTTTATTTTCTCCCACACATGTCTTCACTCATTTCTATCCATCTGATCATTGCTTCTATTTTAACAGGTATCAGCGAAAATGGTAGCTTTTCCTGAATAAAAGAAAAACAACCCGCTTATAAAAAACTTAGGCTGTTTTTTCTGTTTACACATTAAATGCTTCTCCCACAGTATAAGAATCCTCAAGAATCAAGATACCTTTTTCTTTCGAGGCATGTGGTAACCCTAATTCTTTTCGGGAACACATCATACCATTCGACGCGATTCCTCTTAATTCTGTCGGTTTAATTTTTAATCCACTTGGCATTATCGCTCCTACTTTTGCGACAACCACCTTTTGATTTTCTTCTACGTTCGGGGCACCACACACAATTTGCAGTTGCTCCGAATCTCCCACATCAACTTGGCATACACTGAGATTATCAGCGTTGTCATGCGCTGCTTTATGTGTAACATAGCCTACAACAAATTTGGGGCTTAAATCAAAATCAAGGTCATCATCTAAATTACTTTTTTGAAATAACACTTTGATTTGGTTCAACAATTCCTCCGTCAGTATTATTTTTCCTTCCTCATTGAATGTAAGATGTTTGGACGCATCGAAAATATTATACCCAAGAACTTCATGTTTGCTATTCATTATTGTTGTAATAGGGCCTGTTGTTTCATGTATTAAGTCATACCGGTCGCCATCCTTCAATGGTATAATCAACACATCACCAATACCCGTTGCATTATAGAAAACGAACATATCGATCACTCTTTTCTACTTTTTTTCGGACGATTTTTTGCAAGAATAAAAATTGGCGTTAATTGTCTATCCTCATAAATAAATGCAAGGGATGTAATAGGAATTCGTCCTTCTGCAAAAAACTTCATCGTCATCTGTGCTAATATATCATATCCTGTTTTGTTTTCGATGTCAGCTAGTATAAGTACATCCTGATGCGGTACAGCTACAGCTAATTCACCTTTCGCATTTGCTTTCATTTCCTCCAAAAACGCCTCATTGAGAATGTGGCTTGCGTCATAACCATCTTGTTTGGCTACAAAATAAAAATCATTTTCCGCCACACGGTCCTTTTTATAATCCATGTCCAGAGAACGGAGATTAAATGTAGCAATTTCATCAATTCTACTTAAAGTCCAACCTTCGTCTTCCAATAATTTTTCATCAATTAATTGATAGGATTTCCCTAAGTCAAGTGCATAATAGACACGTGTTTCCGCTGTATGTTCCTTCGATACTAGATTGAGTCCCGATTTTGTCTCTGTTGGAAAAGATGTGGCACGGATAACTGGGAAAATGCTCTTTTCCCTTCCCGTTAATTGCAGATCTTTATTCATAATTCGAAGGGCTTCTATGATATGATCGACCAATTCGTCAATCGCTTTTTCCCCACGTTCATTATATTTTGATATCACATTTGGTAGTGTAATCGTCATCCCTTGCTTTGATTCTTTCCATTCAATACGAAATGTGTCCTTGTCTCTATTATAAGATGTCTGATAATCCTCATGGGAAAGCCTATCTTCCAGGATTTTTTTCAGTTTTAAACTAGTCATCTCCATTTCCCAGCCCTCCTTGCGTAGTTCAGTTGCTAAGTCCTTGAATAAACTGCTCGATTTCTTCTCTTGTCTTTCTATCCTTACTGACAAACCTTCCTGCTTCTTGTCCATCTCGGAAGGCTAGAAAGCTCGGTATACCAAATATATCATATTCCTGACACAGCGCAATAAACTGGTCACGATTAACTTCTACAAATGTATATTCCGAAAATTCCGCCTCGATCTCAGGTAATTCCGGTTCAATCACACGACAATCGGGACACCAGTCTGCCGTAAATATCATAATTACTTGTTCATTATTTTTAAGGTTATTAAATTGTTCAACCGTCTCCAGTAATTTCATTTTATATCATCTCCAACCTTATCATAGTTTTCTTCTTATTTCATTTCAATTATCAAGGATTATACGCAAGGAAGCAAGAAAAAGAGACAGGTCCGAAGCCCCAACCAACCAGCACAGATTATGAAATGTCGTAGCGCCTTATTCCTGTCTCTTATTATACAGATAACACTAAAATTCGCGTCATAATAGTTCCATTTCTTTGCAGGTTATCCTGTAATTGTTTACAATAGGTAGTAGAAGCTAAAAAGTGCTGGAGGGATTGTCATGGAGTTAACAGTATATTTAGCTGGTCAAATTCACGATGACTGGCGAAATCAACTACAACAAAAGGCAAAAGAAAAAAATCTTCCATTATCATTTGTTGCACCACAAACCAACCATGATCGCTCAGATGACATTGGAGAAGCCATTTTAGGAAAGCAGCCTGAAAATGTATATCGGGATGATGCGGCTTCAAGTATCAATAATTTTAGAACGCAGGTTTTAATGCAAAAATCGGATGTTGTTATTGCTTTATTCGGCGAACAATACAAGCAATGGAACACCGCAATGGACGCAAGTGCGGCAATCACCATGAATAAACCTACGATTCTCATACGACCAGAGTCCTTAATTCATCCGCTAAAAGAGCTCTCCAATAAAGCCAATGTGACTGTAGAAACGGTAGATCAGGCATTGGATGTATTACATTATATATTTGAGTAAAATGGCAGCAGCGAAGACGAATAAGCTTCGCTGCTATTTTTATGCCCAATATTCCCATTGCCCTCGCAACAATCTTACAACATGGGCAAACATTTCATGTCTTGAAATAAGCCCACCAGTAAAAATGCCGATAGCGCCTTCCTTCTTCCGTACGCCAATCTTTTTTGCATACCGATCCATCATATCGCCCAGTTCCATCCCGTTCTTCAATGGTTCCGCAAATTCCTGCGGTAAAATAATCCTTGCACCACTGGCTGTGTAAATAGCGCCATTTGGTGAAACTAGAGCTCCCCAATTGCTTAAATATAGTTGATTGTCCACATCCATCACGCCGCCCTCCAAGCCAATTCCGATTACATTTTTCGGGTTAGACGTCGCACATTGTAATGCTCGATTAATGGCTCCTTCTCTCGTTTCTTCATCCGAAAATGGCTGTGGAGATACCTTCGATAGTACATGTTTGGGTGTGATTGAATAACTCGGAAAAACGTCTTGTGCTGCTTTTATTTTTGCAGGGTTCATTGAACCGACTAGTATATTCATCTTTAAACACTCCTTGAATAATCTGTCTATATATCATAAAGAATCGCTAACATACTTGATTATACTGATTTTTTCCACGTATCAAACAGAGGCTTGGACAAAACAAACGTGTTTAACTAAAAAAACGAATATTTCCAAACTCAACGTAGGAAATATTCGTAGACCGACGAGAGAAAAGGCATCGGTGAGACATTTAAAAACACTTTTGTCTCAGTCTCTAGATGTTCCTCTTGTTTTCAACTATGCATAAATCTAATTAATACCTCTCATGAACTTCTTCAGTTTTGGCGAGATAATTAACAATATAATTCCAAGTAATATGGCAACTCCACCAATAACGCCAAAGTATAGCGCTTCTGTTTCTTCCGAATAAAATCGAACAACCTGCGCATTAATGGCCTGTGCGGAAGCATTAGATAAATTCCAAAGGCTCATCATCTGTGCAGCGAAAGCAGCTGGTGCGAGCTTTGTTGACGCCGAGAGACCAACAGGTGACAAGAGCAGTTCCCCAATAACGACAAGAAAGAAGCTAAGTACGAGCCAAAGTGGGCTTACTAAACTTTGTGTTCCATTAAGCACCGCCGGGAAAATCATAACGATAAATGAAAGTCCCGCAAACATTAAACCCAGGGAAAACTTCTGTGGTGTACTTGGTTGACGATCTCCAAGCTTCACCCAAAGCCAAGCGAAAACAGGTGCAAATGCAACAATGAACAATGGGTTTAATGACTGAAACCAGGATGATTGAAGTTCAAACCCAAGAAAGGACAGTTGCGTCCGTTCATTCGCATATGTGGCAAGTATATTTGATCCCTGCTCTTGTATAGCCCAGAACATCATTGCCGCTATAAATAATGGAATATACGCAAGTAAACGAGAACGCTCGTCTGCTGTCGACTTTTTACTACGGTACATCGTGATGAAATATATCGCTGGAATAATTACCCCAAGAATACTTATGAAAAAGATAACTCGTTCAATCGTTAACCAGCCGCTAGAAGTTCCAATCCAGAGGATAACAGCAAGGATCACTACTGAAGGGATAATTATCTTTCCTATTTTCTTTTTATTTGCTGATGTCAGTGGATTTGGCACGGTAGTACCAGCAAGTCCAAAATATTTTTTCCGTGTACCTAGATACACAACCAATCCAATGAACATACCAACCGCTGCAAGCGCAAAACCCAGATGGAAATTATACGTTTGTCCAACTGTTCCCACAATTAATGGTGCAATAAATCCACCCATGTTAATTCCCATATAATAAATACTGAAACCAGAATCTCGGCGCAGATCCTTTTGGCTATATAACTGACCGACCATACCTGCAACATTTGGCTTTAGTAGTCCTGTACCGATAATAATAAATAACATGGAAGTAAGTAATCCTGTAAGTTGACTGCCCGGCAGGGATAAAATGATATGACCAATCATAATTAAAACTCCGCCATAGAATACAGTACGATTCATTCCAAGAACACGGTCAGCAATCCATCCCCCGATAATTCCCGACATGTATACGAGTGATCCATAAATAGCCATAATAGAGTTGGCAGTTGTTCGGTCCAGCCCCAAACCTCCATTTGTAACTTCGTAGTACATATAGTAAAGTAGAATAGCACGCATTCCGTAATACGAGAAACGTTCCCAAAACTCTGTAAAAAACAGTGTAGATAAACCTTTTGGATGCCCGAAAAATCCTCTTTGTGGGACGGTTTTCAGTATGTCATCCCTGTCTCCTGAACTCATTGATGTTAATCCTCCTCTAAGATGTCGAATGATAAACTCGAATATAATTTTTCCATTATTCTATTAGAATGGTGTAATAAATGATGAAAAAATTATATCAAATATGTTTCCTATAATAAAATGATTGATCTTTCCAATTTAACGATAATCAACCAGCATTTTACATTTATCAGCTTGATTACAGGGGCTAAAGTGATTGTTTATCACCTATATGATCATGTAATCTCTCTCTTAAATGGCAATTATAAAAAGTAGCTGTCACCATAGATAACAGCTACTTTCGATTAACTGGATTTTCGAATCTGCTCCACTGTGTTCTGATCGGTTTCTTTTACAAGCTTCACAATTAATTCTTTTGCCGCCATGTAGTCATCTACATGAATGATCGAAGCAGAGGTATGAATATAACGAGAACAAATACCAACAACTGCTGAAGGGACACCATCGCCTGAGGTATGGACACGGCCCGCATCCGTGCCGCCTTGCGAAATGAAATATTGGTATGGGATATTATTTGACTCTGCTGTATCAAGAACAAAATCCCGCATGCCGTGATGGGTTATCATCGATCGATCAAAGATGCGCAGTAGAGCTCCCTTCCCTAATTGTCCAAATGCTTCCTCATCTCCATCAGCATCATTTGCTGGCGATGCATCCAACGCGTAAAAGATATCCGGTTGAATCATATTTGCCGCAACAGTCGCTCCCCGTAAACCAACTTCTTCTTGTACTGTTGCTCCGGAAAATAGCTGATTTGGAACAGTTTCACTTTGCAATTCCTTTAATAATTCAATCGCAAGACCACAACCATAACGATTATCCCATGCCTTTGCTAGAATTTTTTTACTGTTGGCCATTGGCGTAAATGGAGTAATCGGTACGATAAACTGTCCAGGTTTTACACCGATCGTTTCTGCATCTTCTTTATCATCTGCTCCAATATCGATGACCATGTTTTTTATTTCCATTGGCTTCTTGCGTTGTTCTTCTGTTAGATTATGAGGTGGAACAGATCCAATAACGCCGATGACCGGTCCATTATCCGTTATAATTTGCATTCGCTGTGCCAATAAGACCTGATTCCACCAGCCGCCCAGTGGTTGAAAACGGATCATCCCATTTTTTGTGATCTTTGTAATCATAAAGCCAACTTCGTCCATATGACCAGCTACCATAACTTTCGGTCCATTCCCCTGTTTCACCCCGAACACGCCACCAAGATTATCCTGTATAATCTCCTCGGAGTACTTTTCTAATTCTTTTTTCATAAAGGACCTGACCAAATGTTCGTTTCCTGGTGCTCCCTGTAATTCTGTCAGATTTTTAAATAAATCAAGCGTGTCTTGTTTCATTTTTTTCCCTCCACCAATATATGTACTATATTTAGTATACGGAATGTGTTTTTCTATTTCCAGCATTGGCTTGAATTTTAGTTGTTTGATTTTATATTTTGTCCAATTTCAGTTATACTGTACATGAGAAGAGTATGATATGGTAGCATTAAAACTAGAGAGTAAGAGGTGAAGATAATGGGTACAAAAAGAGTAATTCTAGCTGCAGGACTTGGCATAGCTGCAGGTTATTTAGCTAAACAGCAAGTGGATACGTATCAAAAAGTAACACCGGAAAAAGCACTAAAACAAGCCAAAGAATCATTTAAGAAAAAAGGCCCGATAAGCGGTTCGTGGATCTATATGAAACCAGAGGAAATTGAAAAAAATGGCTTACTTTATAACGCATACCGAGGTGGCGTAACCCGAAATATAGACGGGGAAAATAAACAATATGAATTTTATGTTGATGTAGATACTGGCGCTGTAGTCGATGCAGTCCAAACTACATAATCTTTATTGGCCAGCTTAGAAGAAATCGGCGAGATAGTTGACCTACTACAAAAAAAGCCGCTCCCATGGAGCAGCTTTTTTTGCTATACTCGTTACGTTCACATTTTACTTGATCGACCTTCCCCAAAACAATTATACTTCTGTACGGGCAATCAATTATGGATCCGGAACAAAACGTTCGATAATGAACGAACAATTATGAATTCATACCAACAAATAGGCCTTTTATACAAATTCTGTGCGACAACGATAAATTGACTGCCCTTTAGCGGAAAACTTCTCTTCGTATTCTGTCATTACATTATATGGATCCTGCAAATCATGCAAATCCAAATTAACTTCCAGCAATGTCATACCAAACTTGGAAAAACTAACTAAAGAATATTCGAATAATCCCTTATTATCCGTTTTAAAAACAATCTCACCAGAAGGTTCTAAGATGGCGCGATACAAATCAAGGAATGTATGATAAGTCAATCTTCTCTTTTCATGCCTATTTTTAGGCCATGGATCCGAAAAGTTTAAATAAATACCGGACACTTCCTTATCGACAAAAACTTCCCTCAAATGAGCTGCATCTTCCTTTATCAGTACTATATTTTCCAATCCTGAATCCGCCACTTTTTGTCCCGCAGTAACAATAATATTTTTTTCAATTTCAATTCCAATAAAGTTACAATTTGGAAATTGCCTTGCCATTCCTGTAATAAACTGACCTTTTCCGGTACCAATTTCTATATAAATCGGATTATTATTTCCGAATATGGATTGCCAATCCCCTTTATGTTCAGCTGGATTTGGAATGATAATATGACGGTGGCTCTTTAAAAAATCATCAGCCCATGGCTTGTGACGTTGACGCATAGCTTATACTACACCTTTCTAATGTTAATAATGGAATAGAATTTTTATAAAGACAGAAACTAGTTCTTGAGGTGATACAATGGCTCTTACCATAAATAATCAATTACTATTATTACACGATATTTTAGAAGAACAAACAACAGACAGTATTGGCAGTGTCTCTGAATACCAGCAAATTAAACGCTTAGTACAAAAACTAACAGAAGATAACAGGATAACCGATGAACAATTACTCCAATTACTACCGGAAATTTATAATTATGGAGAACAAGGCGAAATGAACCAGCATCATTCCGATCATATTACAACAAATAAGCAAAATATCGAAAATTGGTTGCATGCAATACAACGAACTACCTTAGAATAGTTGTACCGATATGCGCATTAAAATCTTGTATATTCTCCAGTCGTTCCTCCATTTTCACTTGTTCTCTGCGTTCACTATGCCAGCTTAAATAATGGAGGGAATCCAGTAAAAGATACCAGTACATGCGTTCAATTAAATATTTATCCTTGTCTACGCCATAATTCAAAAGCCAAGTGTCCCAATCTTCTTGTGGTATATATGATTTCATCACCATGCCAAAATCTGTAACAGGGTCGGCAATGATCGCATTATCCCAATCAATCAAAAATAAATTTCCTTCATTTGTCAGGACTAAATTATTATGGTTCAAATCACCATGACAAACAACCTGTTTCTGTTCTCTCGTAATTGGCAATAACCGTTTTAAATAAGTTAATGCTAAATGGATATCATTATACGATGATAGAAGTCCCGACGCATGTAAACGCTGCTGTATAGTGACAAAACTATCATCTGACGTGACAGGTTTTTTCCCTAAACGCATAAGCATATGTAACAATTCAGTGGAATGGTGAATCTTGTGCAGGATTTCAGCTACTTGAGGCTGTTGCATTTCGGCCGGTTTCAGTTCTCGTCCTTCCAGCCATTCCTGTGCCGTAATTACATCACCATTATCCATTCGCTTTGTCCAAACAAGCTTCGGAACAATTCCTTCTGCTGATAATACAGCCAGAAATGGAGATGAATTCCGTTTGAGAAACAATCGCTTATTATCTTTTTCTGCAACATATGCATCCCCAGTTAATCCGCCGGCCGGGGTTACTTTCCAACCCTTGCCTAATACTTTTTCAAACCAATCCACCATAATTCCCCACATCTTTCGAAAATTAACGTTCAATTATACATTTTATAGCTATCCCAAGAAAAATACAACTATACCATTAATCCAATATGGTTACACCTTGTCACGAATTGGAGACGGAAGTAGAGATGAGCTTACGTTTTTGGTAAAACCACATATTGTAGTTTTTGTATTGGAAAAATAGCATCCTTCCTGGACAACATCGTTTTCTAAACAGGAGACCATAATCCTGCATTTATCAACTGTATGTTTTCTTTCTCTTCTTGCACAATCTAAAATTTGCGACTACTTCATACTTCACTGACCTTCTTGGATGAATTTGATATAAAACCACTTCTTCTACAGCCATTGTTTGTACATGCGAAAATTGTTTTTTCATATCTTCCAGAAAAATAGTAGACGATCCACCTGCCCATTTCTTGGCTAGTGTTATATGCGGGCGGTAAACTCGAGTTTCTTTTGAAAATCCTAAGTTGGACGCTAGATCCTCTACTTTTTGCTGAAGGCTAGTTAGAAGCGCTGTTTTATCAACACCCGCCCATAAGACGCGTGGTTTTTCAGGATTTCCGAAAGTTCCTAATCCACCCACCTCTATGGAGAATGTTTGTGTGTGTTCAATTATTTTCAGTTTTCTCCTCAATTGCTGTATCTTACTATCATCAACCGCACCTAGGAATTTCAGGGTAATGTGTAAATCCTCATAATGCGGCCATTGCTTATAAGCTAAATGCGTTTTTAGCCTGTCTTGCCAGTAGGACAAATACTCCTTTAATGGCGCTTGTAGTGGTATAGCAATGAAATAATGAGGATTTGTTGTCACTTAAAGCCCTCCATTTCGTTGTTAGTGGGACGTAAATAGTATAACTCATTCTCGGTTAATTCTCGGTATGTTCCTAATTGAAGTGTTTCGTCTAAAATTAATCCACCCATGCTTATCCTTCTTAAGTACATTACTTTTTTGCCGACAGCCTCAAACATGCGTTTCACTTGATGATATTTCCCCTCCGTTATCGATACCTCAACTTCTGAAATAGCATCACGTTTAAGAATACGCAATTGGGCTGGTTTGGTCTTATACCCATCATCCAATACTACTCCTTTTGTAAACGCCTCTGTATCTCCTTCTGTTACGTTTCCTTGAACCTGCGCATAGTATACTTTTTCAATATCTTTTTTTGGTGAAGTTAATTGATGCGCAAGCTCTCCGTCATTCGTAATTAACAATAGCCCCTCTGTGTCCTTGTCTAATCTGCCAACAGGGAAGGCCTTAAATCGTTGCAGATCCGTTGTTAAAAGATCTATAACTGTCTTATCTTTCATGTCCTCCGTTGCGGAGATAACCCCTTTTGGTTTGTTCATCATGAGATAAATATACTTTTGATAGTGTACAGCATGATCCCCGACTTTTATAAAGTCTATCTCAGGATCCACGTGGACACTACTGTCTTTTACAACAGAATCATTAACGGTTACTCGTTTTTGCTTCAACAGTGATTTTACATCTTTTCTACTTCCATAGCCGGAATTTGCTAATAACTTATCAAGACGCATGGCAATCCAATCCCCTATCTACGAAAAATCTTATCAAGCACTCGTACACGATCTCCAAGTGTTCTCTCCAACAATGTTGATTCGTACGCAAGCCATATATATACGACCCCACCTGATCCAACACCTAAGGTGAGCATGACAATGGCTGCCCATCTTTCCTCTTCATATGGGATAAACATACCAAACACGGCTTTTACAATCCAAATGACAATACACATGATAAAGGCGAAAATAATGATCAACATGGTACGTTTGATCAGTTGTTTATACGGAAAGTGTATCGCACTTTTAACACGCCATAAATTTAATGTTACCGCAGTACCCACGGCAAGGGCAGTTCCCAGTATTGCTCCCTTTGATCCGAACATATGAATTAACTGTATATTTAATAATATTTTCAAAAGGAGGCCTGCAGATAAACTGATAACCGCAAACCGCTGCTGGTTGATTCCCTGCAGCAGTGAAGAAGAAACGGTAAATAAAGCAAAAAGCAGCCCGACTGGAGCGTACCAGCTTAAGAGAGATCCTGTTATTTCAATATTTTCCAGGCCATATAATGCCCCGTAAGCTTCATTCGATAAAAAGGATAAACCAACAACAGCTGGTATGACAAGTACCATCACAATTTGCAATGCCTGATTAATTTGCTCATACAATAATGAACGATTATTTTGTGTAAATGACTCGGTTAAAGCGGGTAGAATAGCTAAGGACAACCCTATCGCTAATGTTACCGGTATAATAACAAGTTTATGTCCATAAAAGTTAATAGCAGAAAAGGCAATATTCCAGATATCTCCATTACCTGCAGCCACCATTGCCCGCTCAAAGGTAAATTGATCTACTAATTGATACAGCGATGTGGCAAGCCCTACTAAAACAAAAGGACCCGCATAACTGAGTAATTCCATAAATAAGTCTTTCATCGGTATATTATTTGTATAGGTTTGCTCCTGTACATATAGATCAAGATGTGTTTTTCGTTTCCGCCAGTATACCCATAATACAATTACAGAAGCTATTCCACCAATAAAGGCAGCAAATGTTGCAAAACCGACCGCTGTAACAATATCGCCATCCAAGACAACCATAACGATAAATGCTGCAGTTAACAAAAACATAATGCGCACAATCTGTTCCACAACCTGGGAAACCGCTGTTGGCCCCATTGAATGATACCCTTGGAAAAAGCCCCGTACAATGCTCATGGCAGGAATAATAAGAAGAGCAAAACTAACCATACGAATAACATATGTCACGTCCCCTACGGCTATACTACCTGCATCCTCATTCGTTACATAATTACCAGCCAACCATTCAGCTCCAAAAAACAAAGCTAAAAAGGCTATAACCCCGGTAATCATCAACAATGTAATTCCAGCTTTAAACATGCGTCTTCCCGTTTCATAGTCACCCAACGCATTGTATTTGGAAACAAATTTTGAAACAGCCATCGGAACACCTATGGTCGAAATACTAAGTATTATATTATACGGGGTATAAGCAAAACTGAATAACGTCCCTCCCGTTTCACCAACCATTGCATTAAACGGGATAACATAAATCATCCCTAAAAATTTTGATAAAAATGAAGCTGTCGTCAGCAACATTGCTCCTCTTACGATATTCGACATTTTTTCACCTGCATTTGATCACTATTTATATACACAGTCATTATTTTATCATAGATGATCTCCATAAGTATTACAAAATGTATTACAAAATTATTAATGGGATTTTCCGATAGATAATGATAAGATACATATGAAAGGACTGAAGAAATTTGAACTATGATGTAGTCGTTATAGGTGGGGGACCATCCGGTCTAATGGCCGCTATCGCTGCTGCAGAGCGCGGGAGAAACACCATGTTAATAGAAAAAGGGAGAAAATTAGGGAAAAAACTGGCTATCTCCGGGGGTGGTCGATGCAATGTAACAAATCGCCTTCCGCAAGAAGAAGTCATCCGACATATACCAGGTAATGGGAAATTTTTATATAGTCCATTTTCTGTATTTAATAACTATGATATCATCGATTACTTTGAAAACTTAGGTGTTGCATTGAAGGAAGAAGACCATGGAAGAATGTTCCCTGCATCCAATTCTGCCAAAACAGTTGTTAACGCATTAATCAATCAATTAGATGAATATAAGGTAGACGTACATTTAAATACCACTGTGAAAACAGTGAATTACGACGAAACCGGACATACGATAACGTTAAATACTTCAGAAGAGATCACTACGAAAGCCATTGTTATTGCAGTTGGAGGCAAAGCAGTCCCACATACCGGATCAACGGGGGACGGTTACGCCTGGGCGCAAAAAGCAGGCCATACAATAACTAAACTATATCCGACCGAAGTAGCCCTTACATCTGAAGAAAGCTTTATCATAAATAAGAGCCTACAAGGATTGTCACTAAGAGATGTCGCTTTAACCGTCTTAAATAAAAAGAATAAACCCATTATTACTCATCAAATGGACATGATTTTTACCCATTTTGGAATATCCGGCCCTGCCGTATTACGTACCTCACAATTTGTTGTGAAAGAACTTATGAAAGGAGCCCATAACGTTCCAATGGCCTTAGATGTATTGCCAAATGAGCCAGAAGATACATTGTACAAAAGAATACATCAATTAATAGAGAAAAGCCCCAGAAAAGCAATTAAAAATATCATGAAAGGAATCGTTCCAGAACGTTTTTTAGATTATATATTATCAATAAATAATATTCATGAAGAACAAAAAGCGGCAACCATTTCCAAAGAGACAGTCCGCCTTATTATTCATTCCATTAAACATTTTACATTTTCCGTGCATGGTTCCCTCCCACTTGATAAAGCGTTCGTAACTGGAGGGGGTGTATCCATCAAAGAAATTGTTCCAAACACCATGCAATCTAAATTCATGCCGGGGCTTTATTTTTCCGGAGAAATTTTGGATATCCATGGGTATACCGGCGGATACAATATTACATCAGCCCTCGTTACCGGCCGAGTCGCAGGGATGCATGCAAGCCATCATTGAACAAAGCTTATAATAGTCCGTCAAGCCGCATTTCCCTTTTGAAAAATGCGGCTGTTAGAAAGGGGAGGTTCCTTTCGTAGGAGCGCTGAACGCATCGGGCTATTACGCCGAACCTTCCCCTATTTCGAAATAAAGGGGAGTCCTACAGCTAGTTACATTGCGATATAAAGTCCTTAAAATGCCGTTAATGTACCTGGGTTACGCTCTCCTATTTCCCTCATCTGAACTCACCTAAATCACACCCTTATACCTGTTCATTGCTTAACGTAAACGAGCGACGGGAAGCATGAAATAGCACATGCTGACGTAACCAACTATCTTGATGAACGTTTGGGTGCTCGAATGTTTTCATAAAGTTCATTCCTATTTTTTGCATTACGCTTTTCGACGGGGCATTGACTTCGGCCGTAAAGCTATAAACATCCTGCAAATTTAATGCTGTAAAACCATATTGCAAGCAGGCTGTTGCCCCTTCTGTTGCATAGCCTTTGCCCCAAACTTCTTTTTTCAATCGCCATCCTATTTCTATACACGGTGTAAAGTCTGCCTCAAATTGTGCATGTTGAAATCCGATAAAACCAATAAATGCCCCGCTTTGCTTTTCTTCTACCGCATATAAGCCAAATCCATATTCATGAAACGCTGTTCTAATGGTTTTATACAACGCATAGGTTTCTTCGGGCAATAACGTTTTAGGAAAATATCTCATCACTTGCTCATCCGCATTTAATCGAACAAATGGATCTATATCTGTTGCTTTCCAATCACGTAATTGCAATCTTGCTGTTTCTATATATATCATTGATCGTCTTCCTCTCCTCGCATTTATTTCGATTCACACATGTGACCATGAGCACATACATATGTACGGGCCAATGGTAACGACGATAGATCGTTGATTACTGCCGGATATCATCTATATCCATGTATAAGCGCTTTTTACAGAGATCTCATGTAGATACTTCCAGATTATGGTGCACGGAAACACCTCATGATATTGGTAGATGATCCCTTGTATGAATCCAAACGTTTGTATCATCCTAATACTGTCTGGAAGCACTAGAGAAAGGGTTGATTTGTATGCAAATGAACGGAATGTGGTTACCGTTAGTTGCCTCGGTCGGCATGGGAGCGGCAACTTATTATGCAATGACCAAAAATAACCAAAATTTTGGACAAGCCATGCAAAAAATGATTCCGGTTGTAGCTCAAATGAATGGGAATCAAAGTGGAAGAGGAAGTAATCCGCAGCAACTCGACATGAGCTAACAGACAGTGAAAAAGCGCATCTATCATAGATGCGTTTTTCTACATACGAAAGGCTACTCAAATGACACCGTTCAGTTATCAAGTGCAACAAGTCAATCAGGTTCTCTGTCAAATGTAGTGGTGACGAATGAACGCCATCCTCTTTTTGAAAAGATAAGAAAGTATAGAATTTGGGTGGTACTAATCTTACGAATAGCGTAAGCCACGTCCGGCTCCAGCGCCCAGCAACTAGCAAACTTCACACTCCTCCACTACGATAAGTCAACATCGGCTCACTTGACAAAGGAAGGCCAACTAAGAACGGCCTTGCCGGCCAACGTCGGCATACCCCTGATGCAGGGGGCATGTTTCCTTTATCTCATTACAGAGTGCTCCAGTTTGTACGTTGCTACCCGGGCGCTTGCGCCTTTGTTCTGAAGCTGTTTTTGCCTTTTTGTTGCCCGTACCACCGCAGCTTGGCATACCCTACACTTTTTCGCGGTGACCTGTAAGCCTTCTCAAACGGTCGTTCTACGAGATTCTGCACGTGTTCTCTCTCTTTTGCCTTTTTGTTGTGTCCCAACTTTAGAATATCAATTAGCGTGCATGTTTTATATTCTGCTGAACACGGGAAAACCACGACATTTATGATAGAGGCAAACATCGTTGGTGATAATATACACTATATTTTCCATACAGAAAAGAGCTGGAATGCGATTTGCTACATTCCAGCTCTTTTCGTAAGCCTGGCGGCGTCCTACTCTTGCAGGGGCAAAGCCCCAACTACCATCGGCGCTGGAGAGCTTAACTTCTGTGTTCGGCATGGGAACAGGTGTGACCTCTCCGCTATAACTACCAGACCTAATGTCCTTAAGTGGTTCTGTGTCGTTGCAAAGCATGAACCATTTGAACAGAACTTCTTTATTAAATTTAGTGACAACCAATATTATAATGGTTTCCAGAAAAAAATCAAGTATTTTTCATAAATATGTATGAATTTATACCCTAAAAACTAAATAAGAGTGTTCGTAACGTACATCTAAAAGCCATTTAGTTAAGTCCTCGATCGATTAGTATTCGTCAGCTGCACGTGTCACCACGCTTCCACCTCGAACCTATCTACCTCATCGTCTCTGAGGGATCTTACTCACTTGATGTGATGGGAAGTCTCATCTAGAGGGTGGCTTCATGCTTAGATGCTTTCAGCACTTATCCGTGCCACACGTAGCTACCCAGCCATGCTCCTGGCGGAACAACTGGTACACCAGCGGTGTGTCCATCCCGGTCCTCTCGTACTAAGGACAGCTCCTCTCAAACTTCCAACGCCCACGACGGATAGGGACCGAACTGTCTCACGACGTTCTGAACCCAGCTCGCGTACCGCTTTAATGGGCGAACAGCCCAACCCTTGGGACCGACTACAGCCCCAGGATGCGATGAGCCGACATCGAGGTGCCAAACCTCCCCGTCGATGTGAACTCTTGGGGGAGATAAGCCTGTTATCCCCGGGGTAGCTTTTATCCGTTGAGCGATGGCCCTTCCATACGGAACCACCGGATCACTAAGCCCGACTTTCGTCCCTGCTCGACTTGTAGGTCTCGCAGTCAAGCTCCCTTCTGCCTTTACACGCTACGAATGATTTCCAACCATTCTGAGGGAACCTTTGGGCGCCTCCGTTACACTTTAGGAGGCGACCGCCCCAGTCAAACTGCCTACCTGACACTGTCTCCGAACCGGATCACGGTTCTGGGTTAGAAGGTGCGTGCAGCCAGGGTGGTATCCCACGGGTGCCTCCTCGTAAGCTAGCGCTCACGATTCTAAGGCTCCCACCTATCCTGTACAAGCTGCACGAACATTCAATATCAGGCTACAGTAAAGCTCCACGGGGTCTTTCCGTCCTGTCGCGGGTAATGCGCATCTTCACGCATAGTATAATTTCACCGGGTCTCTCGTTGAGACAGTGCCCAAGTCGTTGCACCTTTCGTGCGGGTCGGAACTTACCCGACAAGGAATTTCGCTACCTTAGGACCGTTATAGTTACGGCCGCCGTTTACTGGGGCTTCGGTTCTACGCTTCGCCCAAAAGCTAACGTTTCCCCTTAACCTTCCAGCACCGGGCAGGTGTCAGCCCCTATACTTCGCCTTGCGGCTTCGCAGAGACCTGTGTTTTTGATAAACAGTCGCTTGGGCCTATTCACTGCGGCTCACTACTCGTGAGCACCCCTTCTCCCGAAGTTACGGGGTCATTTTGCCGAGTTCCTTAACGAGAGTTCTCCCGCTCACCTTAGGATTCTCTCCTCGCCTACCTGTGTCGGTTTGCGGTACGGGCACCTATGACCTCACTAGAGGCTTTTCTTGGCAGTGTGAAATCAGGAACTTCGGTACTTTATTTCCCTCCCCATCACAAGTCACGTTAGCGTTGGACGGGTTTGCCTATCCAACTCGCTCCCTGCTTGGGCGCACCATTCCATCGGTGCGCTTTCCTTATCCTCCTGCGTCCCCCCATCATTCTAACAGTCATGAGGTGGTACAGGAATATCTACCTGTTGGCCATCGCCTACGCCTTTCGGCCTCGGCTTAGGTCCCGACTAACCCTGAGAGGACGAGCCTTCCTCAGGAAACCTTAGGCTTTCGGTGAAAGAGATTCTCACTCTTTTTTCGCTACTCATACCGGCATTCTCACTTCCAAGCGCTCCACCAGTCCTCACGGTCTGACTTCCCAGCACTTGGAACGCTCTCCTACCATTGTTCGAAGAACAATCCGCAGCTTCGGTGATACGTTTAGCCCCGGTACATTTTCGGCGCAGCGTCACTCGACCAGTGAGCTATTACGCACTCTTTCAATGATGGCTGCTTCTAAGCCAACATCCTGGTTGTCTGAGCAACGCCACATCCTTTTCCACTTAACGTATACTTAGGGACCTTAGCTGGCGGTCTGGGCTGTTTCCCTTTCGACTATGAACCTTATCACCCATAGTCTGACTCCCAAGGTCAAGTAACTGGCATTCGGAGTTTGACTGAATTCGGTAACCCGGTGAGGGCCCCTCGTCCAATCAGTGCTCTACCTCCAGTACTCATCCCTTGAGGCTAGCCCTAAAGCTATTTCGGAGAGAACCAGCTATCTCCGTGTTCGATTGGCATTTCACCCCTACCCACACCTCATCCCCGCATTTTTCAACATACGTGGGTTCGGGCCTCCAGTCAGTGTTACCTGACCTTCACCCTGGACATGGGTAGATCACACGGTTTCGGGTCTACGACCACATACTCGCATACGCCCTGTTCAGACTCGCTTTCGCTGCGGCTCCGTGTCTTCCACTTAACCTCGCATGGGATCGTAACTCGCCGGTCCATTCTACAAAAGGTACGCCGTCACCCATTAACGGGCTTCGACTACTTGTAAGCGCACGGTTTCAGGTTCTCTTTCACTCCCCTTCCGGGGTACTTTTCACCTTTCCCTCACGGTACTGGTTCACTATCGGTCACGAGGGAGTATTTAGCCTTGGGAGATGGTCCTCCCGGATTCCGACGGAATTTCTCGTGTTCCGCCGTACTCAGGATACACTCCGGAGAAAATGCTCTTTCGATTACAGGGCTCTTACCTCCTATGGCTGATCGTTCCAGATCGATTCATCTAAAGCACTTTTTGGTAACTCCGTAGGAGTGTCCTACAACCCCGAAAAGCAAGCTTTTCGGTTTGGGCTGATTCCGTTTCGCTCGCCGCTACTTGGGAAATCGCTTTTGCTTTCTGTTCCTCCGGGTACTGAGATGTTTCAGTTCCCCGGGTGTGCCTCATCTATCCTATGTATTCAGATAGACGTCCTGTTCCATTACGAACAGGGGGTTTCCCCATTCGGAAATTCCCGGATCAACGTTTACTTACAACTCCCCGGGACATATCGGCGTTAGTCCCGTCCTTCTTCGGCTCCTCGTACCTAGGCATCCACCGTGCGCTCTTGTTCACTTAACTAAATCTTGCTTTGTTTCAAAAGCACATTCATGTTTTGATGTCGTTCGTACTCTTATTTAGTTTTCAAGGTACAAATAGAGAGATTTGCTCTCTCAAAACTGAACCAAACAACCACGTATGTCTCCACCAAAAGATCTGAAATAGATCGCTCGGCGTTTCCGTTTCTATCCTTAGAAAGGAGGTGATCCAGCCGCACCTTCCGATACGGCTACCTTGTTACGACTTCACCCCAATCATTGGCCCCACCTTCGGCGGCTGGCTCACGCAAAGCGTGTTACCTCACCGACTTCGGGTGTTGCTAACTCTCGTGGTGTGACGGGCGGTGTGTACAAGGCCCGGGAACGTATTCACCGCGGCATGCTGATCCGCGATTACTAGCGATTCCGGCTTCATGCAGGCGAGTTGCAGCCTGCAATCCGAACTGAGAATGGTTTTATGGGATTTGCTTAGCGTTGCCGCTTCGCTGCCCTTTGTTCCATCCATTGTAGCACGTGTGTAGCCCAGGTCATAAGGGGCATGATGATTTGACGTCATCCCCACCTTCCTCCGGTTTGTCACCGGCAGTCAAATTAGAGTGCCCAACTCAATGCTGGCAACTAATCTCAAGGGTTGCGCTCGTTACGGGACTTAACCCAACATCTCACGACACGAGCTGACGACAACCATGCACCACCTGTCACTCTGTCCCCGAAGGGAACTCGGTATCTCTACCGATCGCAGAGGATGTCAAGACCTGGTAAGGTTCTTCGCGTTGCTTCGAATTAAACCACATGCTCCACCGCTTGTGCGGGCCCCCGTCAATTCTTTTGAGTTTCAGCCTTGCGGCCGTACTCCCCAGGCGGAGTGCTTAATGCGTTAACTTCAGCACGAAGGGGCGGAAACCCCCTAACACCTAGCACTCATCGTTTACGGCGTGGACTACCAGGGTATCTAATCCTGTTCGCTCCCCACGCTTTCGCTCCTCAGCGTCAGTTACAGACCAGAGAGTCGCCTTCGCCACTGGTGTTCCTCCACATCTCTACGCATTTCACCGCTACACGTGGAATTCCACTCTCCTCTTCTGTACTCAAGTCCTCCAGTTTCCAATGACCGCTCACGGTTGAGCCGCAAGATTTCACATCAGACTTAAAAGACCGCCTGCGAGCGCTTTACGCCCAATAATTCCGGACAACGCTTGCCCCCTACGTATTACCGCGGCTGCTGGCACGTAGTTAGCCGGGGCTTTCTGGTTAGGTACCGTCAAGGTACCGCCTTATTCAAACGATACTTGTTCTTCCCTAACAACAGAGTTTTACGATTCGAAAACCTTCATCACTCACGCGGCGTTGCACCGTCAGACTTTCGTCCATTGCGGATGATTCCCTACTGCTGCCTCCCGTAGGAGTCTGGGCCGTGTCTCAGTCCCAGTGTGGCCGATCACCCTCTCAGGTCGGCTACGCATCGTCGCCTTGGTGAGCTCTTATCTCACCAACTAGCTAATGCGCCGCGGGCCCATCTGAAAGTGGCAGCATAAAAGCCGCCTTTCAACTTCTCATTAGGTAATCAAAAGTGTTATCCGGTATTAGCTCGCGTTTCCGCGAGTTATCCCCGTCTCTCAGGTAGGTTGCCCACGTGTTACTCACCCGTCCGCCGCTCGTTCCACAAGCGCAAACCCCGAAGGGTTATTGCCTGCTTCCCGCGCTCGACTTGCATGTATTAGGCACGCCGCCAGCGTTCGTCCTGAGCCAAGATCAAACTCTTCATAGAAAACTCACTTTTGGTTCTTTCAAAAGTGTAGTTGTACTTGTGCAAATAAGAACTCGTTCGTATTTGCCATAAAATAATGAAGTTTGTCTATCATTGACACCGATCAATGATATATCTTCGCTTTTCACATGGTTTCAAGGGGTGAAATCGACCGTCCAGATGAACCATCGGACTTCGTGATTTCTTTCCTCTACCATCTGTTTGACATACTGGTTGTTTTGTTCAGTTTTCAAAGAGCAAATGCATATGTTGCGTTAAATTTGCAACTTTTTAATTATACCAAATCCAACTCACGAAAGTCAATAACTTTTTGTTCTTCGTTTAAAAGCTCACCATTTATTAGAAAACGTCAAAACATAAAGTGTGAATAAAAATATGAAATTCGACATTTCCTTAACTAATGGAAAGTTATTATAGCATTTTCATGAATGCTTGTCAATAACGCGATACTATAGATTTTCTACGAATAAGTGCCTTAGCCTACATGTACAAAACAATAGGTGTGTTTCAGACAGCAAGATCCATAATACAATCACATTATCAGCATGTCAACAGTATTTTTTACGATAATTTTATTTTTTCTAGGATAAAACGATTATACAACAACTTCCCCTTCCCATTTAAGCATGCCTCCAGCCATATTTGAAACCCGATAACCTTGTTCATCCATAAAAGAGGCTGCTTTCATACTTCTTCTCCCTGATCTGCATACAAAAACATAATGTTTACTTTGATCTAAATCATCCTTTAACTCAGGAATTTTAGCTAATGGAATATGTTTTGCATTATCAATCATTCCCTGAGCAACTTCTTCATCTTCTCGTACATCGATCACAACTAAATCATTTTCCTTTTTCATACGATTTTCCAATTCATTTGGTATGATCTCATTTATATGTCCCATATATAAACCATCCTTATTATCTGTTTACATCAATCATACTTTTTAAAAGAATAGTATGCAACCTTCTAACACAAAATAACAAGTACTAAACAAGAGGAGCGTTTATCATGAAATTTGTTATCTACTTCACTTTATTCCTGTTATTCATCATGCATCCAAACGCAGTGGGAGCTGAAAGTAATACAGAGCCTGTCCTTATCGAAACCTATGAAGCAGATGTCACAGGTGATGGCCAAAGCGAGATTATCGAATTAAAAGGAATTTTATTTTCCAGTGACACGAATTATTATCGAGAAGTATGGATTGATATCACAAGTGTACATGACGAACAGTGGACAATTACGTATGAAGGTGGATATGATCCGGCCATTCAATTTATTGATTTAAATCATGATGAGGTGCAGGATATTTTTTACCAAAGTGCTACCGGCGGAAGTGGTGGGCTGTATAATTACCAGCTGCATACACTAAAAAATGAAAAGGTAAAAGAGATTCCATTACCTGAACAGCTACATCTTAGAGGAAAATTTATGGATGACTTTAAAATTGAGATCCAGCTCTCTCCAGATAGTGAACCATATATTGTAGATGTTCGTGATCGATCAGAAGAATATATACAACTTGACATTTACGATGATGAAGGAAGGTTACTGGAGGCTACTTCGGTCATGATAGATCCAATCGCCTTTTTCGAGCCTGTTTTGCTAAGTAAAAGTAAAGGGTATGGCTTAAAAAGTTATCAACAAATCAGTGGTGCTTACCATGCGGATCAACTAGGAACGGTGGAGACGCTATGGTATTACGAAAATGATGAATGGATTATTTTACAGACCGAATGGGTGCCATCAAAATAGAATGAAAAAAGGATCTCCTCTTATTAAGTAAGAAGAAATCCTTTTCCCATTTAGTTTGCTACAATATTTACCAGTTTTCCGGGAACAACAATTACTTTTCGGATTGTTGTTCCATCGGTTAGCTCTTGAATTTTTTCGTCTGCAAGTGCTTGCTTTTCCAGTTCATCTTTGGTGATATCTTTGGCTACATTTATTTTGGATCGGACTTTACCCATAATTTGTACGGCGATTTCAACTTCATCTTCTACCAATTTCGATTCATCAAAGGTTGGCCAAGGCTCGTAGCTAATCGTTCCCGGATTTCCAAGACGAGACCACAATTCTTCGGAAATATGTGGTGCAACTGGAGACAGCATCTTAACAAAACCTTCTATATAATTCTTTGGAAGTACGTCTACTTTATTTCCTTCATTTACGAAAATCATCATTTGTGAAATACCTGTATTGAAATGCAGATTTTCAAAGTCCTCTGTTACCTTTTTCACTGTTTCATTATACACTTTATCTAAAGATGGATTACTCCCCTCCACTACTTTATCAACAAGTGTACCATCGTCATTTATAATCATGCGCCATACACGATCAAGAAAACGCCTTGCACCATCAAGTCCATTTGTTGACCAGGCAACTGCAGCATCAAGTGGCCCCATAAACATTTCATAGAGGCGCAGTGTATCTGCACCATGAGAAGCAATGATATCATCCGGATTCACAACATTTCCCTTGGATTTACTCATTTTTTCATTGCCTTCACCGAGTATCATGCCTTGATTATACAATTTCATAAATGGTTCTTTCGTTGGCACAACGCCAATATCATACAAGAATTTATGCCAAAAACGTGCATATAGTAAATGGAGTACAGCATGTTCTGCACCGCCAATGTAGATATCAATTGGAAGCCATTCTTCCATTGCTTTCGGATCGGCCAGTTGCTCTGTATTATGCGGGTCAATAAATCTTAAGAAATACCAGCAGCTCCCGGCCCATTGTGGCATTGTACTTGTTTCCCGGCGTCCTTTCATCCCCGTGTTTGGATCTGTCACATTAACCCAGTCCTTATTATTGGCAAGTGGAGATTCCCCTGTCCCAGATGGTTTTATCTCTGACATGACAGGTAGCTCTAGTGGAAGCTCCTCTTCTGGAATAGCTGAAGTTGTTCCATCCTCCCAATGAATAATTGGGATGGGCTCACCCCAATAACGTTGTCTGGCAAATAACCAATCACGCAACCGATACGTAACTTTCCTTTCCCCATGTTTATTTGCTTCGAGCCATTCAATCATTTTTACTATGGCATCATCGGTATACAACCCATTGATGAAACCAGAGTTAACATGCTCTCCATCATCAACATATGCTTCTTTGGAAATGTCTCCACCTGCAACAACTTCTAAAATCGGAAGCTCAAACTTCGTAGCGAATTCATAATCCCGTTCATCATGAGCTGGAACGGCCATAATTGCTCCAGATCCATAACTCATCAGTACATAATCAGCAATCCAAATCGGTATTTTTGATTTATTGACCGGGTTAATCGCATACGCCCCCGTAAATACGCCTGTTTTATCTTTGGCAAGATCTGTACGTTCCAGATCAGATTTGGTTTGGACTTGATCCAAATAGGCATCAACGGCTTCTTTCTGTTCCTGGCTCACTATTTTTTCTACAAATGGATGCTCTGGCGCTAATACGGCATAGCTTGCACCGAATAATGTATCTGGTCGTGTTGTAAATACTGTAAATTCCTCATGATATCCATCAATGGTAAACGTCACTTCAGCTCCTTCTGAACGACCGATCCAGTTTCGCTGCATATCTTTAATGCTCTCCGGCCAATCGACTTCTTCCAGATCTTTCAGCAAACGATCGGCATATGCAGTGATTTTTAACATCCACTGTTTCATCGGCTTACGAACAACCGGATGTCCGCCACGCTCACTTTTTCCATCAATCACTTCTTCATTGGCAAGTACCGTGCCAAGCGCTGGACACCAATTAACCGCTACTTCGTCCATATAGGCTAACCCTTTTTCATATAATTTGGTGAAAATCCATTGTGTCCACTTATAGTAATTTGGATCTGTTGTACTTATTTCGCGATCCCAATCATAGGAAAAACCAAGTTCTTGAATTTGTCGCTTAAATGTTGCTATGTTTTGCTCCGTGAATGCCGCGGGGCTGTTCCCAGTATCAATCGCATATTGCTCGGCAGGAAGCCCGAAAGCATCCCAACCCATGGGGTGCAACACCTCAAAACCTTGCATACGCTTCATTCGGGAAAAAATATCTGTTGCCGTATACCCTTCCGGATGTCCCACATGCAGACCAGCTCCAGATGGGTATGGAAACATATCCAGTGCATATACCTTCGTTTTTTTCGAATACGTATCTGTTTTAAATGTTTTATTTTCTTCCCAATACGCTTGCCATTTGTTTTCGATTTCTTGATGATTAAAACTCATTCCAGCGTCCTCCTTTGTTATCATAAAAAAAACCACTCATCCCTAGAAAGGGACGAGAAGCTTATATCTCCCGCGGTACCACCCAAATTAACGCATATCTGCGATCACTTATATCCTTAACGTGGATTTACGGCAGGAACTACCTAATTCATCCCTGCAACATTAAAGGTGAGTTCATACATTTTTCAGGGGCAATTTCCACCAACCATTGCCTCTCTATACCTGAAGTAACCTATTACTAATCCTTTGCAAAGTCGTTACATTATTTATATAGAATAGTAATGAATGACGCGCGCTTTGTCAAGGCAATTCCTTTCTTTATCTGGTAAAATAAGCATATTCTCATTTGTAAGGAGCAGATCTCAAACATGCTAAAAGGAATACTAAACGTTGCACATGATCTATTGGAAGCTTCCATCCAAAAAGGGGAAACCGTTATTGATGCCACTTGCGGAAATGGCAATGACACGTTGTTTTTAAGTCAAATCACTGGTAAAAGCGGTCACGTACTTGCTTTTGATATTCAAGATCAAGCCATAAAAAAGACAAAGCAGTTACTAAACGAAAATGACCGGAGCAATGTGACACTTATTCATGACAGCCATGCTAACATTTCGAATTATCTAGCTGCAGACGAACAAGTTGGTGGGGCTATATTTAATCTCGGTTATTTACCCAGAAGTGATAAATCTATTATCACAAAAGGAGAGTCCACAATAACTGCTCTCAACACGGGTTTACACCATCTTAAAAAAGACGGGCTTATCGTCATTGTAGTATACCATGGCCATGATGGAGGCAAACAGGAAAAAGACAGTTTATTAAAACATGTCGCCCACCTTAATCAAAAAGCATATACTGTTTTACAACACGGATTCATTAACCAACAAAATGATCCCCCTTTTATTTTGGCCATCCAGAAAAAATAGAAAACGCTCAGATTCCTGCCCTATGATATGCTTCTTTTAACCTGTCAACATCAAAGAGAGCATATCACTATCCGGGCATATTTATCGTTTATATTTATAGTACAGCCTTGTATTCCAATGGAAAAATCGAGCCTGATAGCCACTTGCTCTCAACAAGTCCCTAGTTATACTAATTCCATTATCCAATTTTTTCACCTTTGGGTCGCCCAAATACAAGCCAACCAAACCTTGATAGATCATTTTATGAAATGAACGATTCGATAAGCCATCAATATGTTTATCCGACTGTTCGATAAAATAATGCAGCCGTTTTCTCATCATTTCCTCATTCGAATAATAGCTACAAAAATTTAAATCTGCTTCCTCTATATCCTCCTGCTGATCAATATAATAATCCAGTAAAATATGTAGGCCCTGCATATATGGGAAATACCCAGTATAAATTTCCTGCGCTAGATTATCATTCATATTATCTCCAAGTGCATACGAAACAAGGCAAAAAATTCCGAGTGTCGACCCTGCAGCAGCGGAGAATTCATACCAGCTTAACCCGGGGGCACAAGCTTTATACCAGTCATACCAGCTTGTTAGACGTGGAATTCGCTCTTCTACTTTGACATGTTTATGCACTTGTAGATCAGCATATAATCCCTCTAACTTCATCACGTAATCTTCTATGACAGAATAATGATCAAGCTTTCGCAACATTTTTTGACATGTCCGAACAAGATCAGCCAAGTATTCCCCATCTCGTTGCTCATTCCGCCGTTCATAATAATTTTTAATCGGATCTCCTGGTGTCAAAGCATCATGCATAGCCTCATGTAATAACCGAAAATCTTCTGGATCCATCGATGTGCTCCGGTCACATAAGTTATCTAAGTAATCACTTATCGTTTGATAGGCCACAATAAAGCGGATGGCTTCTCTCTCATTATGATCCGCAAGCAATGCATACACAGCTCCTCCCTGACAGTGGAACCTTTTCGCTTCTATACTTGCTAGTGCCTGCGTCCGAAGCTCCGCGTTTGGGATTTGAATCGCGCGATTTTTCCAATGGGACAATTCCTCATCCACGGCTGGAAGAATTCTCCGATATACAGCGTTCATTAAAGACACTGCCGTTGTAGGTATACGCTTTGCCAAAGTCATTCTCTCCATTCATGGAACTTTTTGTTATACTATATATATCACCATACTACCCTAGGAGGATTCAAATGATAAGCCATTATAAACATATAACCCCTTCCATTCATGAAACAGCATTTATCGCAAAAGATGCGATGATAAATGGCGATGTAACCATTGACGAAGCGTCTAGTATATGGTTTAAAACTGTTATTCGCGGAGATGTTGCACCAACACGAATAGGAAAAAGAGTTAGTGTTCAGGATCTATCCATGCTTCATCAAAGTCCAAATAGTCCCTTAATTATTGAAGATGATGTAACCATTGGCCATCAGGTTACTTTACATTCCGCAACCATCCGTAAAAACGCATTAGTCGGTATGGGGTCAATTATTTTGGACGGGGCTGAGGTGGAGGAACATGCATTTATTGGTGCAGGAAGTCTGGTTCCTCCAGGGAAAAAGATCCCTGCATACACATTAGCGATGGGTAGACCCGCAAAAGTTGTACGTGATTTATCGGAAGAGGATTATACTGAAATGGAGCGGATAAGAAAATCATATGTAGAAAAAGGACAGTATTATAGGAATTATACGGATTTATAGGGCGTTGGCTTAGTGCGGGTTGTCTTCCAGTTTGGAGTGAGTCTCTCCCGTTTCGGAGTGCCTCACTCCCGATTTAGCGGGGGATGTCCCGGTTTGAAGAGGTCCCCTCCCGTTTCGGAGTCCTCCCCTCCCGATTTGAAACGGCCGTCTCCCGTTTTGAAATGCTTCTCTCCCGGTCGTGGAGTTCGCTACCTAAATTTCCGGATTCAGCATTTATGATCGACACATTTTCATTTATCGTCATTCTTAATTTGAATTGCGTTCTAACATATTCATAATTTTATCTAATTTTGTTTTTATATTTTCTATTTCTTTTTCCAAGCGATCTAAACGAACAGATTCACTATACTCGGATCGGTTTCGATTATATAGGCTGGTTGTTCTATTACCTGCATGAAATGACCTCACAGGCTTTTCTTCAACGATTAATTTTACTTCGGGCAGTTCATTTGTTGTTTCATAGATGGCATCCTTGATGAGAGATTGATAGTTCGACGCTACCCATTCCTTAGCAAATTCATTTGACAAAATTATATTCCAGCCATCTTTTTCAATCTTTAACCTACTAGTTTTAATCCAAGTATCAAAAGATGGCAGGCTAATTTGCTCCCTAATATAATCCAGTACCTCATTCCAAATATAAATTTCATTTTTCATTTCATAATCTCCCTTGTACTTGGCTGTTTTTATACACTTTATTACTATAATGCTAGACTTTCCTTTTTACCGCTTTCTTTCCCCCTCTCAATTCCCTTCTGCTCATAGGAAATTAGGATCTACATAATTTTATCCGCTTCGGCCATTTATTTGATTTCATCCATCAATGCGGTCTCCTCCTCTTCATTCAGTTTTAAATATATTTCAAGAAAACATTGATAAGCCGTTGTTTCGCGGGATCTAGTTCCATTGTCACTAACATCCTCAAGAATTCTATTTTCACCTGTAGTATCCATTCCTTGAATAGTTGGTCATGTCGGATATAATCTGTAGGCTTTCCTTGACCAGAAGCTAGGGGTATATTAGCACCTCCCTCATAGTTTTATATGGGGTTTTCCGAGGTGTATTTCTGACTGTAGTATACTAAAAAGTAAGATAATTAAAAATCGCTTATATTATGGTATCTAGATTCCTCGTTCCTTACCTAAAAGTTATACCATACGGCCCCAACAGCCGTATGGTATTATTCTAAACGTTGTTATATTTTTCCGCCAATGCCTTTAATTCCGCAATCTTATCTGTTTTTTCCCAAGGAAAATATATATCTGTTCTGCCAAAATGGCCATAGGCAGCTGTACTTCTGAAAATTGGCTTTTGCAAGTCAAGCATACGAATAATCCCGGCAGGTCGTAAGTCAAATATCTCCCGAATAGCTGCCACGAAGTTTTCTTCGCTGACAAGGCCGGTACCAAATGTATTGACCGCAATAGAAACGGGCTCCGCAACACCTATAGCATAGGCGAGCTGTACCTCACACGTTTTAGCCAAGTCAGCCGCAACAATATTTTTGGCCACATAACGAGCTGCATATGCTGCCGAACGATCTACTTTCGTTGCATCTTTCCCACTGAATGCTCCTCCTCCATGACGGGCGTATCCACCGTATGTGTCTACCATAATTTTACGACCTGTTAATCCTGCGTCCCCTTGAGGCCCTCCAATCACAAAGCGCCCTGTTGGATTGATGAAATAATTCGTGGTTTCATCCAATAAATGCCCAGGAACAACCGGGCGAATTACATGTTCAATGATATCTTTTTCAATTTGATCTCCTGTAATGTCTTGGTGATGTTGTGTTGAAATAACAATCGTATCCACCTTAATTGGGTTATCTTTTTCATCGTATTCAACGGTTACTTGTGTTTTTCCGTCCGGGCGCAGATAGGCAAGAACTTCTTCTTTTCTCATGTCTGACAGGCGTTTAGCTAACTTATGTGCAAGAGAAATTGGTAATGGCATTAGCTCCTCGGTCTCATCACATGCATAACCAAACATTAGCCCTTGGTCTCCTGCACCAATGGAAGCTATCTCTTCTTCACTTATTTTCCCCTGGCGTGCCTCTAGTGCAGTATCAACGCCACCTGCAATATCTGGTGATTGTTCATCGATTGCGGTTAATACCGCACAAGTTTCAGCATCAAATCCATACTTTGCTCTCGTATACCCTATATCTTTAATCGTTTGACGAACAATAGCCGGAATATCTGCATACGTACTGGTTGTGATTTCTCCTGATACTAACACAAGTCCTGTCGTCACTGTTGTCTCACAAGCAACACGTGCATGTGGATCATTTTTTAATATTTCATCCAGAATCGCATCTGACACTTGATCAGAGATCTTATCCGGATGCCCTTCTGTTACAGATTCAGATGTAAATAAACGACGATTTGCAGCCATACGGCTAAATCCTCCCTTTAATGATGTTACGGAACTCTGTTTATCATTCTATGCATATTATTATTCAAAGTACCAAACGAACAAAGGCGCAGGGCGCCCGCGCATCACGAGTGGCTCAATGTTGCCACGCAAAGTGGCGGTTTTACCTTCTTATCTTATAAAAAAGCCCTTCCTACAATCATGAGGAAAGGGTATGTATCCTTTCGCTCTTATTGTTCAAGGAGTGTCCTTGCATCAGGTGAGCACCTTTTCACCGCAGTGATGGTTGCTGGGTTTCATCGGGGCTGTCCCTCCACCAACTCTGAATAAGAGAGTATCCGTTCGCAATTTAGCTTATCGAAAGAGATCTTTTCTGTCAACTAGATAGTCTCAAGGAGGAGAAGTAAAATTTTCGAAAAAAACTCTTGAATAGTATGGACTAATTTAATAAATGTGTTATACTATTTGTGAATTGATGCATATGATAATGTTATATTAAAAAACATCGGAAGGCGGGTATTTCATATGAAAACGTTAGAGAACACATTATTCAAAACTATATCCTCTCATAAAAACCTGAAGCAAAATGCAGCTGTTTCACAATTGGTCGAGAATATATTATCACGAAATGAAGGTGTTCTTACTGAAACTGGAGCTGTTCGCGCAACAACAGGAACCTATACTGGACGTTCACCAAAAGATAAATTTATTGTTAAGGATGAAATTTGTGAAGACTTTATTGATTGGGGACCCGTTAATCAAGCAATCGACGAGGAATCCTTTAATAAGCTTTATGAAAAAGTATGCATGTATTTAGAGAAAAAAGAGGTGTTATATCAATTCAAGGGATTTGCTGGAGCGGATCCTGCTTACCGTCTACCGATTCAAGTCATTAATGAATATGCATGGCATAATTTATTTTCCCGCCAACTGTTCATTAACCCGACTGACGAGGAACTTGCCTCACATCAAGCGGAATTCACAGTAGTATCAGCACCGGATTTCAAGGCAGATCCAGCAATTGACGGCACCAATTCAGAGACGTTTATAATTATTTCCTTTAAAAAACGTGTCGTTTTAATCGGTGGAACGGAATATGCTGGGGAGATAAAAAAATCTATTTTTTCGGTTATGAATTATTTATTGCCAAGGCAAAATATTTTATCAATGCATTGTTCAGCGAATGTTGGACCAGAAGGCGATGTTGCTTTATTCTTTGGCCTCTCGGGAACTGGAAAAACAACATTATCTGCTGATCCATACCGCAGGCTAATCGGTGATGATGAACATGGGTGGAGTCCAAACGGTGTATTTAATATTGAGGGCGGCTGTTATGCAAAGTGTATTAATCTATCTGAGAAGAAGGAACCTCAAATTTTTAATGCGATCCGATTTGGATCCGTATTGGAAAATGTAGCGATCGATGAAGCAACACGGTGCTTGGACTATGATAATGTATCCTTAACAGAAAACACACGAGCAGCATATCCATTGGACAATATCGATAATATTATCGAGCCAAGCGTGGCTGGTCATCCGAATACGATTATTTTTTTAACAGCAGATGCCTCCGGGACCTTGCCGCCGGTTAGTAAATTAACAAAAGAACAGGCCATGTACCACTTTTTAAGTGGATACACAAGTAAATTAGCAGGTACAGAGCGCGGAGTGACAGAACCTCAAGCTACATTCTCAGCATGCTTTGGGGCGCCATTCCTTCCTCTGGCACCATCCACTTATGCAGAAATGTTGGGAGAAAAAATTGACCACCATCGTTCTAATGTCTTTTTAGTCAATACTGGCTGGACCGGCGGGCCCTATGGTATTGGAACACGAATGAAATTATCGCACACCCGTGCCATGATTCATTCCGCTTTAGAGGGCGAATTGAACAATGTTGAAACAACAAAAGATACGATTTTCGGTCTTGAAATTCCCCTACACGTACCAGGGGTACCTGATGACGTACTTGTTCCAAAAACAACATGGGAAGATAAAAATGCTTATACAGCTGCCGCTCAATCACTTGCCATGAAATTTCATGAGAACTTCGCGAAATTCTCACAGGCAAGTAACGCTATTAAGCAGGCAGGACCAATCTATAAAGCATAAAACGTATTGTTTCCTTATCCCAAAGGATTTTATTTATATATGAAACAGCGCAGCGTGCAAAACCGCTTGCGACAACCGATCTCCCTAATGGAGTTCGGTTTTTTTCTATTTCTGCTCCCAAGTTGATTTCTAACTCCAGTCAACTCCCATATTCTCCGGTTGATATTTCCCTGATTCTCTTAGAGAATTTTCATCTCTCAAACTAGGCATTCACACATTTTTTCCGAAAATCATAAACTGTTTTGACATATCATTACTGAAATTGAAAGGGTCGAACTGTATGAAAAAAACAAAGCTTATCGCTGTTATTTCAATTATGCTGCTCCTTTTCCTTTCCGCATGTAATTCAAATGGAAATACGTCTATTCAACTTGCCGAAGTCACCCGTTCCGTTTTCTATGCACCGCAGTATGTTGCCATTGAAAAAGGATTCTTTGAAGAAGAAGGGTTGGATGTGGAATTGCAGACTACATGGGGTGGTGATACAACAATGACAGCTCTGTTATCAGATGGTGCTGATATTGCCCTTGTCGGTTCGGAAACTTCTATGTACGTATATGGGCAAGATTCCAAGGATTATGCTGTTAACTTTGCACAATTAACAGCTACAGATGGAACATTTCTTGTTGCCAAGGAACCTAATCCTGACTTTACATGGGATGAACTTAGAGGAAGCGAATTTTTAGGACAGCGTACAGGTGGTATGCCGCAGATGGTTGGTGAATTTGTATTAAAAAGTCACGATATTGATCCACATACTGATTTGAATTTAAACCAGAATATTGATTTTGCCAATATCCCAGGAGCATTTTCATCAGGTGACTATGAATATGTCCAATTATTCGAGCCAACAGCAAGTGTTTTTGAAGAAGAAGGGAACGGCCATATTGTTGCTTCCTTCGGGGAAGAGTCCGGGAAAGTACCTTACACTTCCTATATGGCGAAAGAAAGTTACTTCGATGAGAATGAAGAGGTACTCAGCAAGTTTACAAGTGCAATCTATCAAGCACAGCAGTGGGTACAGGAAAATAATGCTGAGGACATCGCAGAAGTCATCCAGCCTTATTTCGAGGATACCGAAGTGGATATGTTAGCGCAAGCAATCGATCGTTATAAAAATCAGGATTCCTTTTCGACAGATCCAACCATGGATGAAGAAGAATGGGATAACCTAAAGGCTATTATGGAAGAAGCAGACGAACTCCCAGCAGATGTACCATACCAGGAGCTGGTAAATACGGAAATTGCCGAGGAAGTCACTACTAACTAAGGAAGGGGGTTTTATTTTGTCTTTTCTAACCTTAGATCAAGTAACGCATCATTACTTTTCTAAACATAGCTTTACAAAAGCATTGGATAATATCTCACTATCTGTGAAAGAAGGTGAATTCGTAGCTCTGCTCGGCCCAAGCGGTTGTGGGAAATCAACAATCCTATCGATAATTGCAGGTATTATGAAGCAAACTTCCGGGCATGTACTTTTGCAGCAGAAACCGATAAGTGATTCCGAATTAGCAATTGGCTACATGCTACAGCAGGACTATTTATTTCCATGGAAAACAATCATGAGCAATGTATTATTAGGACCTAAAATCAACAACGACAACACCGCGGAAACGAAAGAAAAAGCATTAGAATTACTTAACAACGTTGGTCTTCCAAACGTCGCAGATGCTTACCCTAGCGCACTTTCAGGTGGAATGCGTCAACGGGTTGCACTTGTTCGAACATTAATTAATGACCCGAAAATATTTCTATTAGATGAACCATTTTCAGCTCTGGATTATCAAACAAAACTCAAATTGGAGGATCAAGTATCCGATTTACTAAACATGTATCATAAAACAACGGTTCTCGTTACACATGATATAGGAGAAGCAATTGCCATGGCTGACCGTATTTGTATTATGAAGGCCAATCCAGGGGGTATTGATAAAATTTTCGAAGTTCCTATTGAATTGCGTGATGAAAAACCATTTAGCGTACGCAGACATCCCAAATATCAAATCCTCTTCGATAAAATATGGGAAACCTTGGAACATGAGGATACAGATCCATCCGAATCAAAGGTGGTGTCAAGAAAATAATGGAAACGAAATCCGATTACCATCTTTATGAATCCTACAAAAATCAGTTAAAGCGTGAAAAGAAAGTTGTTTTTGCTTGGCAAATCAGTATATTAGTCATTTTTATTGCCCTTTGGGAAATTGCTAGCAGATTATATTGGATTGACCCCTTGATATTCAGTTCGCCAACCAAAATTGTTCATATATTAGTTGATCGATTTACAGGTGGTTCCATGGTTACGCATATCCAGGTAACATTGTTTGAAACAGTGCTTGGTTTCATTATTGGAACAGTTCTGGGTATCGTCATGGCCACATTACTTTGGTCATCAACCCGATTTTCCAAAATCATGGATCCCTATCTTGTTATTATGAATGCAATGCCCAAAGTAGCACTTGGCCCCATTATTATTGTCGCCATTGGGCCTGGTTATTTTTCAATTATTACGATGGGAGCCATCATTTCCGTGATCATTACGACACTTGTTGTGTACGCGGCTTTCAATGAAGTTGATCCTAACTATGAAAAAGTCCTAATAAGCTTCGGTGCCACGAGGTGGCAGCGTTTTAAGGAAGCTATTTTTCCGGCAACACTTCCGGTAATGATTTCTACATTAAAAGTAAATGTAGGACTCTCATGGGTTGGTGTCATCGTTGGTGAGTTTCTTGTTTCCAAACAAGGGTTAGGTTATTTAATCATTTATGGATTCCAAGTATTTGATTTTTCACTGGTTATGTCTAGCTTAGTTCTCATCGCCATATTTGCTGCGATTATGTATAAAATCGTAGAAAAGATTGAAAAATGGTTGATTAAACATTCCACGTAAGAAAAACCCCACAGAAAAAATCGCCTATAAGCTAAAATAGGCGATTTTTTCTAAGTTCATAGCTCTTTTTGTTCGTATTGCTACTTTTCATCTTCGCGGTTTACACCCTTTTGTGCCGCAAACACCAATTTTGATAAAACAGCTTATATAAGAAATTAATGCTTTCGTGATTTTGCTCCCGCGATAAGCCACGTATTTCGAATATGTTTCATACAATAATCCAAGACGCCGTCCTTCATAATAAAACTATATAAATGATTATCCTTTACGTTGGACGGGATTGTTTTTAACAAGAATGGCCCATTTGTTTCAAAATAGGTGTCCCGCTGGATGAGTTGATCAATTTGAGCGAAATAAACATTTTTAATAATGGTTTCCGTTTTTCCGGCGACATAATATTGGCCTATATAATGGATATCTTCCACTTTTCCACCGGTCTCTTCCATGACTTCTCGAATAGCAGCCTGTCTAGCTGTTTCACCCTCCTCCACATTACCTCCGGGGAATTCATAGCCTCTCCCTTTATGCTTCGTTAAAAGCCAATCATCCTTGTACCGGCAAACAACCCATACATGTTTTGGCGAAGTCGAAAACGGATGGTTATCGAAAGAAAGTTTCACTTCATTGTTATAGTAATCTCTGAATGTATACATGTTGTCAACTGCCTTTACTTAACTAATGCTTATATTTGTTATCTTCCATTTGTTCTCAAAAGTAAACTCTATTTCAATTTCATATTCATCATAGAAAAAGCTTTGATTCTCCTGGATGAGTTTTACTTGTGTTTCATTCAATTGTATCATATCATATGCGTTTTCTTCCATGAACCACGGTGGTGTTTCCGTTGGAAGAATGTATAAACCATCTGCTTCTTCTCTATAAAAATAATCAACATAAGGTTTAGCAGTTTCCCTAGTCGTTACATCTTCAAAAGCCTGAAGCAATTCCTCTTTTGTATCATAGTTTACCACTTTATAATTTTCATCTACATCTTGTACCAGCATTTCCATAAACGCATCCGTCAAAGAAATAACCGCTTCATGTGGAATATGTTCTTCTTTTTGCTGATCCTCTTCTGCGCCCACGATTTTCAGATCATTGGTGTTAATCAATGTAAATAATAATAAAATAATTCCCAGCCCTAAAATCCAATGCTTTTTCTTGAAACGTTTGCTTCCCATTTGAAATAGCCCCCTTATGTATAACTATTCCTCTAAACCTGGAAAGATAAACCAAAAATAGGAATAGAACATAATTTCATTCTATTCCTATCTTTTTCATATATGATTGTCCCTTAAAATTCCCATCTCTTTAATATGCGATTTTGCTCGCTCATCACCACAGTCATATAACATCTGGAATGTTTCCATCATATTGCTGTCATAATCATCATTTGGTTTATCGTGATGGTAAGGCATAATTGGTACATGGGCCCGCCAAAATGAATGGAAGCTTGCATCATGCAAATTCTCCAGCTTGGAACGTAATAAGCTGACCTCATCATCTGTTGCGTGAATGACAAATTCCTCATTGTTATCATATTTAATTTGAGAAATTTCTCCAGATCCGATATTTACGTAATACTTTTTCTTTTCCAACACTGCACACCTCCTAAGCTTAATTTGCCTAAAAAGTATAAAAAGCATGCATGAAAATTCGTTTAAAAAAGAGGCTGGGACAAAAGTATTTTTAACAAATAAAATCCGAACATACATCGCTTCGGAAATATACTTCGCGCACCTTAGGGCGGCTGGTGATCCCCCTTGTGCTCGTCGTATTGCAAGCGACTTCGAGGGGAAGCACTCCTCGCAAAAAAGATTGCTATCGCACTTCGGTGTCTCACCTATGCCTTTTCTCCCGCTGGAGTCTCCGCATATTTCCTACGCTAAGTTTGATAATGTTCGTCTTTTTAATGAAACACGTTTGTTTTGTCCCAACCTCAAATCTCATTAGGAAGTTATTGCTGTTTGTTGATTTTGGTTGGCAAATACACAGCGCCCTTTACCATGTGGAATACACATTGGTGTCCCAAACCTTGGATCATAAGTTACATCACATTTCATTTGAAAAACATCATGAACTAAATTACATGTAACAATTTCCTCCGGTTTTCCTTTTGCATAAACCTGTTTATCTTTAATGGAAACAACATGGTGCGCGTAGCGGCATGCAAGATTTAAATCATGCAATACCATGATGATCGTACGTCCGTCTTTTTCATTCAAATCAAATAATAAATCAAGTACATCAATTTGATGCGCCATATCTAAATAAGTTGTCGGTTCATCAAGTAGGATCGCATCCGTCTCCTGCGCCAATGTCATGGCAATCCAAGCACGCTGACGCTGACCACCGGATAAGGAATCAACAGGGCGATCCTTTAAATCAAGCATGTTTGTTGATTCAAGTGCGTGATGAACAGCATCTTCATCTTCTTTAGACCATTGTTTTAGGAAACCGCGATGCGGATGTCTCCCTTGTTTGACAAGTTCCATTACAGATAAACCTTCAGGAGTAACAGGGCCTTGCGGTAAGATAGATAGCTCCTTTGCAACTTCTTTTGTCCCCATCTTCGCGATATTTTCACCATCTAAAATAACGTTACCGCCTTTTGGCTTTAGCAACCTAGCCAACGATCGTAATAATGTAGATTTTCCACTTCCATTAGCGCCAATTAAGACAGTAATTTCGCCTTTAGGTATTGCTATATCTAAATCATCTATTATAATATTTTCCCCGTAACCAAGGGTTAAATCAGTTGCGGATAGTGTTTGCATCGGAATCGCTCCTCTACATTCATGCATAAAAGCACACACACACATATCTATGTATATGTTCAAATTTTTCCAAAATGCCTATTCTAACTATCTCTATTGTATTTGCTGTTCCGTGATTAGTCAATGATAATCGTTTTCATTTAGAAGCGACAGTTTTGTGAATAACACGTGTAGTGACAGTCAGTTTATTTAACTACCCAACGCGTTTAAAACGTCATCGATGGTTTCTTCCGAAGCTATTACTCCCGTATTTGTCCAATTACTTGGATCATCGATAGTATAAACATTGTCGTTTTTGGCAGCAGGAGTTTGTTGCCATACAGAACTGTTTTCTAGGGTTTCTACCCCCTGTTCTCCTTCTTCAGCAAGTAAAAATACATGGTCTGCTTCCAGCTCAGAAAGCGCCTCAAGTGAGATCGGATTCCATTGTGTTTCTGCATTACCTAGGTCTTCAACAAGTGATGGAGCATTTATACCCACTTCAGAGTAAAGTACTTCTGCACTGTGTCGGTCTTCTTCAAATAAAAAGAATTGATCTCCTGTGGTCCAAATGGCAGCAATGGTTTCATCACTAATTGCTTCGTCTAATTGTTCACTAGCATCGTTCACTTTTTCCTCGTATTCCTTTAGCACCGATTCAGCTTCGCTTTCTTTCCCCAACATTTTTCCAAACGTTTCAATCTGATTACGCCAGTCTTTCGTAGTTTCTTCGGTCATGACATACGTTGGAGCAATTTCACTGTAATCTTCATAACTTCCTTCATAGCTTTCCATATCATTTTCCAATATGATAAGATTAGGTTCATAGCTAAGGACTTGTTCCAAAGGTAGATCCCATTCCATGCTTGGTACATCTTCCAGATCAACCTCTAGGTAGTCTTGAATCTGTTGGCCGATTGACCATTTAGCTATAGGCGTAACATCTAGTGCGAGTAAAGCATCTTCATGAAAAGGAGCTAAAACGTTATTCGGATCTTCTGGAATGCTAACTTTCCCCATTTCCGAATCAAGTGTCACTTCCCCACTAGCATCGTTTTCAGGTTCCGAAGTAGCATCATTATTTCCACATGCAGATATAAACAGTACTAGTCCCATTACCATTACGATAAAATTTAGGTGAATTTTATAATTTGAATACATATGTATGGCTCCTTTATGTTATAATTGACATCTAATGGTAATGATAATCATTTTCAATTATAAAGTCAATTACAATTCAGGGGAAAACGATGCTATCAACAATCAACCACTCAAACTTATTAAGAACAATTATAAATATTTCTGCCATCCTTGCATTACTCTTTTCAATCGGGATATCCGTATCGTACGGTACTACTGATATTGATCTCCTAACTGTTTGGCAGGCCATTTTTCATTTTAATCCGGATTTGACAACACACCAGATTATACAGGAATTACGTCTACCTCGAGCATTTACTGCACTTTTCGTTGGTGCGTTTCTTGCAGTGTCTGGTGCCATCATGCAAGGAATGACTCGAAATCCATTGGCTTCCCCATCCATTATGGGTGTTACAGACGGGGCTGCTTTTGCACTTGTGATCATGCTCGCATTTTTCCCAACTGTCTCAAACTCGGGTATAACGGTAGCTTCCCTTATTGGTGCTGGTCTGGCTGTAACACTTATATTTATGATAGGTTCCTTCTCTAAAGGAGGATTAACACCTGTTAAATTGGCACTGGCGGGTGTTGCCATTGGCACAATGCTAAGTTCGATATCCTCTATGATTTCATTGCATTTTCAATTAGAAAAAGAAATGGGCTTTTGGCTGGCAGGTGAACTTGCTGGAGCGAATTGGACCTCCGTTCAGATTCTCTTGATTGCAGGAACTATAGGAATGGTTCTAGCACTTGCTATCGCGAAATCCATTACAGTGCTCAGTCTAGGCGAAGATATATCTACCGGTTTAGGTCAAAATAATATCCTGACAAAAATACTAGGAATATTCGCTGTACTGGTCTTAACAGGCGCAGCTGTTTCCATTGCCGGAGCAGTGGGTTTTGTCGGGCTTATCATACCACATATTACCCGCTTTATTATGGGGACGGATTATCGATGGATCATCCCATCATCCGCAATATTTGGAGGACTTTTACTTGTGTTGTCTGACGTTGTTGCAAGGGGTATTAATGCTCCTTTTGAGACACCCGTAGGAGCTATTACTTCCCTTATCGGTGTTCCTTTCTTCCTTTACTTAGCACGTGGAAGTGGAGGTGGAAAATCATGAATACAAATGGGGAAACATCAAAGCGAAAAAAATTCTTGTGGATTATGATCCTGTTAATCACACTGTTGATTGTCCTATTTTTTATTAGTTTACGCACAGGTGTCATTCAAATCACACCAGGGGAAGTTTTACAAACACTATTGAATAATGGAACAAATAAACAAGAACTCATCCTGTTTGATTTTCGCTTGCCACAGATCCTGTTAGCATTATTAATAGGGGCAGGGCTGGCGATATCCGGGGTTATCCTGCAAGGAGTCACTCAAAATGAACTCGCGGATCCAGGGATTTTAGGGATAAACACAGGTGCTGGGCTCGCAGTTGTATTATTTATATTCTTTTTCCGGGATAGCCTTGATACCACAGGCTCACTGTCTATTTTTATGATGCCTATATTTGCATTAGTCGGAGCAATGGGTGCAGCATTTTTAATTTATGTATTAGCATGGAAAAAGGGAGTAAATCCGATACGGCTTATTTTGGTAGGTATCGGAGTGAATGCAGGGTTTAGTGCTTTTCTTGTGATTTTCCAGTTACAAATGGATCCGCAGGATTTCAGACAGGCTCATGTGTGGCTATCTGGGGATATATGGAACGCAAATTGGGCTTTCGTGCTTGCCTTGTTACCTTGGATACTCATTCTTATACCAATTGCATTGCATAAAGCAAGTGCGCTAAATGTATTAAACTTAGGGGATGAAGTAGCATCCGGCTTAGGGTCAAATGTAGAAAGGGAAAGGCGCCTGTTATTGTTCATTGCCGTTGCACTAGCAGGTGCATCGGTAGCAGCTGGCGGTGGAATTGCCTTTTTAGGATTAGTCGTTCCACACATCGCACGAAAAATAATCGGACCATTGCATCAATATATTATCCCAATCTCGACATTAATTGGCGCATTACTCTTAATGGTGGCAGATACAATCGGCCAAAATTTACTGGCTCCAACAGAAATCCCCGTTGGGATCATTGTAGCAATCTTGAGTGCACCATATTTTGTCTATTTATTAATGAAAACAAAGTAATACCTATCAAGGAGGGCTTTCTCATGCCGGACAAATTCGAATTATACGACGTCACCATCATAGGTGGAGGGCCTGTTGGATTATTCACTGCTTTTTATAGTGGGATGCGGGAGATGAAAACAAAAGTTATTGAATATTTACCATTCCTTGGCGGTAAAGTCCCCTACTTCTATCCAGAAAAAATCATTCGGGATGTAGGTGGGATTCCTCAATTATCCGGTGAGCAGTTAACCGAAAATCTAATTGAACAGGCGAAAACATTTGATCCAACGATTGTGTTAGAAGAGCAGGTAACCGAAGTGAAAAAATGTGAAGATGGAACCTTTCTCTTAACAAGTAGTAATGGCGCGAGACATCATACAAAGGCCATTATCTTGGCCACTGGATTTGGTATATTAAAATCCGTTAAATTAGACCTTCCCGGCGCCGAAGAATATGAAGAAAAAAGCCTTTATTACACGATTCGAAAGTTGGATCATTTTAAAGGAAAACAGGTGCTAGTATCCGGTGGCGGAAATTCAGCAGTTGATTGGGCGAATGAACTGGAATCCATTGCAGAAAAAGTTACAGTGGTATATCGTAGACCATCATTCTCCGGAATAGAAAGCAATATAACAAAAATGATGAATTCTTCTGTTGACATTCTTCAGCCATATGAACTGGTGGAACTAAAAGGAAAGAATGGACAGATTTCTAGTACTATAACTAAACATACCGATACACATAATCAAAAAGAAATCCCCGTAGATAATATCATTGTGAATCATGGATTTCACATTGATCTAGGAGCTATAGAACAATGGGGCATGCAAATGAATAATGGCTCCATTCAGGTAGATGATCAGATGTCTACATCCATCCCGGGCATATTTGCTGTTGGTGATATAGCAAGCTTTCCCGGTAAATTGAATTTAATAGCTGGTGGTTTTAATGAAGGACCAATTGCTGTTAACAATGCGAAATTGCATTCATCGCCAGAGGCTCAGCTGGAAACGATATATTCTACGAACTATGAACCGTTGATAAAAGAAGATTAAATCGACAATAAAGGACGATACACACGCAACTACTAGGTATCGTCCTTTTACTTCTTATTCGAAATCGCTACTGTGATAATGATAAAGTAGGCTTTTTTCGCGTTAACAACTTTTATGGCACTATATTGCCTGCTGCTTTATAAAGCTCATACCATTCAGCTCGTGTAAGTGGAATTTCCGATCCTGCGCTCATCTTTTGCAGACGATCCATTTTCGTTGTACCACTAACGACTTGGATATTCGCCGGGTGACGTGTGATCCACGCAACTGCAATGGCCTCAGACGCTACATCATATTTTTCGGCAAGCCTATCCAGCACCTTATTCAGTTCAGGAAAACGATTATAATCTCCAACGAATACGCCTTCAAAGAATCCGGCTTGAAAAGGCGACCATGCTTGTAAAGTGATATCTTTAAGACGGGAATACTCAAGTGTACTGCTATCGCGATTAACCGACTGATCATTGGTCATATTCAATGCAATTCCTGAGTCGATGAGCGGCGTATGCGCGATCGAAAGCTGCATTTGATTAACGACAAGTTTTTGTGATAATGTGCTTTGAAGCATTTCTATCTGCATTGGATTATGATTGGAAACACCAAAATAACGAACCTTCCCACTATTTTCTAGTTCGTCAAATGCTTGACTCACCTCATCTGGTTCCATCAACGGATCCGGCCGGTGCAACAGCAAAATATCCAAATAATCCGTCTGCAGGCGTGACAACGTTCCTTCGACAGACCTTAAAATATGTTCTTTAGAGAAATCATAATAGCCACCCTTTTTTTGAATCCCGCACTTACTCTGAATAATCATTTTTTCCCTCATGGAAGCATCCATAGAAATCGCTTTGGAAAAGAGTGATTCGCATTCCCCATCACCATAAATATCGGCATGGTCGAAGAAATTAATTCCCGCTTCTTGAGCCGATTTCACAAGTTGATCAATTTCCTGGAGAGAAAGGGAGTTGATGCGCATATTTCCCATAATAATATTGGATGCAGACAAATCTGTTCCGGGTAATGTCGTGTATTTCATGATATGTATGACCTCCTGATTCTTATTATATTCTATATTCATTTTCCCTTTTTAGTAACGTTTAAACCATATCCGTATGCAATAACCCAACTTCAAAAATTACTTTTTTCACTATTGCCTAACATCCACCCATTTTTTCTCAATGATATTAGGCCCCTTCCGGCGATTATGAAGAACATATAATTCCCGTCTAGGGTCTTCTTGATATACTTTCATAGCATCTGGAGAATTAGAAAACGTTTTTTAAAGGAGCGATCTCATCTAAAATACGCTCTCTTTTCTCATCTGTATGTGCTCGAACAGCTTCTATCAAAACCCATTGTTCCGGAAAAGCCTGGCGTACATTTTCCAACTTCATTTGAGTCACCTCCAAGTGTGTAATGGCAATAAAGTTGTCTAAAAAGCAATACATTATGCCACAATCGCGCCATCATTGCATTGGGAACAGAGTATTTTATGATTATTTGCCCAGCTTTTTAAATTTGTTAAACCATTTAATTCCTTTGCTTGAACTATAATTGCTATCTTATCATCATCTTTTATTTCTTTATTACAGTTACTACATTTTAAGTTTGGAGAAAACATATAATTCAAATCCTCCTTTTCAGTTAAATGGCCCTATTCTGGCACAACAACTGCGCTTTGTTAACGAAAGAAAACAGCGTATATTATAAAACCGACTACAAGAACAAGAATTATTATTCCAGTTCCCTTCCAACCCAAACTACCTACAAGATCAGTAAGTCCACTTCCATGAATGCTACTGGAAGGATTTTTTAATTCTTCTTGCCTTAGTCTTTCTCTTTTTTCTTCGGGCGTTTCTTTATTTTCGCCCATTTTTCCACCCCCAAAAGTTTAATTTCACAAAATGGTCCGTTTGTTGCAGTGTCACAATTCAAGCATTAACGCAATTGTATCCAACTTTTTTAATCAGTTATCGGATTTTATTAAACCACTCAACACCAAGATTATTTGCTCATGCTCCCTGATCAAAAGTTAAGAATAATTCAGATAACCATTTAATGCATGTTGTCTAACATTTTTTCCTTTAACCCATTCAGTAAAATCTATTTCCAGCACTTCTCCACCAGGTATCGCAGTTAGAATTTTATCCTCTTCAAACAGGTATGCAAAAGTATGCATCGTTCCGAAAAACGCATCGTACGCTTCGTTATACAGCGGAGTCGTTGCGTCTCTGAAACGATTAAAAGCTTCTTGTCCATTGAGCTTTCTCAAGTTGCTTTGTGATAAATAGTCTAATCGCCCCTGAGTACCTTCCAAATTTTCGCGGTTCAGGTTGTTCATTTCTTGTTTCTGGAAGTGATTCGTGCAAAATAAAATATCATTGTCTCTTCTTACCTTGATATCGAATGGCGATTCCTCGACAACTACTGTATGACCTTCAGCATCGCCTATTGAAAAATTATAACTCCAGGAATGAGGCAATTGTCGGATCATCGTTATAGCCTCATCTGTATTTTTGCATGTATCGAGTACTATTCTTATGACACTTCCCGCAGTGAGTCCTTTCTGTGTATCTTTGTCATTAATAAAATGCAAAGCGACAGCTAACCCATTTTCGTTAGCACCTTCCGTACGTCCCAGCATATGCAAACTATGACCTACACTTGCATACCCTTCTTTTGGCTGTACAAAAACAAGACGGGAATCATATAGTTCGGGCGAAAAATCATAGTTCCTGACAAGCATCTTATCATTTACAACGGAAGAACAACCCATACCTTGAATTTCCGGGGTGCCATAGCCACTGAACAGTGCAGCTTTGTTAAAAGATATATCCATGGAATCAGCAAGCCCAGACAACTCCTCTAGTAAATGGGGTGCATACAAATGATATAAATCTTTTAACTCATCCAGATTAATTCCATCAACGTCTACGATATTTGAATACATATTTATCAACGACTGATCCACTTGTTTACCTTGTTGGTAGCCAATATCGTATGAAGACCCTCGATACTGTTCTATAGATATTTGGAAATCCTTCATGTATCTATTTCCTCTCTGAAATAATTTTTCAAATACTGATATTCCATGACTTAGCCCTTCCATGCTGCACTGTTCTTTATTTGGGAATAACATATGGCTCACTATATTTCTATTACTGAAGAAAAGCTACGCTCATCTGCTGACCTTTCATTGTCTTATACCATTGCATTGGGAACAAAGTACTTTATGTTTTTTGGCAAAGCTTTTTAAATTTGTTATGCCGTTTAATTCTTTCGCTTGAACTACAATTGCTATCTTATCAGTCTCCTCTACTTCTCTATTGCAATTACTACATGTTAATTTTGATGAAAACATATACTCTCCCCCTTGATTATCTGGCGAAAATGGCCTATTATTCACCAACGGCTTGTAGAAGTTTGATTCTAAGATTCATATCTCATTTTCCAAAAGCGAATTGTGCGTAGTTGTAGATTAATAGTCTTTTATAATGGTAAATTTATTCTGTTCAAGCGTTGTCAACACGGTAACTTATTAAAACATCTTTCGGTTTAAAGCCAGCTTTCATATAAATGTGATTGGCTTGACTATTTGTATTATCTACAGTTAATGTGATCTCATTTATTTGTGGATATGAAAATATTTCTGAAAGCGCCTCTTTTAGCATCATGGTACCCAAACCCTTATTTTGGAATTCATCTGAAATACCAATATATTCTAAGGATGCCTCTTCCATTTCCGTATCAATTTCAAAGTAGGCGTAGCCTTGCAACTCGTTAGATTTGGTTTTGAGCACTCTTAAAACATTTTCATTATTAAGTCTCTCTTTAATCGTTTTTGCGTCATAGTATGTATTCGGAAACGTTTTGTTATGCAATTCTTCAAATGCTTGAAAATCACTTTGTACAAACGGTGTGCTTTTTATTTCACGAACTCCATCAATATCTTGCTCTTTCATTTCCAAATTTAGGTGCTCGCCGGTCTTTTCTGCTTTTATTTCTTCCATAAACATGTTTTGCTGGGTATTTTCCTTATTAATGAAGAATTCAAAGGTTTGAACTGTTGGATTCGCATTTAATATATTTTTCCATAGTTCATGCTGCAAATTAACAGAGGGTGTTTGATTAAAGGGTCCCCATACTTCAGCAGTAGTTTCATCTATATCTAAGCCAATAGCTGCCACTATTTCTCCTGAATTATTTCTTGCGATAAAAAATGTAACATCACCATCATCACCTATAAAATCTTCCTTTAGTGTCTGGTGGATTTCCGCAGGCTTTTCTCCACAAAAGCCAATGTGAGAATTTTTATGCTTATTGATATCAGATAAAAAAAGGGATAGTTCCTGGAAATCTACAACTTTTTCTATTGTCACATCCAATTATATCACCATACTTTTATATTTTTCCCCTAGCTTAATAAGAATTATGTCACATTTCTGTCATTTTAACAATGAGTTATTCCTCGATTTTCTCACTGTTTTGTTCCTTTTGTATTATTTTAGGCCAGCATTCGCCCCATCGACATAAGCCATCAGTTTTAAAGATCTGAATCTATCCGACCTTTATCAAATTGCTTTTTGATTCTGGAATATTTCACAAAAACATAAGCACTCTATAACGGAAAATTTCATTAATTTTGCTTTTTGGACTTAATGATAATAAAAGAAGGTCTCCGCTTTTCATTTATTAACTTTGGCATTTGCTTTAGCCCAGCTGAAGTTGATTGTGGTTCGATAATTTCATCTAACACGAGACCACTTTCAATAAGTGTATTTATCAAAGTAGATATGGTTCTATGATAGACAACCACTCCGTCGACGTACCAATCATGTTCTCTCATGCCCTCTTCTTGGTAATTATCGAATGCCCAATGTAATTTATGACCTTCCTTCGTTTTTATCCAATGATTGTTTCCTTTTCGGGCTGTTACAATCGGATGTTCCGTTGAAAAGATAAATTCGCCGTTGGTTTTTAATAGCCTATTAATCTTCCGGACCAGTTCTGCATAATCTTCTACATAATGTATGGATAAAGAGCTTATGATTAGATCAAACTTTTGATTGCTTAATTTCAAGTCTTCCATTGGCATACACAAAAATTCTATATGATTGTCCTTATTTATCCTTTTAGCACGGTCGATCATATTATTTGAGATATCTACACCTATTACACTTTCTGCGCCATTTTCTATACAATATTTTGAAAAGTGACCATCCCCACAACCCAAGTCTAATACCGACTTTCCCTTCAAGCTTGAAATTATCGATTTAATTGCTGGCTGTTCAACAAAATTATTATAGTTTATACCACTTGCACGTAATGCCGTATAATTCTTAAAAAAGGTTGCATTATCATAAATATTTTGCTTCATTTATTTGTCCCCTCGCCCTACCATTAAACCTTCACTATTTTATTTTCGGACAGATAAATATTGGCAGTATTTCCTTTTGCTATTAGATTACCTAAATCCATTGAAATCATCTTCCTAATTTCCCGAAAATAGTTAATATAACTTCTTTTCATAACAGGGGAATTCATGAACTCGGTTGAATGCATTTCTGATTGTTGCTTTTTCATCCCCCATATAATGCCCAAAAACCTGAATGGGATAGAAATCAGAAAGCTCACTTTTTAAGATCCCCTTCATTTCTGAGGCACCGTCCATAAATACGTGTAAGTAAGAGTCAACATTTGAAAATGTATTTTTTTCATACCATTTATTTACCCAATCATCATCTCTTGTCCATGCTTCAAGACGATTTAATCCCTTATCTTTTGCTATATTTTCTGCCTCTATGAAAAGCTTATTCCCAATACCTTGTCTGCGGAAATCTGGATGTACAGCGATATGCCATATCATTCCTCCAAGACCCTTTCCTCTTGAACAAACCGTACCCTCCTTAACTTCATATTCAATATCTATCAATCCAATTACTTTATCATCATATACTGCTACTAACTCAATTGCAGGGTTTTCATACTTTTCTTTTTCTTTTAAAACGTTATCATAATAGGAGGTATCTAAAAAAGCTAATACTCGACAACGCACCCATCCCTCACAATCATCGTCTCTGTATTTTCTGATCAACATACATCCACCCCACCCTTTTCAGTTTGTGAATATAATTAAAAAATCGAGCTTACTGTTTTGAGGAATCCTGCTTATTTAAGAAAATGTATCCTTTATTCCAAATAGGTGTCCGTTAGCTGAAGAAAGTTAATAAACACATTTCGTTTATTCATTTATAAGTCATCTTGTACAAATCCTAATTCGTTTCCATCTATATCACAGATGGTGAATTTTCTACTTCCATAAGGGGTAGAAAATAATGCTTCAACAACATCAACGTTGTCCTTTAATTCTTCCCATAGGCGATCGACATCATCAACATAGAAATTAAAACGTCCAAAAGATGGAGAATGTTCCGATTCCATTAAACCAAACATTGCTCCTCCTTCATGTGCAAAGTGAACATAATTTGGTCTTTCAGGAGGCCATGAGGCTACAACGGTATATCCTAATACTGCTTCATACCATTTTACTGCCTTTTTTAAATCTTTTACGTTCGCACGCACATGTGAAAGTCTTGTTTTCATTTTGGATCCCCCTTTAACACAGATGCATTTAATGCATATTCAAAAGCGGCGATAATATCAGCTGCGTCCTCTATGCCCACCGAAATTCGTACTAGCCCTTCTGTGATGCCAAGTTCCTTCCTGGAATCTTCAGGAACCGCACGATGCGAAGTGGATATGGGATAGGAAACAGACGTCTCCACACCTGCCAACGTAGGAACGATTTTTATCCAGTCTAGTGATTTGAAAAAGTCGACTATATCACATTTCTCAGTGATATCAATGGTGACAATCGCGCCGTTTCCTTTCGATGACACATTTTCGGGATAATAAACATGTTGCACCGCTTGATTTTCTTTTAATGCACTGGCTAAAGCTTGAGCGTTCTTGGCATGACGCTCCATTCGTACACTTAACGTTTTTAAACCGCGACAAGCCAGCCATGCTTCAAAAGGACTCAAATTACTGCCTAAATGAACCACTTTTGATTTCGCTTTGGCAACCAGGTCTTCCCTACCAACTAGCACGCCTGCAGTAACATCACTGTGCCCGCCAATGTATTTCGTTGCACTATGCACAACGAAGTCAACGCCCGCTTCAAATGGCGTACAGAAATAAGGGGTTGCGAACGTATTATCAACCATTGTATAAAGATTATGGTTCTTAGCAATAGCAACTAATGTGGACAAATCCTCTACCCGCAGTAATGGATTCGTGATAGATTCTGAATAAATCAGTGTCGTAGTAGATTTGATAGCTTTAGAGATTTTTTGCTGGTTCGTGAAATCAACGAATGAAACTTCAATCCCAAAATCCGGCAAATCATTTGCTAATAGTTCATATGTACCACCATAGATATCCTTAGAAGCAACAATATGGTCACCATTTTTCGCAACACTCAATACTCCTGCTAAAATTGCCGATAATCCTGAAGAAGTCGCCACACCATGCCGGGCACCTTCCAACTGTGCAACTGCTTCGCCTAATTCATCTGGATTTGGATTACCAACCCGGGTGTACAAATAATCATTCTCTCCGTTAAAATACTCTTCTAGATCATCAAGATCGGTAAACGTAAAGGCAGAGGTCTGGTAGATTGGCGTGACCTTACTTGTAAATGATTTCTTTTCTTTATTGGATAGATGAACTGCTCTTGTATCAAAATTTTGTGTCATTTCGCCTTCTCCCTTATCTTTCATAATAATACTATCTACTTTAACGCACTAAAAAGAAAAATACCAACATATGATATCATATAACCGTTTTAATCGGACAAATGCCCTTATTTAAATAATAACATAAGACTCATTATCATAAATTAGACCAAAAAACAAACCTCCTGACAATTCGTAGAGGTTTGTTTTAAAAAAATATGCGCTCACTTTTCCACCACTATTCCACCAAATCCAACAAACGCTCTCTAACCAACTTATTGGAAGCGTTCCGTGGTAGCTCTTCAATAAAATAAATTTGCTTTGGTACCTTGTATTTGGCCAGACATTTCACCGCATAATCGATGATTTCTTCTTCTGTTACGGCACTATTTTTTACAATACATGCTACGGGTGTCTCCCCCCATGTATCATCTTTTTTCCCGACGACCCCGATTTCTTTGATCTGTTCCATCCTTGATAGGACACTTTCCACTTCGGATGGGTAGATATTTTCCCCACCGGAAATAATAAGGTCATTTCTTCGGTCTGCTACATATAAAAAACCTTCCTCGTCAAGGTAACCCAAATCACCTGTAGCCAACCATCCATTTGACAATGTTTTCTCCGTTGCTTCTTGATTATTAAAATAACCTTTTGTCACCATTGGCCCTTTTACATAAATTTCTCCGACCATATCTTCATTCGTATGATTGATCTTTAATTGTGCCGGGACTAATGGCTTTCCTGCTGAACCAATTTTACGTAAAGCATCCTCTGGACTCAATGTTACTATTTGCGAAGCTGTTTCTGTCATCCCGTACGACTGAAAAACAGGGATATTGCGCTCTTTCGCCTGTTCTAATAGCGGTCTTGGTGCAGGGCCACCGCCTAGAAGCATGCAACGAAATGATGCAGGATAATGGCCTTCTCCAAGACGTGTAACAAGCCGAGATAACATGACGGTTACCACAGAAACGATCGTTACATCTTTGGTAGTGATTGCTTCATGAACGGTATTTTCATCGAATTTTTCCAGTAAATAAACAGGTATTCCATAAATGACACTACGAAGAAAAATCGAAAGGCCACTTACATGAAAAATGGGTAATGCAGCAAGCCACTTATCTTTCTTATTGATGCCAAGATTCAAGGCAGACCCTATGGCACTCCACCAGTGATTGCCATACGTGTGGATAACTCCTTTCGGAAACCCTGTTGTTCCTGATGTATACATAATCGTAAAGGCATCGTCCAAATGGATTTCCTCTTTCAGGTTGATTTCATATTCCGGTAGTCTGTCCATTTCTGAAAATGGCTTTACAGGAACAGATAACCCCATTTGTGTTACCGCTGATTCATCATCCGTTAATAGAATCGAAACCTTTCCATCCCTCAGTTGATAATTTAATTCCTCTTTTGTTAATTTTATATTTAGCATCACAGCAACGGCACCAAGATAGCTTAATGCATGGATAGCAATAACCATGGATACGTTATTTGTTGAAAAAATACCAACATGCGAATCCTTCGTTACACCAATGCCCGCCAATTTTTTCGCAAAGCGTTGGCTTCTTTCCTTCAGCTCTAAAAAGGTTATTCGATCTTCATCTTCCGTTTCAATCGCTAATTGCTCAGGTGCGAGATTTGCTTGTTTGGTTAACCAGTGCGGGATCTTCTCCGACATAGTCATTCCTCCTATTCATGTCAGATAAAAACCTTTGCTGCGATGAGCAAAGGTTTTTCTTAAAAATCAATCACGGAAAGCGTGGGAACTGCTTGAAATCCGGTTTTCTTTTTTCTTTAAACGCGTCTCTTCCTTCTTTTGCTTCATCGGTTGTATAATAAAGAAGTGTCGCATCTCCACCCATTTGTTGTAGACCAGCTAATCCATCCGTATCTGCGTTAAACGAAGCTTTCAGGAATCGTAAGGCAGTAGGAGATTTTTCCAACATTTCCTCGCACCATTGTAACGTTTCTTCTTCTAATTTATCTACGGGAACAACGGTATTGACGAGTCCCATGTCATAGGCTTCTTCCGCGCTGTATTGACGGCAAAGATACCAAATTTCACGTGCGCGCTTATGGCCAACCATGCGTGCCAATAATCCAGCACCATAACCGGCATCAAAGCTCCCTACCTTTGGTCCGGTTTGCCCGAATACGGCATTATCTGCTGCGATGGTTAAATCACAAACAATATGCAATACATGTCCGCCGCCGATAGCATAACCGGAGACCATGGCAATGACAGGTTTCGGTATGGTACGGATTAAACGTTGTAAGTCAAGAACGTTTAAACGAGGAACCTGATCCTCGCCAACATAACCGCCATGCCCACGAACCGATTGGTCTCCACCGGAACAAAATGCTTTATCTCCAGCCCCGGCTAAAATAATGACACCAACAGACGAATCGTCACGTGCATCAGCAAACGCATCAATCATTTCATTGACGGTCAGCGGTGTGAATGCATTACGCTTTTGCGGACGGTTGATCGTCACCTTGGCGATACCATCCTGTTTTTCATAAATTATTTCCTCATATGCTTTTGCTTGTTCCCATTGTGTTGTCATACGTAATTCCTCCTTGTGTAAATACTTACTAATGGCTAAAAATAAAACTCGCCAGCCGTTCACCAAATATGTTGGGTTGTTCGACGTGAACAGCATGTCCCGCATTTTCGATGATATCTAAATGACTAGTGCCAAGACAATTATTCATTCGTCTATTGATCGCAAGAAATTTTTCATCATATATGCCGGTAATGAGTAAAACCGGTTTACGGAAATGTTCCATCTCATTCCACCACGAGGATTGAGACCCTGTCCCCATGTAGCGAAGCGATTGTGCGAGACCATGAGCGGATTGAGCTAATCGCTCTTGTCGAACGCTCGCTTGTATATCGAGCGGTAAATGCTTTTGTGTTTGAAACAACGGAATGTTTTCCCAAAAATCAACAAAGGCTGACATACCCTCGTTTTCTATTTTTTGTGCAAGCTGCTCGTCTTTTGCCATCCGCTGATCACGTTCATACTTGGTGTCTAAACCCGGAGAAGCACTTTCCAGCATTAACGATTGGATATACCAGGGGTAAGTTATCGCAAAGGATAAAGCCGTTCTACCACCCATGGAATAACCTGCCAAATGAAATTCTTTAAGTTGTAAATATTGAACGAATGCTGCTAAATCCGCGCAACATTGTTCCATTGTTTTTGGTGATGGCGTTGTCGTTTTACCATGGCCAGGTAAGTCAATCGTAATAATGCGTAGCTCATTTTTCCAGTTTGCGATAAATTCATTCCACGTGGACGTACTTCCGGTGAATCCGTGTAACATGACGAGAGAAGGACCCTTAGGCTTTCCATGTATTTCATACCAATAGGAAGCATCATCAATTGAAAAATACAATCAATCATTCCCCCTTTATAAGGAGTTCCTGCTCAATTGCTTGCCACTTTTCGCGATGCCAATCTGCATTTGCTCGTCGTTCCGTTTGCACCTCAACGACAGATAGACCTTGCTGCCCGTAGCTTGCTGAAAGTGCATGTTTAAGCTCGGACTTATTGGTAACGATCTGGTGACTACCACCATACATCGAAACCGCTTGTCCCAACTCGATATCTACAGGCGTGCCGAATAAAGCTTCAAAATGCTTTGGATCATTTGCTTGACCTAAGAAGGAAAAAATGCCTCCCCCATTATTGTTGATTAACAAAATGGTAAGATTTAACTTGTAATGTTTTGCTGCCAATAAGCCGTTCATATCATGAAAAAATGATAGGTCGCCGAGCAGTAAAGTTGTCGGTCTACCCGGAGTAGCTGCACCTAGTCCGCTTGAGACCATGCCGTCAATCCCGTTCGCACCACGATTGGCAAGTATAGAAATACGCTTTTCTGTTGTCATGAAAAAGGTATCCACATCTCTAACTGCCATGCTGTTTCCAACATACAGGTTGCTATTATCAGGAATAACTTCCATCAGCCCGCTTACAGCTTCTCCTTCGGTGATTTGTGTTTCCACCCCGGAAAGCAAATGTCTCTTCGCCACATTATTCATTTCTTGCCATGTTTTCAACCATTCATTATGAACATGACTCGTTGTCGATTTCGAAATAAGCTCTTCACAAAGCAACATGGGATCCGCGAAAATAAATTCACTTGCATTACCAGTAGGTTCCCGGTATCCTGCATGATTTTCCACAATAAATTGCATTGCGTCCTTATGCTCTTTCGCGTAGAACAGATAGGCTTTCGAAACAGGCATGGCACCAAAACGAAGTATAAAGTCCGGTTTTAGAGATTCGCGAATTACTTCACTTCTTAGTATGGCGTCATAACCTTCGATGACATGCGTCTTATCATGATCTCCTGCTCTAAGCTGAGACAGAGGGTCTGCAAGAATAGGCAATCCCCATGCTGCTGCAAGCTTCGTAATAACTGCTGCAAGAGCTTCATCTACCTGTGGACCACAAACGATAAGGCCCTTATGCTTGTTTCGCCAATGATCCAGAATTTGATTTGTATGTTTCTCTGGCAATCGCTTCTCACCAACAAATGTTGGATGATGGGATCGCTCGCTCTGAACGCCCCAAACATTTTCCAGTGAAAAATCCGTATGAAGTGGTTCTCGAAATGGAAAATTTAAATGGACGGGTCCGTGATTGCCTTCCCATGCCTCATAAACAGCACGCGCTGCTTTACTCCTTACATAACCTAGCATAGTAGGCGTGGCCTCAGGCAGTGCCATTTCATGAAACCACTTCACATAGTCCCCGTATAACTTTATCTGTTCAATGGCTTGTGGGGCACCGACATCACGTAGTTCATGTGGACGATCTGCAGTGAGAACGATTAGTGGTACCCTGCTATAATGCGCCTCAACAATGGCAGGAAAATAATTAGCAGCTGCTGTGCCGGAAGTACATACAAGTGCTACCGGACGTTTTGTTGCTTTGGCAATGCCAAGTGCAAAGAAGGCCGCAGATCGTTCATCAAGAATGATCCACGACTTTATCTGTTCATGTTCGGCAATTGTTAATGCAAGTGGTGTCGATCTCGACCCTGGTGAAATAACTGCATCTGTTATTCCACTTTTGGTAAGTTCATCAATAAAATTAGCTGTATAGCGTGTTAAAACTTCTATATGATCCATTAGTATTCTCCTAGAACAGAAAGCATTGGTTGAAATTTAATCATGGTTTCCTCATATTCTGCTTCCGGCTTGGAATCTTTAACAATCCCCCTCCGGCAAATAAAGAGGCTTCATCTCCTTGTATAAGTCCGGAGCGGATCGCAACAGCAAATTCGCCATTTTGATTACTATCCAGCCATCCAATAGGGGCCCCGTACCAGCCCCGGTCCAACAACTCATGGTTCCGGATAAATGCAAGCGACTCCTCACGCGGTGTACCACCAAGCGCAGGTGTTGGATGGAGCTGTTTAATAATATCAAAGATGCTATATCCGTTTTTCAAGTGCGCTGTTACCGGTGTATATAAATGCTGTAAATTCTGAAGCGGATAAATAACTGGTGCTTCTGGTATATCAACTTTCGTGCAATAATTAGCCATAGCCTGTTTGATCATTTGAACGACAAAATTATGTTCCTGACGATTTTTCACGTCATGAAGCAATTCCTGGCTAATTTTCACATCTTCCTCTTTTGTTTCCCCTCTTGGTGCAGTACCAGCTAAACATGTCGATAAAAGGGCATCTCCTTCAAGTTTCACTAATCGCTCCGGGCTTGCACCAACGAAACAGTCCTCTCCCTTTTCAAAAGCAAAAATATAACTGTTAGCTTGTTTAGCCATTAATTTTTCTAAAATGGTTGCAATGTCGGCTTTTTTATTAAATTTCAAACGCATCTCGCGTGCGAGGACGATTTTATCTGCTTTATTTGCTCGAATTTGTTCTCTCGCCTGTCGAACTGTTTCTTTCCATTTATCTGGTTCGATGTCTATTTTTTCTTCGATTGTTACATGGTCAGAAGGATTAGCAATATGCCTAAAAAGATTGGCTTCCATTTGATTTATTTCCGCTGCCATCTGAACGGGATGATCCTCCCTAGTTACTTTCACATTTATGGTAAAATAATAGTTATTATTATTTTTCGTTAACATAAATTCCGGCACGATAAATTGGCTAGGGCTAAACTTTTTCCATAAAGTTGTTTGATCTTTTTTCGGATCAAATGCCATACCTCCCAGTGCCGTAATTCCAGTGCCAGCTTCCTTATATGGATTGTAAATGATTGCGTTAGCTAATATACGGTTCCATAATGCTTCCGTTTCTTCAAAACGGGCCTCAGCCTTTGTCGCCATTTCATATGCCTTCCCAATTCCAACAACAAAAAAGTCATCTTTCGTACTTGCCCAGAAAATACGATTTTTATGAAGTTCCTTAGCCCCTTCAAAAAAATGGAGGGGAGTCGTCTCTGTTATTTTTTTGGTTATACTGACAAGTTGAAAATCTTCATCAGGTTGCATGTCTTGCATTGCTTTATTTATTAATTCTTCTATTGGTTTTTCCTTTGTTTCAATCATCTGATAAACCTCCGTTAAACTTACGATGGCAAACTTTATTTCTATTTTATTCTCTTTTTATTTGTTTCTCAAGGAAAGGGACTGTTTTTTTCGCATTCCGACAATTGACACGTTTAAACTATTTCCTTATATTAATGATATTGATATATTTCAGGGGGAAGCATCTAATGCAATCAACAGATAAAATAAATGTAAAGCAGGCTTTAAATGAAAAAGAAGGATTTCAAATTTGGTGGCGTCTTATGCGCCCACATACATTAACAGCCTCATTTGTACCAGTTTTTGTGGGTTCCATGTTTGCTTTTACAGAGGGTTCTATCAATATAATCGTCTTTCTTGCGATGTTAATAGCATCCATGCTCATCCAAGCTGCAACAAATATGTTTAATGAATATTATGATTTTGTTCGCGGTCTGGATACGGAGGAATCCGTTGGCATCGGTGGTACAATTGTACGAGATGGTATCAAACCGAAAAAAATATTAAATCTAGCCTTTACTTTCTTCGGTATCGCGATTTTACTTGGCATATATATATGCATCGCATCCAGCTGGTGGATTGCGGCCATTGGTTTAGTATGTATGATAATCGGTTATTTATATACTGGGGGCCTTACCCAATTGCATATACACCATTTGGTGAACTATTTTCCGGGTTCCTGATGGG